>NZ_MAGP01000165.1 GCF_002926165.1 Micromonospora chalcea | reverse complement strand
CCGCCGGTCTGTCGCCCGTCCCATCCCGCTATCCTCCCCGGCCCCTCCACTGCCCGCACCCCACCCCACTCCTTCACGTGCCCCGCCGGCCCAGCCGATCATGATCGACACCAGATCGCCGAAGTGGCGGTATCGGAGGGCCCCGGATGCCGCCACTTCGGCGAGATGGAGTTGATCAACGTCGGAAAACCGCCAGCGAAGCCGGGCACGGGCCCGGGCCTCGTGTCCGAGCCGGGATTCGACGGTCGTGGCCGTGGATAGGGTGAGGCGGTGACGGGGTACGCGGCGGTGGTCCTTGCCGGTGGCGCGGCCCGGCGGATGGGCGGCGTCGACAAACCGGCCCGTCCGGTCGGCGGCCGGCCGATGCTGCACCGGGTACTGGCCGCGGTGGCCGACGCGGACCAGCGGATCGTGGTCGGCCCGTCCGGTCCGGTGCCCGGCGGCGTCCGGACGACACGTGAGGAGCCACCCGGTGGCGGGCCGGTGGCCGCCATTGCGGCCGGGCTGGCGCTGCTCGACCCGGGTACGACAACAGTCGCCCTGCTCGCCGCCGATCTCCCGCTGCTCACCGCCGCCGCCGTGACCGAGCTGCGGCACGCGCTCGACACCCCGGCCGCCGAGCGGGAACGCGACCTGGCCGCCGAGCGGGAACACGATCGGGCCGCCGAGCGGGAACGCGAACCGGCCGCTGATCGGGAACTCGACCGCGCTACCGAGCGGGCATCAGCGCTCCCCCCGCGCGGACCGACCGTCGCCCTCGCCTGTTACGTGGACGGCGACGGCCGCCGCCAGCAGCTCTGCGCGGTGTGGCGGTTACCGGCCCTGCGGGCCGCCCTCGACCGGCTCGCCGCGACGCGGGGCGGCACCCTCGACGGGGCGCCGGTACGCGGACTGCTGACCGGTGTCGCCGTACGCGAGGTGTCGTGGTCCGGCTCGGGTCCTCCGCCCTGGTTCGACTGCGACACTGACGAGGACGTACGCCGGGCGGAGGAGTGGTCGAGATGACGGTGCTGGACGACTGGGTCACGGCGGTCTGCGCCGAGCTGGACCTGGACCCGGCCGGGGTGCCGGTGCCGACAGTGCTGGACGTGGCCCGGGACGTGGCGCATCAGGTGGTCCGGCCGGGGGCGCCGGTCACCGCGTACCTGTTGGGGGTGGCGGTGGGGCGCGGGGCGGACCCGGCGGCGGCGGCCGAGCGGCTCAGCGCGCTGGCCGGCTCGTGGCCGGTGGATCTGGGTGGGTCCACGCCCGCGGAATAGCGCCTTGCGCGTGATTCGGTGGCCGCCGCGCGTGGGTAGGGTGGCGGGGACGGACGGAGGCGATCATGACGGCAGACCACCCCTCGGCGCCGGTCGACAAGCCTGCCGGCAGCGCGCCGGAACACCACGCCACCGGCAGCGCGCCGGAGCATCACGAGTCGATCCTGCTCGACGAGCCGACCACCGCCGATCTGCGGGCCAAGGTCACCGAGGCCTGGCGTGAGTTCGCGCGGGCGCTCGCCGAGCGGCTACGCGCACTGCCCGCCGGTGGTCACCTGGAGGTGACACTCGATCCGACCGCCTCCGGCACCGGGGACGCCGTCTACTCGGTGAGCGTGGACGCGGGCGAGGAGGGTCGCCTCTCGGCCCGGGCGGTCGGCAACGCCACGCTGCCCCAGGGCTACCGGTTGGACCGGGCGGCGGTGGCCGACATGGTGGCGCTCGGCTGGTCGCCGCCGGGCGTGGTGCCGGGTTCCGGTGAGCAGTTCGGGCTGGACTGCGGCACCGACGAGGCGACCCGGCTGGCCGCCGTGCTGTCCCGGACGCTGCGTGACGTCTACGGCGCCCCGCATCCCGCCTTCCTCGTCTACCTGGTGCACGACACCGAGGGTGAGCCGTTGCCGGTGGAGCCGCTCGGTACCGCCCGCAGCGAGTTCGGCCCGGACCGCGACGTCGAGGCCGACCTGGACGAGGCGTTGGCCGCGGCGGCGGCCGCGCAGTCCGGCGAGAACGACGTGCTGGCCCTGGAGGAGCGGGTCCGCACCGTCGTGTCGACCATGCTGAAGTCCGCGTCCGACCAGCTTCAGGTCGACTCCGACGGTGACATCAACATCCGGGCCGGCTCGGCGATGGTGTTCGTCCGGGTGCGCGACAACCCGCCGCTCGTGGACGTCTTCTCGCCGGTGCTGACCGAGGTCGAGCCGACCGAGCGCCTGTACGTGAAGCTGTCCGAGTTGACCAACCGGATGCCGATCGGGCGGCTCTACTGCGCCGACGACACGGTGTGGGCCTCGATTCCGGTGTTCGGCCGCAACTTCCAGCCCACCCACCTGATGCTCGCAGTGCAGGTGATGACCGGTCTCGCGGACGAGCTGGACGACCGTCTGCACGGCGAGTTCGGCGGCAAGCGCTTCTTCGGCGAGGGGGACAAGCCGGCCCGGGCCGAGGAGCACCGCACCGGCATGTACCTCTGAGCCGGGTCAACGCACGTCGAGCAGGGTCTTGCCGACGGTCTGCCGGGCCTCGATCGCGGCGTGCGCGTCGGCGGCCCGGTCCAGCGGGAAGCGCTGCCCGATCTGCGGTCGCAGCCGGCCGGCGGCGCCCTCGGCGAGCGCCGCCTCGGTGAGGGCGCGCAGTTCGTCCGGGCCGGGCCGTGGGCTCAGCAGCGTGACGCCGCGTGCGGTGGCCGCCTCGGCCGGGATGTCCGCCCAGGCGCCGCCGGCGAGCCCGAAGCTGAGCATCCGCCCGCCCGGGTCGAGCAGGTCGAACGCCTCCCGGGCGAGCGGTCCGCCCACGCCGTCGAACACCACGTCGACCGCGCCGACGGCGTCCCGGACCCGGCCGGTCCAGCCGGGCTGCCGGTAGTCGACTGCCAGGTCGAGGCCGGCCGCGCGGAGCCCGGCCACCTTCGCCGGGCCGCCGGCGGCGGCCACCACCGTCGCCCCGGACGCCGCCGCCAACTGCGTGAGCAGCGACCCGACGCCGCCGGCCGCCGCCTCCACCAGGACCCGGTCGCCGCGCCGCAGCCCGGCCGCCCGGGCCAGCATCAGGGCGGTCCGGCCGTCGGCCATCAGCGCCACCGCCGCGTCCAGGGCCAACCCCGGGGGTACGGGGACAGGGGCGCTCCGGTCGACCACGACGCGCTCGGCGTACCCGCCGGTGCCGCCGGTGGCGGTGACCACGACGCGCCCGGCGAGCGCCGGATCGACGCCGGGTCCGAGTTCGGTGATCGTCCCGCCGACGCCGTTGCCGGGGATCAGTGGCAGTTCGGCGTCGAACGGCCCGAAGCCGGTGGCCCGGAACATCGTCTCGACGAACGTGATGTTCGCGTGTGCCACGTCGACGAGCACCTGGCCCGGTCCGGGTGCCGGATCGGGTGCCGTCCCGGGCACGAGCACCTCCGGTCCGCCGAACTCCCGCAGCCACACCGCACGCATACCGCCCCCTCGCTTCGAGCCGGTCACCAGTGCACGACATGAAGCGAGGTTGAGGTCAAGGCGTGGACGGTCCGACGCCGGGGGACTCGACCAGCCGGGAGAGCACGATGGTGCTGCGGGACGAGGTGACGAACGATTCGGCGCGCAGCCGCTCCAGCGCCTCCTCCAGGTGCGAGATGTCCGCGGCGCGCAGGTGCACGAGCGCGTCGGCCTCGCCGGAGACGGTGTACGCGCCGACCACTTCGGGGTGCCGTCGGGCGGCGGCGCCGATCTGTGCCGGGGTGGTCCGGCCGGCGCAGAACAGCTCGACGAACGCCTCGGTGGTCCAGCCGACAGCGGCCGGGTCGACGACGGCGGTGAATCCCCGGATCACCCCGGCGGCCCGGAGTCGGTCGACCCGTCGCTTGACGGCGGGGGCGGAGAGTGACACCCGGGTGCCGATGTCCGCGTACGAGGCGCGGGCGTCAGCCACGAGCAACGCAATGATTCGCTGGTCTACCGCGTCTATCTGCAACGTTCTGCTCCCGGGAAGCAATGCTTGTGGCTGTTACCAAAGTTGTACCGTACCTACTCTTGGTGACCGTGAACCAGCAGCGAGTCTCGCGAAAGCGGACATATCTCATGTGCTCGCCCGAGCACTTCACGGTCGAGTACGCGATCAACCCGTGGATGGACGTGACCACGGCGGTCGACGCCGACCTGGCGGTCAAGCAGTGGGACCGGCTGCGGGAGACGCTCGTCGGGCTCGGCCACGACGTGCACCTGCTCACGCCCGAGGCGGGGCTGCCGGACATGGTCTACGCGGCGAACGGCGCGTTCGTGGTCGACGGCACCGTCTACGGGGCCCGGTTCAAGCACGAGCAGCGGACCGCCGAGGCCGCCGTGCACCGGGCGTTCTACGAGGAGCAGGGCTGGCGGTTCATCGCCCCGAACGAGACCAACGAGGGCGAGGGCGACTTCGCGTACCTGCCGGAGGCCCACGGCGGCCTGATCCTCGCCGGGCACGGCTTCCGGACCGAACCGGCCGCGCACGCCGAGGCGCAGGAGGCGCTCGGCCGCCCGGTGGTCTCGCTGCGCCTGATCGACCCGCGCTTCTACCACCTGGACGTGGCGCTCGCCTCGATCGACGACGAGAACATCGTCTACTACCCGGGCGCCTTCTCCGCCGCCAGCCAGAAGGTGCTGGCCCAGCTGTTCCCGGACGCGATCGTCGCCGACGACGAGGACGCGCTGGCGTTCGGCCTGAACCTGGTCAGCGACGGGCTCAACGTGGTGCTGAACAACGAGGCGACGCGGCTGGCCGGCAAGTTGAAGGCGGCCGGCTACCACCCGGTCCCGGTGGAGCTGTCCGAGCTGAAGAAGGGCGGTGGCAGCGTGAAGTGCTGCATCGCCGAACTGCGGCACTGAACCACGCCTCGGCGCGAAGGGCGGCCTCCCGGTGGGGAGACCGCCCTTCGTCGCGTACGGGGGCCGGTCAGCCCAGCGTGGCCAGCTCGTTGATCACGATGTTGGACAGCAGCCGGCCGTCGGTCTGCACCCGGCGCAGGTACCACTTCTGCTGCGGGGTACGGGTCTGGTTGAACTGCCAGGGGCCGCGCGGGCTGTCCACCTGGCCGACCTTGCCGAGCGCCAGGTTGACCTGCTGCGGGGACGGGTTCGCCCCGGCCAGCCGGATCGCCTTGTCCAGCACCAGCGCGGCGTCGTAGGAGGCCATCGCGTACGTGGTCGGCGCGGAGTTGAACGTCTTCCGGTACGCCGAGGCGAAGATCCGGTTCGCGGTGTTGTTGAGATCGGCCGAGTAGTTGAGCGCGGTCTCGATGCCGTTCGCCTCGATCAGCTTGCGGTCGCGGCCCTTCTCGCCGTCGTCGAGCTGGTCCAGCGCGGTGCCCTCGGTGAGGAACCCGGGGGCGTAGATCGGCCCCCGGTAGCCCAGGGCGTAGAGCTGCTTGACGAACTGGACGGCCTGGGCGCCCGAGTAGTGGCAGAAGACCGCGTCCGGCTTCCGCTCCAGCGCCTTGCGGATCGGCCCGGCGTAGAGATTCCGCGAGGGGTTGTCGGAGTCGTCGGTGTAGATCGGGTCCTCGGTGAGCCGGCGACCCCGCTCGTACGCGCGCCGCAGCCCTTCGACGACGTCCTGGCTGCCCTGGCCGCGGGTGCCGAAGATGGCGATGCGGCTCGACGCGTCGAGCTTCTGGCGCAGGTACTCCCCGAGCGCCTCGCCCGGCTCGGTCAGCACGTACGACGTGCGCCAGATGTAGACGACGCCCTGCAGCGTCGAGGGGGAGGCGTTGGAGCCGATCAGCGGCACCCGGGCCTGCTCGACCGAGTCCTTGATGCCGGTCATCACGGTGGGGCTGACCACGCCGGTGAGCGCGAGCACGCCCTCCTTGATCAGCCGCTCCACGGCGGCCTTGCCGCTGGCGGCGGTGGAGCCCTCCTCGGCCGGCACCAGCGTGACCGGATGGCCGGCGATCTGCTGGCCGCGCAGGCGGAGGTAGAGCTGGAAGCCGTTGGTGATCTCGTCGCCGATGGCCTTGTTCGCCCCGCTGCCGGGCACGATCAGCCCGATCTTGATCGGGCTGCCGGATCCGGCCTGCTCCCCGGTGTCGTCCTCCCCGGAGCCGCAACCCGCCGCCAGTCCGGTGGTGCCCAGCGCGGCCAGCAGTTGCAGAGCCCGCCTGCGGTTCATCTGTGCCACCGATTTCCTTCCCGACGGGGTGGCCATGGTGCACACCCCTTCGGCGTTCTACCTGGTCGGCGACGCTGCGTCAATGCCCGGAAGATCATCGTGAAGCGACCGCAACGCCTGTGTCACCCGGGGCCAGGCGGCCGCCTCCGGGTCGATCAGCCCGAAATGCTCGCATTCAGGCAGCTCAATCAAGGTGGAAGTGCCGCCGGCAGCCCGGTCGGCGGCCACCCAGGATCGGCTGATCGAGGTGGGAACCTGAAGATCCTGCTCGCCATGCACGACTACGGTCCGTGTTCGCATGGGTACGAAATTCGACGGATCCGCGTCCGCGTACCGGTCCGGCACGTCCTCCGGGGAGCCGCCGAGCAGCGCGGCCACCGCCCCGCCGTCCAGGTCCAGCCGGTACGCCTGCGCGAGGTCGGCCACCGGGGCCAGCGCGACCACCCCGGCGACCGTCTCCGGGGCGCGCGCGGCCACGTACAGGGCCAGGTGCCCGCCCGCGGAATGGCCGATCAGGATCGGCGGTACGGGCGCCACCCGGCCGGGCAGCGCGGCGGCGGCCAGACCGGGCAGGGCGGCGACCCCGGTGCGGACGTCGGTGAGGGTGTGCGGCCAGCCGCCGCCGGGCTGGCCGGTCCGGCGGTACTCGATCTGCGCGACCGGGTGGCCGAGCGCGGCCAGCGCCGCCGCCATCGGGCCGGTGTGGGCCCTGTCGTACTCGGCCCGCCAGAAACCGCCGTGCACCACGACCACGAGCGGCCGGGCCGGCCCGTCGCCGGCGGGCCGGCGCAGGTCGGCGAGCTGGTCCGGGTGGTCGCCGTAGGCGACTGTGGCGTCCGGCGGCGGAGACGGGCGGGTCAGCACCTCGCGTGGGTCGGAGAGCATGCGGCGACGGTAGCTCCCTCCGGTCCGGCCGCGTGCACATGGTCGGCGTGGGTAAAGATGGGTGCCATGACCGAAGCGCATTCCGGACGGGACGACGAGCAGGGCAACGATGGCATCCCCGGCACCGTGGTGGTGGTCGGGCCGGACGGCCGCCCGGTCGGCACGGTGCAGACCGACGAGGAGGGCAAGGGCGAGGACCCGACCCGCCTGGTCGAGCAGCCGGCCAAGGTGATGCGGATCGGCAGCATGATCAAGCAGCTGCTGGAGGAGGTGAAGGCGGCGCCGCTGGACGACGCCAGCCGGAACCGGATGCGGGAGATCCACGAGCGCTCGATCGTCGAGCTGAAGGAGGGTCTCGCGCCCGAGCTGCGCGAGGAGCTGGAGCGGCTCTCGCTGCCGTTCACCGAGCGGCAGACGCCGAGCGAGGGCGAGCTGCGGATCGCGCACGCCCAGCTCGTGGGCTGGCTGGAGGGCCTGTTCCACGGCATCCAGGCCGCGCTGGTGGCCCAGCAGATGGCCGCCCGTGTCCAGCTGGAGCAGATGCGCTCGGGCCGTCAGGCGCTGCCCAGCGGCCCCGGCGGCGTGATCCCAGGCATGCCCGGGATGCCCGGCGCCGGCGAGGGCCACGCGCCCGGCCAGTACCTGTGACCCGTCGGCCGGGGCGCGTCACGCGCCCCGGCCGCTCAGTCCAGCTCGAAGACCTTCTCCAGGTACGCCGCCACGCCGTCCTCGGTGTTCGGCCCGGTGACCTCGTGCGCGATCTCCCGTACCGCCGGGTGGGCGTTGGCGACCGCCACCGCGCGTCCGGCCCAGGCCAGCATCGGCACGTCGTTGGGCATGTCGCCGAAGGCCAGCACGTCCCGCTCGCCGACGCCCAGCCGTTCCGCGTACCAGGCCAGGCCGGCCGCCTTCGTCACGCCGGCGGCCGAGATCTCGATCAGCCCGCTGTACGACGAGTGGGTCGCCTCGGCCAGCCCCTCCAGCGCGCCCGCCACCACCTGCACGAAGACGTCCGGGTCCTGCTCACCGGCGCGCGCCAGCAGCTTCACCGCGGGTGCGGCCAGCAGTTCCTCGGGCGACTCGACGGCCCGGATGGCGTCGAGGTCGGCGTCCCAGCGCAGCGGGTAGTGCGCCTCGTGCCGCATCTGCCGGCTGTCCACGATCTCCACCGCGAGACTGACCCCGGGCACCTCGGCCCGTAGTCGCCGGGCCACCTCGGCCAGCAGCTCCGGGGCGAGCGGGTCGGCCCGCAGCACCTGGTCGGTGACCGGGTCGTACACCACCGCGCCGTTCGCGCAGATCGCCGGCAGCGGCGCGGCGAGCTGCTCGTACACCATTTGCAGCCAGCGGATCGGACGGCCGGTGACCAGGACCACCGGCGTGCCGGCGGCGGCGATGCGGGCCAGCACGCCGGCGGTACGCGGGCTGAGCGTCCGGTCGTCGCGCAGCAGCGTGCCGTCGATGTCGGAGGCGACGAGCCGAGGTGGATCTTCCATCACCGGGACAGTAGTCGGTCCAGGTAGACGGCCACCCCGTCGTCGTCGTTGCGCAAGGTGATCTCGTCCGCCGCGGCGCGTACCTCCGGGTGGGCGTTCGCCACCGCCACCCGCGCCCACCCGGCCCAGTCGAACATCGGCAGGTCGTTCGGCTGGTCGCCGAAGACCAGCACGTCGGCCGGGTCGACGCCGAGCCGCTCGGCGATCACGCTCAGGCCGCTGGCCTTGTCGGTGCGGGGCGGGCAGATCTCGATGAAGCCGAGCCCGGCCTGGGTGAGCGTGGCCACCTCCGGCGGCACGATCGCCCGGGCGGCGGCCAGCAGCTCGTCCACGTGGTGGTCGGCGGTACGCGCGAACGCCTTGATCACGTCGCAGGACAGGCACTCCATCCGGCTGCGCGCCTCGAACCGGTCCGGGTAGGGCCAGCTCGGGTGGTAGTCGCCCCACAGCGGCGCGTCGTGCTCGTCCGACGCCTCGACCATCACGGTGAGCGGGCCGACCGCCGCCTCCAGGTCGGTGAGGATCCGGGCCAGCACCTCGCCGGGCAGCCGCTCGTCGCGCAGCACCAGCGGCCCGTCGGGGTCGCTCTGGTCCACCACCCGGCCGCCACCGGCCATCACCAGGAAGTCGGCGGCCCGGATGTCGTTACGGGTCAGCTCGGTCAGGCGCGGTCCGCGGCCGGTCGCGCCGACCACCGGAATCCCGGCGGACCGCACCCGGTCCAGCACCCGGTGGGTGTACGCGGAGACGGTCTCGTCGCTGCGGACGAGCGTGCCGTCGAGGTCGGTGGCGATCAGCTTGGGCAGTCCCGGGCGGGTCATGGTTCCTCCTTCGCCCGCGCCGTCACGCCGGCCGACCAGGTCTTCGGTGCCGCGACCACGGGACGGCGGGCAGCAACCGTATCTCGCGGAACGGGCGGCAACCACGGCTTTCCGGCGAATCGGAGGCGAAGCCGCGGTGGCCGACGTATGCGGCGTCAGCGGGACCGGTCGGGGTCCGCGAACGGCACCGTGGGCTGCACCGTCAGGTCCGCGGGGGCCGGCGGCAGGTCGTCCGTGGCGGCGCGTCCCCGCCAGGCGGGCCGGTCGTCCGGGTGGTCGTGGTCCGGTTCCTCGTCGGCGGGCGTGTCCCCGGCGCTCCGGCCGGCCAGGTGCAGCGCGGCGGCCAGCAGCGCCACGGCGAGGAACGCGGTGACCAGGCCGCGCCCGTGCTCCACGTCGAGGCGCTGGTCCCCGACGAAGAACAGGATGCGCCGGGCCAGCTGCTCGAGGGAGGCGGCGCTCGCGACCAGCACGCCGAGCACGCCCGCCGACAGGCCCAGCCCGGCGAGCGCGGCGTGCCGACGGACCGCCGGGGCGCCGCGCAGCGCCAGAGCCAGCGCCACGGACAGCCCGAGCAGGCCCACCAGGTACGCCACCCCGAACCCGCCGATCTCGGAGATGCCACTGGTCAGCCGGGTGGGCGCGTCGTCGTCCCGGGCCTCGGCCGGCACCGTGATGATCAGCCACTCGCCGATCAGCGAGGCGACAGCGGCCACCGTGGCGAGCCCGGCGAGCACTGTCGGCAGGCGGCGGTCCCGGCCCAGGGCGGCGAGCGAGCGTCCGGCCCGGCCGGGGGACTCCGGCTCGGCGTCACCCCACTCGACGACAGTGGTGTCGTCGTCCCGCACGGGGATTCGCTTCTCCTGGCGGGGGACGGGGAGATCCTGTGACATGGCCACCCTTCCCGTACGCGGGCCTGCGTCGAATCATGGCACAGCACACACCCGACGGCCCGGATCGTGGTCCACAGGTGCGGTGCGACGCGGCCCGCTTTCGCGTAGCGTCGTGCCATGCCTATCCGTACCGCATCCGCTCGCTGGCAGGGCAACCTCACCGAGGGGTCCGGCACCGTCCGCACCGGCAAGGGCGGCCTGTCCGGCAACTACTCCTTCAAGTCGCGCTTCGAGGAGGGCGAGGGCACCAACCCCGAGGAGCTGATCGGCGCCGCGCACGCCGGCTGCTTCTCGATGGCGCTGTCCAAGCAGCTCGCCGACGCCGGCGCCCAGGAAACGGCGGTGGAGACCACCGCCAAGGTGCACTTCGACAAGACCGACGCCGGCATGACAGTCACCCGGATCGACCTGGAGACCGTCGGTCAGGTTCCGGGCATCGACCAGGCCGAGTTCACCAAGCTGGCCGAGGCGGCCAAGGAGAACTGCCCGATCTCCCGGCTGCTGTCGCCGGGCGCGCAGATCACGCTGAACGCCCGCCTGGCCTGACCATCACGTACGGCACGGCGGGAGTGTCCTGCGGGCCGCCCTCGCCGTGTGACGTGCCGATTCTGGGGGAGTGACCGGGCCGCGTGGCCGTGGAGATGAGCCGGGACCGGTTCGAGGAACTGGTCGGCGAGGCACTCGACGAGGTGCCCGAGGAGCTGCTCGGGCTCATGAGCAACGTGGTCATCCTGGTCGAGGACGACCCGCCGCCGGGCGAGGACCTGCTCGGCCTGTACGAGGGGCACGCGCTCACCGATCGCGGCTGGGACTACTCCGGCGTGCTGCCCGACCGCATCCTGATCTACCGCAATCCGATCCTGGCGATCTGCGACACCGACGACGACGTCGTCGAGGAGGTCGCGGTGACCGTGGTGCACGAGATCGCCCACCATTTCGGCATCGACGACGAGCGTCTGCACGCCCTGGGCTGGGGCTGACCGGGTCCCCGCCCGGCTGATTCCGGCGGTTGCGCCGGTCCCCTAACCTCCGTGGTCAGGCACATTCTGACCCAGGAGGAAAACCCATGCGCAGCGCGCTGTTCTCCGCGGAGAACCTTGAGAAGGAGTCCCAGCAGCCGGGCATGCGGTTGCAGAACTCCAAGATGCTGAAGATCGAGCTGAACGGCGAGGCGATGGCCCGCGTCGGCTCGATGGTCGCCTACCAGGGCCAGGTGCAGTTCCAGGCCCTGGGCTCCGGCGGCATCGGCAAGTTCATCAAGCAGCGCCTCACCGGTGAGGGCGTGCCGCTGATGAAGGTCTCCGGGCGCGGCGACGTGTTCCTCGCCGACTTCGCCAAGGACGTGCACGTCATCGACCTGGAGCCGGGCGACGCGCTGTCCATCAACGGCTCCAGCGTGCTGGCCTTCGACTCGACCCTGCAGTACGACATCAAGATGGTCGGCGGCGCCGGTTTCGCGTCCTCCTCCGGCCTGTTCAACTGCGTGTTCACCGGGCACGGCCGGATCGCCATCACCACCAAGGGCACCCCGGTGGTGCTCAACGTGGACGCGCCGACGTACGTGGACCCGCAGGCGGCGGTCTGCTGGTCGGCGAACCTCCAGACCGGCTACCACCGCGCCGAGCAGCTCGGCCTCGGCACGCTGCTCGGCCGCAGCACCGGTGAGGCGTTCACGATGAGCTTCGCCGGTCAGGGTTTCGTCGTCGTCCAGCCCTCGGAGGAGCCTCCGGTGGCCGGCAGCGGCACCCAGCAGCAGGGCGGCGTGCTCGGCGGCCTGCTGCAGTGACCCTCCGGTGCCCGGGGCGCCCGCCGTGGTCGCCCCGGGCCGGTCAGCTCAGCTCGCCGGACCGCAGCCGGGCCACCCAGGCCGCCGCGTCGGCGTAGTCGAGGTCGGAGGGCCCGGTGGGCACCGCCGCCGACCGGTCACCCGCCGCCGCGTTCCAGCGGTGCCGGGGGTACGACCCCAGGAACCGCACGTCGGCGCAGACCCGGCGCAGCCCCTGCAACGCCTCGCCGAGGCGTACGTCGGCGACGTGCCCGGCACAGTCCAGGAAGAACACGTACCGGCCGAGCGCCTCACCGGTGGGGCGGGACTCGATGCGGGTCATGTTCACGCCCCGCACCGCCAGTTCCATGAGCACCGCCAGCAGCGCGCCCACCCGGTCGTGCGCGATGTAGACGGCCAGCGAGGTGAGGTCGTCACCGGTCGGCGGCGGAGGCGGCCCGGGGCGGGACACCAGCGCGAAGCGGGTCACCGCGTCCGGATGGTCGGCGATCTTGTCGGCGAGGACCGCCAGCCGGTGCCGGGTCGCGCCGATCGGGGCGCAGATGGCGGCGTCGTACTCGCCGCTCGCCGCGCCGGCCGCCGCGGCGCCGTTGGAGAGCACGTCGACAACTGTGGCGTCGGGCAGGTGCTCGCGCAGCCAGCCCCGGCACTGGGTGGACGCCTGCGGGTGGGCGGCCACGCCGCGCACGTCGGCGAGCGTGGTGCCGGGCCGGGCGGCGAGCACGAACTCCACCGGCAGGACGACCTCGCGGGTGATCACCAACGGGTCGCCCTCGGCCAGCTCGTCGAGCGTCACGCCGACGGCGCCGCCGATGGAGTTCTCCAGCGGCACCAGGGCCGCGTCCGCGTCGCCGGCGCGTACCGCGTCGAGCGCCTCGCCGACGCTGCGCGCCGGTGTGCGCTCCCCGCGTTCGGCGGCGGGCACCGTTCGCAGGGCCTGTTCGGCGAAGGTGCCCTCGGGGCCCAGGTAGACGAAGCGGGTCGGCGGTGTTCCCGGCATGCCGACCAGCCTACGCACCCGGCGTGCCGTCGCAGGCCAGGGTACGGATGCCGGGCGGCGCGAGGGTCCGCACCTCGACGCCGCACACGTCCGTCCCGGCCGTCACCAGCGTCGGCGTGCCGCTGCCGCCCCGGGTGACGACCTGCAGCTCCTCGTGTCCGGTGACCGCCAGCACGGTGTACTGCCACCCTTCGGCGCAGAGCGGACCGGTGGCCACTGTGACCCGGACGTCGCGGGGCAGCACTCCGGCGGACCCGCGCAGCAGCGCGACGATCCGGTCGCCGGACGGCCGGCCCCGGCACGGCGTCGCCGTCACCGGCGTGGACGGGGAGAGCACGGGCGCGGACGGTGTGACAGGTGCCACCGTCGTGGCGCTCGGGGTGGGCGTGGCGGACGTCGACGGGACCGGCGCGGGCGTGGCGACGGCGGGCGGCGTGCGCAGCTCGGGCGGCGCGCCGCAGGCGGCGAGGGCGAGCACCGCCAGCAGCGCCAGTGGGCGGTGCCGGCGACCGGGGTGGGGGGTGCGGAGCACGGTGGGCGTCCTCGGCATCGAGGGATGTCGTCGTACGGCGGGGCCGAGCCCATCGTAGGAGGAGGCCGGGCCCGGGTGGAAGCGTGCCGGTCAGACCGCGGAGAGGAAGGTGAGCGAGCCGGCCACCACGCCGTCGGTGAGCACCGGGGTGGAGATCGCGTCGACCGTGCGGCCGGCGTCGGAGTTGGGGCCCTGCACGCGGAGCAGACCCCGGGCGAGTCGCCCGGAGTGCAGCGCGAGCAGCGGCGGGATCTTGTCGGTCTCCTGCTCGGTCAGCTCGCTCGGGCTGGCCGTGAAGTCCACCAGGCGCAGGCCGCCCTCCAGCAGCGGCAGGCCGATCACGTCCCCCGGCGCGCCCAGGCAGAGCAGCGCGCAGCCGGACGAGGAGATCGCCACGACCGTGGTGCCGGCGTCGATCAGCAGGCACGGCTCGGCGGCTCGGGAGACCATGCCGGACCACTGCCCGAAGTTGTCGGACTCCTGCTCGGTGGAGCCCGCCGGGGGCGCGAACACGTCCGAGAGTGAGAGTTCGACGTGGGCCACCGCGCCTCCTATGTACACCGACGGTCTGTCCACGCTAGCCGGTCGGTGCGGCGGGAGCATCGGCTGCCGGGCGGCCGGCGACGACGCGGACCGACGGAACCAGTCGGGGGCGGAGCCGGGGGCCGCGTGGCGTCGCCGGAGACGTTACCGGCGGGCGGCCCGCTTGTCAGCGGCCGTTCGGCCCTCGTCGTACCACCGGTAGTCGGCGGTTGGACGGTACGTGCCGTTGAACCACGTCGACGGCGCCTGGGCCACGCGGGACAGCTTCTCGGCGGTGGCCGGGCTGATCCGGTTCCCGCCGGCCACGAGCAGGCGGTCCAGCTCCCGGTGGGTGGCCATGAGGCAGTCCTTCGGCAGCCCGTAGACGCTGATCACGCCGGAGCCGACGAACGTCAGCACCGGCGTGACCGGGATCGGCAGGCCGACCGCGTCGGAGAGGGCCTTGCTGGCCCGCTTGGCGTCCCGGCGCGCCTCCGCCACGTACGGCGGGCGCTTGCCGTTGATCTGCACGACGTCACCGGCGACGAGCACGCGCGCGCGGCCGTGGTCGGCGATGGTGACCGCGAACAGGCCGCTCGGGCCGATGGCCAGGAACCCGGCCCGGTCGTCGCGGACGCGGTCGAGCAGCATGTCGGCCGGGTCCGTCCGGGGCCACTCGATGACGTGCCAGGCGGGCCCGAGGTGGTCGAGCTGGCCGAGGGCGCGGGCCCCGGCGGCTTCCAACCGGCGGGCCCCCCGCTCCGCCCGGCGACGCCGGGCCCACTCCAGTGGAGTCGGTCGGGCCGGTTCGAGCACCGACGTGGGCTCGACCCGGGTGTGCGGCACCGTGCGGGGCGGCAGTGCCCTGCTCGGTACGGCTCGACGAGCGGGAAAGACAGTCATCGCGACCTCCGGCAAAAGGTCTCTCGAAGTTATGTCTCCACTACCCTACGTTGCGCCCCCGGGGGCTCGGCAAGCCGGGGCGCCGGAGTGAGTGTGGATGAATGCCATATTCATCCACGCTTCTTTTCCGAATGGTGCGCAAGCCTGCCCTAGGCTGCGGGGGTGACCCACTATGTGGACAGCGAAGTCGCCCGGCTCGGGACGGTGTTGCTGCACCGCCCGGGACCGGAACTCGCCCGCCTCACCCCACGCAACAACGACTCGTTGCTGTTCGACGCCATCCCGTGGGTGGGACGGGCGCAGGAGGAGCACGACGCGTTCGCGGCGGCGCTGCGGTCCCGCGGGGTCGAGGTGCTCTACCTGGCCGACCTGCTGGCCGAGACGCTCGCCGTGCCGGACGCCCGGGCCGAGTTGACCGAGCAGGTGCTGCGGTCCCGCCGGCTCGGCCACACCCTGCGGCGCCGGGTCGCCGACCACCTGGCGTACCTGGACCCGGCCGGGCTGGCCGACGTGCTGATCGCCGGCCTCGCCCACGAGGAGCTGCGCATCGGCGGCGACCGACCCGGCGGTCTCGTGTGGACCCTGATGGACCGGCACGACTTCGTCATCGATCCGCTGCCGAACCTGCTGTTCACCCGCGACTCGTCGGTGTGGATCGGGGACCGGGTCGGTGTCACCAGCCTGGCCATGCCGGCGCGGCGGCGGGAGACCACGCTCACCGACGCGATCTACCGCTACCACCCCCGGTTCGTCGGCACCGAGTTCGTCTACCACCCGCGGCTGGAGCATCTGGAGGGCGGCGACGTGCTGCTGCTCGCCCCGGGGGTGCTCGCCGTCGGCGTCGGCGAACGCACCACCCCGGCCGGCGCGGAGCGGCTGGCCCGGCAGGTGTTCGCCGCCGGCCTGGCGCACACCATCCTGGTGGTCCCGATCGCGCAGGAGCGTGCCACCATGCACCTGGACACGGTCTGCACGATGGTCGACACCGACGCCGTGCTGATGTACCCGAACATCGCCAACGAGCTGTCCGCGTACACGGTGATCGTCGGCGCGGACGGCGACGACCTGCGGGTCGACGGCCCGGCGCCGTTCCTGCGCGCCGCCGCCGACGCGATGGACCTCGATCAGCTCCGGGTGATCGACACCGGCCTCGACCCGGTCACCGCCGAACGCGAGCAGTGGGACGACGGCAACAACACGCTCGCGCTCGCGCCCCGGCTCTGCGTCGGGTACGAGCGCAACGTGGAGACCAACGCGCAACTGGAACGGGCCGGCATCGAGGTGATCGCGATCGCCGGATCGGAGCTGGGCTCCGGGCGCGGCGGCCCGCGCTGCATGTCCTGCCCGCTGGTGCGGGAGAAGGGCGGGGCCGCCTGACCGGAACGTCAGCGCAGCGTCAGCTGGCGGCCGAGCAGCCCCTGCCGCGACCGGCGGCCGGCCGCGTCCAGCGGCGCCTGCTCGGCGACCGCCTCGGCGTAACGCTTGGCGAACTCCGCCAGCGGCGCCTCCCACTCGGCGGCCGGGGTGTCCTCCGGCAGGTCCCAGACCGGCGCGAGACGGCCGTGCGCCCGGAACATGCCGGCGAACTTCGTGTCGTCGCCGAGCGTCAGCGCGCCGGCCGCGCCGAGCCGGGACAGCGCGTCCAGCGCGGCGTCCTCGTCCTCCGGCAGGACCATCCGCACGTGGGCCTTCTCCGGCACCTGGCACCAGTACGCGGCCCGCGCGGCGGCCAGCTTCACGGTCGGGTAGATGGCCGAGTTGGCCCGCTCCAGGGACGCCTGCACGTTCGGGTCGTCGGCGGCGCCCGGGTCGAGCCAGAAGTCGAACCCGTCGTGCATGGTGATCTCCAGCGGGCCGTCCACCAGGATGTCCTGGAGGCGGGGGCCGGGCCCGGGCAGCGGCGGCACGCTCACCTGGCCGCCCGGCTCGGTGCGCAGCGCGGAGATCAGCGCGTCGGCCAGGTCCCGGGAGACGTCGCCGGACTGCTGGTGCCGCTGCAGACCGACGAAGACGCGCCCGTCCGGCTTGGTCATCGCCGGGGCGGCCATCGGCAGCACGGTGGTCGGCGTGACCGGGCGGTCGCCGTACTCCTCGATCAGTTCCGGGGTGAGCCGCAGCGGCGCGGACGCGGCCGGGACCAGCTCACGCAGGGCGATCCACTCCGGCTCGTCGACCAGGCCCTCGAACGGCCGGGGCACGAAGACGTCGCGCACCTTCTCCCGCTTGGGGGTGCTCTCGCCGACCCGCTGGTTCTTCCGACGCTTGCTCATGGCGAGACAGCCTAGATGCCGGGCCGCGCGGGTGGGGGCAGGACCCGCCTGCCCGTGCGTTCAGCCGGCCGCGACCAGGCCCGGCCGGTGCGCCGGGGCCGGATCGAACCGTGCCCAGACACTCTGGCCCAGGCCGTCGCGCTCCACGCCCCAGCCGCTGGCGAGCCCGGCGACGATGTGCAGGCCCCGCCCGTCCGCCGCGTCCGGCGAGGCGGCCCGCATGCACGGGCCGGCGCCGGAACCACCGTCGGTGACCCGGAGCTGGATGCTCGGCCCCTCCTCGGTGACCCGCAGCCGCCAGGCCACCCGGACCACGCCGCCGGGCAGCGCGTCGGCGTGCCGGACCGCGTTGCCGACCAGTTCGGCGAGGACCGCGACCAGGTCGGCCAGCAGAATCGGGGGTACGACGCCGGTCAGCTCGTCGGCGAGCCGGTGCCGGGCCAGACGCGCGCCGGTCGGGTCGTGGGGCACCACCACACACCACGACCGTTCGGGCGGACCAGTCGACACGTCGTTCCTTCCCCGTCTGCGAGCGCCGGGTCAACCCCGCGGCAGCCGCACCTCTGCGACCGTACCGCCACCGGCTCTGGGCCGGAGGGATACCCATCCATTCTGCTGTTCAACGATCTGGCGGACGAGATAGAGACCGAGTCCCGCGCCCGGATACCGCCGGCGGTCACCGGACTCGCCCTGCCAGAACCGGTCGAAGGCCCGCTCCACGTGTTCCGGGCGGATGCCGATGCCCCGGTCGGCCACCCGGAACGAGACGGTCCGCTCGTTCGCCTCGGCGGTGACCTCGATCGGGGTGTCCGGCAGTGAGTACTTCCCGGCGTTCGTGCCCAGCTCGGTGAGCACTGTGGCGAGGCTGTGCCGGTCGCCGAGCGCCTTGGGCAGGTCGGCCGGCAGGTCGAGCACGACCCGGTGCCGGATGTCGGCCGGCAGGTCCGTCGCCGCCGCGCGCAGCGCGTCGACCAGGTCGAACGGCGCGGCCGGTTCCCCGCCGGGACGGTTCTCGGTGGCGGCGGTCAGCAGCCTGTCGACCAGGCGGGCCAGCTCGTTCGCGCGCTGGCCGATGATCCGCGCGGCCTGCCGGCGGTCGTCGTCGCTCAGCGAGTCCCAGTGGTCGGTGAGGGTGTCCGCGTACCCCTTGATCACGGTGACCGGGGTCCGCAGCTCGTGGCTGGTCACCGCCACGAAGAGATCGCGGTCGTGGTCGCGCCGCTGCTGGTCGGTGACGTCGCGGAAGGTGACCACGCGCAGCGCGTTCGGGCCGGGCAGCTCGCCGGAGGTGATCCGCAGCCAGCGCCCGTCCGGCATCCGGTGGTCGAGCACCTGGCCCGGCGGCGGCAGCGGGAACGGCAGCGGGCGGCTCAGCGCCTCCTCCGCCGGACGGCCGGTCACCTGGACCGCCGCCGGGTTCCAGAGCCGGATCCGCCCGTCGCGGTCCACCACGGCCAGCCCGTCGGCGAGCGCCGCCACCACCGGGCCGTCCCCGTGCACCGGCAGGCCCGTCTGGTCGCCGTACATGTGCGCGACGCACGCGGCCACGTAGCCGATCACGGCGCGTTGCGCGGCATCCGGCGGCTCGCCCAGCGGGTAGAGCGCGTGCAGGCTGCCGACGGTGAGACCGCCGATCTCGGCACGCGCCACGATCATCCGGCTGAGCCCCCGGCCGGCCACCTCGTCGGCGAGCGCGCCCGGGATCGCGTCGACCCGGACCTCCCGCACCGGCGGCCCGGCGAGCAGGCAGACGGTGGCCGGGTCGGTGGCGGGCCGCGGTCGGCCGAGCACGAACTCGGCGCGGCCGGTCGCCGCGATCACCCGTCCGCCGGCCGGGGTGAACTCCACGAAGACCAGACCGGCCGCGCCCACCGCCGGTCCGACCTCGTGGAGCAGGCGGTTGAGCACTGCGGGACCGGACTCGCCCGCGTTGATCATGTTGATCACAGTCGTGTGGCCGGCGATGAGGGCGGGGTAGTCGGTTCGCTCCGGCATGTCCCGAGTGTGCCGCGCGGCAGCCCTCCCGGACACCCCCGGCCGGTCGACCGTGGCCGATACCGATCGACCGGACTCACCGGCCCAACCGGGCCAGCGCACGGGCCGGCCGGTCCGTGATCACCCCGTCCACGCCGGCTTCCAGCACGAGTTCCAGATCCTCCGGCTCGTTGACGGTCCACACGTACACCGAGTGGCCGGCCGCGCGCAGCGAGGGAACCAGGCGCGGGCGGGCCCGGACCAGGTCCACGCCGGGACCGGCGATCCGGGCGCCGAACGGCAGCCGGCCCAGCGGCAGCAGCCGCGGCAGCACCTCCAGCAGCAGCACCGTGGGCAGCGCCGGGGCGAGTTCCCGCATCCGGCGTACGGCCAGCGGCGAGAACGACATCACAGTCACCTGGACCCGGTGGCCCGGGCGGGGCTCGTCCAGCCCGTACCGGCGCAGCAGCGTGACCAGGCGGCGCTCGACCTCGCCCCGGTAACGCGAGGGGTGCTTGGTCTCGATCAGCAGCCGGACCGGCCGCCCGGCGTCGAGCACCGCGTCGAGCAGCCGCTCCAGCGTGAGCAGCCGGGTGTGCGACTCGTCCAGCGGCTCGTCGTCCTCGGCGAGCGTCGCGGCCCGGTGCCAGGAGCCGAAGTCGAGCGCGTCCAGTTCGGCGAGCGTACGCGCGCTGACCAGCCCGTGCCCGTTGCTGGTGCGGTCCAGCCGGCGGTCGTGCACGCAGACCAGGTGCCCGTCACGGGTCAGCCGGACGTCGCACTCCAGCCCGTCCGCGCCCTCCTCGATGGCACGGAGGTAGGCCGCGAGCGTGTGCTCCGGCAGGTCGTACGAGGCGCCGCGGTGGGCGAAGACCAGGGGGACGGTCATGACCGCCTCAGGCGACCAGCCCCGGCTGCCCGTCGTCGGTGACCACCGGGCGGCCGGCGGCGGCCCAGTCGCCCATCCCGCCCTCGACGTTGCGCACCTGGTCCCAGCCGTTACGCAGCAGATAGCCGACGACCTGGGCGGAGCGGCCGCCGGAGCGGCAGATCACCGCCACGTCGCGGTCCTGCGGGATCTCGGCCAGCCGGGCGGGCAGCTCGGTCATCGGCAGGTGACGGGCGGCCGGCGCGTGGCCGGCGGCCCACTCGTCGTCCTCGCGGACGTCGAGCAGGTAGACGTCGTCGGGCACGGCCGACGCGGGGACGCTTGGTAGTGAGGCTCCGAACACGGTCACCAAGCCTAGCCGCCCGGACCGCTCACAGCCGGTTGACCCAGCGCGGATTCGCGCCGGCCCACTGCGGCATCCGGGTGTCGCGCAGCGCGGTGAACAGACCGCCGCCGCCGTTGTCCAGCACCACGTACGAGACGCCGTCGATGGTCTGCGGGTACGAGGGCACCTGGACGCCGCGCAGGGCGTCCGCCGGTAGCCCACGCAACGCGAACAGCAGCTCGTCCAGGGGTACGCCGTTGGTGTCCACGGTCAGCGCTCCGCCGGCCGCGCGCAGCACCCGGTCGAGCTTCACCGGATCGGTGCGCAGGTGGGTCTCGCCCGCCCGGTCGAGCACCGCCCGGAGCATCTGCTGCTGGTGGCGCTGCCGGTCGTAGTCGCCGCCGGGCAGGTCGTAGCGCTGGCGGACGTAGTCGAGCGTCCGGGCGCCGTCCATCTGCTGGCAGCCGGCGTCGAACTGGTGCTTCGTGTGGATCGAGCGCACCGGCGTGTCCACGCACATCCGGATGCCGCCGAGTTCGTCGATCACCTGTTTGAAACCGGAGAAGTCGACGAGCGCGGCGCCGTCGAAGCGGATGCCGGTGAGCCGGGCCAGCGTGGTGCTGAGCAGCCGTGCGCCGCCCTCGCCCCCGCCGCCGTGCTCGTACGCGGCGTTGACCTTGTCCTGGCCGCCGGGGAAGCCGGGCGCCGCCGGGAGCGCCACCAGCAGGTCGCGCGGCACGGAGATCAGGTACGCCTGCCGCATGCCGGCCGGCACATGCACGATCAGGATGCTGTCGGAGCGCTGGTCCTCGGGGTTCGCGCCGGGCCGGTGGTCGGAGCCGATGAGGAGGTAGTTGAGCGCGCCGTCCAGGTCTGTCCGCTTGTTCCGGGCGGCCGGGTCGAGCAGTTGCTCCTTGGCCACAGTGCGGTCGTAGCGGTGGGTGAGCCAGTTCAGCCCGGCCACGCCGAGCGCGGCGAGCAGGACCAGGACGAGTCCGGTGCCGAGCAGGAACCGGGCCCAGCGGGCGGGTGCGCCCCGCCCGCGTCGGTTCCGTGCTGGCCTGGACGTGACGATCCCCCCGTAGCCGCGACATGAGACCCGCTCACGTCAGGCTACGGGGGGATCGGCCGACCGATGGCGCTTTCGCGCAGGTCAGCGGGTCATTTACGGGTGGAGAGGACGTCCGGGTTGCTCACCACGAAGTCGGCCAGCTTGTCGTTCTTGACCGCCTGGAACATGTCCATGGTCGTCTCGTTGAACGTCTCCCGGCCGTTGCTGTTGCCGGCGAACGTGCCGCCGTTGGTCCGCAGGGTGACCAGGTCGTTCCCGTTGAGGTTCTTGAGCGTGAAGATGAAGTCCGCGATCGGCACGCCGCCGGTGTCCAGGACGAACGCCTTGCCGGCGGCCTTCATCAGCGAGTTCAGCTTGATCGGGTTGGTCAGCATGCCGCCCTCGGTGGCCTTCTTGGCCATCGCCTTGATCAGCTGCTGCTGGTTCTGCTGCCGGTCGTAGTCGCTGTTCGGCAGGCCGTAGCGCTGGCGGGAGTAGTCGAGCGCCTCCCAGCCCTGCATCTCCCGGCAGCCCTTCTTGTGCACCACTGCCTTGTACGGCTTGCCGGTCTTCTTCGCGTCGGCGTTCCACATCGGCTTGCCGTCGACGTACGACATGTGGTGCGACTTGACCTCGTGGCTCACGCAGATGCGTACCGAGCCGAGCGCGTCGATCACGCTCTTGAAGCCGCCGAAGTTGATGATCGCGGCGCCGTCGAAACCGATCCCGGTCATCGACTTGATCGTCTTGGCCATCAGCTGGGCGCCGCCCTCCCAGCCGCCGCCGTTCTGGGCGCCGTGGAAGAAGGCCGCGTTGATCTTGTCGGTGCCGCCCTTGTAGCCGCTCTTCTCGAACGCCGGGATACGCGCCTCGGTGTCCCGGGGGATCGAGATCAGGTACGCCTGGTCGTGGCTGGCCGGGATGTGCAGGATGATGATCGTGTCCGACCGGACGTCGTCGGCGGCCCAGCGCTCGCGGGCGTCCACACCGAGCAGCAGCATGTCGATCGGGCCCTCGAGGCTGTTGCCGCCCTCGGCCTCGCTCTTGCCCGCGCCGCCGAGCAGGTTGCGCTGGGCGATGTTGTCGGTGGCCTGGCCGATGACCGCCTTGCTGCCGACGATGGCGACGCCGCTGGTCACCATCAGCACGGCGCCGAGCACCAGCGTGAGCTTCGCCCAGAGCGGGTCCTTGCGCTTGGTGCGCTTCTTCTTGCCACCACCGGGACCGCGACCGCCGGAACCGGGCTGTGTGGGGATGACCGGAGGGACCCGCCCGGATGATCCGGGTGCCGGTGACTGCGGGCGACGGCTGGTCTGGACCGACATGCGTGCTCCAGCTCGGTGATCGGGGGCGGGACCACTTTACGTATCTGTTCCCGTATTCGCGACCTCGTAGGCTCGCAATTCCCGTCAATACCGGCCTACATCCTCGGGTTGTGGCCGAACGGGCAGGGGTAAGGAGCCGGTCGGCGGTTGGCCTCCGTGGTGGTGAGGTCCTAGCGCTCGTTCCCGGTCATGTCGTGCCGGCGTCAGCCGCCCGTGTCGTCGCCCGAACCCTTCTGGTTGGCCTGCATCCACTCGGCCATCCGGTCCGCGGCGATGGCCTTGTACATCGCCAGCGCCTTCTCCCGGTCGGAGACCACCACCGACTGGCCGTCGATGGTCTGGCCACCCAGGTGCGGGCTGGTGACGAACGTCAGGTTCTCGCCCCGCAGGCTGCGGAACTGCACTGCCATGTCGGTCAACGAGAATCCCTGGTCGACCGTGACGGCGGCGGTCACCGCCTTGAGGAAGTCGTTCAGCTTCTTCGGGTTCGTGAGCGTCCCGGTGCTCGCCGCCTTGTCCATCAGCGCCTTCAGGAACTCCTGCTGGTGCCGCATCCGGGCGAAGTCGCCGTCCGGGAACTGCTTGCGCTGCCGGACCCAGTCCAGCGCCTCGGCGCCGTTCATGTGGTTCACGCCCTTGGTGAACGTCCGGTACGGCTTGTGGATCGACGTGATGGTCCGCTCCACCTTCAGGTCGACCCCGCCCAGGGCGTCGGTGACCTCCTTGAAGCCGCCGAAGTCGATGGCCATCACGTGGTCGATCCGTACGTCGGTGAAGCACTCCACGGTCTTCACCGCGAGCGGCAGGCCGCCGAACGCGAACGCCGCGTTGATCTTGTTGCGGGAGCCGGAGTCGCAGGACGCGCCCGCGCTCTCCGGGATCGGCACGTACAGGTCACGCGGCACCGAGACCAGGTAGGCCCGCTTGTGGTCGGCCGGGATGTGCATGACGATCAGGGTGTCCGCGCGCCACTTGCCGGAGCCGTCGACCGGAGCGTCCGGATCCCGCGAGTCGCTGCCCACGAGCAGGATGTTGAACGCGCCGTCGACCTGCTTGGCCGGGCGCCCGCCGGTGATCCCGGCGAACGGGTCCGTGCGGGCCAGGTCGTCGTCGAGGTTGCGGGCGTAGAACCAGGCGCCGAGGCCGCCGAGCAGCGCCAGCACCAGCACCGCGACGCCGGCCACCAGGCCGATGCGTCCCCAGCGCGGTCGCGGGCCGCGCCGGCCCGGGCCGCCCGGACCGCCGTCGCCCGGGCCGCCGGGTCCGGTCGGTCCCACCGGACCGCCGGTACGCCCCGAGCGGGGCGCCTCGTCGCGCGGGGGATACCAGCGGGCATCCGAGGTGCGGGCGCGCCCGGCGGCGCCCCGGCCGGAGCCGGGAACCGGAGCGCGGCCCGCGTCCCGGTTCAGGGGGTGCGGGAAGGGAGCGCCGGCAGACGAGGTCGCTGACATGTAACCGAGGGTAGGTCGGCCGGGCCACCGACGCCCCCGGACGCGCGCCGATGTCAGCCGCGTCCCGGGCGGTTCAGTACCCGAGCCGCCCGCGGAAGTACTCGATCGTGCGCCGGAGTCCGTCTTCGGGAGTGACGCTCGGCTCATATCCGAGCAGTTCGCGGGCGAGGGTCAGGTCCGGTCGGCGCATCTCCGGGTCATCGGAGGCGCGAGTGATGTAGCTCACCTCGGACGTGCTTCCGGTGAGTGACACGATCGTCTCGGCCAGTTGCCGCATCGACATCTCGTGCTCGGTGCCGCAGTTGATCGGACCGGTCTGCGTCGAGTCGAGCAGCAGCAGGATGCCGCGCACCAGGTCGTCGACGTAGCAGATCGAGCGGGTCTGGTTGCCGGTGCCGTGCACGGTGATCGGCTCGCCGCGCAGCGCCTGGGAGATGAACGTCGGGATGGCCCGGCCGTCGTCCGGGCGCATCCGCGGGCCGTACGTGTTGAAGATCCGCACGATCGCAGTGTCGGTGCCCCGGCTGCGGTGGTAGGCCATGGTGGCCGCCTCGGAGAAGCGCTTCGCCTCGTCGTAGACGCTCCGGATGCCGATCGGGTTGACGTTGCCCCAGTACGTCTCCCGCTGCGGGTGCTCCTTCGGGTCGCCGTACGCCTCGGAGGTGGAGGCCATCAGGAACCGCGCGCCGTCGTCGGTGGCCCGCTCCAGCAGCGCCAGCGTGGCCACCGAGCCCACCCGGAGGATCTCCACCGGCAGCTTCTCGAAGTCGGTGGGACTGGCCGGGGACGCCATGTGCAGGATCGCGTCGAACCGCTCGGCCATCGCCGGGTGGTGCGGCAGGCCGTCGGAGATGTCCGCCTCGACCAGCGTGAAGGTCGGCTTGTCCAGCAGGTGGGCCACGTTCTCCTTGGACCCGGTGACGAAGTTGTCCAGCACCACTACCGTGCAGCCGCGCTCGACGAGCCGGTCGACCAGGTGGGACGGGACGAAACCGGCGCCGCCGGTGACCAGGATGCGGTGTCCGCTACCGAAGCGGGGAGCGACCTTCATGGCGGTCAGCCTATACACGCGAGGCGGGGCCCCCGCGTACGGCAGGGGCCCCGCTCGACGTGCCGATCAGTGCGCGCCGGCTCCGGTGAGCGAGCGCACCTCCAGCTCCGCGTACTTCTCCTCGTCGCTCTCCTTGGACAGGATCGTGCCGAGCCAGCCGCACAGGAAGCCGAACGGGATCGAGATGATGCCCGGGTTCGACAGCGGGAACCACTGCCAGTCGTGGTCGGGGAACATCGCCGTCGGCGCGCCGGAGACGACTGGCGAGAAGAAGACGAGCAGCACGGCGGAGAGCAGGCCGCCGTAGATCGCCCAGACCGCGCCCGAGGTGTTGAACCGCTTCCAGAACAGGCTGTAGAGGATCGCCGGCAGGTTGCCCGAGGCGGCCACCGCGAACGCCAGCGCGACCAGGAACGCCACGTTCAGGTTCTGCGCGAAGATGGACAGGACGATCGAGACCGCGCCGATCACCAGCGCGGAGATCCGGGCGACGTTCACCTCCTGCCGCTCCGACGCCTCACCCTTCTTCACCACGTTGGCGTAGAAGTCGTGCGCCAGGCTGGACGACGACGCCAACGTCAACCCGGCGACCACGGCGAGGATCGTGGCGAACGCGACCGCCGCGATGATCGCCAGCAGTGTCGCCCCGCCCAGGTTCCCGCCGAGGAAGTCCACGCCGAGCGCCTCGGCCAGCTGTGGCGCGGCCGTGTTGCCGGCCTTGTCCTGCTCGGTGATCGCCTGCCCGCCGACGATCGCCGCCGCGCCGAAGCCGAGGGCCAGGGTGAGCAGGTAGAACGCACCGATGATGCCGATCGCCCAGAGCACGCTCTTGCGGGCCGCCCGCGCGGTCGGCACGGTGTAGAAGCGGATCAGGATGTGCGGCAGGCCGGCCGTGCCGAGGACCAGCGCGATGCCCAGCGAGAGCAGGTCCATCTTGCTGTAGAACGTCTTCAGCGCGTCGCCGGGTGTCTCCACGCCGTAGCGCAGCCCGGGTTCGAGGAACGCCGCTCCCTTGCCCGAGGCGCTGGCCGCGTCGCCGAGCAGCGAGGACAGGTTGAACTTGTACTTGGCGAGCACCAGCAGCGTCATCACCAGCGCGCCGCCCATGAGCAGGAACGCCTTGACGATCTGCACGTACGTCGTGCCCTTCATGCCGCCGACCGTCACGTAGATGATCATCAGGGCGCCGACCATGATGATCGTGGCGACCTTGGCGGTGTCGGCGTCCATGCCGAGGAAGGTGGTGCCCGGCTTGATGCCGAGCAGCAGCGCGACGAGCGCGCCGGCGCCGACCATCTGGGCCAGCAGGTAGAAGATCGACACGGTGATGGTGGAGACCGCCGCCGCGGTCCGGACCGGCCGCTGCCGCATCCGGAACGCCAGCACGTCCGCCATCGTGTACCGGCCGGAGTTGCGCAGCAGTTCCGCCACCAGCAGCAACGCCACCAGCCAGGCGACCAGGAAGCCGATCGAGTAGAGGAAGCCGTCGTAGCCGTAGAGCGCGATGATGCCGGCGATGCCCAGGAAGGACGCCGCCGACATGTAGTCGCCGCCGATCGCCATGCCGTTCTGGAAACCGGAGAACGACCGGCCGCCGGCGTAGAAGTCGGTGGCGGTCTTGGTCTGCCGGCTGGCCCAGACGGTGATCGCCAGCGTGATCGCCACGAAGACCAGGAACAGCGTGATGGTGAGGTTCCGGGCGGTGGTGCTGCCCGCCTCAGCCGCGAGGACCGTGTTCATGGGTCACCTCCCCGATCTCGTCGCGGATCCGGTCGGCGACCGGATCGATCCGGCGGTTGGCGAACCGGGAGTAGAGCCAGGCGATGACGAACGTGGAGACGAACTGGAGCAGGCCGAAGACCAGGGCGACGTTGATGTTGCCGATCAGCTTCGTGCCCATGAATCCCCGCGCGTACGCGGAGAGGATGACGTAGAGCGCGTACCACAGGAAGAACGCGACGGTCATCGGGAAGATGAAGCCGCGCAGCGCGCGCCGCAACCCGGCGAACTCGTCGGACCGCTGGACGGCGAGGTACCGTTCCGCCGCCGACTCGGCGGGCGCGGACGCGGGTGTGTCCGTGGACATCTGTGGATCACCACCTTCGCAGGCGTGGGGGGAGTTTCGCGCACGGTAGAGAGCGCGCTCCCCGCCCGGGAAGGCTCCACCGCCCGGCGGCGAACGGCTGCGCCGAACGGCGCTCCGGCTGCGCCGAGTGACCCACATCACTCCGCTAACCGGTCACCCGAACCCCGTCGATCATGAGGTTGGCGGCGACAAATCGGACGCGGAACGCGGCCAACTTCATGATCGTCGGAGTAGAGGGGTCAGCCGGGGAGGTCGTGGTAACGGCCCCGGTAGTGCAGCAACGGGGGGGTGTCCCGGGGCAGGTCCACCGATTCGATGGTGGCCTCGACCAGCAGGCCCCAGCCGTACTCGCGGGCGGTGTCGAGCCGGCACCCCGCCCACCCGCCGGCGTCCGCCGGCACCGGCCCGTACGGCGTCTCGGTCCAGGCGTCCAGCGCGAACAGGCCGCCGGGCGACGGGAACAGGCCGGCGAAGCGGTCGGCGAGCTGCCGGTGCTGCGGGCCCAGCGGGGCCACCGCGAACCGCCCCGCCTCCTCGATGGCCGCCCACAGGTCCGACTCCGCGTCGACCAGGCCGAGTAGCCGGTCCGGCTCGCCCTCGGCGACCAGCGTGGACGAGACAGTCAGCCCGGCCGGGCCGGGCGCGGTCCAGAGCGTCACCGGGGCCGCCAGCCGGCCGGACAGCCGCCGTGCCGGCGAGCGTTGCCCGGCCGGCGCCGCGAACGGGTCGGTGGAATGGATCTGCGCGCCCGGCTCTGGATTCACGTGAAACATTGTGCCGCCCGCTGCCGGGCGGGGTTCGACGCAACGCCATACCCTGCCGGGCATGAGTCTCATCCCCCCGCAGCAACTCGCCCAGGAACGGGTCGTCGCCGCCGACGCCGTCCTCGGCGGTCAGGTCGACCTGCGTGCCTATCCACACCGGCACCTGCTGGTCCGGGCGAACAACACCTGGGGCCGCCGGGCGTTCCAGCCGCTGATGGAAGCGGTCGAGCACCTGTCCAACTACGGCTGGGAGCTGGTCACCATGACGAGCGTCGGCGACGGCCACCACGTCTACGCGGCGATGCGCCGCACCGCGTAACCGGGATCAGCCGTCGGCGAGCAGGCGGCGGGCGGCGGCCAGCACCTCCGGGTCCGCGCATCCGGCCGCGTACCCGGCGATCCGGCGGCGGATGTCGCGCCCGAGCAGCCACACCCCGATCCGCTCGGCCACCGGGCGCAGGAACGCCGGGCGGCAGCGGAAGTTGTACCGCCAGGTCGCGATCGTGGTGCCGGCCTCGGGGCCGGGCGCGAAGCGCCAGCCGCCGCCGAACCGCTCGAAGAACCACGGCCCGCGCACCATCTTCATGCCGACGTTCGTCGGCGGTGACCAGGAGACGTACTCGCTGACCATGACCAGGCCGTGCCGGGAGCGGGTGTACGTGCGCACGCCCCGGCCGGGCGCCGTCGCGCCGTCGACGAAGTGCTGCTCACGGACGAACGGATCCCAGCGGTAGCGGACCGGCGCGACGGTCTGGGAGACCGCGAACGCCAACTCCGGCGGGATCGGAACCGTGGTGACCGCCTCGACGACCGGCATCAGCGCCTCGGCGTGACGGTGGCCAGCAGCTCCGGCTGCCGGCGGTCCAGTGTGTCCCCGGCGAGGTACGCGCCGAGCAGCGCCGCGCCCACCCCGTACGCCAGTCCGATCGGCAGCGCCAGCCACAGCCACACGTCGCCGAGCAGCGCGGCGGCCACCACGAACGGCACCGCCACCACCGCGGAGGCGACCATGGAAACCAGCGTGAGCAGGCCCTTGGTGAACCCCGCGCCGCTGTTCATGGCGAACGGGTTGCTCGACTCGGGCAGCGAGTAGGCGCCGAGCACCGACACGAACCCGTTGATCGCCAGCCCGCAGCCGTACGCGGCGGCCAACGCGCCACCCATCACGCCGAGCCATGCGGGACGCCCCAGGAAGAGCGCCAGCGCGACCGCGATCACGACGAGCATCGGCACCACGTAGATCGAGAACGCGGTCATCCGGGCCCGCAGCTCCACCCGCCCGGGCACCCCGGCGACCAGGTTCGCGGCGTACGAGCTGCCGTCGAAGCCGAACTGGTTGGCCAGCGTCAGCGACGCGAGCACCCCGACGAAGATCATGGAAAGGCTGACCAGCGCCGGTGAGGAGTCGCCGCCACCGAACTCCGCCCCGCCCTCGGTGGAGAACGAGACGCCGCCGAGGTTGACCATCACCGGTACGAACACACCGACCACGGCGACCGTGATGAGGTTGGCCCGCCGCCGCGCGTCCCGCCACCAGTAGCGGCACTCGCGGGCGACGAGCGCCCCGAACCGGTCCCGCCGCGCCCAGCCCACCGCGCGGGGGAACAACTGCGTGACCGCGCCGCCGGCCACGCCGCGCGGCGCGCGCGAAGGGCCGGCGCTCGCCGCGCCCACCATCGCCGACTCCAGCGACCGCGACCACCAGAACAGGAGTACGCCGAGCGTCGCGACCGCGATCAGCAGCTTCGCGACCGCCGCGCCGGGCCGGCCCTCGGCCACGTCGACGCCGACCGTCCACGGCGCGCCGAACGGCGTCCAGCCGACCACCCGGGCCACCCCGTCCAGCCGGTCCCAGTCGGTCTGCTGCACCGCGGCGAGCACCAGCAACTGCAACGGCCCGAGCAGGGCGGCCAGGACGGCGAGCAGCACCGCCGCCAGGTCGCGTACCCGGCGGGACCGCAGCATCGTGGCGAACGCGCTGGTCAGCGCGCGGGCCCCGGCCAGGCAGACCAGCAGCCCGGCGACCACGCCGAGCGCGCCGACCACTGCGGCTGACCAGCCGCCCAGCAGCCCGGCGCTGACCACCAGACCGGCCGCGGTGAGCGCCGTCGCCAGCGCGGGCACGCTCACCAGAGCGGCGGCGAGCAGGCCGGTGACCAGGGTGCGGCGGGACAACGGCAGCAGCGCGAACCGGGCCGGGTCGAGCGTCTCGTCCACACCGAAGAAGACGAGCGGCAGGAGCAGCCAGCCGAGCGTGAGCAGACCACCGCCGAAGGCGGCCACCATCAGGGCGTACCGGGGCTCGTCGGCCAGGCCCGGCGTGGCGAGCAGGAAGAACCCGACGGCGGCGAACCAGAGCCCGAGCAGCAGGCCCAGCACGAACAGCGCGATCCGCCACTTCTGGCCCCGGAAGTTGTTGCCGAGCACCCGCAGCTTGAGCCGGACGAAGTGCCGGGACGACACGCGCCGGGCCGGCCGCTCGGGGACGGTCACCGGGACAGCCACGACAGCTCCTCCCCGGTGGCGGTCCGGCCGCCCACGACCTCCACGAACACGTCCTCCAGCGACCGGTCGCCGCGCACCTCGGTGAGCGTGCCGACCCGCTTGATCCGGCCCTCGGCCAGGATCGCCACGTGCGAGCAGAGCCGCTCGACCACCTCCATCACGTGACTGGAGAAGATCACCGTGCCGCCGCCGCTGACGTACCGGTGCAGGATGTCCCGGATCAGCGCGGCCGAGACCGGGTCGACCGCCTCGAACGGCTCGTCCAGCACCAGCAGGCGCGGGCCGTGCAGCAACGCGCAGGCCAGGCCGATCTTCTTCTTCATGCCGGCCGAGTAGTCGACGACGAGCGTGCGCCCGGCGTCGGAGAGCGCCAGCACGTCGAGCAGCTCCGCCGCCCGCTGGTCGACCACCGCCGGGTCCATGCCGCGCAACAGACCGTGGTACGCGAGCAGCTCCGCCCCGCTCAGCCGGTCGAAGAGGCGTACGCCGTCCGGCATCACGCCGAGCAGGCTCTTGGCGCGTACCGGGTCGGCCCAGACGTCGTACCCGAGCACCCGCGCCTCACCGGCGTCGGGCCGCAGCAGGCCGACGGCCATGGAGAGCGTGGTGGTCTTGCCGGCCCCGTTCGGTCCGAGCAGGCCGTAGAACGAGCCGGTCGGCACGGCGAGGTCGACGCCCGCCACCGCGATCTTGGTGTCGAAGCGCTTGGCCAGGCCACGAAGGGAGAGCGCGGGGTGCTGGTCGGTCATGGTCCGACCGTATCGGTCCCCGCCCAACGGCTGCTCGGACGGCAGGATGATCTCGCCTCATCCCTGAGAGGTACGAGTCGGATCGCCGACGGCGTGCAACCGCCCACCACGGCGGGGGGTGTCAGGCGTACGAACGGCAGCGGGGAGAGAGATGGATCCGGACAGTGGGTTCGAGGAGTTCTACCGGAACAGCAGACAACGCGTGGTGACAGTGCTGTACGCGCTCGGCGGCGACCGGAGCGAGGCGCAGGACGCCGCCCAGGAGGCGTACGCGCGGGCCTGGCAGCGCTGGTCCCAGGTCGGCACGTACGACGACCCGGAGGCGTGGGTGCGCACCGTCGGGCACCGCCTGCTGGTCAACCGGTGGCGCAAGGTCCGCAACAGCGTGGTCGCCTACCGGCGGCACGGACCACCACCTCCGGTCCGGCCACCCTCCGAGAACACTGTCGCGCTGGTCAGCGCGTTGCGGCAGTTGTCGGCGGACCAGCGGCAGGCGATCGTCCTCTACCACCTGGCCGACCTGTCGGTCGCGGAGATCGCGGCGCAGATCGGCGTGCCGAGCGGCACCGTCAAGGCCCGCCTGGCCCGGGGCCGCAAGGCTCTCGCCGCCCTGCTCGACGTGAACTTCCCGGAGGAGGTCCGCAATGCCTGACCCGATCTTCTCTGACCTCTACCAGGACACCGAGGATCTGATCTGGGCGCCCACCGAGCAGGTGCGCCGCCGAGGGCGGCAGCGTACCCGGCGTACCCAGCTCGCCGCCGGCCTGGCCGCCGCGGTCGCCGTCGCGGTCGTGGCGACCGGTGTGGTGCTGGCCCGTCCGGACGCCGCACCGCCACCGGTGCCCCCGGCGACAGTCGATCCGATCACGCCGACGCCGGCGCCCACGCCGAGCACCACGCCGTCGGCCGAGCCGTCGGCGAGCGGGGCGCCGACGCCGAGTCGCACCGCGGGAGAGCCGGCCGCCAGCATCGGCGGCGGGCCGACCAGCCGTACGCCGAGCCGGACGATTCCGGCGGCGGCGACGCTCCAGCTCGCCGACCTGCCGACGGGCTTCACGATGCAGACGGGAAAGGTGGACGGTGACTGGTCCCTGGAGTTCATGTCCTCCTTCTGCGTGAACGAGTCGCCGACGCTGTCCGACGGGGAGGTGGCCACCCGGTCGGTGGCGTTCAACTCGCCCACCGACTGGATCGTCCAGCGGGTGACCCGGCACTCGGGCACGTCCGCCACCACGGTGATGAAGAATCTCCGCAAGCTGGTCACGGGCTGCGAGATGGAGCAGCCGGGCGACTCGCTGTCGATCATGGCGGAGTCGCTCGGCGGTGACGACGGCGTGCTGGTGGGAAGCGACGTCGGCGGGCGGCCCGGTCGCTGGCTCCTCGTCCGGCAGGGCGATCTGGTGGCGCAGCTCCGCCTCGACTCCCAGACCACGCCCACCGAGGCCCGTCGTACCGCCCGGTCGGTGGCGAACCGGCTGTGTGCCGGCACGGACACCTGCTGACGGGTGCGCGGAGGTGAGGCGGGGCCGAGCGAGCGCGGCCCCGCCTCACAGGCGCAGCGACTCCGGGGTGTGCAGGCGGAGCATGGTGGCGCCGACGTCACGCGGGAGACGCCGCCGGCTGGCCATGGAGACGAGCACCATCACCGCGAACGCCAGCGGCACCGTCCACGCGGCCGGCTGCGTGGTGAGCGTCGCCGGCCATCCGGTCAGCGGCGGCCAGATCACCGTGAGCAGGACCGCGCCGACCGCCGCGCCGCCGCCGACCAGCACCCCGGCGGCGGCGCCCAGGTCGGTCAGGCCGCGCCACCAGATGCCGAGCACCAGCAGCGGGCAGAAACTCGACGCGGCCACCGCGAACGCCAGCCCCACCACCTGCGAGACGTCCAGCCCGGAGACGTTCAGCGAGAGCAACGCCGGCACCCCGCCGGCGATCACCGTGGCGAGCCGGAAGCCGCGTACCGAGCCGCGGCCCAGCACGTCCGTGGAGATCACCCCGGCGACGCTGGTGAGCAGGCCGGACGAGGTGGACAGGAACGCCGCGAACGCGCCGGCCGCGACCAGCGCGGCGAGCAGCCGGCCGGTGGTGCCGTCGCCGAGCGCCGCCCCGGGCAGCAGCACCACCACCGCGTCGGTCTGGCCGCTGACAAGTAGTTGCGGCGTGTAGATGCGGCCCAGCACGCCGTAGACGGTGGGCAGCAGGTAGAAGACGCCGACGAGCGCCAGCACCACGAGCGTGGTGCGGCGGGCGGCGGCGCCGTCGGGGTTGGTGTAGAAGCGGACCAGCACGTGCGGCAGGCCCATGGTGCCGAGGAACGTGGCCAGGATCAGCGAGTATGTGGCGAACAGCCCTCTGTCGTTCTCCCCCGCCGTGTCCGGCAGCAGCCACTCGGTGGGGCCGGTCGCCGCGCCGGACACCTCCGGCACCGGGTCACCGGCGGCGAATTCGAGGCGGTCTCCGGGGCGTACCTCCCGGATGTCGCCGTCGGGCAGCGTGAGCGTCGCGCGGTGCTCGACCACGACGGTGGTCGCGGTCCGGAACGTCGGCCCGTCGGGCGGGGTCACCGCCGGGCGGGCGTCGGCCTGCCACTGCAACGCCAGGAAGATCGCGGGTACGGCGAGCGCGGTGAGCTTCAGCCAGTACTGGAACGCCTGCACGAAGGTGATCGCCCGCATGCCGCCCAGCGCCACGTTCGCGGTCACCACCACGGCGACCAGCAGCGCGCCGAGCGGGTACGGCGAGCCGGTGAGCGTGGCCAGGGTCAGCCCGGCGCCCTGCAACTGCGGCACCAGGTAGAGCCAGCCGATGAAGATCACGAAGACGGTGGCGAGCGTCCGCAGCCGCCGGGAGCCGAGCCGTACCTCGCAGAAGTCGGGCAGCGTGAACGCGCCGGAGCGGCGCAGCGGCGCGGCCACGAACAGCAGCAGCGCGAGGTATCCGGCGGCGAAGCCGACCGGGTACCAGAGCACGTCCACGCCGTACTTGAGGATCAGCCCGGCGACGCCGAGGAAGCTCGCGGCCGACAGGTACTCCCCGCCGATCGCGGCGGCGTTCCAGGTCGGGCTGACCGCCCGGGAGGCGACCAGGAAGTCCGACGTGGTGCGGGCCAGCCGCAGCCCGTAGAAACCGATGCCGACGGTGACCAGCGTGACGGCGACGATCGCCGGGACCACGTACCCGTTGGACATCAGCGTTCCGGCCGTCGGATCAGGTCGACGAAGTCCTGCTCGTTGCGTTCGGCCAGCCGCACGTACGCCCACCCGACCACGATCAGGAACGGGAAGGACACGACGCCGAGCAGCAGCCACGGCAGGTTGACCCCGAGCACCGTGACCCGGCCGACCGAGGGCGCGATGGCGAACAGCCACGGCAGGCCGCCGAGCCCGATCATCACCAGCAGGCTGAGCCGCAACGCGAGCGAGAGCTGGGCCCGCATCAGTCCCTGCACCAGCGTCTCGCCCACAGGGGTCTGCTGGGCCAGTTCGGAGCGGGTGCGGTCGGCCGGGCTGCCGGCCCGGGAGACCTCGGCCAGCACGATCCGGGTCCGCTGCGGGGTGGCGGTCGGCTGCGGGCTCTCCGGCTGCCGGGGGGCGGGCGCCGGCGACGCGCGCGGGCCGCGCACCGGGGCGGTCTCGACGGGCCGCCCCGGTGGATGCTGTTCCTCGGCTCCGGTCACCCCCGGCAGTCTCGCCCGCTGAGCCGAATTGTCAAGACCGCGCCGTTGCGCCCTGTGCACAACCTGTGGATAACGCTTCACCCCTGTGGATAACCCGGTGGACGGCGCGGAGTCGTTGTGGACGACCGGGCGGGGTGTCAGGGTGAGCCGGTAGAGAGGAGGTGTGACAGTGACCAGCCCGGCACGACCCGGCACCGGCGACGTCTGGACGGTGGACGACCTCCAGGACCTCCCCGAGGACGGCCAGGACTACGAGATCTTCGACGGGAGCCTGCTCGTGTCCCCACACGCCGACGTCCGGCACGGCGCGATCGCCAACCGTCTCCGCCGGCTCCTCGACCGGCAGGCTCCGGCCGGTCTGCTCGTCGGGCAGGACGTCGGCGTCAGCGCGAAGCGCTCCTCCTACTTCGTGCCGGACGTCTTCGTCGCCCGCGAGGAGGCACTGGAACGGGGTGGCCCGGCCCTCGCCCCGGCCGACGTGCTGCTCGTGGTCGAGGTCGTCTCGCCCGGCAACGCCGGTCGTGACCTGGTCCTCAAGCGCCACGAGTACGGCGTGGCCGGCATCGCGCGTTACTGGCTCGTCGAGCCGCGCAAGGAGACCCTGACCGTGCTGGAGAACGTCGACGGCCGCTACCGCGAGGCGGCGGTGCTCTCCACCGCCGACGTGTACCGCGCCGACCAGCCGTTCCCGCTCGTCCTGCCGGTCGCCGAGATCTTCTGAGCGCCCTGATCCCGCCTGGGCGTCAGCCGAGTCCCACCCGTACCGGGTTCGCGGTCGCCGAGCCCAGCCAGGTGTGCGGGTTGCCGAACCAGCACCACCCGAGCTTCGGCGCGCCCTGACTGATCCAGAGCGCGGGCACCCGCCGGTCACCGCAGCGCGAGCCCACCAGCGAGAAGCACCTGTTGCTCGCCAGCGCCGCCGGGTACAGCGTGACGAACGCCAGACCTTCGTCGATGGTGATGGGGAGCCGGTCCTTCGCGGTCATGTCCTCCAGCCCGGCCGACGGCGCCACGTTGCGGTACTCCTCGCCCCGATCCACGTCGAAGAGCAGGTACGCGGGCCCGGCCGGCACCTCCAGCTCCTTGATCGGGTGGAAGGTGGGCAGGTCGTCGGCGGGGAAGTTCCGGTCGAGGATGCCGGTCTTGCGCTTGCCGACGAGCGTGGTGAGCGCGATCCGCTCCGGCACCGGCACCAGTTCCCGCGTGGTCACCAGCAGGAACGGCACCCGCCCCTCGGTGGGGCCGCGCAGCCCGGCGGAACCGGTGACCGCCGCGTCGCGCAGCGGGCTGAGCAGGGCGCGGAACGTCTCCTCGGTCTGCCCGGCCAGCGCCGGATAGCCGAGTTGAACGAGGCGGTCGAGCTGGCTGTCGAATTCTGCGGCGGCGTCGAAGCGGTCGTCGGACATGCGGTCCCCCACCCTGTCGTACGGTCTGCCGTACATTGTACGCCAGGGTTTGCGGTGACCCGTCCCTCAGCGACTCCAGTCCTGCTTCGCGGCGCGTACCAGCTTGTCCTTCAGCTCCCGGGTGTGCCGGCGGCTGACCGGCAGCTCGGATCCGTCGATCACCACCACATAGCCGGAGTTGACCAGCCGCAACTCGGCGATGAGCCGCAACTGCACCAGGTACGAACGGTGGATCCGGACGAACCCGGCATCGGCCCAGCGCTCGGCCAGCGTCGCCAGCGAGACCCGGACCAGGTGCGACCCGTCCGCCGTGTGCAGGCGCGCGTAGTCGCCCTGCGCCTCCACCCACCGCACCGCCGAACGGGGCAGCATCCGGGTGGTGCCCGCCAGCTCGATCGGGATGGTCGGATCCTCCTCCGCCCGGGCCAGCGCGGCCGGGTGCGACGGCACCACCCGGGAGCCGATCACCCGGCGCAGCGACTCGGCCAGCCGCTCGGCGCGTACCGGCTTGCGGACGTAGTCGGTGGCGCCCAGGTCGAACGCGTCCACCGCGCCGTCGTCGTACGCGGTGACGAACACGATCGCCGGCGGACGGGCGAACCGGCGCAGCACCCGGGCCAGTTCCATGCCGTCCAGCCCCGGCATCCGGATGTCGAGGAACACCACGTCCACGTCGTCGTCGCGGAGCACCCGCAGCGCCTCTGTCGCGTCCCCCGCCGTGTGCAGCCGGGCCACCCGGGGATCGGCGCGCAGGTGGTACGCCAGCTCGTCCAGCGCGGGCGGCTCGTCGTCCACCGCCAGCACCCGAAGGAACCCCGTCACGAGGAAACCCGTACGCCGGGGTGGAACTTCGGCACCCGCATGCTCACCTTCGTACCCGAGCCGAGGCCGGTCTCGACGACCAGGCCGAACCCGTCCCCGAAGACCGACCGGAGCCGTTCGTCGACGTTCGAGAGGCCGACGTGCTGCCCCGGGTCGTCGGCCGGGTCGCTGCCCGCCCCGGACAGCTCGGCGATCCCGGCGGTCAGCGTCGTCGGATCCATCCCCACCCCGTCGTCCTCCACCGTGATGTGACACTCCGCGCCCGCGTCCCGGGCCTCGATGCTCACCATGCCGGTGCCCGGCTTGCGGGACAACCCGTGGCGGACCGCGTTCTCCACGAGCGGCTGCAGGCAGAGGAACGGCAGCGTCACCGGCAGCACCTCGGGGGCGATCTGCAGGCGCACCTGGAGCCGCTCGCCGAACCGCGCCCGCTCGATGGTCAGGTAGCGGTCGATCGAGCGCAGCTCCTCGGCGAGCGTGGTGAACTCGCCGTGCGCCCGGAACGAGTAGCGGGTGAACTCGGCGAACTCCAGGATCAGCTCCCGGGCCCGCTCCGGGTCGGTACGCACGAACGAACCGATCGCGGTCAGCGCGTTGTAGATGAAGTGCGGGCTGATCTGGGCGCGCAACGCGCGCACCTCGGCCCGGGCGAGCCGCTCCCGCGACGACTCCAGCTCGGCCAGGGCGAGCTGGTCGCCCGCCCAGTGCGCGGTCTCCAGCGTGGCCTGCACCAGACCCGGGGCCGGCCGCTCGCCGGCCACCGCCACCAGCGCGCCGACCACCCGGCCGTCCGCGCGCAGCGGCGCCACCACCGCGCCGCGGACCGGGCAGTCGACCAGGTCGCAGCGCAGCTCCGACTCGCCCAGCACGGTGGAACGCCCGCTGCCGACCGCGCGCCGGGCCGCCGCGACCAGTTGATCGCCGTGGTGCGCGCCCTGCCCGTCGACGGCGAGCAGCGTGTCCCGGTCCGGCAGCGCCAGCCCGGCCGCGCCCACCAGGGCCCGCAGATGGCGTACGGCCTTCGCCGCGTCCGCGGCGGTCAGCCCGGCGCGCAGCGGCTCGGCGGCGAGCCCGGCGGTGTGCAGCACCTCGTACGTGGCGCGCTGCGTCGCCGTGGCGATGCCCCGTCGGCCACGCAGCCGCAGCACCGCCCAGAGCGCCGCCGCCAACGCGGTCACGAGCGAGACGACGGCGAAGACGGCGGAGAGGTTGCCACCCACGCATCGATCCTGCCGGGTGCCGGCCCGGTAGCGCTAGTACGCGCCCTTGCGGGCCAGCACCACGCCCACGGTCCGCCACAGGATGCTCAGGTCGTACGCCAGCGACCAGTTGTCGACGTAGTAGAGGTCGAGCCGGACCGCCTCGTCCCAGGACAGGTCGGAGCGGCCGGACACCTGCCACAGCCCGGTCATGCCCGGCCGGACCAGCAGCCGGCGGCGTACGTCGCCCAGGAAGTCGCCGTCGTCGGCGGGCAGCGGGCGCGGGCCCACGAGCGACATCTCGCCCCACAGCACGTTGATCAGCTGGGGCAGCTCGTCCAGCGACGTGGCCCGCAGGAAGCGGCCCACCGGGAAGACCCGGGGGTCCTGCTTCATCTTGAACAGCATGCCGTCGGTCTCGTTCCGGTCGACCAGACCGGCGAGCCGCTCCTCGGCGTCGACGTACATGGTCCGGAACTTCCAGACCCGGAACGTCCGCCCCTCGTGCCCGACGCGGGGCTGGCGGAAGAAGACCGGCCCGGGGTCGGAGATCCGGATGGCCAGGGCGATGGCGGCGAAGAGCGGGACCAGCATCAGCAGGCCCAGGCCGGCGGCCACCCGGTCCATCAGGTTCTTGACCAGCAGCGCCGGCCCGGACAGGGTCGGCTCCTCGACGTGCAGCAGCGGCAGGCCCTCGATCGGGCGGATGTGCACCCGGGGACCGGCGATGTCGGTGAGCTGGGGCGCGACCACCAGGTCGACGCCGGAGCCCTCCAGCTGCCAGGCCAGGCGGCGCAGCTCGCCCGGCTCGGCGCTGGCCGAGCCGCAGACCGCGATGGTGTCGCCGCCGACCTCACGTACCAGGGCGAGCACGTCGCGGCCCGCGTACACCGGCACCGGGGTCTCCAGGCCGCGGGCGGCGGCGTACCCGTCGGTGAGGTGGATGGCCACCGGGATCAGGCCGACCGACGGGTGCCGGGTGACAGTGGTGTAGACCTCCAGGCACTCGGGCAGCGTGCCGACGAGCACCATCCGGTGCCCGGCGTGCCCGAACCGGCGGCGCAGCCCGTGCAGGGCGGCCCGGGCGATCATGCGGCCGAGCACGATCAGCAACATCGCGCCGAGCAGCGCGAAGCCGACCGTCCACCGGGACAGGGAGTAGGTCTTCGTGGCGAAGGCGATGAACGAGACCGCCGCCGCCACCGCCACGCCGGCCCGGATCACCCGCTTGAATTCGTCCGGGCCGAGCCCCAGGTAGCGCCGGTCGTAGGCCCGGTTGCCCCAGAGGAAGAGCAGCCAGCCGAGCGGCAGGAGCACGAACGCCACGGTGTAGAACCAGGCTTGCGGGGAGTTGCGGAAGCCCGAGTCGGCCTGCTCGAAGATCTGCACTGCCAGGAAGCTGGCCAGAGCCGCCGCGCCGAAGTCGAGCAGCAGCAGGAACAGGATGTAGGGCCGGTGCCACCGGGAGACCCGGCGCCGGGCGCGGGCCCACGCCGACCGGGGTACGCCGTTGTGCGACGGCGGAGTCGGCGGCTGGATCTCAAAGCTGTCGACGTGCCGCACGCTCTTGCTCCGGCCTCTGTCGGTTACCGGGCGCTGGAGGCTTGTCGTCACCTCAACCCATGTCCTCCCGCATGACCCGCACCCTCACTCGCCGTGAGGATCCGGGTCGCTCACCGTCCCAGTCTCCCACGCGGGCCCGGCCCGGACCGGCCCCCGCGAAGAAGCCGTGCCGCTGGTGCTCGGTGAGATCTGGCCGGCTCCGAATCAGTTGTGAAGCCGGGGACCGAGCCACTATACCGATGGATGACCACTCGGGTAGAGGGGCGGACCCGGACCTTCGGTGATCCCGGGTCGATTCCACTCAGTAATCGCCGGGTGCGGTTACTCACCGTACGAGACGGGACAACCTTCGGTCAGCCAGCGGCTTCCCGCCGGTCTGACATGTGGGGCAGTACTGGAGGCTCGAATCGGCGAACGAGACCTCACGCACCGTGTCGCCGCAGACCGGACACGGCAGGCCCTTGCGGGCGTGCACCTTGAGCCCGGAGCGCTTCTCGCCCTTCAGCTCCGCCGCCCGCTGGCCCATCGACCGGCGTACCGCGTCGCCGAGGACCGTGCGCGTCGCCGCGTGCAGGCCGGCGAGCTGGTCGTCGGTGAGCCGGTCGGTGATCGCGAACGGCGAGAGCCGCGCCGCGTGCAGGATCTCGTCGGAGTACGCGTTACCCACCCCGGCGAGCACCGACTGGTCGGTCAGCACGCCCTTCACCTGGCCCCGGCGACTGCGCAGCCGCTCGGCGAAGGTCGGCAGATCCGCCTCCAGCGCGTCCGGCCCGAGCTTCGCCACACCCGGCACCAGCGCCGGGTCGGTGACCAGATAGGCGGCCAGCTTCTTCTGGGTGCCCGCCTCGGTCAGGTCGAAGCCGGAGCCGTCGTCGAGGCGTACCCGCACCGCGATCGGGCCCTTGCCGGGCCGCAGCGGGGTCGCCGCCGGGAACGCCTCCCGGTAGTGCAGCCAGCCTGCCCGGGCCAGGTGGACCACCAGGTGCAGTCCCTCGTCGAACCGGACATCGAGGAACTTGCCGTACCGGCCGGCGCCGGTGACCGTACGGCCGGCGACAGTGCTCGGCGGCGGGTCGTACGTCTTGAGCGCGCTGATCGCGGCGACCTCGAACCGCTCCACGCGGCGGCCCACCGCGCGCTCGCGCAGGTAACCGGCGAGCGCTTCCACCTCCGGAAGTTCGGGCATCGTCCAACGGTAGCCTTCTTTCCCGTGAGAATCGTGGTGGCGCACAACCGGTACCGGGAAGCCCAGCCCTCCGGCGAGAACACCATCGTCGACGCGGAGATCGCCCAGCTCACCGCCGCCGGCGTGGAGGTGCTGCCGTTCCTGCGCAGCTCCGACGAGATCCCGTCGATGTCCAAGCCGGCCAAGGCGCTGCTGCCGATCTCGCCGATCTGGGCCCCGAAGGCCCAGCACGACCTCGACCGCCTGCTGACCGAGCACCGGCCGGACGTGCTGCACCTGCACAACCCGTACCCTCTGCTCTCGCCCTGGGTGGTGCGGACCGCGCACAAGCGCGGGGTGCCGGTGGTGCAGACGGTGCACAACTACCGGCAGGTCTGTTCCTCCGGGCTGTACTTCCGTGACGGCGTGATCTGCCAGGACTGCCGGGGCCGGGCGCTGGGCGTGCCGGCGATCGTGCACCGCTGCTACCGCAACTCGCGGGCGCAGAGCGCGCTGATGGCGACCACGCTCGCCGTGCACCGCCCGACCTGGAAGTCGGTGGACCGGTACATCGCGCTCACCACGGCTGTGGCTGATCATCTGCGCGACTACGGCATCCCGGACGAGCGGATCGTGGTCAAGCCGAACGCGGTACCCGACCCGGGCACACCGGCGCCGGTCGGGAACGGCTTCCTCTTCATGGGGCGGCTCAGCCCGGAGAAGGGGCTGGACCTGCTGCTCGCCGCGTGGCGGCGGCATCCGGTGGGTGCGCTCGGCCCGCTGCGCATCGCCGGTGACGGCGAGCTGCGCCCGCTCGCCGAGGCGGCCGCCGCGGAGCGGTCCGACGTTCTCTACCTGGGCCAGCTCGACCGCTCCGGGGTACGCGCGGCGCTGGCCGACAGCTCCGTGGTGCTGGCCACCTCCACCTGGCACGACGTGCTGCCCACCGTGATCATCGAGGCGCTGGCGTCCGGGCGGCCGGTGCTCGGCACCGCGCTGGGCGGCATCCCGTACCTGGTGGGCGCGGACGGCCCGCGCGAGCCCGCCGGCACCGGCCCGGCCGAGGTGGCCACCGCCGCGCCCGGCGACGGGCATGTCGCGTTGCCGTCCGGGGTGCAGCGCGGCGAGGCGGGTTGGGTGGTGGCGCCGGAGGCGGACGCGCTGGCCGCCGCGCTGCCGCAGGCCGCCGCCGAGGCGACAGCGCTGGCTCCGGCGGCCCGGAGCCGGTACGAGCGCACGTTCCACCCCGACGTGATCACCAAGCGCCTGATCGACATCTACGCCGGCCTGGCCGCCCCCGGAGGCCGCCCCGCGCGCTGAGCCCAGGTGTGCTGAGCCCGGGTGTTAGGAAGGGCCCCTTTTTATGCACGAGGCGTTAAGAAGGGGCCCTTCCTTACCGCAGGGAGGCGCGGGCGGAGAAGGCGATGCTCGCCAGCAGGAAGCCGCCGTTGACGATCGTGAACGCGACCATCACCCAGAACGCCAGCGCGGGCGCGAAAGCCAGCACCAGACCGGCCACGAAGATCACCGCACCGTAGTCGCGGACCAGCTTCGCCAGGCGTACCGGGAGCGAGGTCGAGGTGACCATGCTCGCCGCGTTCGGCCCGGACTGCATCACCGACGTCACCAGGTTGACCATCCAGGTGCCCGCGAACACCGCCACCAGCCAGACCGGCGTGGACGGGCGCTGCGCCACCGCCGTCGCGCCGATGGCCGCGACCAGCGCGATCTGGGCGGCCACGTCGCAGAGCACGTCGATCCGGGCGCCGGCCGCGCTGCCCTGACCGGTCACCCGGGCGAGCTGCCCGTCGGCGCAGTCCAGCGCGTACGCGATCTGCCACGCGACCAGCGCGAACAGCCCGACCGCCCAGGCCGGTACGGTGCCGGCGGCCACGTCGTCGGCGAGCGCCACCACGGTGACCGAGGCGGCCAGCCCCAGCACCAGGTTGGCCAGCGTCAGCGCGGTCGGGCGCAACCCCAGGCGCTGGGCGGCAAGCGCGAAGGCCGCCCCGATCCACTGACTGATCGACTCGCTGAACAAGCCGCCTCCCCGGTTGACCCGGTGGAAGTCGGCGACTGTGGGACGGGGCTCAGCCAATGTGGTCGCGGAGGGCACCGGCGTAGTCTGCCAGCCGCTCCCGCGTCTCGGTAGCCGACATCGCGAGGTGTTCGAGGATGGTGTAGCGGTCCGGCCGGGTGGCCGGCGCGAACTGCACCGCCTCCACGAACTGGTCGTCGGTCAGCTCGACCTCGGCAGGCAGCCGGGGCAGCCCGTGCCGGGTCAGGCAAGCCGCCATCTCGGCGAACCGGCGCTCGTCGCCGCGCAGGTACGTGCAGAACAGCGCGCCGAGCCCGGCCAGCTCGCCGTGCGAGGCGGTACCGGGGAACAGCGCGTCGATCGCGTGCATGATCTCGTGGCAGCCGCCGCTGCACGGCCGGCTGGTGCCCTCGATCGCCATCGCCAGGCCACTGGAGATCAGCGCGTCGGCGAGCACCGTGACGAAGCCGTCGTCGTTCATGTCACCCGGGTGGTTGAGCACCGCCTCGGCGCCCGCGCGCGACAGCGAGGCGGCCAGCCCGTCGACCCGCTCACCACGGACCCGCCGGGCCAGTTCCCAGTCCGCCAGCGCGCTGATGTTGCTGACCACGTCGCCGATGCCGGCCCGGTTGTGCCGCTCCGGCCCGGCCTCCACGAAGTCCAGGTCCACGATCACCGCGATCGGGATGTGCACGCCGTAGGACCCCTTCAGGCCCTCGGTAATCAGGCTCGCCACCGGGGAGGCGATGCCGTCGTTGGCGAGGCTCGTCGCCACCGACACCATCGGCAGCCCGCGCCGGGTCGCCGCGTACTTGGCCACGTCGATGGTCTTGCCGCCGCCGATGCCGACCACCGCGTCGTACGACCGGGCGCGCAGCTTCGTCCCCAGGTCGTCGGCGGCGTCCAGCGTCCCCCCGGCCACGGTGAACACGTCGGCCGAGCGCAACGACGGCCGGATCAGCTCGGCGATCCGTTCGCCCTGCCCCGGCCCGACCACCACGGCGACGTCGCCACCGGCGGAGATCCGCCCGTCGGAGAGGATCGCCGCCAGGTCGGCCACCGCGCCCCGCCGCACGTCGATGTGCAGCGGGGTGAGGACGCTGCGGGCTAGTAGCGGCACGCGATCTCCCGCGCCCGGGCCAGATCGGCGTGGTTGTCGACCTCGACCCAGGAGACGTCACCGATCGGGGCCGCCCGCACCTCGCCGCCGCGCTCGGCGAACTCCTGGTAGCCGTCCTCGTAGTAGAGGTTCGGGTCGCGCCGCCAGGTCGCCTCCAGCGCGTCCGCGAGCGGCTCGGCCACCTGCGGCTCGATCAGCGTCGCGCCGATGTACTCGCCGTACGCCTCGCCCGGGTCCATCAACTTGGTGATGCGGGTGAGCTGGCCGGCGGCGTCGAAGGTGGTCTTCATCTCCTCCTCGGCCAGCGGCTTGAGCGTGTCCACGGCGAGCAGGATGCCCGGCCCGCGCTCGGCCAGCAGCGTCTTCTCCACGCTCACCGGGTGCACGGTGTCGCCGTTGACGAGCAACACGCCCCGGGAGAAGTACTCGCGCGCCAGCCAGAGCGAGTACGCGTTGTTCCACTCCTCGGCCTTGTCGTTGTGGACCAGGGTGAGCGTGACGCCGTACTTCTCCTCCAGGGCGGCCTGCCGCTGCCGCACCGCGTCGGCCGCGTAGCCGACCACGATCACGACCTCGTTCAGCCCCACCTCGGCGAGGTTGCGCAGCGCGATGTCGAGGATGGTGGTCTCCCCGTCGACCGGCACCAGGGCCTTGGGCAGGGTGTCGGTGTACGGCCGCAGCCGGCGCCCCGCTCCCGCGGCGAGCACCATCCCGATCATGCCGACACGCTCCTCTTCTCGACCCGATTCCACCCGGCGAGGATATCGTCGGGCGCCGACCGGCAGTGGTTCAGCCCGTCAGCCCGATCGAACGCAGCGCGGCGAAGCCGTCCTCGGCGATCCGCCGGATCAGCCCGTCGTTGACGTCCCGATGCTCGTCGAGCAGGTCGACGTCCGACTCCGCCAGCCAGCGGAACTCGGTGTGCTTGCCGGCCTCCAGCCGAGGGCGGCTCAGATCGCCGTCCACCCGGACCAGGAAGTCGGTCTCCACCCGGGTCAGCCCGTCGTCGGCGGTGTAACGGTATTCGCCGACCAGGCCGAGCACGTGCGACACGGACCAGCCGGTCTCCTCGGTGACCTCCCGGCGCAGCGCGTCGTCGATCTCCTCGCCCGGTTCGAGGTGGCCGCCGACGATGTCCCAGCAGTTCGGGAAGAGGCGTCGGTCGGGGGATCGGCGTTGGATGAAGATGCGGCCGTCGTCGTCGACGATCAGCGCGCCGGCGCAGCGCAGGGGCTCGGTGGGCACCCTCCGACAGTAGCCATCCGCGCCGCCTCCGGCGATGCCCGTCCTTGTCCCGGTACGCATAGAGGGCCCACCATGTCCGTACTCAGTCGCCGTCCCACAGGGGTGATGTGTGATGCAGGTACGCGAAGCGATGTCCAGCGAGGTACTCGTGGTCGGGCCGGAGCACACGCTCCGGCAGGCGGCCCGGATGATGTCGGCCCGCGGTGTCGGGTCGGCGGTCGTGATCGACCCGGACTCCGAAGGGGTCGGGATCATGACCGAACGCGACGTGCTGAAGGCGATCGGTGCCGGGCTCGACCCGGATGTCGAGCGCACCGGCGCGCACCTGACCTGGGACGTCGTCTACGCCGGCCCGGACTGGACGGTCGAGGAGGCCGCCGCGGCGATGGCCCGGGGCGGTTTCCGGCACCTGGTCGTGCTCGACGGGCGTGAGGTGGCTGGAGTGATCTCGGTACGGGATCTGATGCGGGTCTGGGCGGGGCAGCACGCGCCGACCCGGAGCTGAACCGGGCCGGCGCGACGGGCGCCGGAGAAGGGCGATGGCCCGGCCGATACCGGCCGGGCCATCGTCGTGTGTGTTCTGTTTCGGTCGTGCCGCCCGTCAGGGGCCGACGAAGACCGAGGTGCCGCGCCAGTCCACGTCGTCGACGCTCGGACCGCTGCGCACCGTGGCGGTACCGGTCGGCACGCCGCCCGACCACGCCATCGAGGCGAGGTTGCCGGTGCTCCGGGAGACGACGTAGAGCGTGTCGCCGTCCAGGAACAGGCCGCCCGCGTCGGCGAAGCCGGTGGTGCCGGTGACCGTGTTGCGCTCGGCGCCGACGGTGCCGGTGTCCGGCGCGAACCCGCGCCAGAACAGCGTGCTCTGACCGGCCAGCGAGTAGTAGACCCGGCCCTTGGAGTAGAACATCGCGGTCACGTTCGGCAGTTCGGCGGAGAAGTTGCCGGTCATGCCGGCGTAGGTGGAGCCCTCCGGCGCGGAGCCGGTGACGACCAGGTCCCACTTCGCGTCGTGGTACGGGTCCAGCTTCTTCGCGGTGCCGAACTCGGTGCCGTCGAACGAGCGCTTGTAGAGGTCGCCGCCGACGCCGTAGAACAGGTCACCGCCGACCCAGAACGCGCCCTTGATGTTCGACCAGCCGGTGTTGTCGCCGTTCGGCACCGACATCGCGTTGCCGACCGAGGACGCGCCGTCGTACGTCCGCTTGGTGATGCTGTCCACCGTGGTGGACGGCGGCACCGGCGGCAGCTTGACGATCTCGATGGCCTGCACCAGCGGGTTCTCCAGGACGCGACCGAAGTCGATGTCGATGTTGCCGTCACTGGTGACCGGGAACGCCCGCATGGTGCCCCGGTTGGTGGCGCCGATCGCCGTGATCGGGTCGAAGTTGCTCAGCTTGACGACGCCGTCGATGCTGACGTTGAACTTGCGCTTGCCGGCGGTGGCGGTGCCGGCGTAGCGGTTCGCCAGGTAGAGGCGCACCTGCACCGGCGTGCCGGCCGGAACCGGGAAGTCCCACTGCATGTCCGGCGCGGTCGACTCGTCCCACCGCTCCGAGTTGAACAGCTCGACCGGCGTGCCGGCCGGCACGGTGGCGTCGAGCGCGGCGTTGGTGGGGTAGCTGGTCACCTGGCTGCCGGTGTTGTGGTAGGTGCTCGGCGCGGCGGCGGTGTCCGCGGCCCAGGCCGGCCCGCTCGGCGCGGCCATCTGGTCGCCACCGGCGTTGACCCGGTAGAGCACGTCCGAGGCGTCCGGGGTGGGCGCGGTCTTGACGATCTCGATGCCGTGGACCAGCGGGTTCTGGACCACCCGGCCGAAGTCGATGTCGACCACGCCGTCGCTGACCAGGGAGATCGACTGCATCGTGCCGCGGTCGGTGCCACCGGCGGCGGCGACCGGGTCGAAGTCGTTCAGCTTGAGCACGCCGTCGACGCTGACGTCGAACTTGCGGTTACCCGGCTTGCTCGTGCCGGACCAGCGGTTGGCCATGTAGATGCGGACGTCGATCCGGGTGCCGGCCGCGACCGGGATGTCCCACTGCATGTCCGGCGCGGTCGCCTCGTCCCACCGCTCCGAGTTGAACAGCGTGGCCGGCGTGCTCGCCGGCACGGTGGCGTCGAACGTGGCGTTCGTCGGGTACGTGGTCACGCTGTTGCCGGTGTTGTGGTACGGGCTCGGCGAGGCCTCGCTGTCGGCGGCCCAGTCCGGCCCGCCGTCGGTGGCCGGGATGGCCGGACCGCCGGCGTTGACCCGGTAGAGCACCTCGGTCTGCGCCGCGCGACCGGCCTGGTAGACGTTGCCCGGCAGGCCCTTGGTGCTGGTCGAGTGCGGGGCGTTGCCACCGGCCAGCGGGAAGAACGCGAGCCGCTTGCGCTGGTAGTCGAAGTCGCCGATGTACTCCTGGTCGCTGCCCAGCCAGAGCCCCTCCGGGGTCACCAGCATCTCGGTGACGCCGTAGCCGCGCGGGTGGCGGCCCGGGTTCCAGGACAGCGGCAGGCCGCTGACCGGGTCGAGGGCGGCGATGCTGGCGCGCGGCGGTGCGCCCGGTCCGGCCTTGTCCCGGGCGAGCGGGTTGTTCGACCAGCGGAAGTGGCCGCCGACGTAGATGGCCTTCTCGCTGATGCCGACGGAGAGGAAGGTGTCGCCGCCGCTGAAGTTCGTCCAGGTCGGCTTCTGGCCGGCGCCGGTGGCGTCGGTCTCCCAGCGGGCCGCGGAGTCACAGAGCGTGCCGGGGTAGGACGCGCCGGTGGTAACGACCACGAAGTACTTGCTGTCCGGGGAGAACTGGACGTCGCGCACCCACGAGTCGAACGCGGTGTACTTGCAGGCCGCGGCGTAGCTGTCGGTGTTCCAGTCGGCGACGGTGGCCGAGCTGGTGCCCAGGTTGATCCGCACGATCTGGTCGTGCACGACGCCGTCGGCCTTCTTGAAGTTGCCGATGACCACGAGGTGCTTGCCGTCCGGCGAGACGGTGAACTTCTCCACGCCGACTCCGGCCGAGGCCCCGTTGTTGGTCGGGGTCCAGTTGTGGTTCTCGGTCAGCGCCACGGTGAGGTAGTCGTCCACCGCGCCGGTGGTCGGGTTCAGCGAGGCCAGCCCGTTGCGGGTGGTCGTCGCGGTGACGGTGGTGAAGATGCCGCCGACGAGCAGGTGGCCGTCGACGAGCGCGATGTCGCTGACGGTGCCGTTGAACGCCGGGCCCTTGAACCCTTCGACGGGGGTGCCGTCGGCGACGTTCAGCAGCGCCAGCTTGCGGAAGTTCTTGTCGCCGACCTTGTTGAACTTGCCGGCCACGTAGACGGTGCCCGGGGTCGGGCCGGCGATGATGGCGGTGACGTCGTTGTCCAGCACCGGCGCGAACGCATTGTCGATCTTGCCGGTGGCCTTGTCGAAGGCGAGCAGCCCGCGCCGGTCGACCGGAGTGGGTGAGGAACCCCGGTTCTGCGCATTGGTGAACGAGCCGCCGACGATCACCTTGCTGCCGGCGTCGTGGATGGCCACCACGTTGCCGTCGTTGATGTTCGGCGTCTTGTCCGAGGGCACCTCGCCGACCATCGTGCTGTGGTCGGGCGCGGGCGCGGTGGTCGGCGCGGCGAGCGCCGGCACCGGTGTGAACAGGGTGGCGATGCCGAGTACGGCAGCGCCGAAGGCGGACACCGAGCGGTGTCTCAGGATCGAGGAAGCCACAGGCTACTCCGGGGGGAATACGTCGGAGGCGCTGCGATCGTGGCCGGTGCCGACTTGAGGCGGGGCGTCACTCGACCGACCGCAGACGTGAGAGCAATACCTTCTCGCATTCGCCGGTCGCGCGTCCACCCGGGATCGGCCTTTTTGGCCGAGGAAACGGCCCGGGTCGCACGAAAAGACGAGCGACTATCACTCGCCGGACACGGAGGGTGTCCCTGAGGGGACGCTCAGGTCGGGCATCGGCGGCTGGAAGTACGGATCCGTCGCCATCTCCCGGAAGACCTTCTCGCTTTCCGGGTCGTCGCCGAACGTGCTGTCGTAAATCGGCTTCTGCGTCTGCTTCGCCGCGAAGTAGACCGCCGCCTTGATCTGCGGGTGCTTCTTCAGGTACGGCCCGACCTCGCGCATCCAGTCGGCACGCTGGCCCGGACGCCCGTCCTGGGTCAGGCCGAACTCGCCGATGACGACCGGCCGCGGGTGCTTCTTGGCGAACGCCATGAAGTGGTCCATGCGGTTGGAGAAGCTGTTCCACTCCGGGCTGGGATAGACGTCGGCGCAGAGCCAGTCGACCTGGTCGTCGCCGGGGTAGTAGGCGGCGGCCCGGCGCTGCGGCTCGGCGAAGCCGTCCGCGTGCGGGCACCACACCCAGGCCGCGTTGGTGACGCCCATCTCCGTGAAGATGCCGCGGACGTGCTTCCACGCGGCGACGTAGTCCTCCGGCGAGTGCATGCTCGCGGCCAGGTTCGGCCGGTCCATCTCCCACCGGTAGCGCAGCAGCACCGGAACGCCGAACTCCTTGACGTCGCGCGCGCGTTCCCGGATCAGCGTGTCGTAGATGCCGCTGACCGTGGAGCGGGTGTCGGTGCCCTGCCAGGAGATCATCTGGAGCCTGCCCCGGGCCTGGAACGCCCGCTCGCTGGCGCCCGGGAACGGCTCGTTCCACTCGTGGAACATGTGCGCGATGGCGAGTGTGCCGCCGGCGGCCCGGTTGAACTCGTCGAACGCGGCGGCCCGCCCGGTGGCGGTGTGGTACTGCGGCTTGACCCAGGTGCCGAGCCAGGCGCCCTGCTCCGGCGGCTCCGGCCCGCGGCCGGTGGTGCGGACCGGCGCGGTCCGCGGCGTCACGGTCGGTGGAGGCGGCGCCGCCGTGGTCCCCTCGTCGGACCGTTCGGAGCCGATCTCACAGGCCGTCACGGCCGGTGCCAGCAAGGCCAGGCCCAGCACGGCAGCCATCGTCAGTCGTAACCGTCGTACCACCGCAACCTCTCCCCAGGACGGTCGCCGGCCACGGTGGGGCCCTGACGGATCCGCGTGAGCGGAGAGGCACGCCGGGCCGGGCGGGCGACCCCTGGCACTCTACCCGGGGAGGAGCGCTCAGGCGGGGTAGCCGAGCTCGGCCAGCAGCGGTCCGGCCTGCGCCAGCACATCGGCCAGATCCTTTTCGGTCAGTCGCTGCCGCCAGCGCCCCACCGAGCCCGGCCGGGCCTTGGCGAAGCGGGCGTGCAACGCCGCCCGGCCGGCCGGGTCGCGTACCTCCAGGAAGTCGGCGACCACCTCGGCGGCCTCCGCCGGCCGGGTGACGACGTCCTCGTAGCGCAGGTGCCGCACCCGGTCCGCGGGCAGCTCGGCGAGCTGGGTGAGCGCGCTGCTGGTGAAGCGCCGCCACATCCAGGCCGACCGGCCCAGGTCGGAGACCTGCGTGAACTCGTCGCGCCGCTCCGGCTCCACCCAGAACCGCGGCGCGGCGCCCCAGGGCGTACCGCCCCGGCCGCTGCGACCGGTGCCGGTGGACGCGGCGTTCAGCCAGGGCTGCTCGGCGTGCGACACCGCCACGTCCCGGCCGTCCCGGTAGACGTGCAGGAAGACCGCGTCCGGGAAGACCTCGGTCAGGAACGGCACGATGAAGCAGTTCTCCGGGTCCTTCTCGGCGAAGCGCAGTCCACCGTGCCCGGACGCGGCGAGCAGCGCGCCGTAGTAGCCCCGGAAGTAGCGGGCCGCCCGCTGCGGCGTCCAGCTTCCCTCGTAGACACAGCGGGCGACCGCCTTGGTCAGGCGCGGCTCGAAGTGGTACGACACGTCCGGCAGCGCGCCGACGCAACTGCCCAGGAACGTGGTGCCGGAACGCGGGGCCCCCAGGATGAAGATCGGGCGCTCCACCTTCAGCGTGAGGCGGCGGTTGCCCGCCTCCACCGGCCGTTCCAGCTCGCGGCGTTCCTTGCGGTCCGCCAGCAGGCCGACCGCGGCGAGCTTCGCGGCCTTCACGGTGGACAGCCCGGAGTGCGGGGCGAGGGGGGAGTCGCTGGTCATCGAAGGTCCCATCGGTGCGCAGGATCGGTCAGGACTGGGCGGCCGGGTCCGACCCGGCGCGGTTGCGGCCGCGGCGAAGGGACCGCAGCGCGTCGAGGTTCAGCGTGCGCCGCCAGCGCCAGACACCCGCCGCGTACGCGGCCAGGCCGACGGCGCTCACCAGCGCGAGCACCGGCGGCGTGGCGTCGAGCAGGCTCGCCGCGCCCAGCGGCAGGCCCAGCGCCACGACGGCGAGCGCCATCGCGGTACGGGTGCCGGCGCCGAACGGGTGCAGCCGCATCGACCACCAGAGCTGGGTCAGCGGCACCAGGTTGGTGACCAGGATCGAGATCGTCCAGGCCAGGGCCGCGCCGAGGATGCCGAACCGCGGGATGAGCAGCAGGTTGCCGACCACGTTGAGCACGGTGCCGGTCATCGCGTTGTAGAACGTCCACGCGGTGCGCCCGGCCATGTTGAGCACCATGTCGACCATGCCGCAGCCGGTGGCCAGCAGCATGGTCAGCGCCAGCAGCACCACGACCCGGCGGCCGTCGGCGTAGTCGCCTCCGAACAGCGCCAGCATCGGCGTGGCGAAGGCCGCGAAGATCAGGTACGCGGGCCAGGAGAGGATCACCAGCCAGCCGGTGGCGACCTGGTAGAGCTGGCCCGCCTCGGCCCGGTCGTTGCGGGCGAACGCGGCGGCCAGCCGGTGCTGCACCGAGCTGGACAGCGCGACGCTGGAGAGCTGGCCCAGCGCCAGGAACCGGGTCGCCGCCGTGTAGATGGCCGCCTCGGCCGGCCCGCGCAGCGCACTGAGCAGCACGATGTCCAGCCGCTGCACCACGATCGCGGCCAGGCTGCTGACCGCACGTGGCCCGGTGAAGCGCCAGAACGGCCCGGCCAGTTCACGCGCCGGCACCGGCCGGGTCACCTGCCGCCCGGCCCGGCCGACGAGCCGGCTCAGCCAGAACAGCGCGACCACCGCGGCGAGCAGGTACGGCACCACCCAGGCCAGCGGCAGCGCGACGGTGGCGGACAGCCCGAGCCAGGCGGCCACCGCCACGGCCAGGAACTGCACCAGCGTGCGGCCGAGCCGCTCCACTGTCAGCAGCGGGCGCATCTGGCCGAAGCCCCGGCAGGCGGCGAGCGCGTAGTCGTTGAGCGCGGCCAGCGGCACGAACGCCAGCAGGATACGCAGCGCGGTCACCGCCTCCGGCCCGGCCTCCGGCATGGTGGCCCGGGCCAGCGCCGGCGCGGCCAGCCAGCCGGCGAGGCCGAGCAGCGCGCCGACCGCGAGCACCGGCAGCAACCCGACCAGGATCGTGCCCCGGATCTGGTCGCGGCGGTCCAGCGTGCGCTGGCGGCTGACGAAGTAGACGGTGCCGACGTCGGTGCCGAGCCGGGCCGCCGACGCGGCGATCATGAACGCGCTGGTGGCCGCGAAGAACATGCCGGCCTCGCGGACGGACCAGCCCCGGGCGATGACGATGTTGAGCCCGAACCCGGCCACCGCGGCCAGGCCGACACCGACCAGGTTCGCGAAGCCCTGCCGGGCCGCGCCGCCGAGCCCCGCGCCCGGCCCGGGCGGCGGTGCGGTGAGCGTCGGGGTGCCGCCGGCGTCCGGCCGGGTCACCGCCGCCACGACGGCACGCGTCCCCACCACGCCGCCAGCCGCTCGTCGTACGGGGCGAAGTGGTCCTCCAGCCGGGCCCGCAGCTCCGCCGACATGGGCGAACGGGACCGCGAGTTGTGCTTGCCGAACGCGATGTCCGCCCAGCGGGGCAGCCCGAGGAAGTCGCAGACCGCGTCGAAGGACGGGCGCGGGTCGGCGAAGAAGTCGTCGCTGTCGATGACGTGCATCCGCTCCCGCCCGACGAGCGCCTCCAGCCGCTCCAGCTGCTCGATGTAGCGGCCCCGGGCCAGGTACGCGTTGTGCTGCAGGTGCTCGCTCGCGTACGCGGCCGAGCGGATCATCCGCTCCCGCTCGCCCGCGGTCCGCTGCTCCTCCAGCGCCAGCGCCCGCTCGAAGTCAGACTCGGTCTCGTAGCCCCGCGCCAGCTCGTGCGAGTGCGCCGAGTACGCCCGCTCCACCGGGTCACGCAGCAGCACCAGCAGCTTCACCGAGGGCAGGTCCTTGGCGATGCGCTGCCCGGCCAGCGGGTGGAACATGTAGTACGGGCTGGACTCGCCGGTGATCCCGCGTACCCCGATCTGGGCCTTGACCGCCTCGGCCTTGGCCGTGGTGGGGAAGTGCCCGAGGTACCAGTTCATCCCCCGGTGGTAGTCCATGTCGAAGTAGTGCACGCCCTTGTGGTACGCGGGCGGCAGCACGCCGGGGTGCTGCGAGAGCGTCTTGAAAAGCGAGGTGGTGCCGCAGCGCTGCGCCCCCACGATCAGGAATCCCGGCACCATCCGTGAGCCGGCGGTCAACCGACCGACCGTCCGGCTCACCGACTTCACCGCGCGGAGCGCCTGCTCCCTGGCCACCGTCACGTCCCCACTCCTCACTCTCACCGGGCCCGGCGGGCCAGGTGTTCCTCCACGGCGGGCAGCAGCCAGGTGTCGACGTGCCCCAGTCGCGCACCCGCCTCCGCCTGCCGGTCGCGCAGGTAGCGCGCAGCCAGCTCCACCAGGTAGAGCACGGCGACCAGATCGGCGCCCCCACCGGTCTGGTCGAACGGTGCCAGGGTTGCCCCGGCGCCGGCGATCAGCGCACGCGCGGCCTCGACCGGTTCCACCCCGTCGTGGCTCATCGCGCCCTGCACCGCCAGGTGCAGCGCGTCGTACCCGGCCGGCACGTCCGCCTCGAACCGCTCCCAGTCCCAGACCAGCACCCGGCCGTCGGCGAGCACCGCGCTGTTGCCGCCGTTCCAGTCCCCGTGCCACGCGCCGAAGGCGACCACCGGGTCGGCGTCCGCGACGGACTTCAGCACCGCGCGCAGCCGCCCGGCCTCCGGCCGGGGCCCGAGCGCGTCCACCGCGGCGGTGAGCCGGGCCGCGTGCCCGCTGGCCGCCCACGACTCCCGGCGTACGCCGAGACAGCCGGCGACCGCCACCATGGCCGCGCGTTCGGCCGCCTGCGCGGCGGCCGGGGCGGCCCGGGGCAGCCGCACCGGCAGCGCCTCCTGCACGAGCAGCGCGTGCCCGTGCCAGTCGCCGTGGTGGCGTACCCCGGCCAGGACCACCGGGCCGAGCGGCACCTCGGCGAGGCGGCGCAGCGCGTCCGCCTCCGCGTGCACGAGCGCGCGGGTCAGCGGGTCGACGCCGAGTTTCGCGTACCCGAGGGCCCGGCCGTCCGGGGCGAGCAGTTGCAGCACCGGCTTGCGGTTCGCGCGGGCCGGCCCGATGTGCAGGCTGACCAGCGCCGGCTCACCCAGCACCTCGGCCAGGTGCGCGTCCAGCCCGCCGCCGTCGACGACCAGCCGGTCGCGGAAGACGAGCGGCCCGAGACCGAGCCGGAACGCGGTGGCGAGGCCCTGCCGGACCAGCTTGGCCTTGCGGCCGACGGCCTCGGTGGAGTGCCGGACCGCGCTCGCCGCCGCCCGGCCGGAGCCGGTGGGCACGAGCAGCCGGGGGCGGGCCGCCGAGGGCACCACCACCCAGCCGGCGCCGCCGCGGCGCAGGCTGGGCTCGGCCGGCGCGGGCCAGATCAGCCCGGCCAGTTCACCGAGGTACGCGGCACGGCCGTCGCCGTCCGGGGGTACGCGGAACACCATCAGCGGTCACCGGTCGCTTCCAGCCGGGCCCGTAGCCCGGCGATCGTGCCCTGCGGTGGCGCGGGCGCGAGCGACCGGCGGATCCGGTCGTTGCGGGCCAGCAGGGCGACAGTGATCAGGGCGTAGGCGAGGGTTGCTTCCATCGCACCGTAGGTGAACTGGAAGAAGAGCATGAGGATGAGCACGAGCGTGCCGGCGATCCCGATGGCGCTGTGGTCGCGCCGGTAGCGCCAGATGCAGTAGATGAAGAACGCGTTGTAGCAGATCGCGCCGACCCAGCCCTGCCCGACGAGCAGCGCCCAGACCTGGCCGTTGCTGCCCAGCTCCCGGTTGCCGCACTGCTTGCAGTCCTCGGACTTGCCGATGGCGATCGACCGGTTGCTGCCGATCAGCGCCCGGTTGCCGCCGTAGCCGAGGATCGGCGACTGGTTGGCCGCCCGGACCGCGCCCTGCGACAGGGTGGTGCGGATGTCGTCGCTGTGCCCGTTCTGCAGGCGTTCGTCGAAGGTGCGGCCGAGCGGGGTCGCGACGATCAGCACGCCGATCAGTCCGACCGCCAGGGCGAGCCCGCCGAGCACCACCATCCGGCCGCGCAGCGCGAGCCGCAGCGCCACGTACGCGGCGGCGATGCCGAGGCCGATCCAGAGGCCGCGGTTGAGGGAGTAGACGATCGGGAAGATCGCCGCCAGCGCGATGGCCACGCCGGCGGTGCGGCGCAGCGGCTTGCCCAGCACCACCCAGCCGACGATCAGCCAGACCAGCAGGATCGCGGTGTTCTGGCCCCACGAGTTCGTGTAGGTGAACGGCGCGGACGGGCGGGGCGAGCTGGCCTCCCCCTCGATCACCTGCTGCACCTGGGCGAACTTGATCTCCATGAGCGAGGTGACGTACGGGTGGCCGGCGATCGACTGCGGCAGGACGAACCGCAGCGGCGCGACGAACCTGAGGTTCGGGAAGAGCGAGCCGATCCAGCCGCCGAGCACCACGACCACGCCCATGAACCCGAACAGCCGGACCATCCGGCGCTGGGACAGCTCCCGCTCGCGCAGGTTGTAGACGTAGAGCATGGTCACTGTCATCGCGACGTAGTTGGCGAGCCGGATGCCCCAGCCGATGTACTTGCCGCTGCCGCCGGGCGGCAGCGTGTTCGGCGCGGTGAGGTCGAGGGTGAGCACGGACAGGAACACCCAGAGCAGCAGGACCATCCAGATCCCGAAGCCGGGCGGCACCCGGACCGGGCCGCGTTTGCGCATCTGCGCCACCATCGGCACCGCGAAGATGACGAACACGAAGCTCGACACGCCGAGCACCCACCACAGCGGGTACAGCAGGAAGACCGCGATCAGCGGCCATGCCGTCGGCAGCCGCCACGACCAGCCCTCCGGCCGTACCCGCACCGGGCGGAGGCGGTTCCCGCCGGGCGACACCGCGGCGAGCGGAACCGACCCGCGCGCGGTACGGGGCGGGGTGGCGGTGCTCATTTCACGGAGACCTTGGCGGTGGTCGGCGCGTAGATGACCCACGCGTTGCCGGGCTGGGGGCGCAGGAGGTCGCCGCCGGTGTCGGCGAGCGTGCAGACCAGAGGCAGGCCGGGCTTGCGCCACCGGCCCTTGGCGCTGTTCGGCCCGGACACGGCGAGCACCGCGCCCTCACCGAAGACGTTCGCCGAGGGCAGCGAGCGCGGGGACGGGTTGCGTACGTCGAGCGTGCGGTACTCCATCGTCAGCACGATGACGGATGCGGCGGTCACGGTGACCTTGCCGATCCTGCCGGCCCAGACGGACTTCGCCTGGTCGTACCGCCAGACCATCGGCGGACCGCCGGAGACGGTGACGGTGAGTTCGGTGGCGGGTGCCAGGTCGCGGGTGGCGAGCGCCTCGCCGTCGGTGGTGTGGTCGATCGGCGCAGGGGGCGGCTGGCCCCCCTTCGGGGCGGCCTTGAGCAGCGCGGCGGTCGACGTGTAGCCGCCGGAGAAGACCTTGCTGTCGTCGTCGGGCGTGACGCCGTCGAGGTCGGAGTTCTCGAACTGGGTGAGGAAGCCGGTGGGGCCGCCGTTGTAGCCGACGAACGGGCGCAGCACAGTGAGCGACCGGATGTCGACCGGCCGGATCTCGGTGACCGGGCCGATCTTGGCGGCGTCCTTGGAGTGAAACACCGCGGTCAGGTGCAGCGTGTCCGACTCGGCGAACTCGGCGTAGACCAGGTCGGCGGCGTCCAGGCCGGCCGGTGTGGTCGCGGGGCTCACCCGCAGCGGCACCGCGACCGCCTGGCGGGTCGCCGCGGCCGGAGTGCTGACCGGAGCCCCGGTCAGCGGGCCCTTGGGCAGGGTCGGCGAAGCGCTGGCCGCGGACGGCGAGGCGGTGACGTCGCCCGGGTCCACCACCTGGACCTTGCCCGGCTTGGGCTCGGGCTCGCTGCACCCGGTCCCGACGCCGAGGACGACGGCGGGGGCGATGGCGGCGCGGAGCATCTGCCGACGGTTCACCCCAGGTCCTCGCCGGAGTCGAGGGCGTAGCTGCGGCCGTCGCCGTCACCCCGGGAGCGGTACGTGCCGCCGGTGCCGTTGAGCGGCACCGGCTTGCCCGGGGCGGCGGGCGGGGTGGCCTTGCCGGGCATCTGCGGCGCCGGAGCGGCCGGCTTCGCCGGGGCGGGCCGGGACGACTGCATGCGCGGCAGCACCATGGTCGACTCGGCGGACGGGCCGGGGCTGGGCCGGGGCTTGGGCCGGTTGGCCGGGGCAGCCGGGGCGCTCGACGCGTTCGACCCGCCGGACGTCGCCGGGCGGGTGGCGCCGGCGGGCGGTTCGGGCAGGCGCGGAGCCAGCACGGCGCCGATCACCGGCGCGTTCACCTGCTCGAACTGCTGGAGCGCGGCGGTGATCTCACCGCTGCGGGTCTTGCCCGCCTCGGCCACCATGATCACCGCGTCGACGTACCGGCCCAGGGCCTGGGCCTCCACGGCGAACGTGGGCTGCGGGGTCTCGATGATCACGTGGTCGAAGCGCGCGGACAGCTCGTGCAGGATCTCCAGCAGACCGGCGACCGGCAGCTCCACCTCGGCGTCCAGGTCGCCGCCCACCAGCACCCGGAGCTGGCCGAGCCCCGGCACCGGCGCGAGCGCCTTGAGCGGGGGCACGTCGCGGCGCAGCACCGAGGCGAGGCTGTGCCGCCCCTCGGCGACGCCGGTGATCGCGCCCACCGCCGAGTCGGGCTTGGTGGTGATCAGCGCGACCTGCTGGCCGGTACGGGCGTACGAGGCGGCGAGGTTGGCGGCGACGAACCCGGCGGCGGCGCCGGCCGAGGCGTCACAGAGCAGCAGTTGGCGCCCGCGCCCGCCCTGCGCCGCTTCGGGCACCGCGGAGAGCAGCACGTTGCGCAGCCGGCCCAGCTCGCGGGAGGCCCGGTGGGTGGCCGGCAGGACTGCGAGCGACGGCGCGCGCGACGGCAGTTCCACAAGCAGCGGCAGGCCGACCCGGTCGGAGATGTCGCGTCCGCGGCGGATCCGGGTGTCCAGCCGGTCCAGCACCAGCGCCAGCACGATGCCGAGCAGCAGACCCGCGCCCATGCCGCTGGCGAGGTTGAGCGTGCGGTTCGGCGAGCTGGGCCGCTCCGGCAGCCGGGCGTCGGAGATGATCTCGCCGGGATCGGAGCCGGCCGCGCTCAGCGGGTTGAGCCGGTTGTACAGGTTGCTGATCTGGTTGGTGACGAGCTGGCGGTCGGATTCGGCCCGCTCGCGCTCGGGCGAGTTGGACGGCGCCGCCGAGATCCGCCCGGCGATCGCGCTCAACTGCTTCTGCAGATCGGCGATCTGCTGCTTGAGCGTGTTCGTCTCGTTCTCCAGCGACTTCTGCGCGGTGGCCTTGCGCAGGTCGAGGTAGGCCTGGGCGAACGCGTGCGAGCCCGACTGGGCGCCCTCGGGGCTGTTCGCCTCGTACGCCACCTGGAGGATCTGGCTGTTCGGCGGGACCTTGACGGTCACCGACTTGACGAGCTGGTCGGCCCCGGTGTCGACCTTCATCAGCGCCTTGGCCCGCTCCGCCACCACGAGCGAGCGGACCACCTGCGCCTCGGTGTCGAGGTTGACCTTGGCGTTGGGGTTGTTCTCCGCGCCCGAGCCGAGCGGGCGCACCAGCAGCGACGTGGTCGAGGTGTAGCGCGCCTCCTGGACCTGGCTCAGCGCCAGCCCTCCGCCCAGGCCGAGGACCGCGGCGAGCAGCAGGATCCACCAACGGCGGCGCAGCCAGCCCAGGTAGGCCATCAGGGCAAGACCGTCGGCGTCGCTCTCGGCCAAATGGGGTGAGGGCATCAGAGTCTGTCGCTCCCTTTCGACCGAGCCGGGCAGTCCACGGCACAGCTGGACCTGACCGTGGCCTTGAGTGTCCCCGATCCGAACGACGAGGGAAAGTCTGCTCACGTTCCGGTAAGCCTGCCCGGGTGTGGGCAGCCCGCGTAGAAATGGCCGATCGGCGCTGACCATTCGGCGGGTTTCCCGGTGCCGGGCCCGACTTGCCCCCGGTAAGCCGACGTCGCCGACGGCTCTCGTGCGGAGCGGTGACGGAATCCTGACACATCTCACTTCGTCCGGGTGTCCCGGCCCGTGGTCCGGGCGCCGCCGGGCTGACCTGCCCGACGGCCGGTCGACGCGCATCCCGTTGACGGGAATCGCGAGGTGAGCCGACCGGCGAGCCAGGATCCGTCCAATGGCCCCTTCAGTTGCCCACGGGCCCGCCAGTAGGTTGTCAGGACGCGTCCGAGGGGCATTCACAAAAATCCGGACGCGTCATCCGCGTACGGGAGGACGTTTGTGGTGAGCGGGTCAACCGAGGACTCGGGACAGGTCCTGCTGGTGGGTTCCAGTGGCGGGCACCTGGCCCAGCTCCTGGCCCTGGAACCGTGGTACCGGGATCGGCGCCGCGCATGGGTAACCTTCGACACCCCGGACGCGCGCTCGCTGCTCGCCGGCGAGGACGTGGTCTGGGCGCACCACCCCACCACACGCAACGTCAAGAACCTGGTACGCAACGCGTTCCTCGCGCTGAAGGTCATCCGCCGGCGCCAGGTCGACGCGGTCGTCACCACCGGCGCCGGGGTCGCCCTGCCGTTCGTGGTGGCGGCCCGCATGCGCAAGATCCCCACGGTCTACATCGAGGTGTACGACCGGATCGACAGCGCGACGCTCACCGCCCGGCTCTGCCGTCCCTTCCTCTCGGCGATGCTCGTGCAGTGGGAGGAGCAGCGCCGGATGTACCCGGAGGCGACCGTCGTGGGGAACCTCCTCTGATGGCGCACATTCCCCAGCAGCGGGACCGGCGGTCCAGGCCGTTCGTGCTGGTCGTGGTCGGCACCGACGTGCACCGCTTCGACCGGCTGGTCGGCTGGCTGGAACGCTGGCACGCGGCCCGGCCCGAGGTCCGGCTGGTCCTCCAGTACGGCCACAGCCGCACCCCGGCCCTGCCCGAGGCCACCCCGTTCCTCGGCCACGAGGAACTCCAGCAGGCGATGGCGGAGTCCACGCTCGTGGTCAGCCACGGCGGCCCGGCCACCATCACCGAGGCCCGGCGCACCGGCCACCTGCCGATCGTGGTGCCCCGCGACCCGGCCCACGACGAGCACGTCGACAACCACCAGCAGCTGTTCTCCCGCCGCCTGGGCGCGGCCGGCATGGTGCGGCTGTGCGAGTCCGAGGCCGAGCTGGTCGCCGCGCTGGACGAGGGCCTGGCCGACCCGAGCCGGTTCGTCCTGGCCGCCGACCCGGGCCGTCCGGACCCGCGCGCCGAGGCGGTCGCCCGGGTCGGCGCGGTGATCGACGGCCTGGTCGCCGGCCGGGTACGCCAGCGGACCGCCGGGCGGCGCGGATGAGCGGCCCGGACCCGGCTGCGCCGCGGGTCCTCTTCGTCGGCGGCCTCGGCCGCAGCGGCTCCACGCTGCTGGAGCTGCTGCTCGCGCAGAGCGCCGACGTGTGCGCCGTCGGTGAGGTCGTGCACCTGTGGGAGCGGGCGCTCGGGGCCGACGAGCGGTGCGGCTGCGGCGAGCGGTTCACCGGCTGCCCGTTCTGGCGGCAGGTCGGCAACCAGGCGTTCGGCGGCTGGGACGCGGTCGACCGGGACGACGTGCTGGCGCTCAAGGACCGGGTCGACCGGACCCGGCACATCCCCCGGCTCGCCAAGGAGGCGCTCCCGCCGGAGCAGCTCGCCGACGTGCGCCGCTACGCCGACCTGTACACCCGGATCTACCGGGCCGCGCTCGCGGTGACCGGCGCCCGGGTCGTGGTGGACTCCAGCAAGCACGCCTCGCTCGCGTTCGCGCTGCGCTGGGCCGAAGGGCTCGACCTGCGGGTCCTGCACCTGGTCCGGGACAGCCGGGCGGTGGCGTACTCGTGGGGCAAGCAGGTGCGCCGCCCCGAGGTGGTCGACGGCGAGGACTTCATGCCGACCTTCTCGCCGTTCGAGGTGAGCAAGCTGTGGACCGCGCAGAACGCGGCGTTCCACCTGCTCGCCTCCCGGGCCAAGGTGCTGCGGCTGCGGTACGAGGACTTCACCGCCGACCCGGCCGGCACCGTAAGCCGGGTGCGGGACTTCGCCGGCCTGCCGGACGACCCGGCCGCGCTGCGGATCCTCTCGGCGGACGCGGCCGACGCGGCCAGCGAGCCGGCCGCGCCGTTCCGCGCGCACAGCGTCGCCGGCAACCCGTTGCGGTTCAGCGGCGGGCCGTTGACAGTGCGCCGCGACGAGGCATGGCGCGACCGCCTGCCGCGACGCAGCCGTGCCGTGGTCAGCCTGGCCACGCTTCCCCTGCGGGTCCGTTACGGCTATCTGGGCCAGCGGGGATCCGACGAGTCCGTGGAGAGAGCATGAGTGGGCCGAGCATCTCGGTGGTCGTACCGACGCGGGACCGTCCGGAGCTGCTGCGCGCGGCGCTCGACGCGATCCTCAGCCAGGCGCACCCGGGCCTGATCGAGGCGATCGTGGTCTACGACCAGTCCGAGCCGGACCGGTCGCTGGAGACCGACCGGGGTGACCGGCGGATCCGGGTGATCACCAATACCCGTACCGCCGGGCTGGCCGGCGCGCGCAACACCGGCATCGAGGCGGCCGCCGGCGACTGGGTGGCGTTCTGCGACGACGACGACGAGTGGCTGCCCGGCAAGCTCGCCGCCCAGTTCGGGGCGCTCGACGCGCACCCGGACGGCGCGCTGGTGAGCTGCGGCATCCGGGTCAGCTACGACGACCGTACGGTGGACCGCTCGCTGGACCGCGCCCGGATCTCGCTGGAGGCGCTGCTGCGCGACCGGCTCACCGAGCTGCACCCGTCCACGTTCCTGATCCGCCGGGCCGCGCTGCTCGACGCGATCGGCCTGGTCGACGAGCAGATCCCGGGCAGCTACGCGGAGGACTACGAGTTCCTGCTCCGCGCCGCCCGGTACGCGCCGCTGGTGAACGTGGAAAGCCCGTACGTGCTGGTCCGCTGGCACAAGCGGTCCTACTTCGCGCAGCGCTGGGAGACCATCTCGACCGCGTTGCAGTGGCTTCTGCGCCGCTACCCGGAGTTCGCCACCGTGCCGCACGGCGAGGCTCGGGTGGCCGGTCAGATCGCGTTCGCGCAGGCCGCCATGGGTAACCGGCGGGACGCGGTCCGCTGGGCGCGGCGCACGCTGGCCCGCAACCCGAAGGAGCCGCGTGCCTACCTGGCGCTGGCGGTGGCGAGCCGGGCGGTGCAGGCCGACCGGGTGCTGCGCACGCTGCACAAGCGCGGCCGGGGCATCTGACGCGTACGCGGAACGGGCGGGCGACCTCGGTCGCCCGCCCGTTCTCGTCCGGTCATCAGGTCAGGCCGTGCAGAAGGACTTCCACGCCTGGATGCTCGGCTGGTCGAGCAGCCGGAAGTCGCCCTGGCTGACGGTCTGGTTGTAGTACGCGACGAATTCCGGCCGCTGGCCGTTGAGGAAGTTCGTCATCGACCGGATCCAGGCCGCCCGGCCGGTGCCCGGGTCACCCGGCACCAGGTCGCTGCCGGTCTCCGCGACGCCCCACGGCTTGCCGAGCGCCTTCGACTTGCTGATCATCGGGCCGTAGATCTCCTGCGGCGGGGCGTACCGCTTCCACTTCTTGCCCCAGTTGTAGCAGTCCCAGCCGAGCGTCTCGATCACGTCGGAGCCGGGGTAGAACGCGTCGAAGCTGCGCCCGGACTTCGGGTCGAGCGTCCAGCACATCAGGATCAGCGTGTTGATCAGCTTGGGGTTGTTCGCCCGGGCGGCCAGCCCGGCCACCCGCTTCCACGCGGTCCGGTACGCCTCGGTGGTGAAGGCGCCGCGCTCGACGTCGTCCTCCGGCTCGTGGAAGTACGACCAGTAGACGTTGTGCTCGCGCGGGATCGAGGCGAACCAGGAGGTCAGGCGGGAGTCGAACTTGCCGGTGTTGATCTCCTGCGGCGCCGCCTTGAAGGACACCACAACGGTCCGGTCCACCACGTCGGCCCGGCTGCCGGACCAGGCCGGCGGCAGGCCGGGGAAGAAGATCCGGGCCATCCGCAGCTTGCCGAACGTCCGGTCGGAGCGGGCCAGCGCCTGACCGAAGGTCTCCCCGTTCTGCACGCCGATGGAGGCGCCGGGCAGCGTCAGCCGCGTACCGCCGAAGGCCGGGCCCGCGTTCTCGGAGGCCGACGGGCGGGCCGAGGGTCTGCCACCTAGGCCCTGGTCGGCGCTCGGGGACGCACCCGGCGTAGCCGGCGCCCCCGGGCCCATCGAGGTCGCCGGGCCGACCGATCCGGGCGCCTCGCCTGCTTGCGGGTTCGCGGAGTCGGGCCGCAGCGCGGCCACCGCGACCCCGCCGCCGGCCACTGCCAGCGCCAGCGCCGCCGCGACCGCCACGCGCCAGCGTCGCCGGGCGCCGCCGGGCGGCGGAGTCGTCCCCGGTGCGAGCGGCGGAGCGGGCGGGCGGCCCGGCCCGCCGGTGGCCGGATCGTGCGGGGCGTCCACCGGAGGCGGCCCGGTCAGGGTGGCGGTCGCCGCCGCGCCCGCACCCCGTACCGCGTCGCCCGCCGGACCCGGCCCGGCCCAGTCGGCGTCGTCGTGCGGCGCCCAGCCGGGGTCACCGTGGACCGTCGGCTCGTCCTGCGGCCAGGCGGCGTCCCGGTGGCCGGCGTCCGGCCGTTCCGGCCACGGCAGGTCGCCGCCGCCGGTCCGGGCCGGTGGCGGCGGAGACGAGGTGACCTCGGCCTCCGGCCAGGGCAGCGACGGGCCGCCTGCCTGGCGTGGAATGTCCTGACCCGGCCACAGGCCGGTCGGCTGCCCGAAGGCGTTGTGCGGCTCTCGATCGGCCGGCATGACCCTCCCTGGCTGTCGGCGGCCCGTGTCCGGGCTCAGATCGCCACGCATACCTGCCCGACGATAACCCTCATTCACCTGGCCGTATGTACCGTGACACTCAGCCGAACGCCTGACCGGGGGTGTCGGTGACGGTCGAAGCGGGCATCTCGACCCCGGTCCGCGCGATCGCGTCGAGCAACTGGTCGGCCAGCTCCGGCCGGCAGACCAGCAGATCGGGCAGGCGCGGGTCGGCGCGGTTGTAGCGCAGCGGCGAACCGTCGATCCGGGACGCGTGCATGCCCGCGCCGAGCGCCACCGCGACCGGGGCGGCACTGTCCCACTCGTACTGGCCGCCCGCGTGGACGTACGCGTCGACCTCGCCGGTCACCACGGCGCAGACCTTCACACCGGCCGAGCCCATCGGTACGGCGATCGCACCGAGCATCTCGACCAGCTCGCCCACGAACGCGGGCGGGCGGCTGCGGCTCACCGCGATCCGGATCGGCCCGTCGGTCGGCTTCGGCGGCGGGCAGGTGGTGCCGAGCACGAGCGGCGTACCGTCCACAGTGGTCCGCGCCGGCATGCCGACGGCACCGGCGACCAGGGCGCCGTCGGGCGCGGCGGAGCGCTGCCAGAGCGCCACGTGCACCGCCCAGTCGTCCCGCCCCTCCTCGGAGAACTCACGGGTGCCGTCCAGCGGGTCGATGATCCAGACCCGGTCCGCCTCGTGCCGGGGCGCGCGCTCGCCGTCCGCCCATGCGCGGCGGGCGTCGGCCTCCTCTTCGGAAAGCACCGCGTCGGCCGGCCGCAGGCGGGCCAGCGCCGCCGTCATCAGCTCGTGCGACGCGCGGTCGCCGGCGTCCTTGAGCGCCTTCGGGTCGGCGAAGCCCTGCCGGTCCCGCAGCGCGGTGAGCGCCTTGCCGGCCTCGGTCGCCAGCCACTGCGCGAACCGCTGGTCGTCGAGCCGTCCCGCCTCGTCCTCGGTCACGAGCCTCATCCCTTGTTCTCCCGGGTCTGCCGCGACCCGTCATCCTTCGGCGTCCGGTCGGACCGGCGCCAGCGTCCGTCGGATCGTAGACAGTCGCGAGGTGCCCTCGGATCCCCCGGACGCACCCGGTGCCCCGCCCGGCCGCCCGCATGTTGAACTTCGCGTGTATGGCGGTCGGACCCGCCGGGCCAGGCCCTAGGCTCTGCGCATGACCGCCGAGCAGCTGATCTCGTTCGCCCGTGGCGCGCCTTCGCTGGACATCGTCGATGTCGAAGGGCTCAAGGCCGCCGCTGTCCGCGCCTTCGACGCCGACCCCGCCGGGGTCACCGCGTACGGCACCTCCGTCGGCTACCCGCCCCTGCGGAAGTGGATCGCCGAGAAGCACGGCGTCGAGGCCGATCAGGTGCTGATCACCAACGGCTCGCTGCAGGCCGACGCGTTCCTCTTCGACCACCTGGTCCGCCGGGGCGACGCGGTGGTGGTCGAGCGCCCGACGTACGACCGCACGCTGCTCAACCTCCAGCAGATGGGCGGCGAGGTGCACGGCGTGACGATCCAGCCGGACGGCCTGGACACCGCCGAGCTGCGCAAGCTGCTGGAGTCCGGGGTACGGCCGCGACTGGCGCACGTGATCCCCAACTACCAGAACCCGGCCGGCGTGACCCTCTCCCTGGAGAAGCGCCGTGAGCTGCTCGACCTCGCCGCCGAGTACGGGTTCACGATCTTCGAGGACGACCCGTACGCGGACATCCGGTTCCGGGGCGAGCCGCTGCCGTCGATGCTGTCGATGGACACCCGTGGCGTGGTGGTGCACGCGTCCAGCTTCACCAAGACGGTCTGCCCGGGGGTGCGGGTCGGCTACCTGGTCGGCCCGGCCGAGCTGATCGCGACGATCGCGAAGCGCGCCACCAACCTCTACATCTCGCCGGGCATGGTGGCCCAGGCGATCGTGCACCAGTTCTGCGTCTCCGGCGCGATCGAGGAGTCGATCCGGACGGTCCGTACGGCGCTCGGCGAGCGGTCGGCGGTACTGGCCGAGTCGCTGCGCCGGCACGTCCCGGAGGCCCGGTTCGTGGAGCCGGACGGCGGCTACTTCCTCTGGGTCGAGTTGCCGGAGGACGTCGAGGTCGACCGGCTCGCGCCGGCCGCCGCCGAGCGTGGCGTGGCGGTGGTGAAGGGCAGCGACTTCATGGTCGACGGCGGCCGGCACGCGCTGCGGCTGGCGTACTCGGCGGTGACCGCGGACCAGATCGACGAGGGCGTCCGGCGTCTCGCGGAGGCGATGGCCGCCGTACGCGGCTGATTTTCTGTCGGGTTTCTGACAAAAAGGCCCCGCTGGCCGGTTCGGCACTCCCGCTGGACCGGCCAGCAGCCCACAATGCTGCGAGTGCCGTTCACCTTTCCGGTGGCCGGGCCGCTCCGGCCAGGGCCGACGGCACGCCCAGCATCACTCCCCGCCCCCAAGGGGTGCCGGGTGGGCCGTGTCGCCCCTCACCCCCCTGACGCGGCCCGGCCCGCCCGGCGCCGGGGCGTGACGCCCGTCGCACCGCCCGTCCCGCTCCCGCGCTGCGCCTGCCGCCGGTCGGCGTAACCTGCAAGCCGCAGCTCTAGGGAGAGGGGGCGAGAGATGACGGACCGGGTGGCACGCGACCGAACCGCCGGCGCCGACGGCGGCAGCCGGGCACTGCGCCCCCGCGCCTGGGCGGCCCCGGTACGCGCGATGTCCCGCATCCTCAACGCCGACGGCTCCCCCCGTGCCGCCCAGCCGGCCGGCCCGGAGCGCAGCGGCATCGTCGACTGCGGGCTGTACGTCGACGGCGAGCGCCGCCCCGGCCGTCCCCAGTACGCCGAGGCCCTGGCCGCCGCCCGGCAGGAGCGGGACGGCTTCGTCTGGCTCGGCCTGCACGAGCCCGACCTGGCCGAGATGACCGAGATCGCCGCCACCTTCGGCCTGCACGAGCTGGCTGTGGAGGACGCAGTGAAGGCCCAGCAGCGCCCGAAGCTGGAGCACTTCGGCGAGATCGTCTTCCTGGTGCTGCGGACCGCCCGCTACTGCGAGCACGCGGAGCTGACCGAGAACTCCGAGGTGGTGGAGACCGGCCAGGTGATGCTCTTCATCGGGCCGCACTTCGTGATCAGCGTGCGTCACGGCGACGCCTGCCGGCTGGCGCCGGTCCGCGCCGACCTGGAGGCGAAGCGGGACCTGCTGCGGCACGGCCCGTGGGCGGTCGCGTACGCGATCACCGACCGCGTGGTCGACCTCTACCTGGAGGTGGCCGACCGGCTGGAGGACGACCTCGACGTGCTGGAGGCGGACGTCTTCGACCGGCAGAGCAGCGGCCGGATCCAGCGGATCTACCAGATGAAGCGGGAGCTGGTCGAGTTCAAGCGGGCGGTGGCGCCGCTGCAGCGCCCGCTGATGACGCTCACCTCGCAGGTCAACCGCGCGGTGCCGCAGGAGGTCCGGCGCTACTTCCGGGACGTGCAGGACCACCTCAGCCGCACGGTCGAGCAGGTGAACTCCTACGACGACCTGCTGAACTCGATCCTCCAGGCCCGGCTGGCCCAGGTCACCGTCGACCAGAACAACGACATGCGCAAGATCGCCGCCTGGGCCGCGATCGGTGCGGTGTGGACGGCGATCGCCGGCATCTACGGCATGAACTTCGACAACATGCCCGAGCTGAAATGGACGTACGGCTATCCGGGCGTGTGGGCGCTGATGCTCGCGGCGTCCTTCACGCTCTACCGCCTGTTCCGCCGTAACGGCTGGCTGTAGCCGCCCCGTACACGCGGAAGCGCCGGCCACGCGGGTCGCCCCGCGTGCCGGCGCTGATCCGACGGTACGAGGTCAGCGGCGACCGCCGGCCTTCGCGGCGTTCTTACCGGCCTGCACGGCCTTGGTGATGTCGTCGGCCGGACGGCCGGAGACGTCCCGGGCGCCCTCGGCGACGGCGGGGACCTGGTCGTTCGGGTGGATCACCGGCTGGCTGCCGGAGGTGGCGGTCGACGCGCTGCTGCCCTTGGCCACGGCCGAGGAGCCGGCGCCGGTCGGGCCGGCCTGCGTCACCTTCGCGCTCGCGTCCGGGGTCTCCACCACGATCGTGTCCACGTCCTCCCGCATCGGCTCCAGCTTGTCCCGGCCGGTCGCGCCGAGCGTGCCCGTCGTGCCGAGCGTGCCGGTCGGGTCGTACTCGGCCCACTCCTGCTGCTCGCGGCGGCGCCGCATGGCCATCGCCCCGGCCAGGCCGGCGACGGTGCCGGCCACCAGCAGGCCCGCGGTCATGCCCCGCGACCTGCGCTGCTTCTTCTTTCCGGCCTTCATGTTCTTCGCCTTCTTCGTCATCGCGGACTGCTTCGCGGCCATCGCCTTGCGGCCACCCGACGCCTTGCCGGCGGCCTCGACCCGGGCGTTGCGCACGGCCAGCAGCACCGGCGCGAGCGCCGCGGCGGTCGACGCGAACCCGCTGGACGCCCGGTCCCGGACCATGACCGCGGTCGGCGCGACGGCGCCCCGGGCTGCCTGGACCCGCGGGCCGACAGTGGCGCCGGCACCCTTCGCCGCGTGCGTGGCGGCTTGCCTCAGGTGACCGATGCCCTGGTTCAGCTCCACCTTGGCGAGCTGGCCCTGGGTCTTTCGCCGCCCGATTCCAAACACGGTCCCACCTCCTGGGAGTTGTTCCTTCGTCATCCTCCACCTTCGGATGCCTCCGCATGGCCAGATCGGGCACATGGGAGGATCCGCAAGGAACTGACCAACGAGTGAGGAGTACCCGTGGCCGAGGCTGTCTACGCCACCTTGCACACCAACGCCGGCCCGATCCGGCTGGAGCTCTTCCCGAACCACGCGCCGAAGACCGTCCGCAACTTCGTGGAGCTGGCCGAGGGCACCCGGGAGTACATCGACCCGCGTACCGGCCAGCCGGGCAGCGGGCCGTACTACGACGGCACCGTCTCGCACCGCGTGATCAGCGGTTTCATGATTCAGATGGGCGACCCGACCGGCACCGGACGCGGTGGCCCGGGCTACAAGTTCGGCGACGAGTTCCACCCCGAGCTGCGCTTCGACCGGCCGTACCTGCTGGCCATGGCGAACGCCGGGCCGGGCACCAACGGCTCGCAGTTCTTCATCACGGTGTCGCCCACGCCACACCTGAACAACCGGCACACCATCTTCGGCCAGGTCGCCGACGAGCAGTCCGCCAAGGTCGTCGACTCGATCGCCAACACCCCGACCGGCCCGAGCGACCGGCCGCTGCAGGACGTGGTGATCGAGCGGGTCGAGATCGAGCACAAGCAGGCCTGAGCGACACGCGGGTACCTTTGCTCGCATGACTGAGCGCTCCGGCCAGCCCGGCGACACCACCGGGGACCCGGTGCCGACCACTCCGGTCTGCTACCGGCACCCCGGCCGGGAGACGTACATCCGCTGCTCTCGATGCGACCGGCCGATCTGCACCGAGTGCATGCGGGACGCCTCCGTCGGCCACCAGTGCCCGGAGTGTGTCGCCGAGGGACGCCGCAGCGTGCGGCCGGCGCGTACCGCCTTCGGTGGCGGTGCCGCCGGCCGCCAGGGCAACGTCACGAAGGCGCTGATCGCGCTGAACGTGCTGATGATGCTGCTCTCCATCGCCTCGGCCCGCAGCGGCAACGCGGTGGCCGGCGGTGGCCTCGGCGGCCTGATGGGCAGCGGGACCCCGCTCACCGAATGGGGTTCGGTGCTCGGCCTGGCGCGCTTCCCCGACGGGCACATCGGCGGGGTGGCCGACGGCGAGTGGTACCGGCTGGTCACCGCCATGTTCCTGCACTACGGCGTGCTGCACCTGCTGCTGAACATGTGGGCGCTCTGGGTGCTCGGCCGGACGCTGGAGGCGGTGCTCGGGCCGCTGCGCTTCCTGGCGCTCTACCTGCTCGCCGGGCTCGGCGGCAACGTCGCGGCGTACGTCTTCACCGAGCCGAACCGCTTCACGGCCGGTGCCTCGACCGCCGTCTTCGGCCTCTTCGCCGCCATCTTCGTGATCATGCGGCGGCTGGGCCGGGACACCTCGGCGATCGTCCCGATCCTGGTGATCAACCTGATCTTCACGTTCACCGTGCCGAGCATCTCGGTGGCCGGGCACCTCGGCGGTCTGGCGGCCGGCGCGGTGGTGTCGCTGATCCTGGCGTACGCCCCCCGGTCACGCCGGACCGCGTTCCAGGTGGCGGGCTGCGCGATCGTGCTGGTCGCGATGATCGGCCTGACCCTGGTCCGTACCGCCGCCCTGCTCGGCTGAGCCTCAGCCCGCGGCGGGGCGGGCCTCGTCCAGCGCCGCCGCCACCTCGTCCAGCGGCGCGTCCAGGTCGCGGCGGCCGAACAGGTGCAGCGACTCCCCGGCGTCGATCTCCAGCGTCTCGGCGGTGATTCCGCGCCGGGCGCGCCGCTCCAGGCGGATCGCCTCGACCGAGTCCCACGGCAGCCGGCGTCGCCCGGCGAACCCCCGCAGCACCGTCAGCCCGTCCCTGTCGACGGCGAGGCGGACCGGCGCGACCACGTCGCGCAGCGCCCAGACGAGCAGGCCGGCCGCGGCCAGCCCGGCCAGCCCCGGGCGGACCGGGTCACCGCCGGCGAAGAGCAGCCCCAGGGCCAGCAGCGCGAGCGCGCCGAGCGCCTTGAGCACCGGCGCCTCCCGGGGCACCCGCCACTGCCGGACCGGTGGCGACTGTGGATCCATCCGACCAGCATGCCAGCCGTGCCGTCCGCACGCCGGGGGAGGACGGCCGGTCCGGTCAGCACGTACTATCGGGGCAAGCGAGGTTACCCGGGAGTAGACATGAGTGACGCGGTCATCGTCGGCGCGGTACGAACCCCGGTCGGGCGGCGCAAGGGCAGCCTCGCCGGAGTGCACCCGGTCGACCTCTCGGCGCACGTGCTGCGTGCGCTCGCCGAGCGCACCGGCATCGACCCCGGTCTGGTCGACGACGTGATCTGGGGCTGTGTGTCGCAGGTCGGCGAGCAGTCCTGGAACGTGGCCCGCAACGCGGTGCTGGCCGCCGGCTGGCCGGAGTCGGTCCCGGGCACCACGCTCGACCGCCAGTGCGGGTCGAGCCAGCAGGCGCTGCACTTCGCCGCCGCGACTGTTCTCTCCGGCCAGGCCGACCTGGTGGTGGCCGGTGGCGTCGAGTCGATGACCCGGGTGCCGATGGGGTCCAGCGTTGCCGGCGGGATGCCGTTCAGCGCGGCGATCCTGGAGCGCTACCGGGGTGTCGAGGGCGTCGCGGCGGATTCTCCGCTGCCGTTCAACCAGGGCGTCGGGGCCGAGCTGATCGCCCAGCGGTGGCGCTTCTCGCGTACCCAGCTGGACGAGTTCGCGCTGGCCAGCCACGAGAAGGCGGCAGCCGCGCAGGACGCGGGCGCGTTCGAGGCCGAGCTGGCGCCGGTGGCGCTCGCCGACGGCGGCAAGTTCTCCGCCGACGAGGGCATCCGCCGTGACACCTCGCTGGCCAAGCTGGGCGAGCTGGCCACCCCGTTCCGCGCCGACGGCGTGGTCACCGCCGGTTCCGCGTCGCAGATCTCCGACGGCGCCGCCGCGCTCGCGGTCACCACCGCCGAGTGGGCCAGCCGGCACGGCCTGCGCCCGCTGGCCCGGGTGCACACCGCAGTGGTCGCCGCCGACGACCCGGTCACCATGCTCACCGCGCCCATCCCGGCCACCGCGAAGGCGCTGCGCCGCGCGGGGCTGGGCATCGAGGAGATCGGCGTGTACGAGGTGAACGAGGCGTTCGCCCCGGTGCCGCTGGCCTGGCTGGCCGAGACGGAGGCGGACCCGGAGCGGCTCAACCCCCGGGGCGGGGCGATCGCGCTCGGTCACCCGCTCGGCGGGTCCGGCGCGCGGATCATGACCACGATGCTCCAGCACATGCGGGACAACGGCATCCGCTACGGCCTGCAGACCATGTGCGAGGGCGGCGGGATGGCCAACGCCACCATCGTCGAGCTGCTCTGAGCCGACCGGCCGCCGGTGTCGCACCTCAGGTGCGACTTGCACGTGTGGAAGTTCCAGAAATCGGGCGTGACCCATATCACCCCTGGTCATCGCGTCGTTGGACCGGGCATGGACGTGTTCTCGCGAACGTTCCTTCCGGCCGCCGCCGAGACCGGCCTGGCGACCCAGACCGTCACCCGGCACATGCCGGTGTTCCGCCGGTGCGTCGGCTCCGGCGACGCCACCATCCTGGTCACCCGGTGCAGCCGCCCGGACGACCCGGTCGGCGGCGACTACCTGATGCTGCTCACCCACCGCCGCCTGGTGGTCACCCGGCAGACCCGCGTGCTGCACCGGCTGCGCCTGCACCTCAACACGGAGCTGCGCGAGCTGAGCAACGTGACGTGGAGCCCCGACCCCCGCGCGCACAGCGTGGAGCTGGCAGCGACCGCCATCGACGGGGCGCGGGAGCGTTTCGTCATCCGTACCCACCACCCGAAGCAGGTGTGGCAGCTCGACACGCTGCTCAACCACGCCTTCCGTACCCGGCTGCGGGCTCCGGCCGAGCGGGTCGTCGCCACGATCGGCGAGCCGCCGGCGAGCGCCCGGCCCACAGTGCTCCGGCCGGCGCCGGCCCGCTGACACTCTCCTTACCGGATCCGAACATTTCCTGACCGGCCGGGCGGTCGACCGTCGGTCATCATGGGCCGGTGACCACCGCCGCCCCGCCCGGGCTCGTCCTCGTGGTGGAGGACGAGCCCGCCATCGCCGACCTGGTCCGGCTCTACCTGACCCGGGACGGGTTCGGCGTACACCTGGAACGTGACGGCGAGGCCGGGCTGGCCGCCGCACGGCGGCTGCGCCCGGTGGCCTGCGTGCTCGACATCGCGCTGCCCGGCCTGGCCGGCACCGAGATCTGCCGCCGGCTGCGCGCGGCCGGCGACTGGACGCCGGTCATCTTCCTCACCGCCCGGGACGACGAGGTGGACCGCGTCGTCGGGCTGGAACTGGGCGCCGACGACTACGTCACCAAGCCGTTCAGCCCGCGCGAGCTGCTCGCCCGGCTGCGGGCGGTGCTGCGCCGCACGTCCGGCGTGCCCGCCGAGCAGCCCCGCACGCTCGGCGCCGTCACGCTCGACCCGGCCCGCCGCACGGTGACCGCCGCCGGTACGCCGGTGCAGCTCACCTCCACCGAGTTCGACCTGCTCGCGCACCTGATGGCCCGTCCGGGCCGGGTGTTCACCAGGGAGGAACTGCTGGCCGGCGTGTGGGGGTACGCGGCGCACGCCGGCACCCGGACCGTCGACGTGCACGTGGCGCAGGTCCGGGCCAAACTCGGCCCGGACAGCGTGATCCGCACCCACCGGGGCGTCGGGTACGCCGCCGATGCCTGAGCAGCCGGCCGGACCGATGCCGCGCCGCCCCGGGCGGACGCTCACCGCCCGCGCGGTAGTGGCCACCTGCGCGGTGGCGCTCGTGTCGGTGCTCGTCACCGCGCTGGTGGCGGTGCCCCTGGCGGTACGCGGCGCGGAGCGCCGGGACCAGGAGGCGCTGGCCGCCCAGGCCCGGCTCGCCGCCGACGTGCTCCGGGTGCGGGCGGTACGCCAGCGCGACGGCGCCGGGGACCGGCTCATCCGCCAACTGGGTCAGCAGCAGATTGAGGTGTACCTGATCCGGGACGGGCAGGCCGACCGGCCGGGCCTGCCCCGACCGCTCGTGACACGGGTGGCCGGCGGCGACAACGTCTCCGGCCGGCGGCTGGTCGACGGGGAACGCCGGCTGGTCGAGGCGCGGGCGCTGCCCGGCGGGGACGGGGTGGTGCTGACCCGCGCCCGGAGCGCAGCGCCGTGGCGGCAGGTGCTGCGCGGACTCTGGTTGCCGCTGCTCGCCGGACTCGCCGCCGGGGCGGCCGCCGGACTGCTGCTCGCCCGCCGGCTGGCCCGGCCGATCCGTACCGCCGCCACCGCCGCCGCGCGGCTCCGGGCCGGGGACCGGACGGTCCGGGTGCCGGTCGAGCCACCCGACGAGGTGGCCGACCTGGCGTACGCGCTCAACGGCCTCGCCGCCGCGCTGGCCACGAGCGAGGGTCGGCAGCGCGAGTTCCTGCTCTCCGTCTCGCACGAGTTGCGGACCCCGCTGACCGCGATCCGTGGCTACGCCGAGGCGCTGGCCGACGGGGTGATCGAGGCCGACGCGGTTCCGGCGACCGGCCGGACCGTGCTCGCCGAGGCCGAACACCTGGACCGGCTGGTCCGCGACCTGCTGGCGCTGGCCCGGTTGGAGGCGGTCGACTTCCCGCTGGAACCGGTGCCGGTCGACCTGACCCGGCTCGCCGCCGACGCGGAGCGCGCCTGGTCCGGCCGGTGTGCGGCGCTCGGGGTGCCGTTCCGGCTGGAGACGCCGGACGCGCCGGTGCCGGCGTACACCGATCCGGGCCGGATCCGGCAGGTGGTGGACGGGCTGCTGGAGAACGCGCTGCGGGTCGTACCGCCGGGGGCGCCGGTGGTGCTCGCGGTCCGGGCCGCCGGTCCGGCGGGCGGTGGGACGCTGGAGGTCCGGGACGGCGGACCCGGCCTCACCGACGACGACCTGGACGTGGCGTTCGAGCGGGGCGCGCTGCACCAGCGGTACCGGGGGGTGCGCAAGGTGGGCAGCGGTCTGGGCCTGGCGCTGGCCGCCGGGCTGGTCCGCCGGCTCGGCGGCGACATCACCGCCGGGCACGCCAAGGAGGGCGGGGCCGCCTTCACCGTCGTGGTGCCCCCGGATCCTTACCGGGCTCGAACATCGGCTTGACCGTTCCCTCGTGTCGGTGCGGAACGCTCGGGGTCGTCACCGCGAGGAAAGGACCACAGATGGCACGTCAGCGAATCGTCACCGGCGCCACCGCGCTGCTCGCCGCCGCCGCGCTCGGACTCGCCGGGTGCGGCGCGAGCCGGCCCGGCGCGGAACCCGACCGGGCGGTCGAGGTGAGCGCCGCCATGGGCGCGGAGGGCCAGGCGCTCGCCGCGCTCGGCCTCGACGCCGGTGACCTGGACGTGGAACCGGTAGCCGCGCCGGCGTCCACCGGTACGCCGCAGGCCGGGCCGGACGGCAAGGGCGAGCGGGCGGAGGGGAACAAGCGCCACCGGGCCCGGGTGCTGCTGCGGCGCAACACGCTGCACGGCGAGGCGGTGGTGCGGACCAGGGACGGCGGCACCAGGACGGTGGCGGTCCAGCGCGGCGAGGTGACCGCGATCGACGAACGGTCGATGACCGTGAAATCCACCGACGGTTTCACAGCGACCTGGACGTTCGGCGACAAACTGCGGGTGGTCGAGCGCCGGACCGCGATCCGATCGAACGACATCAAGATCGGCACGACTGTCGCGGTGGCCGGAGCGAAGGACGACGGCGGGAACGTGGCCCGGCTCGTGGTGGTGCCGATTCGCCAGGAATAGGTGCCTGGGCTGTCGTGACGGAAGCAATGTGCCAGGCTACGCTATGCCCCGACCCGACATCGCCTCCGTGGAGAATCCGTGAAGCTCTCGATCCTCATGCCGGTCTACAACGAGGAAGAACGTATCGCGGATGCCCTCAAGCAGGCATTGGCGGTCGACTACCCGTGCGAGATCGAGCTTGTCGTCGTGGACGACGGCAGCCGGGACGGCACCGGCGAGATTCTGGGCCGGGTCGACGACGCGCGCCTCCGGGTGATCACCCACCAGCGCAACGCCGGCAAGGGCGCGGCCATCAAGACCGCCGTCGACAGCGCCGAGGGCGAGTACATGGTCATCCTCGACGCAGACCTCGAGTACGACCCGCAGGACATCCCGCGTCTGCTGGAGCCGGTGCTCGACGGTCGGGCGACAGTCGTCTACGGCAATCGGACCTTCGGCAGCCACAGCTCGTACAGCTTCTGGTACGTGATGGGCAACAAGGGCGTCACGCTCGCCGCGAACGTGCTCTACAACTCCTACATCGGCGACCTGGAGACCTGCTTCAAGCTGATGCCGCTGGAGCTGTACCGCTCGCTGCAGGTCCGCTCCCGGGGCTTCGGCATGGAGGCGGAGGTCACCGGCAAGCTGCTCCGCCAGCGCATTCGCCCCTACGAGGTGCCGATCAGCTACCGCGCGCGGGGCCGCGAGGAGGGCAAGAAGATCACCTGGAAGGACGGCGTCGAGGCGATCTGGATCCTGGCCCGCGAGCGCGCCCGCCGCCGCCCGGCCACTCCCGCCGCCGCGCACTGAGCCAGCACCGCCGCAACCCCGCGATCCCGGCCCGAGCCGAGGCCGCGGGGTTGCGTCGTGTCCGGGGCGCTCAGCCGAGGAACGTGTCCACCGAGCGGCGCAGCCCGGCGGCGTCCAGGCCGTGCCAGCGTTCGTGGTCCTCGGCGCTGCCGTAGCGGCGCAGGTCCTCGCGACCCACCCCCAGCGACAGCAGCCGGTGCGGCCGGTCGGCCAGCGCCTCCGACACCACCCGCGCCGAGGTGCCCGCCAGGTACGGCTCGACCACCATCACCTCGGTTCCGGCCAGCGCCCGCAGCCCGGCCGTGTCGAACGGGCGCGGCCGGTGGGTGTAGGCCACGGTCACCGACCGGTCGGCGGTCGCGGCCAGCGCCGCGTCCAGCACCGGCCCGACCGCCACCAGCAGCGCCGCGCCCGGCCCGGCGTCGCGCACCACCCGCAGGTCACCCGCCTCCGGGTACGCCCGCGCGTTGGCCCGGATCGACAACCGCAGGTACGCCGAGTCCTGCCCGCACACGACGTCGCGCAGCAGCGGCCGGACCTCGTCCGGGTGCCCCGGCACGTGCACGGTCCAGCCGTGGAGCGTGTCGATCAGCGCCACGTCGGCCGGACCGAGGTGGGTGCGTCCCGCCTCCGCCCGGTCGTACGAGCCGCCGATGCCGACGAGCACCGCGCCGACGCCCTGGTGGTCGAGGTCCAGCTTGATCTGCTCGTACGCCCGCTCGACCAGGAACGGGGCGTAGCTGTGCACGATCGGCCGCTGCCCGGTCAGCGCCAGCCCACCGGCGACCCCGACCATCAACTGCTCCCGGATTCCGACGTTGATCACCCGGTCCGGGTACCGGGCGGCGGCCGGCTCGAACGCGGCGGCGGAGATGTCGGCGAGCACGACTGTCGTACGCGGATCGGCGAGCACCTCCTCGGTGCTGGTGACGAACGCGTCCCGCATGGTGCTGCTCATGCTCACTCTCCGTCCGTGACGACCGCGACGACGACGTGCGGCCGGTGATCGTCGTGCCCGGTGAGGGCGGCGTGCAGGGCGTCGTGGTCGCGCCCGTCGACGGTGGCGGCGCTCCACCCGTTAACCGTGAACCGGCTCGCCGCACCACCCGGCCAGCCGTACGTGGCCGAGCGGTTGTCCAGCACGATCGCGGTCAGGTTGCCCAGCCCGGTCGCGCCCGCGTACGCGATCGCCTCGTGGTTGGAGCCCTCGTCCAGTTCGGCGTCGCCGAGCAGCACGTACACCCGGGGTTCGGTGCGGCCCTGGGCCCGCAGCCCGAGCGCGGTGCCCACGCCCAGCCCGAGGCCGTGGCCGAGCGAACCGGAACCGATCTCGACGCCCGGCACGAGCGTGCGGTCCGGGTGGTCGCCGAGGCGGCTCGCCGGGCCGCCCTGGTCGTCCAGCCACTCGGGCGGTACGAAGCCGCGGGCGGCGAGCAGCGCGTAGTAGCCGGCGACCGCGTGCCCCTTGGAGAGCAGGAAGCGGTCCCGGTCCGGGTCGTCCACGGTGGCCGGGGTGATCCGGAGCACCCGGTCGTAGAGCACCTGGAGCACGTCCAGCGTCGAGTACACGTTGGCGCCGAACTCGCGGCCGGCGCGCACCCGGTCCAGCAGCGCGCCCAGCTCGGTGGCGGTGGTCGTCGTCATACCGATAGCCTCGGACTTGAAGCGAACTTCAACTCAAGGCCGTGTGATGCACGAAGCAACACTGACCATCGGGCAGCTCGCCGACCGCAGTGGCGTCGCCCCCTCGGCGCTGCGCTACTACGAGCGGCTCGGCCTGATCCACGCCGCCCGCACCGGCGGGAACCAGCGCCGCTATGCCCGCACCGAGCTGCGCCGGGTCGCGTTCATCCGGATCTCCCAGCAGGTAGGTGTCTCGCTGGAGGAGATCCGCGCGGCGCTCGACTCGCTGCCGTCGGGGCGTACCCCCACGCCCGACGACTGGGCCGCGCTGTCCCGCGCCTGGCGGGACCGGCTGGACGAGCGGATCCGGCTGCTCGGCAAGCTCCGCGACGACCTGGACGGGTGCATCGGCTGCGGCTGCCTGTCGTTGCAGCGCTGCACGCTCTACAACCCCGGCGACTCGCTCGCCGACGAGGGCCCCGGCCCGCGTCTCATGCTCCCGCGCCCCGGCCAGGGCTGACCGTCACCGGACCAGCAGCACCTTGCCCAGGTGGTCGTTGGTCTCGACCAGGCGGTGCGCGGCGTCGGCGTCGGCCATGTCCACCCGGGCGTGCACCACCGGCCGGACCCGGCCCGCCTCCACCAGCGGCCACACCTGATCGCGTACGCCCCGGACGATCGCCGCCTTCTGCTCGTCCGGACGGGACCGCAGCGCTGTCGCGTGCACCGCCGCCCGCTTCGCCAGCAGCATCCCCAGGTCGAGTTCGCCCTTGCGGCCGCCCTGCATGCCGATCACCACGAGCCGCCCGCCGGTCGCCAGCGCCGCCACGTTCCGGGGCAGGTAGGACGCGCCCATGATGTCCAGGATCACGTCCGCGCCCCGGCCGTCGGTGACCCGGCGTACCTCGTCCACGAAGTCCTGCTCGCGGTAGTCGATCGTGTGCGCGGCGCCCAGCTCCCGCAGCCGGTCGTGCTTCGCCGAGCGGGCGGTCACCACCACTGTCGCGCCGAGCGCCACGCCGAGCTGGATCGCGAACGTGCCGATCCCGCTGCCGCCGCCGTGCACCAGCAGCGTGTCACCCTCGGCCAGCCGGGCCAGGTCCACCACGTTCGACCAGACCGTGCAGGCCACCTCCGGCAGCGCCGCCGCGTCGACCAGCTCCACCCCGGCCGGCACCGGCAGCAACTGCCCGGCCGGCACCGCGACCTGCTCGGCGTAGCCGCCGCCGGCGAGCAGCGCGCAGACCTCCTGACCCACCGACCAGCCGGTCACGCCGGGACCGAGCGCCCGCACCGTCCCCGAACATTCCAGACCGGGGTACGCGGACGCGCCCGGCGGCGGCGGGTAGTGCCCCTGCCGCTGCAACAGGTCGGCCCGGTTCACCGCGCTGGCCCGCACCTCCACGACCACCTCGCCGGGGCCGGGCTCCGGGTCCGGCACGTGGGTCCAGACGAGCGCCTCGGGTCCGCCGGGTTCCGTGATCGTGATCGCGCGCATGACTCAGTCTTACCCGATCTGCCCGTCGGTCCACGCGCGGGCGAGGATCTCGGCCACCGTCTCGTCCGGCGTCTGGTCGGACGTGTCCAGCCAGAGCCCGATCCGGGGCGTGTCGGCCCGGAACCCGGCGTCCAGGTCCGCCACCGGCCAGTCCCCGTACCCGGTCTTGGGCCGGTCCCGCTCGCGGGCCGCGACCACCTCGGCGCGGGGCGCGAGCACCACCACGGCGAGCGGCCGGTGCCGGATCCGGCCGACCATGGCCGGCAGGTCCGCGCCGAGGACCACATCCTGGAGTACGACGGTGAAGCCCGCCGCTGCGTACCGGTCGGCGGTCGAGGCGGCCAGGTCGTAGCGCAGCCGGAGCTGCCGCAGCGCCTCGTCGCTCGGCTCGGCGGTCATGTCGGCCCGCCCGTTGACGATCACGCGGCGGAACACGTCGCCGCGCAGGTGCACCGAGCGGGGCAGCCGCCGGGCCAGCCCTTCGGCCACTGTGGACTTGCCTGCGGCCATGATTCCGCTGATCAGCACCACTGCCGGACTCTCCCACACGCACACATTCTCGCAACGGAGGTGGGACGGCGGCTTGCCCGGTACGGGGTTCGTGGCAGACTGGTCCCCGTCGCGCACCCCTCGGGGGCGTGCCGGGAGGGTTCGCCTAGTGGCCGATGGCGCTGGTCTTGAAAACCGGTAAGGCAGCGATGTCTTCGTGGGTTCGAATCCCACACCCTCCGCCCACTCCCGCCTCGCCTCGCCTCGGCCGCGTGCGGACATATCGGCGTGTCGCCCCGGAAGTAACCACCGCCTCTGCGGCTTATGACTCTCGGTCACAAATATGACTGAGAGTCATAAGCGTCTTGAGTGCTCTCTTCTTCGGCGACCCCCACGGCGAGTCTCGGCCGCACCGGATGTGCCTGATACCGCGCGAGTTGCCGGAATCGGGGGAACGCGATGAGACGGGACGACGCTGACCGGCGGGGCGGCGGAACAGCGGGAGCGCCGGGCGCGGCCGTAGGCTGCGGGACACGGATACGGCGGGAGGGCCTGGTGGCGGAGACGACGACGGTGGCCGAGGTGACGGCCGAGCTGGCCGCGCTCGACGATCCGAAGATCCGCGCGGTCAACGAGCGGCACGGCGACGACCACGGGGTCAACCTGGGCAAGCTGCGGGCGGTCGCGAAGCGGCTGAAGACGCAGCAGGACCTCGCGCGGGAGCTGTGGGCGACCGGCGACAGCGCGGCGCGGCTGTTGGCGCTGCTGATCTGCCGGCCGAAGGCGTACGGGCGGGACGAGCTGGACGCGATGCTGCGCGAGGCGCGTACGCCGAAGGTGCACGACTGGCTCGTCAACTACGTGGTGAAGAAGAGCCCGCACGCGGAGCCGCTGCGCCTGGCCTGGTCGGCCGATCCCGATCCGGTGGTGGCGAGCGCCGGCTGGGCGCTGACCACCGAGCGGGTGGCGCGCAATCCGGACGGGCTGGACCTGGCCGGTCTGCTCGACGAGATCGAGGCGCAGATGGCCGGCGCGCCGGAGCGCCTCCAGTGGGCGATGAACCACTGCCTCGCGCAGATCGGGATCGAACATCCGGTGTACCGGGAACGCGCGATCGGCATCGGCGAGCGGCTCGGGGTGCTCAAGGACTACCCCACGCCGCCGGGCTGCACGTCGCCGTACGCGCCGGTCTGGATCAACGAGATGGTGCGCCGACAGCACGGCGGCCCGGACAACGGGGTATGAAGGGGCGCAGGACATTCGCGTACCCGGAAGGACCGTTTCGATGACCCTGGAACGACCGATCGCCCCGGACCCGTACGAGCTGTTGCCGACGGTGCCGTCGTTCGACCTGACGAGCGAGGACGTGCACAACGGCGAGCCGATGGACGCGCGGTACGCGCACGGCAGCACCGGCGGCGAGAACGTCTCCCCGCAGCTGTCCTGGTCGGGCTTCCCGGCCGAGACCAAGAGCTTCGTGGTCACGTGCTTCGACCCGGACGCCCCGACCGGCAGCGGCTTCTGGCACTGGGTGCTGGTGAACGTGCCCGCGTCCGTCACCGAGCTGCCCAGCGGCGTTGACGAGGGCGACCTGGGCGGCGCGTTCAGCGTCCGCAACGACTACGGCGAGACCGGCTACGGCGGCGCCGCGCCGCCCGCCGGGGACCGCCCGCACCGGTACGTGTTCGCGGTGCACGCCGTGGACGTGGACCGCCTCGACATTCCCGCCGGGGCGAGCCCGGCCTTCGTCGGCTTCAACCTGGCGTTCCACACCCTGGCCCGGGCGGTCATCCGCCCGACGTACCAGATCAAGGAGTGAGGTGTAAGGAAGGGCCCCTTGTTAACAGACGTCTGTTAACAAGGGGCCCTTCCTTACACGCGGGCGACAGCGAAGACGGACTGGCCGAACGGCGGGCGGACGCGCTGCTCGGCGGCCTTGGTGACGGGGAGCACGAGCGTGTCGTACACCTTCACCATCGGGCCCTCCTTCGGCATCAGCCGGAAGACCTTGGTGGCCATGAAGTAGCCGATCAGGCCGAGCGCGTTGGCGTAGTGGATCCGCTCCACGGTGAGGCCGGCCTCGGTCATGGCCGCGGCGAGCGTCTTCTTGGTGTAGCGGCGGACGTGGCCGGTGGCGATGTCGGCGGGGCTCATGGCGAACTGGAACGCCGGCACGATGATGACCACCGCGCCGCCGGGGCGGACCAGGTCGCGCATGCTGCGCAGCGCGCCCACGTGGTCGTCGATGTGCTCCAGCACGTTGTACGAGACGGCCGCGCTGTAGTCGCCACGCTCGTGGTGCGGGAGCAGCATCTGCCGGACCTCGACGCCCGGGTGGTCGGCCAGCCGCTCCTTGAGCTGGACCAGCCGCGTCGGGTCCGCCTCGGTGGCGGTGATCCGGGGCACCTGCTCGGCCCACGCGGAGGCGTAGTCGCCCAGGCCGCTGCCGATTTCGATCGGGTTGTCACCGAGGTAGGGCACCGCCAGCTCGACGAACCACTGCCGGTGGTTGACAGCGGTCGCGAGGCCTTCGAGCACCTCGGACTGGACGCGCTGGTCCCCAGTGATTTCTGCCATGCGTCGATTCCTCACGATATGACTGACCCGCGCCTGGACCGTCAGAGTCAACCATCTGGATGGCTGAGGGGGAAATCGGGGGACGGAGGGGGGCCGAATTGTGATGCGGAGGGGTGCCTGATCGGCGGTCGGCGAACTCGGCACATAGTACGTGAGTCTGCGGAACATTGCACCTGCCGGTCATACCCTGACTACGCTCTGAAATGTCATGACTACTCCGGAATCAGCGGCGGACCCGGCGAAAACGGGGCACGGCAGGCGGATCGATGTGCTCGCCGTGCTCAGCTTCGTGCTGCTCGCGCTCTGGGTCACCGCCCGGTTGTGGGTCGACCCCCGCAACGGGATCCGGGACAATCGGACAGATCAGGCGCAATTCGAATGGATGATGGCGCATGGTGCGCGCGTCGTCACTGATTTTGCCTATCCGTTCACCTCGGACCGGATGAATGTGCCGGATGTCGTCAATCTCATGGCTAATACGTCCGTATTATCCGTTTCATTGCCACTGACCCCGATCACGCTCTGGGCCGGTCCGCGCTGGTCATTCCTGATTTTCCTCACTCTCGGGCTCGCCGCCACCGGCGTGTCCTGGTATTTCCTTCTCTCCCGAGTTGTCGTGCGGTCTCGCGGTCCGGCCTGGCTGGGCGCCGCCTTCTGCGCGTTCGCGCCGGCGATGATCTCGCACGCCAACTCGCACCCCAACATCGTCAGCCAGTTCGTGGTGCCGCTGATCATCTGGCGCACGCTGCGCCTGGCCGAACCCGGCCGGTGGCTGCGCAACGGCGTACTGCTCGCCCTGGTGATCGTCTGGCAGGCGTTCCTCAACCTGGAGATCCTGCTGATGACCGCCATCGGCCTCGGCGTGGTGGTGCTGGCGCTCGTACTCGGCCGTCCCCCGCTGCGCTCGGCGGCCCGCCCGTTCGCCGCCGGAGTCGCCGTGGCCGCGGTGGTCGCCGGGGCGCTGCTCGCGTACCCGCTCTGGGTCCAGTTCTTCGGTCCCGGCGCGTACAGCGGGCTCTCCACGCTGATCCGGGGCTACTCCACCGACCTCGCCGCGTACGTCGCCTGGTCCCGGGAGTCGGTGGCCGGTGACGCCCGGGGCAGTGAACCGCTGGTCAAGAACGCCACCGAGGAGAACGCGTTCTTCGGCTGGCCGCTGGTGATCCTGGTGGCCGCGCTGGTCTGGTGGATGCGCCGCAACGCGGTGGTGCTCGGCCTGGCCGCGGTCGGCCTCGTGTTCGCGCTCTTCTCGCTCGGCCGGGAGATCCGCTACGACGGACGCGACACCGGCATCCCCGGCCCGTGGGCCGCGCTGGAGAACCTGCCGGTCCTGCACTCGGTGGTGCCCACCCGCTGGTCGCTCGCGCTCACTCCGATCATCGGCGTGCTGCTCGCGCTCGGCGCCGAGCGGGTCCGCCGGCTGGCCGCCCGGCATCCGGACGCACGCGGGCAGATCCGGTTCGCCACCGTCACCGTGCTCGCGATGGCGCTGCTGCCGCTCCTGCCCACCCCGCTGCCGGCCAAGCGCCTCGAACCGACCCCGGCGTTCGTCACCTCCGGCGCCTGGCGCCCCTACGTCGCCGACGGACGCAGCATCGTCACGCTGCCGCTGCCCGACACCACGTACGCGGTTCCGCTGCGCTGGTCCGCCGAGACCCGGCTGGACATGCCGCTGGCCCGCGGCTACTTCCTCTATCCGGACACCCGCCCCGGCGGGGACCGGATCGCGCTGTTCACCGCGCCGCCGCGTCCCACCAGCACGTTCTTCGAGACGGTACGGCGCACCGACGCGGTTCCGCCGATCACGCCGCAGGATCGGGTGGCCGCCGTCGACGACCTGCGCTACTGGCGGGCCGGCGCGGTGATCCTCGACCCCCGGCTGCCGCAGGCCGACGCGCTGCGCCGGGCGATGACGGAGCTGAGCGGGATCACGCCCACCCGTACCGGCGGGGTGTGGTTGTGGGACGTCCGGCCGCTGGCCGACTGAGCGGTCAGCCCTGGCGGACGCAGCAGCCCTGGCACACCTTGGGCCGGGGCAGCGTGAACGCCAGGCAGCAGGTGCGCCGCTGCACTGTCGGCTCGCCGGCCGGGCCCGGCACCAGTTCGACCAGGTCGTTCAGGTCGAGCGCGCCGAGCAGCGTGCCGACGGTCGCCACGGACGAGCCGGGCAGCGCGTCCGCCGCGCGCAGGATGCCGTGCGCGATGCCGGAGGCCACCGAGCCGAGCAGCGTACGGGTGCCGATCCGCACCTCGCCCTGGATGGCGGCGATCAGCGGGGCGAAGTGCGCGTCGAGCAGGGACGCGCGCAGCGCGCCGAGCAGCGCGGCCTCGTCCGGCACCACGACCACACCCGGCGCGCCGGCCAGCGCCAGCGGGTCACCGGGCAGCACCGCCACCGGGGTGGACGCGCGCAGCCCCAGCGTGAGCAGCTGGTGGTGGTCCTCGAAGTGCACGAGGGCGTCGGCCGGGTCGAGCAGCGGCACCCGCCGGGCCGACGCCCAGCCGAGCACCGCTGGGAGCGCCGTCCAGTAGCTGTAGGACTTCCACGCGAGCGCGGCACAGGCGTGCGGGGTGCCGCCCCAGCGGCGGCCGGCGCGGGTCAGGAACTCGGGAAGCAGCGTGCCGTCGATCAGCCGGGCGGCCGGGGACCAGCGGTCCAGCTCGTCGCGGACCAGCAGGCCGGGCGCGAGCCCGGGCAGGTCGTCGGTGCCGAACATGGCGCGCAGGGTCGCGGTCACCGGGGCGAACGGGGTGGCGGCGTCGCGCCCCGGCATCACCGCAGTCACCTGGCCGTCCCCTGTCTGGTCGCCCTGTCGGCCGGCGCGTGCCGTCGACCGAAGCTAAGGCTAGCCTAACCACTCCCTCGGCGGGAGGGGAAGTGACGTCGCGGTGTCGCGGGGAGGTCCCGGTCACTCCGGCGCCGGTCGCGTACTACCCGGCCCGGAAGACGAAAAACGCCGCCGGAAACGGCGACGCACGGTGTAAGGATCGATGCGCTCCGTTCAGATGTCAAGGTGTATGTCGAATACGAGGCAGTTTCCGTACACGTTCGGCCACCCAACGTGAAAATGGGCTTCCCGCCACGAGGAAGCTGATGACGACCTCACCGATCGAGCGTGCCGCGGACTCGTTCGCGGCGGAACTTGCCCGGCACCGGACCGGCCGAGGGCTGTCCAAGAAGCAGTTGGCGACGCTGATGGGCTTCGACCCGTCCTACGTCAGCCACGTCGAAGGGCGCCGGCACCGGCCCACCGAGGACTTCGCCCGCCGCGCCGAGGCCGTCCTGGAGGCCAGCGGCGCGATCTGGCAGCGCTTCCGGGAGTACGACGAGCTGCGGCACGGCCGCGCCGGCGGAGCGCACCGCGACCCGCCGGTCCCCGGGCAGTGGCTGCCGCCCGGCACCGGCCTCGTGGTCGAGCGCGAGGTGGCCACGCTCACCCACATCGGCGACGGCTACCACTGCGCGATCCGGCGGGAGCTGTACAACGCGGGCACCGAACCGGTCACCCGCTACCTGGTCCGGGTCGCCGTCGACCGCTACCCGAACGACCCGGGCCGCTCCAACCGGCACCACCGGGAACACCCGCTCACCTTCGCCGAGCTGCAACTGACCGCGTACCGGGACGACGGCAACGGACGCGAGCCGATGCACTGGCGGGCCAAGCACGACCGGGACGCGTTCAAGGAGATCTGGCTGCTCTTCGAGAACGACGAGGGACGCTTCCCGCTCTACCCGGGCGACCGGGTCACCATCGAGTACGCGTACCGCGTCGGCCAGGACAAGTGGGGCCCCTGGTTCCAGCGGGCCGTACGCCTGCCCACCCGGCACCTGGCGGTGCGGCTCGACCTGCCCGCGGACCTCGACCCCAAGGTGTGGGGCGCGGAGACCTCGCTGTCGGCCGAGGAAGGACCGCTGCGTACGCCGATCCAGCGTGCCTCCGACGGCGACCGGGTGATCTTCGACTGGGGGACCGACGACCCGCCGCTCAACGCCCGCTACCGGATGCAGTGGCGGTTCCGCAGCCCGCAGGCGGACGCCGAGCCGGACAGCGCGCCCACCGGCGGCGCCCGGGTTCGGGCCAGCGACCGGATGCGTGCCGTGGGCATCGTGCAGCGCGGCGACGACCTGCTGCGGCAGCCGGCCCGCCAGTTCGACCTGCCGGCCGAGGAACGGCACGCCCGGCAGGTCATCGACCGGCTCGCCGCGATGCTGGCCCGGCTGGACGAGCTGCACCCGTTCAGCAAGGGCGTCGGCCTCGCCGCGCCCCAGCTCGGCATCGGCTGGTCCGCCGCGCTGGTCCGGCCCGCCGCCCGCGCGGCCGAACCGGTGGTGCTGCTCAACCCGCGCGTCGTGGACACCGCCGCCGAGACCGACGAGCAGTACGAGGGGTGCCTCTCCTTCTTCGACCACCGCGGCCTGGTGCCCCGGCCGCTGCGGATCGACGTGGAACACGCGCTCTGGGACGGCAGCCGGGTGATCACCTCGTTCGAGTACGCGATGGCGCGGCTGGTCGCGCACGAGATCGACCACCTGGACGGGCGGCTCTACGTCGACCGGATGGCGCCCGGCGTGCCGCTCGTGCCGGTGGAGGAGTACCGCGAGACCGGCACCCCCTGGCGCTACTGAAACGGGGGGGCCGGGTCGCGTGCCCCAGGGGGCGGGGGCACGCGACCCGGCTCGGGGGGAGCAAGGTTCAGAGGTTGCCGAACGTGTCGTACCGGATGTGGTCCGGCGGGACGTCGTCGGCGGCGAGCGCCCGCAGGGTGGCCCGGACCATCGCGGCCGAGCCGGAGACGTAACAGTCGTGCGTGGTCCACGGCCCGTACCGGGTGACCACCTCGGACACGTCACCGAGTTCGCCACCGAAGCCCGGGTCCTCGCTGCACGACGGCGTCACCGACAACCACGGGTGGGTCGCGACCAGGTCCTCCAGGCCGGCCAGCCCGTACAGCTCGTCCGGGCGGCGCGCGCCGTAGAAGACGTGCACCCAGCGGGTGCGGTTGACCCGGGTCAGCTCCTCCACCAGCGCCTTGATCGGCGCCAGCCCGACCCCGCCGGCCACGCAGAGGACGTCCCGGGTGGACTCCGGATCAAGCGTCATCGAGCCCATCGGCGCGGCCACCCGCAGCAGGTCACCCGGCTTGGTGCGGCGCACCAGCGCCCCGGACACCCAGCCGGCCGCGCCGGGCGGCGTACGCACGTGGAACTCCAGCACGTTCTCCTCGTTCGGCGCGTTCGCCACCGAGTACGTCCGCCACACCCGCGGGTGGTAGCGGGGCACCTCCACGCTGACGTACTGCCCCGCCTGCCAGGGCAGCGGGTGCTGGAGCGCGCGTACGGTCAGCACCGCCGTGTCCGGGCCGTGCCGCTCGTGGGTGAGCACCTCGGCGTGCCAGTACGGCGGGTTGCCGTCGGCCTCCGCGCCGGCCAGCATCCGCGCGCTGATGCTCGCGTACGCCTCCCGCCACGCCTGGTCGTACTCCAGGTTCCAGCCGTCCCCGGCGGTGCTGCGCAGCGCGTCCAGCAGCGCGACACCCATGGTCGCGTAGTGCTCGGCCGTCACGTGGTACTTCCGGTGGTCCCGGCCCAGCGCCCGCAGGTACTCGTCGAAGCTCTCCGGGTCGCCCACGGTCTGGGTGGCGGTGACGATGGCCTCCAGGATCCGGTCGCCCTGCCCGTTCATCTGCACCGGGAAGAGCTTGCGCAGCTCCGGGTCGAGGAGGAACAGCCGGGCGTAGAAGTGACCGCTGAGCCGCTCCCGGTCCTCCTCGACCAGGGCCCAGCTCTCCTTCAGCAGCCGCGCGAAGTTCTCCACAGGGGCACGCTCCTTCTCCGTACGGGCGGATCGGCAGCCATAGAATCTCCACGGAGCGTGTACGTCGGTCGCACAGACTGTGCGATCGCCGGGTCGGGACGCCGAAGTGATTTCATGGTCCGGTGACGGTTGACGAGCTGGCCCGCCCGGTCTCCCGCCGGATGCTGGGCACCGAGACGCTGCTCGTGCTCGGTCTGTCCCTCGGCCAGTCGGCCGTGTACGCGCTGGTGTCGCTGATCGCGAAGCTCACCGCGACCGGTGGGCTGTCCAAGCAGACCGCCGCGCTGAACACCTCAGCGTCGGCCCGGCCCTACCTCGACCTGACGTACCAGCTGCTCGGGATCGTCTTCGCGCTGCTGCCGGTGCTGCTCGCCGTACACCTGCTGGCGCGCGACCCCGGCGACCCGGCACGGACGCTCGGCGTCGACTTCCGGCGGCCCGGCTCGGACCTGGCCCGGGGCGCGGGCCTGACCGCGCTCATCGGCCTGCCCGGGCTGGCGCTGTTCTGGGCGGCGGCGCAGCTCGGCCTCAACGCCACCCTGGTCCCGGCCGCGCTGCCCGACCTCTGGTGGACGGTGCCGGTGCTGATCCTCGCCGCCGTGCAGAACGCCGTGCTGGAGGAGGTGATCGTGGTCGGCTACCTGATCACCCGGCTGCGGCAGCTCAACTGGCGGATCGGCGCGGTGCTCGCCACGAGCGCGCTGCTGCGCGGCTCCTACCACCTCTACCAGGGCTTCGGCGCGTTCGTCGGCAACGCCGTCATGGGTGTGATCTTCGGGCTGTTCTACCTGCGCACCCGCCGGGTCGCCCCGCTGATCGTCGCGCACACGCTGCTCGACATCTTCGCGTTCGTCGGGTACGCGATGCTGCCCAAGTCCTGGTTCGACTGGCTCTGATCCCGGCTGCCGGCCTGATGGCTTCGCCGGGTCGGCGAGGTAGCGGTGTCGCGGCCCGACGGACCCCGCCACCTCGCCGAACCGGCGTCGATCAGGTACGGCCGGGCCGGTACCGGGCGACCGCCCGCGCGGCCACCCGCTCGGCCGTCGCCGTACCGCCGATCGCCGCCGCCAACGCCGCCGCACCCGGCAGGCGCCGGGCGGCCAGCCGCAGCCCGAGCCACCCGCCCGCCTGCGCCGCCACCGGCGTCGCCAGCCGCCACGCCGCCTCCGCCACCCGCCCCCACGGCCCGTCCGCCGGCTCGTCGGCCGCGCGAGCCGCCGCCAGCGCCGCCCGGGCGGTGCCGTCGTCCGGGTGCACCAACGTCAGCACCAGCAGCTCGGCCGCCCGATCCGGATGCGCCGGATCCCGCCCGTACGCGGCGGCCACGTGCAGCACCAGGTTCGCCTGCGTCCACAGCACCGCTGCCAGCTCCGCGACCGGCGCGAACATGCCGGCGCCGGCCGCCAGCGCCCCACCCGTACCGGCCATCCGGACGAACCGCCGCGTCGCCAGCCGGGCCACCCCGTCGGCGTCCGCCTCCGGGTAGGCCCGCCGCACCTGCGCCACCCAGTCCCGGGCGCGCGGCCCGAGCGCGTCCACCGCCGCCAGCGCCAGCAGCTCCGGCGCGAACCCGGGGTGGTCGCGCAGCTGCGGCCCCACCGCCCGCCAGCCCCTTTCCTGGGTACGCGCAGCGTGCCGGCCGTCGACGGTGGCCGGCAGGTTCTCGGTCTTGTCGTGCGGCTGCGCTTCTACCGGCGGGTCCAGGGCGGCCTGCTTCGGGAGGGTCGCCTTCCGGGTGGCCTTCTTGACCGCGGGAGCGGCCTTGATCGGGGCGGCCTTCTTCGGGGTCGCCTTCTTCGCGGCGGGCGCACGGCGGGTCCGCTTCGGCGTCTCGTCCTCGCTCGACGGCTCGGTCGGCACCGACTCCTCGGCCGGACGGCGTGATCGCGCGGCCGGCTCGGGGGAAGGCATACTCACGTCCGGCTCGGCGGGCACGGGGTCGGGCTGCGCGGCGGCAGGCGTACCCGGATCGATTGTCGAAGGCTCGGCGGCCGGGCGTGGTCGCCGCGCCGGCGCTGCGGCGTCGGCCGCCGGCGGCTGGAAGACGACGGTCGGCGCGGCCCGGCGCGGACGCCGGGGTGGCGGTGTGTCGCTCGTCGCGCTCCCGGCGGGAGGCTCCGGCGTGGGCGGCGGGCTGAACGTGGGTCGGGTGGAGCGGGTCCGCCGGGCCTTCGCGGCAGGCTCGCGACGGGGCGGATCGCTCGGCGGCTGCTCCTGCATATCGATGGAGCGTAGCCGTGGACGTGATCTGGCACACGACGGAAACGCGGTCGTGAGGGCCGGTCCCGGCATCCGCTTTGCCCCGGGCGGGTGCAGGCCTGTATCCTCGGGCGCGGTGACCTCAGGGTCACCAGGGAGACTTCGCCTAGTCTGGTCTATGGCGCCGCACTGCTAATGCGGTTGGGGTCTTAAAGCCCCTCCCGGGTTCGAATCCCGGAGTCTCCGCGCGAAAGCCGGTTGTGTAGACTGGCCGAGCACAAGCGCCCGTAGCTCAACGGATAGAGCATCTGACTACGGATCAGAAGGTTAGGGGTTCGAGTCCCTTCGGGCGCACAGCAGGTCAGGGGCCGTTTCGGGAAACCGAGACGGCCCCTTTCTCGTGCGGTACAGCAGCAAAGTACAGCAGCGGTCATGCCGATTCCGTGCCGTTCATCCGGTCGCCCAAGCGCTTCAACGCCTCACGAGTCTGCTTCGAGCTGACCCGGGTGTAGATCTCCATCGTGACCTTGAAATCAGCGTGCCGCAGGATCTGCATCGCCACCCGTGGATGCACGTCGAGATCGGCCAAGATGCTCGCGCAGGTCCGTCGGGCGCCGTGCGGAGTAATCTCCCGCAGGCCGTAGCGGCGGATCCGAGCTTCCCAGGCCCGGTTGAAGTTCCGCGGCTCGATCGGCGTGCCGAACCGGGTAGTGAACACCAGCGGCGACTCCTGCCACACCTCACCGGCAGCCTTCCGGTCAGCCGCCTGTTCCGCGCGTCGGATGGCCAGGGCGGTCCGGCAGATCTCGGGCAACGGCATCGAGGCGTCGGATTCCGCCGTCTTGGTCTCGCGGCGCAGGAGCTGCCCGCCGACGCGCTGAAGTTGCCAGGAGACGTCGAGTTCGCCTGCCTCCTGGTCGATGTCGTCCCAGCCGAGGCCGAGCAGTTCCCCGCGGCGCAGCCCGAGCACCAGCAGCAGCACCCAGGCGGCGTACATCGGATCCTGGTCAGCCCGTGCCGCTTCCAGGAACCGGCGTGCCTCTTCGCTGTCCCACGCCGTGCCCGCCCTCTTGCGGGTGACACGCAGCTTGACCAGTGCCGCCACGTTCTTGCTGACCAGCTCTTCGGTCACGGCCTGAGAGAGCGCGGCTCGCAGCGTCGCCCGCAGCCCCTTGACCGCGTTGTCGGACGGGACGGCGTTGCAGCAGGCGCCGAGCGCGCAACAGCGTCGCTTGGCCGGCGGCCTGGCGGCGTCCTTGCCCTGGGCACAGCACTGGCACGTCCGAGCCACCTTGTTGATCCAGGTCTGGACGTCCTTGACCTGCAAACGGTCGAGCCGCTTCGTCCCGATGCCCGGCACGATGTAGAGACGGGTGAACCCCTCGTACGAGACGTAGGTAGCCGGCGCGAGATTCGGCTTCACGATCTCTTCCAGCCAGTACCCGAGGTAGCCGGCGAGGGTCGGCACGCGGGTGGCCACCGGACCGGCCTTGGCCTGGTGATGCAGCTTGAGCCACTTCTCGTGGACGATCTCCCGGGTCTGCCCGTAGACGTACTTACGATCGCGCTTGCCGTCCGGCTTGTTGACCCAGACGTAAGCGGCGTAGCCGTTGCGGTAGGGGAAGATCGATCCTTCGCCGTTGGCGCGAGTACGGCCCGTCATCAGGCAGCCTCCTGCCGGTCGACCTGATCGCGGATGTACTCGTCGACCCACTCCGGCAGGATCCGGCGGTATTTGCCGTCCTTCACCGAGCGCAGCTCACCGGTGGCAATCTTCATCTTTACCTTTGACAGGCCGAAGCCGAGCAAGGCAGCGACCTCAGCGGGCGAGTACCACTTCGGGGCCAAGAGCTGGGAACGGGTGCTCATGGTGTCCTCTCTTCGTCAGACGGTCTGTTCGGCGGGTGGGGCGGAACCGGTTGACGCTCTGTCTCTCGCCGCGAGGAGTGCCGCCTTCCACTGGGCACGTTGCGACAGCGCTTTGAGGAGTCGGTGTTGCAGGGGTGGTAGGTCGGGGTCGTCGGGGCGGGCGAGTTCCCAGGCGTAGGCGGGTGGGTCGTTCTGGTCGACGGTGTCGGCGTGGGTGGCGTCGGTGGTGATGCCGAGGAGGTTGCGGACCCAGGCGCGGGTGTCGGCGCGGTGGTCGGCGAGGGTTTTTCCGGACCAGTCGCGGGAGACGAGGATGCGTCGGCCGCCGATGCCGAGGGTGGCGCGTTGGTGGACTTTGCCTTTGCAGCGTCCGGCTTGCAGGCGTCCGTGTGCCTTCTTGGGCTGGATGCCGTAGAGCAGCCAGTTGGCGCACCGCTCGTTGCACGGCGTGACCCGCAGTTCGTGCCAGAGCCGGTCGAGGTGGTCCCGCTGCCGGTCGGTATCGGGCTTGTGGCAGTCGGCCGCGCTCTTGGTGATGTATTTGGTGATGTAGCCGATGGTGCGGTTGGCGTGGACGGTGCCGGGGGTGACGCCTTCGGCGTGGACCTGGGTGCCGAAGCGGACGACGTGAGCGGGTTGCGCGTCGGGGTCGGTGTCGATGTCGTCCAGGGCGTCAGCCCACGAGCGGAGCGGTTCCCGGCTGTCGGGGTCGACCCATTCGGCGCGGTCGGCGTCCCATACCGGGGGTCGGTCGAGGGTGTAGACGGGTTCGTCAGCAGCGGGCCACCAGACTTGGTGGTAGGTGGCGGCGGCGACCTGCCGCAGCACCGCGCGCGGGATGGTGCCGCGGATGGCGAAGTGCGCGTGTGGGGCGAGCCTGCGTTGGGGCTCGACGCAACCGGCGTATTGGACGTTCCAGCCGACGCACCGCCGCAGGTTCTGCCAGAACCGGTCTAGGAGCCGGGCGAAGTGCACCGCGTCCCACGCTGCTCGCCGGTAGTCGTAGGTGTCGGGGTTGACGGGGGTGCCGTCGGGTAGGACCCGGCCGTAGGTGTCGAGGGTGAGGGACAGCCACATGGATGGCCGGTGTTCGGTTCCGTCGGGTGCGGTGTAGACCTTCCCCACAGTGCGCGGTTCGACCTTCTTGCGGGGCAGGTCGGGGGCGTCTTGGCGGCGGCGGGTGGAGCGCTTGCGCCGTCCGTGGTTGTCGTCGTCGGAGTCGTGCGGGGGTGCGACGGCGCCGCGGAGTCCTTCGGCGGCGATGGCTTCCTCGACCTCCCCGATCGCCTCATCGATGGCGGGGACCTGGTCGAACTGCGCCGCGCGTTGGGCCTCATCGCGGGCGAACTCCAGATGAGCCCGCAGCAGGATCAACTCGCGTTGCGCGTCTGTGGCCGGGTTCGGGCCGGGCGCGGGTTCGTCGGCGCGGTGCCAGCCTTCCCGGATCTGCGTCTGCCGCAGCCGGCGAGCACGTTTCGCGCACGGCTCGCACTTGTCCTCGCGGGTCGAGCCGCACGGCAGGTCCACGACTTCGGTCAGACCGGTGTGCAGGTCGGTACGGCGCAGGGTGACCGGGTGCAGGCAGACGCCGTACTCAGCGGCCATCTCCGTGACGATCTTCCGCGACATCGGCAGCGCGAGACGGGCCGCACGGGTGCCGGGCGTCGGTGTGGGCTCAGCCGCAACGGTCACCGGGTCGGCGGTGAGACCGGGCAGAGTCGGGGTGGTCATCGGCTCACCTCCCGGGTGGTGTCGGCGGCGACGATCAGGCGGCCGACCGTTTCGGCGACCTGGGGGACGACGGCGTTGCCGAGGGCATGCAGGTGGGAGGCAACCAGCCGCTTGGGAAGCCCATGAGCCACTCGACCCACGGCGGGTTCAGGTAGCCACCGGTCTGCCCGCGTAGGGCTACTCGTTGTTCCAGGGCTGGGGCGTCGGGTCGGTAGTGCGGTCGGTAGGTGCAGCGGTTGTTGGCCATCACGGCGCGGGGTGTGGGCCACCAGGAACAGGCGTTCGCGTGTGTGTGGCGCACCCAGGGCGCACGCGGATAGCACCGTCCAGTCCGCATCGAACCCGTCTTCGGCCAGGTCACCGAGCAGGCGTCCGAAGGCGTCGGTATCGCGAAGCAGAGCTGCGACGTTCTCCACGAGGACGTAGTCGGGTCGTACTGCGCGAACCACGTCGCGGAACCAGGGCCAGCCCCAACGGGTGTCAGCGATGCCGCGGCGTAGGCCGTAGGCGGAGAAGGGTTGGCAGGGGAAGCCGCCGGCGACCAGTCGAACAGCGGGACGGGGGCGGGAGTGCCACCAGGTGGGGGCGGTGCGGACGTCGTCATGCTTGGGGACCTCCGGCCAGTGGTGGTCGAGCACGGATCGGCAGAACGGGTCGGCCTCGATCTGACCGACGCAGGTCATCCCGGCGCGGTCGAGGCCGAGATCCAGGCCACCGATTCCGGAGAACAGCGACAGGTAGGTCAGCGGCGTACTCACGGCGCTACCTCCAACTCGAACAAGACAGCCTGAACAGGGGTAATAGGGGTGCTACGGGGTGGACCGGCGTGCCCGGCCCAGCGACGGGCGGCCGACTCGTGCCGGGCGCAGGCGGTCTCGGCGCGGTAGCGGCCGGTACCCGGACGGCCGGCCTCGACGAGGGCGGTGGCCCGGCCACAGCAGCGCGCGCAGTAGACGGGCCGAGCCGTGGCGGTCAGTGCCGGCATCCCGAGCAGTGCAGCCCGCCGCAGGTCGCCTTGCGACGCAGCAGCAACACGGCCAGGACGAGCAGGACCAGGACCACGCCGACGACGGCGGGCGCGTTGCGCTGGACGGTGTGCGCGACCTGGGTCGCGAGGTAGCCGACTCCGGCCAGGGCGCCGATAGCCGCGGTGGTGATGGCGGCGGCGGCGATGACCCGGCCGCGGCGCAGCCGACGCACCGGCGGTGGGGTGGTTCGGGCGGTGTCGAGGAACCGCACCGTGACCGTGACCCGCCCATCAGCATGCTGGTAGGGGCTATCGGCGAACATCAGCCGCCCCGACTCCCTGAGCACGGCGAGCGCGGCGGCGACCTCGGCGGGGGTGCCGACGACGCTGCGGGTCAGCGTGGTGGGACGGGGCCGGTGGGCGAGAGCGGTACGGGTGGGCGAGTGCATCGCGGTTCTCCTGCTCTGGCTCGGTCGGTGTCCGGGTGCTGCGGCGCGGTCGAGGCTGAGTCGGCCACGCCGCAGCGGCCGGGGTCAGCGGCGGGGGCGGGCGCCGTGGGGCTTGGCGAGGTTGCGCATGTCGGTGTGCCGCCAGTAGGGGTCCTTCACGTCGACGTACTCGATCGGTCCGTTGCACACGACGCACGTGTCCGTCAGGGGCGGCTGCTTGGGCTGGTTCATCGGGTGACCTCGGAGACGATGTGGCCGTTGCGCGGGGTCTGGACGACCGACGACACGAGCGCCGACCGCACCGGGGCGACAGCCGCAGCCGGGGCCGGGGGCGTGAAGACGGGCGCCGGGGCGTTCGGGACGTCGACGGGTTCGGCGTCGACGGGCTCCCGAACCGGGGCCGGTGCCGGGGTCGGTTTCACCGGGGCGGGTGCGGGGGTGGCGGTGCCGGTGAAGACGAGCTTGGTCAGGGCCATGAACGCCAGCGCCGGCAGCGCCGACAGCAGCCACCCCGACGGACTCGCGTCCGCGACGGCGAGTTGCGCGGCGAGAGAGAAGGACGCGAACGCGAGCATCAGGAACACCGGGTAGCTGATGGGTTGGCGGTGGCGTCGGCGTCGGCGGATGTCGAGCAGGCAGGCGACGGGTACGAGGTCGGACAGGACGGCGTTGGCCCAGCCGAAGGCGTCGGGGGTGCCGGGTGGGACGTGGCGCATGGTCCAGTCGTGGACGTGGGAGAACGACGCCCACCCGGCGGTTGCGGCGACGATGAGGAGGATGAGGACCAGGGCGACGGCCTCCAGGCCATCGGCGTTCAGGAAGCGGCGCATCGGGTCACCTCCCGCTCAGCGGGCGGGGTGGGGTGGAGCCAGGCGTGCAGGTTGCGCAGGTAGACCGCGCCGTAGACGAAGCAGGACACGAGGAAGCCCCACTGGCGGGTGGCGATGGCGTAGGCCAGCCACAGTCCTTGGGCGGCGAGGCCGACGGCCCAGCCGGTCCAGGAACGCTTCCCGGCGAGGTAGAGGCCGGTGACGCCGACGGCCATGAGCAGCCACGACCAGATCTGCTGGTTCACGCCGCCCACCCCCACGCTTCGGCGTCCTCGGCGGCAATCTCCGCGTGGCGGCGCAGCGCCGCGGCGATCACGTCGACGGCGTCGGTGTCGGGGGCGCAGTAGGGGCAGGACTGGTCGGGGTCGGTGTGGAGCAGGTCGAGGCAGGTCCGGCGGATCGGCCGGCGAGTGAGACGACGAGTAGGCATCAGGATCTCCAAGCAGGCAGGCGGGTTAGCGGGTGGTGGGGTTGAGGTGCACGCGGATCCACTCCGGCGGTTCGCCCGTGGAGGCGACGGCTTCGGAGAGGCAGCGCCACAGCGCCCACGCCTCCGCAGGCGTCAGGTACATCCGCCGACGACCGGCACCAACGGCGATGTAGAGGTCGGCGTCCGGGGTGACGCGAACCGTGACCGGCACTGACGCCTTGTCGATGTGCGGGGCGCGCAGCCGGTAGAAGCGCCGCGGTTCCGGGGTCTGCTGGTCGGGTTCGTCGGCGTAGGGCATCCGCACCGCGGTGCCGTCGGGGATCTCGTGGTGGGTCATCGGGGGTCACTCCCGTTGCTGGGGTTGAGGTCCAGGGCGTTGAGCAGTGACGGCGGCAGCAGCGGCGCGCCCTGCTTCGACGCCGTGGTGGGCCGGTAGACGTGCTGGCCCTTGCTGGCGCGGGGCTTCGGCGCCGCCGGCTGCACGACCGGCTCGGGCTGCGTGTCGGGCTGGGCGGGGAAGGTCGCGGCCATGTCCCGGATCACGTCGTCGGCCAGGTAGGAGAAGCGGACGCGGGCGGGTTCGGGCTGGCCGTCGAGCAGCACGTAGGCCACGCCCTTGCCGGACAGCGGGATCTGATCCGCGAGTGCGCCGCGGTCGCGGGCACCGTCACCGAGCAGGAGGTCGACGTGGCCGCGTTCGGTCAGGCCGAGGGCGATGCGGGTGGGGAACAGGTCCCGGACGGAGACGACTTCCTTGCGGGGGTCCTGGGTGGCGGCGACGACCAGGACGCCGAGGCCGGCACCTTGCGACAGCAGCAGCCCGAGGGCCTGCGTGATCCGGGCCCGGATCTCGGAGTCGGGGAGGTAGGCCAGGAGCGCGGCGATCTCATCGATGACGACGACGATCAGCGGCTCATCGACGGTGGGGGTGTGGACGCGGGCTTTGCCGCGCAGGATCTGCTGACGGGCGCGCATCCGGGCTACGGCGTCTTCGAGCAGGTCGGCCATGCGGGACCAGTCGTCGTCGACGTAGCGGGAGAACAGCGGCCGGCCGATCGCCAGTTCCATGCCGCCTTTGGGGTCGATCGCCCACACCCGCACCAACCCCGACCGGATCCCCGCCGCCAGGGAGCGGAGCAGGGACCAGATGACCGAGCCCTTGCCCATCCGCGTGGCGCCGCCGATGAGCACGTGCGTGGCCAGCAGCCGGAAGCAGTAGACGGCCAGATCTTCTCGCAGGCCGAGCGGGAGGGCGGTGAAGTCCGGACGGGCGGGCACGGGCAGCGGTGCGACGATGCGGGTCAGCGGGTCGCGGCGGATGAAGACCAGCCACACGTGCCGGGGCCGGTCGCGGAACCGCACCCGATCGATCAGCCGCAGCACGAACGCGAGACGGCCGGTGCGGTGCGGGACCGGGTGGCGGCGGGTGGAGAACACCCGGCAGTGCCGGGTACCGAACGAGTACGCGAGATCCCGGGCGGCCTTGTGCCAGACCTCCGGGTTCTGGCCCTTCGGCATCCGCAGCACCAGCTCGTCGGTGGCGTAGGAGCAGCGCACCGACAACAGCCGCGGCACGACCTCGCCGCCGTCGTACTTCTTCACCAGCCCGCACAGGGACATCACCTCGTGCCACTGCCGCCGATACACCCACAACCGCCGCCACACCGACACCGCCCGCAAGGCGACGTGGCGGTGGAACGAGTCCCGACCACGCCACCACCACACGCCGGCCGAGGCGGCCAGGACGACGGCGGCCAGGAGGTGAAGCCACCAGCCGTGCGTGCGGTAGGTGTCGGCGGCGAGCAGGACCAGGGCCACGGCAGGCCAGGCCCGCCAATGCCGCACCACAAACACCGCGAGCCGGACCACCGCCACGGCGACGCGGAACAGCAGGAACAGGACGGTGACGATCCAGACCAGCGGCCACGGAGCGCTGATCTGGAACCGGCGGAAGTTGACCAGCGGCGCCCGCACCATCACGCCACCGCCTGACGGCCGTTGGTGTGGTGCTGCTCGGTCCACGTCTCCGCGCAGACCTTGTGCACCGGCTTGCCCGCCGGACTCCGGCAGATCGCAGGCTTACCGCAGATGACACACGGGACCGGCTCGCCGGCACCGGCAGTGCGCGTCCAGTCCAGGACAACAGGCATGATGAATCTGCCCTTCCAGGCCGAGAGGATTTGGACAGGGCAGCGGGGCGGTCAAGCTTTCCTAGGGCCAGGACCGCCCCGCGCCACCAACAGGAATCAGGCCGCCGTCACGGCCGACAGGGACTCACGCGCGTCAGCCAGCACACCGGCCAACCGCTCGATCTCGCTGCCCGGCAGGAACAAGGTCACGTCACCACCGACCCCACCGATCTGCACCGCCACCCGACCCTGCGTCGGGTACAGCGAGAACGACAGCTCCGTCTCCGGCTTCACGTGCACGTTCGCCGTCATGTGCAGCCCCGCCATCACGCGGCCTTCCCGCGTGTCTCGGCCAGGGTCTTCGGCGCCACCAGACCGGTAGCCCGGTAGGAGAACGCCAGCCGACCGTTGCTGCCCACGTACGGGGTGACCGTCAGGCCCTCGAACTCCACCGGCTGGAACGGACCCACCGGCGGCACCGGCTGGTGATCGGCCAGGATCTTGATCGCGACCTCGCGCGACCGCGAGCCGAGCTCCGGGTCCATGTCCATCACCCGGCACTGCCACACCCGCTGCCCCGTCACCTTGTCCTTCGCCGGCGTCCGCTGACGAGTCGCCTCGTTGAAGTCCTGCGCCTCCGCAATCGAGTCCGGCACGAACACCGCGCCATGCGGAAAGACCGCCTCGAACGGAACCGAGAACCGAGTACCACCACGAAGAGCCACGGATTCCTCCTTCAGCGCAATGCGCTTTCTGCTCAGCCGGACCCATCCGGTAGAGCTTGTACACCAGGCTTGACCTGCCTTGCTAGCCAAGTGGCATGCACCGAGGTTAGGCCGCCTTGGCTGGTCAGGTCAAGAGTTGGAGTCGGGGTTTCCTAGCTCGGCTAGCAAGCAGGTAGCCTTGACGGGTGACCGAAGACCTGGACTACCTGGGTGAACTCGACCCCGATGACCCGAAGCAGGCGTCACAGCAGATCGCAAACAAGCTCCGGGCCGCGATCCTTACGCGCCGACTGGCGCCGGGCGACAAGTTGCCGTCGCAACCTGAACTTGCTTCCCGCTACGGGGTGGCACGGGAGACCATCAAACGAGCGCTAGAGGTGCTCCGCTCAGAACGCCTCATCATCACCCGGCAAGGCAGCGGCGCTTTCGTTCGCGCCCAGACGCAACGGGCAGTGGAGCTACGACCCCACATCGAAGCAGCGTTCGAGCGAGCCCACGTCACCATCGACTTCGCCGGCTTTTCAGGCGAGACCCTGCGAGACGCCCTGGCCGAGGTGCTGGACAAGGTCCGCGTTGGCCGCCTCGCCCCGGAGACGATCGCAGTACGTGTGCTCGTCTCCGACATGTCAGTCCCCATGGCGCTACCCGCCAGGGCTGAGACACAGTCCGACGATCCAGCCGTCCGGGAACGAGCTGATCGCATCACCCGCAGGGCTGTCGACGGCATTGTTGATCAGGTTACGGAGCTAGGCGACCTGGGCTTGATTCGTTCGGCCACGGTCGAGGTGCGGATGCATCGAGGTTCACCGCAGTTCAAGCTCTACGTCCTCAACGGTGAAGAGGTGTTCTTCGGCTTCTACCCCGCCGTCGAACGGACCGTCACCATCAAGGGCGAGCCCACCGCCACCTACCACCTCATGGGCAAGGACGTCCCGCTCTTCCACTACGCCGTCACCGACGACGACACATCGCACGGCACTCAGTTCGTGGAAGCGTCCCGCCAGTGGTTCGACTCACTGTGGTCGACCATCGCCTATCGGCACGAAGGATGACCGCCAGCCTGGAGCAGCTGTGCCGGGATGTCCGCGCATTGCTGCTCGACTTCGACGGGCCGGTATGCAGCATCTTCGCCAACTACCCAGCACCACAGGTTGCGAGGGAGCTCCTGGACCTACTAGTGAGCCAGGGCTTGGCGCTCACGAACGAGCTAGCCGAAGAATCGGACCCGCTGGAGGTGCTGAGGCACACCAGCAGCTCGACGGATCAGGAGTTGACCCGACTCGTCGAAGACGCCCTGATCGCAGCTGAGGTGAAAGCGGCATCGACGGCGGAACCGACCGCCTACGGGCGAGAGGTCATCGTGGCCGCGCGCCAGCTGCAGCTGCCAATCGCGGTGGTCAGCAACAACTCGCCCCAGGCGGTGGACGCCTACTTGAGAGAGCACCGACTGAGCCAACATGTCGCCAAGACTGTTGGCCGGGCATACGCCGATCCCTTGCGTATGAAGCCGAACCCGACGCCCATTGTTGACGCGGCGGCATCCCTTGGAGTCGTTCCGGCGCTGTGTGTGTTGGTCGGCGACTCGCTCTCCGACATCGAGGGAGCGAAAGCCGCAGGCACTCGTGTGATTGGGTACGCGAACAAGCCCGCAAAGGTGGCGGCGTTCCAAGAGGCGGGTGCGGACGCGGTGGTTACGTCGATGCGGCAGATCGCGCAGGCCCTCATGCAGGTCGAGGGTCTTTGACCTTTCTCGGTTGCTTCGTATCGTCGGCAGATGATGACCATGGGGGAGGAACCGCACGGATGGCGACCGCACCGAGTCCGAGCAGCGACAAGGCCGGCGCGGGGATGGCCCTGGGTGCTTGTGACACTCGTGGGGCTTGCCTGCGCTGGCCTTGTCGCTGTGCCCGCGTCCTGGGCGGTGCGGAAGCAGCTAGAAGCGGAGCGCGGTGAGGCGACGCCGGAAGCGGCGGCCACGCTTTGGCTCCTGAAACTCAGTGCCGGTGACGAGCTGGGGCTGTCGCGGGTGCTAGCCAGCCCCCGTCACGACGAGCTCCGCCGGCAGTGGCGCGACTACCGCGCCGAGATAACCAGCACAGCCCGGCCACCATCGAAGTTGGAGAGCGTGGGGCCGATGACCATCGAGCATCAGGGCAGCGGCCGGGCGACGGTGGTGCAGCAGGTACGCGCGGTGTGGTGGGACGGCCCGCAGATCCTCGCTGGCGCGGACCACCCGTGGCGGTGGAAGCTGCGCAAGGACGACGGCGGCTGGCGCGTGTGGTCCGTTGACCTCCCGCCATGGTGCGGCGTGCACGTTCGAGCCAACGTCTGCCAGCGATGAGGACCAGGAGGCGAGGGGTAGGGACGGTGCGTCAGCCGGCCGTCGTCATCGCTTTTCCGGTGTGGGCTGACTGATGGGGCAGACGAGGAGCGGCCATGAGATCACTACAGTCGTGGCATGGGACCTGAGGATCTATTTCTTGACACGCTAGAGGATCTGCGCAGGCGCTGCGATCTGCGCGCTTCTGAGTACGACATGGTGCAAGTGGCAGGACTTGTTCGGAGATTGCTAATCGATGGAAGGCGTCTGTGTGGCGTGTCGAACAAGGCATACGGCGTGAAGCCCATGTATACCTGGGGCAGGGTACTGATCGCAGCGAGTACCTATGGCGACGCGACTGCCTGTATCACCATGCACTGGCTTGACCCGATGCTGGAAGACCTAATCTTGGATGCGAACTTGCCGGCGAGTGTGGCGCGGGAATCGCTGGGCGGGCTTCACACGGGCAACGTGGACGAATTCCTCAAGCATCGGGTTGTTGAGGCGGGGGAGCTGGGCGTAACTGTCCAGCAATTGGTCAAGCACTACGCCAACCGGGAGGGTGGAGTGCATTACGACCCGACCCCTCCGGACCTGCCTCTCCTTGTGGCCCTTCGCGGTGAACATGACCTTGCGCTTCGGCTCACGGTGCTAGCGATCGGCCGCATCGTGCACCGCGCCTTGGAGCCCCTGGCAGCCTGCATCGTCTTGTCAAGGAATCCGCATCCCTACGGCCTCTCTGGTGACCCTTTGCTGGAGTGACCCGCGTACACGACACACGGTGACTCAGGCGGCGGGCTCTCTGTGGTGGTGTGGCCGTCCATGTCCCGCTACTGGACGCCCACGGGCTGCACGAGACGCTGGGCTAGCTGAGCTGCCGCGTAGAGAGATGGGAGCCGCGGAGGGAACCGGGTGGGGCCGATGAAGGAGAGAATGGCAGGCGACCAGCGGAGCCAGCGAGGCAGCTGGCGTCACTCGCGGACGAGCCACGGCAATCCTGAGGCGACGCCGTGCGGACGACGGCCAGGCGGTGTGGTGTTCGGTCGGGCTGGGGTCGGCTCGGAGCGCTTCCTGTGATCTGTTGCCGAATTGGCCTGTACTAGATCAAGCGCGTTCCGCGCGGCGCGGGCCGGGGCGCGGCAAACGGCTCCTGCGGAGCCGCCGCCCCGGCGCAAGGGCGCCGGGGCGGAAAGTCAACCGGCCCGAACCCCACGCCCCGCCCCGCGCGTCACCACTGAGTCAGTGAAGTGACCCGGTGACGAGTCCCGAAGGACGACCCAGGGCCTGGCGGACACGCTTCCACCCGGTTCCGACAATCCCGAAGCAGCACGAGATCCGGCAGGCCAACCGCGGCGGACGAAGTTGCCGAACGGTTCCGCACGGTCGCTCAGGCCCAGGCTGGGGAAGGGATGGAGGTGGGTGCAGGGGTGGTGGGGTGAGGGAGAGGGCGGGGTTAGAACTGTGCCTCCGGCGGGGGCCAGACGACTCCGAGATGAAGTTGCCGAACGGTTCCGGTAGGAGAGTGGTTGAGGTGGGCTGCCATCCCGCCAACCACCGACCCAGGCAAGCCGAGCAGACCAGGGCCAGGGCGACAAGGTCGTACGTCCGGTAGGGCGCTCCACCTTGTCGCCCTGGCCCTGGCCCGCTCCACGGTGTGTGGGTCGGCGGCAGACGGGATGGCAGCGGGACGGCGGGTGTCCGAGCTGAGCATGCAACGGAGGGAGCGCTGTTCCGTCATTCGGCCAGTTCTGCCCGTTGGCCCCAGCGGCCATCGCCAGCCTTCTCCTAGGAAGCGTCCGCCGGCATTGCGGCCGATTCGATATGGTCGGCAGGTCCCGGTTGACTGCCAGGAAGAGACCGGCGTAGTGCGACGAGCTCTTGCATTCGGGCATCCTCGGGTGCGCGATCAACCAGAATCTTGAAGTACTCGATCCATTGGCTGCGTGCAGTGGCGAGCAATGTTGCCCAGTCCATCGCGTCCATGTCATTTTGACGAAGCGAGGCTAGTCGGCTTCCCATCCCTGACGGACGTTCAAAATGGTCCGCCACGAGCAGGCCGGTGACTCGTCGAAAACGGGAAGTGTTAGCCTGAACCTTCTCGCGGAGCACCAGAACGTAGCGTTCAAATCGCCCAATGTGGTCCCAGTCGATCGTCAGGCCCGGACGCATAAATTCGACGATGAAGAGTTGCTCGCCGGCCGAGAGGGCCAAGTCGACGCGCGCCCGCCAGCCGTCGTCTCTATTCAGCGCCGCCTCACTAGCGGCGTCGGCGATTAGGTGATCGACCGAGCGTTCAATCTTGAAGGTCTCCCACTTCGGAGAGATGAGCCATGGGTTTCCAGCGATGTAGTCCCGCACCGCATTCTCAAGTTCCCTGCCTTGAATTCTAGCTTCTAGGCCAAGGATTAGGTTGAGCTGAGTCTTGACACGCTCGGCGGCATGAAGCGCGGTCATCACTTCATTTTCAACCAGAAGGCGCACGAGGTCGTCGGCGCCCATGGTTTCTGCATCAGCCAACTTTACAATCAAATCCTTCAGGCGACCGCCCTCCCAAGCCGTCAGAATGGCGTTGGCTAGGTCCGCGAACTGGTCGTCCGTCAGGACGCTGATACGCGCTATGGAGGTAAGTGCTCGCTTGACAATCGTCTTCTCGTACTTCGCCAACGCCTCTAGGCGATTGGAGAAGGCGGCCATCCGGTTCTCAATTGCATGCACCTTCTTGGCGGCACGGGCGGTTTGCCATTTCTTGAGAAGTTCTTTAATGCGATCTTGTCCCCACTCAAGGAGGGGAAGAGTCGCCTCGGCGGTCCAATTTACTCGCTGCCTCTCGGTGGAGATAAGGTCAGCGGGCTGATCATCGATGAAGTCGGCCTCGACGCTTCCGGAAAGGTAAACGAGGCCTTGTTGTCCACCCCACCCCCCGCCTAGTTGGAAGTAGAACGGCCGCTGGGCGAGCTTTCCGTGACTAAAAACGGAAATCCCGGCTAGGTCTTCCTGCCCAATTGGTTCCTTGTAGAAGAGAAACCGCCACCTGATGACATCCCCCGTGGGGAGGCGTTCCACTCCCCACTTCCCGTCAATTATGACGTTTGGTGGGCGGCTGCCCTCCGGATAGTCGGTGGGGTAGTCAAACTCAATTTTTTCTACGTCTTCAGGGTTCGGTAAGGGGCTTCCGTTGACCAGCACGCGGAAGTTTTCGGCGCGTTGAAGCAGTAGGAATCTGCGTGCCATGCTTTTACTGAATGCGGCGGCGTTCGGAGTCTTCTTGAACGTCAACCCTTTGAGGCGAAGGGTAGTCCCATGTTTGGCTCGGCGCGATTCATCTGGCGGAAGGGCCTCCAATAGTTCTACATCCATTGGAGTGTCGTCAAAGTACTCACCTTCGGTTGTGTTACCAAGGAGCTTTGCGACGTCGAGGGCGAACGAAGTGCGCTCCCCAGTTGCACTGCTTGTCGTGGCGACCTCGACCACCCGCGCGATTCCGAAGCCAGCGAACTTCCCGATCCCTTTGCGGCCCATTACGGGCCGTCCGGTCCGAGTTGTCGACTTGCCATCCACTTTCCTGCGGTTGTAACCGACTTTGAGAAAGCGCTCCTGGCATTCTTCGATGGTCATGCCGTCGCCGTCATCCTCGATCACGACTTCCGCATTCTCGTCCAACCACTCAGGAAGGGTGATCTTGACCGACGTCGCCTCTGCATCCCAGGCGTTCGAGACAAGCTCGGCGATCGCCGCAACGGGCGACTGGTACATCTCAATGCCCAGGTGCTCGATCACCCGCCCGTGGAACCGGATCTCCAACTTCGGACTCACTGCAGCTCCCCACCGTCCGTCTGCTGTGCCACCTTCACAAGCTACTAGGTATAAGGCTTGACGGGCAGGTGGCAACGGCTGGCGACGGGGGCCGCTCTTGCAGGGGGCAGGGGCAACACATCGAATGAATTCGCACCAAATCGCCGCCAACCAGGAGATGCGCCAGGCTGTAGGCTTCGGCCTGCAACATGGGGCGGAGGGCGAGCGGTCATGCCTGAGAGGTGCCGACAGCGCGCATGAGGCTGGCGACACCGCGGGCGGGCCGGCTAGAGGATCGACCGAGGTGTGATCGAAGTGTCTGAAGGTTCCAACATATACGGGGGCCGTCTCTTTCGTACCTGGCATGAGGCCATGCATCGCCTGACCTCTGATCCGACAGCAGCAAGGTCCTGGCGGCGCGCTCGGTATGGCTTTGCTCATCATCTTGGCGAGGCCTTGGTCGGTACTGCCGGCGGACAGTCGCAGTTGAGAGGGCCAGTGATTTATGGCGTCTGGTTGCGCTGGGGATTGCTCTACATTGGTCAGACCAGCAAGGCGGAACGGCGGCTACGTGACTTGGCCGTCGGAGAGAGTCACCACCTGGCCAACACCTTCCCACCCGAGATCTGGCATAAGGTTGTCGTCCTAGCTTGGCCCGAGTTGCCGCAGGCGCGATCGCTCGCCGGGACCATCGATCTACGGACGGCGGGGTTGGCGCTCGAGTTCGCGCTGCAGGATCAGCTGTGCCCGATCGTGAACTCCGAGCGTCGTAGGCCCGACGGAGGTTGGAGGGAAGTGGTCCGGCAAGGCAGCAGATCTCGGGGCGCGCTGGCGATGCACAAGGTGACCGACCTCGTCCAGCAGGTGCGCGGCCTTTGGGATGCAACTCCATCGGAGCCAAGTAATGGGGCAAACGTGCCGGAGGCTTGCCGGGTCGTCTTTCCCGAGCAGCTCCTGCTAGAGCGTTACCCCTTAACCTGACGGTCGTTCTCTAGCCAGAACGCGGTACAGCTGCATCATTCTTCGGGCGCATCGTCGGCGCCTGACTCTTGCAGAACACTCCCGACTAGGGCGTGCACGTCGATCGCGTCAGGAGCCGGCCTGGCTCGACCTTCCGCATAGGCGAACCGTGCAGCCGCCAAGTCAGCGAGGCGGACGGCTTGAATCACGATGACCCGCCGCAGGCCGGGCGAGACCTCGCCACGCTCGTGAGCAACAGCCGCCACCCTGGCCAAGGTCTCGGCTCGGCGGGCGATACGAACGTCTGGATGCTCGCGGTCTTCCCGCAGGTCCTCAGGGATCAAGTTGAAGCGATACGAGGGCGGTAGCTCCACGAGCTGGGAGACCGGCGGAATCTTCTCGTTCAAGATCGCTCGATACTTCGACTGCTCGATCGCCCACCGGTACGCCGAGTACTCGATGGCGTTGATCTTCGTTGCCTTGTCAGGGTCCCTGCGTAGGTGCTCAGCCGGCCAAAACTCCAACTCGGCTACCTCGAAGGGGTCGAGAATACGGTACGCCAGCGTGTCGCTTCGTTGACCGGTCATGTGCCTGCCGACGCGAGACCCGAAGCTCTCTGTGGTCTGCCCGACGTAGATGGGCTCGGCATCGTAATCGTAGAAGGCGTAAGCACCGATGCAGCTGCCTAGCCGCTTGCCGCTTGCTGGATCTGCAGAGTCCATCGCGTCTTTGAGCAGCCGTCGAAACCCCTGGACGAACTTGGTCGGCATTGAGGCCTTGGACGGAGGCTTGTGATCTGGCTCGTTGTACGACGCGACGCCCCGACTAGTCACCTGGCTCCTCGACCTTCTCACCCGATCATGGCCTGGGTCAGCAGTCTAAGGGTCGACGTGATCGCGAGGTTGAGGACGGGCGGCTGAGCCGCCAGCCTGGTCGAACCGCACATACAGGTAGAGCCGTTACGTTCCGGGGAACGGCGCTGCCTGTCCTGCGGCGCGACCGCGGCGGCCCTGGCGATCACCGAGACTGAGTCAGCGCGGCGTGGATGGCTTCCGCTGCTTGTTCCACTGCCTCGTGCTCCCAGACCCGGAAGACCGTCCAACCCGCAGTACGTAGGGCACCATCAACTTCTAGGTCACGACGCCGATTGCGGTGAATCTTCTGATGCCAGTACCCGCTCGGATCAGACGGCATACGACAGTGAAGCGGACAGCCGTGCCAAAAACAGCCGTCCACAAAAACCGCCACTTTGCGACGCGTGAAGACGACGTCGGGCCGCACCGCACGTTCGGGGAGTGAGATTCGATAGCCGACCCTATAACGCAGCCCTCGGCGGAAGAGCTGCCGCCGCAGAGCCAACTCCGGCTTTGTGTCGGAGCTCCTGTTGGACTTCATGGCCCGCGACGCTGACGACGGCGGTGGGGTAGGAGGTAGCCTCACATCGCTGTCTTTCGTGCCAACTCGTTTACTCGGTGCCAGCTGGCCTAAGGACCGGCAGGAGGTATTTGTTGCCGATCCACTCGATGACGTCGACAACAACGGCGTCACCGAACCCGAAGAGTTGTTGATTTGGAGTCCCAGCAAGAAGCTTGTACTCGTGGGCACCCATCAGATTCGCGTACTCTCGTGGGGTCATCCACCGAACTGCCTTGCTGCCTCTGCCTAGCCGAACCAGCGCCTGCTTGCTTGATCCGCCCCCAGTGGTCCGGAGGCATCCGGCGATGCCATCCTTGCGAAGCTCCCACACTGAGACACCCTGCCTGGTTCGCCGGTAGGCAGTCCGGTAGCTGATGGTGTTCCCGGCGAGAAGAGCCTCGAAGCGAGCCTTCTGCACGTCGCTGAGGGACCTGACGAAGGCTTCCACCCGGCCCTCGTCCCACCACAAGTCGCCGGCGACGTCCGTCTCGACGAAGCCGTCCAAGTCCCGTGGGCCCTCCGGCAAAGCAGGAAGGTCGATGTAGTGCATATCTAGCGTCTGCCGGTGCGTCTCGTGGATGGCCCGTACCCAAGCGGGACGCACGTCGCTGACCGGCGGGACGTCATGCAGGGCTTGGCTCGGCAGCTTGTCCTGTTGGATGCCGACGATGAACATTCGGGGCCGGGACTGTGGCACAAAGTGCCGCGCGTCGATTGCAAGTACGTCCAAGGAGTAGTCGAGCTTCGACAGGCTTGCCAGGGCGGCCTCCAGGTCCTTGCCCCCGTGGCTGGTGGCGAACCCGTGAACATTTTCTAGGAGGATCACTGAGGGCCGGGGTGACATGCCCTCCACGATTTTGGCGAACTCCCAGAACATCCCGGACTGCTCGCCGACCAGACCCCGCCTGTTCCCAGCAAGTGAAAGGTCGATGCACGGGAAGCTGCTCGTCGCCAACTCGATCCCCGTCGGCAGATCAGAAGCCTCGATCCGGCGGATGTCCCGAACAACGAAGTGATCTTCGGCGTCTGGGAAGTTGGCGGCATAGGCGTCGTACTTCGCCTGCTTGATGTCGTTTGCCCAGACCACCTGTATCTGAGCACCCTTGACGCGTTCTAGGGCGGTGCGGACGAGACCAATCCCGGCAAAAAACTCCGCCGCCCGGACGGGCGCGCTGTCCATGCTTCCTCCCTCGCCCACCATCGCTGCAGCCTATACATGCCCTGGCGACGAGCCCCAGGCATGACACTCATCTGTGATGATTCGATCATTAGTTCGAGCGCGGCACGCCACCCGACGCTCGGGGGTCCAGCTGTCGTCCCCGGCGCGATCTGCTTCCACGGACGTGGTTCAGGAGCTGACCGACCGGTACAGCAGCGAAGTACAGCAACCAAGCGACCCGCATGAGCCGTCACGCGACGACCCGAAGCCGGGTGAGGTCGGGCGCGGCTGGGAGAGATCGCACCGCCCAGAGCTACGGATCAGAAGGTTAGGGGTTCGAGTCCCTTCGGGCGCACAGCAGTTGAGGGGCCGCTTCGGGAAACCGGGGCGGCCCTTTTTCGTGCGCTCCACCGGCGGTCATGCCGCCTCGCGTCGCCCAGCCACAGAGCGATGGCGACTGATGGGTCCGGATGCGCAGCGACTGGCTGGGAGCCGATCCTTCCGGAAAACTTCCGGAAAATCATTGACCTGTTCGAAACGCCGCTGCAATACTCCGAACACTGCGACATCAGTATGCGTCGATTGAAGCCATGCGTCGTCAGGTGTCACTCGTCCCAAGGAGGACCTGCGCATGTACGCCAGCATCCGCGGCTCCCGCCGCCCGTCCACTCCCCGAAAATCGCGTCTCACCTTCCGGTTGGCAGTGCTCGCCTCCACTGTGGCGCTGGGCGCCGCCGGCCTTGCGGTCGCCGCCACTCCGTCCAGCGCCGCCACCTGCAACGGGTACGTCGGCCTCACCTTCGACGACGGGCCGACCGGCAGCACCAGCGCCCTGTTGTCCGTGCTGCGCGCGAACGGCGTACGGGCGACCATGTTCAACGTCGGCCAGAACGTGCAGAACAACCAGTCCGCCGCGCGGGCCCAGGTCGACGCGGGCATGTGGGTGGCCAACCACAGTTGGAACCACGCGCACATGACCTCGATGAACCAGAGCCAGATGCAGTCGGACCTCTCCCAGACCAACTCGGCGATCCAGGCGGCGACCGGCGTCCGGCCGCAGTTGTTCCGCCCGCCCTACGGGGAGACGAACTCGACCCTCCAGTCGGTCGCCTCGTCGCTCGGCCTGCGCCAGGTGATCTGGGACGTCGACTCCCAGGACTGGAACGGTGCCAGCGTCAGCCAGATCGTCTCCAACGCCAGCCGCCTCCAGGACGGCCAGGTGATCCTGATGCACGACGGCATTCAGAACACCCGCGACGCGATTCCGCAGATCATGGCCAACCTGACCAGCCGCAACCTCTGCCCGGGCATGATCTCACCGAGCACCGGCCGAGCGGTGGCCCCGGACGGAACTCCGCCGCCGACCACTCCGCCGCCGACCGGCACGCCGACCACTCCGCCGCCGACCACTCCGCCTCCCAGCGGCGGGTGCACAGCGACGGCGACGACCCCCAACGTCTGGGGTGACCGGTACAACACCTCGGTGACGGTTCAGGGGGCCAGCAACTGGACCGTGGTCGTGGCTCTGACCCCGCCGCAGCGGGTCTCCACCACCTGGAACGGCTCCCCCAGTTGGGACAGCACCGGTTACGTGATGACGATGCGGTCCAACGGCAGCGGCAACACCTTCGGCTTCACCACGATGATGAACGGCAACAGCGGCGCCAGACCGCAGATCCGTTCCTGCACCGCGGGCTGATCCCGGTGGCCCACCCAGGTCACCGGAAACGGCTCGGGTGAGCGTGGTCGACCAGGTGCCCCTACGGTCCAGCTGACCCTGGACCGTAGGGGCACCCCGACCGGGTTCTGACTTTGCAGGGCAGCGCCATGATGTGCGCATGGCGTGGAGTGCGCGAGAGGCACCGGACCGCCGGCGCGGGCGGAGGCCCGGAACGTCAGTACGAGTCGGCTGGTCTCTCGCCTTCCTTGCCGGTTATGCGCTGTGGAGTTGGGCCGTGCACGGCTGGGCTGATGCCCACGGCTACCGCGGACTGCTGGGCGGATGGCGTCCCTGGTATCTCGCCGTCGCCGCCGTGACCTACTGGCCACCCGCGTGCCTCCTGTGGTGGTGGATCCACCCGAGGGCGGGACTGGTTCCATGGATGCGCGGATGACGATGGACGTGGAAGTCGTCGGGACGACCAGCGCCGAACTGCGTCGACCACGACGGCGTTCACTGCGCGACGGCGGTCGCCTCCAGCTCCACGAGCACGTCGGGCTCGAAGAGGGACTCGACGCCGATCAGCGACGCCGGCGGAAGCGGCTGGGGCAGCCCGAGCTCCTCGGCGACCGACTCGATGCCGGCCATGAAGGGCCCGATCTTGTCCGGCGTCCAGTCGGTGACGTAGAAGGTCAGCCGGACCACGTCCTGGAACGAGGCGTCGGCGCCCGCGAGGGCGCGCCCGGTGTTGCGCAGCACCTGCGCGACCTGCCCACCGAGGTCGCCCGGTGCGACAGGGGTGCCGTCGCCCAGTCGCGCGACCTGGCCGCTGACATGGATGTGGCGGGCGCCGGTGCCCACCGCCACGTGGTGGTACGGCGTGTGCGGCTGAAGACCGGCAGGGCTGAAGCGGGTGACGGACATCGTGTCTCCTCCATGGGGACCTAGGTGGTTTACCATTGATACCTAGTTGACGAAGGACACTTCAAGGAGACCTGGTTTCATGGGCGATACCGCAGGCGCTCGCGCCGACGAGCTGCGCATCGACGCCCCGCATCGCGAGCTGCTCGATCAGGTGCTGGACAAGTGGTCGCTGAGCGTCCTCAACGAGCTGTGCGAACGCCCTTGTCGCTTCAACGAGCTGCGCCGCGCGATCCCGGCGGTGACACAGAAGTCGCTCACGGCGACGCTGCGACGGCTCGAACGCAACGGCATCGTCGAACGCCACGTGGTGGCGACCCGGCCGGTCGCGGTCGAGTACCGGATCACGCGGCTGGGCAAGACCCTGCGTGCGCCGATCGACGTCCTGCTCGACTGGGCCGACGCGCACCTGCCCCAGATCGAGCAGGCCCGCCGGAGCTTCGACGCCGAGCTGGGGTGACGAGTACGGCCGGACTCAGGAGCCCGGCTCGTCGCGCGTCGGCGTCGTCCGCAGGCGTACCCGGGTGATGGCCCGGCCCGTCACCTCCGCCACCTCGGCGCTCAGGCCGGGCAGCTCGACCGTCTCGCCGGGGGTCTTCGGGATGTGGCCGAGATGCGCCAGGACCAGGCCGGCCACCGTCGTGTAGTCCCCGGCTTCGAGGGTGGCCTCGTCGAGGTCGATGCCCACGTCGACCAGGTCGTGCAGCGGGAACCCGCCGGGCATCAGCAGCGCGCCGTCCGCCTCCCGTACGACGGCCTGCACGTCCCGGTCGGTCTCGTCGTAGATCTCCCCGACGATCTCCTCGACCAGGTCCTCCATCGTGACGATGCCGTCGATGGACCCGCGCTCGTCGACCACGAGCGCGAACTGCTGCCGTTGGGCGCGCAGCTCCCGGATCGCCTCGGTCACCTTCAGCGTCTCCGGCAGGTACACCGCCGGGCTGGCGTGGTCGGCGACCGGCCCTTCCTGGTCGAGCAGGTCCCGCATGTGCACCACGCCGACGGTGTCGTCCAGTCCGCCGCGACCCACGACCGGGGCGCGTGTCTGCCCCGACCTGCCCAGCTCGCGCAGCGCCTGCGGCGCGGACAGATCCGCCGACAACGTGACGACGTCGCGGCGTGGGACGAGGATCTCCCGCAGGATCCGCTCGGCCACCTCGAACGCGCCCGAGATGATCGTGCGGTGCTCCGGGGTGAGGTTGCGCTGCGCGGCGACCATGTCCCGCAGCTCCTCGGTGGTGACCTCCTCCCGGCGCGCCCGGGGGTCGCCGCCGGCCAGGCGTACGACGGCGTCGCTCGACCTGCTCAGGAGCCACACCGCCGGGCGGGAGAACGTCGACAGCGCGTCGATCGGGCGGGCCACCAGCAGCGCCCAGCCCTCGGCACGCTGCATCGCGATCCGCTTCGGCGCCAGCTCGCCGAGCACCAGCGTGACGAAGGTCAGGATGATGGTGACGACGACGACCGAGACCGGCTCGGCGGCCGACCCGAGGAATCCCAGCGGGCCCACCAGCGGGGCGGCGAGGGACACCGCGGCGGCGGCCGAGGCGAGGAAACCGGCCAGCGTGATGCCGATCTGAATGGTGGCCAGGAAGCGGTTCGGATCCCGCGCCAGCTTCGCCAGCACCCGGCCGCCCCGGGAGGTCCGCTCCAGGCGCTGCAGTTGGCTCTCCCGCAGCGACACCAACGCCATCTCGCTGCCCGCGAACACCGCGTTCACCAACACCAACACGAACACGAGCGTGACCTGCACGCCATAGCCGTCCACGGCCAGTTCGACGCCTCCTCGGCCGGACCCTCCGGCAGCGTCAACCGTAGCCACCGCGGCTGGGCGGGGCGGGCCGGGTTGCGAGCAATCAGCGCGTTTCCGCCGGTGATTCCGGAATCAGCCGGCCAGCCGCCGTCAGCCGCTCGAGCACGGCCCGGTGCGAAGCCGCGTGACTGGTACGGCCACCCACGCCCGTGGTGGTGACCGCGGTGAACAGCGAGTTCAGCAGCGCCTCCTCGACCGCGTCCAGCACGGCCGCGAACACCGGGTCGATCTCCCCGTCCGGGATCGGCTGTTGATCCGACGTGGTGAACCCGATCGCGTAGTCGCCGCTGGTGCCGCTGAAGGACGCGCCGACCCGGGCCATGGCGAACACCGCCCGGCGGGCGACCCGCCCGAGCTGTCGCGCGTCCAGCGGTACGTCGGTGGCCACCACGATCATGCACGAGTTGCCGGGCGGCTCGGCCCGGTCGGCGGCGGGGACCAGTTCTTCGGCCGGCATCGGCACGCCGAGCACTCTGAGGACGCCGCCGAAGTTGGACTGGACCAGCGCGCCGACAGTCCCCGTACGGCCGGCGGCCCGCACGGCCCGGGACGACGTGCCGATGCCGCCCTTGAAGCCCAGCGCGGTGGTGCCGGCGCCGGCACCGACGCAGCCCTCGGCGGGCGGCCCGTCGGACGCCTGAGCGACGGCGGCCAGGACGTGGTCCTCGGTGATCGGGCGGCGGCGGATGTCCGACAGGTGCCCGTCGTTCGTCTCGCCGACCAGGGGGTTGAACGACACCCCGTCCGGCCGGCGCTCCATCAACCAGCTGAGCAGCGCGTCCGCCGCCCGGAACACCGACAGCGTCGCGGTCAGGACCACAGGGGATTCCAGTACGCCGAGTTCGTCCACCTGGGTCGACCCGACGAGCTTCCCGTGCCCGTTGCCGGAGAACACCGCCGCCGGCAGCGTCCACCGTCCGGGGCCGAGCCCGCTCGGCACGATCGCTGTGACGCCGGTGTGCAGGTCGCCGCCGTCGTCGACGGTGGTGTGCCCCACCAGGACGCCGGGGACGTCGGTGATCGCGTTGTGGCGTCCGGTGGGCAGCGTTCCGACGACGACGCCGAGGTCACGGGCGCGCCGGGCGGTCCGGCTCAGGGCAGCGCCGCCCGGATCGCCTGCACGATGCCGGTCGGTGAGTAGTCGTCGGGGACGCCCTCGACCAGGATGATGTCGCCCTCGATGTGCCGGGAGCGCAGGGGCGCGATCTCCTGGTACGCGGGCGAGTCCCACCACGCGCGCGCCTCGGCGATCCCGGGGAAGCCGAGCATCACGACCGCGCCGGGCCAGGCGCCCTCCTTCACCTCGTGCGGCGTGGCGTGCACGAGGAACCGGCCGCCGTACGGGGCGAGGGTGGCCGGGAGGCGCTCGATGTACTCGGCGATGTCCGGGTGCGGGGCGGCGTCCTGGAGGTGGGCGATGGCGTACGCGGGCATGGTGTCCTTCCGGCCGTCGAACTCCGAACGCCGATCCTGGCACAGCGGACGGCAGACGTTCGCGCCCATTTTCCCGGCGCCGACGACGGCGCGCGCTCAGGCGCCGGACGCCACGGCCGCGATGGCGGCGTGCGTGCGGTGGGTCTCGTCGTACAGGCGTGTCAGGCGTTCGACCTCGGTGAACCCGGCCTGCCGCAGCCGCGCGGAGAACTCGTCCACCGGCCAGCGGTACGCGGTGGCGACCTTGTGGTCGAAGGCGCTCACCTCGTCACCGACGAAGATGCCGACCACGAGCGGTCCACCGGGCACGATCGCGCGCCGGAACCCGGCCAGCACGCCGTCGAGATCCGGTGGCGGGAGGTGGATCAGCGAGTACCAGGCGAGGATGCCGTCGACGGAGTGGTCCGGGACGGCGAGGTCGTGCAGCGACCCGAGCCGGTACGCGCCGCCCGGATGGGTGGCCCGCGCGTGCGCGACGAACTTGGGAACCATGTCGATCCCGGTGGCGTCGACGCCCCGCGACCGGAGGTGGTCGGTGAGGTGCCCCGGTCCGCACCCGAGGTCGAGCACCGGGCCGGTCCGGCCGGCCAGGTGCCGCCCGATGAGGGCGAGGTCGTCCGGGTGCACCGCGGCGGTGCTGCCGAACAGTTCGATGTAGAGCTCCGCGACCGCCCCGTACGCCTGCCGTACCCGTGTGTCGTCCACCGCTCGACCATAGGGGTCCGACGCCTTGGCCGCATTTAGCAGATGAATGAGATGAATGAATGGAAAAGTCGTCGCAAAGCAGCCGCCCGGTGCGGAATCGATAGCTTTCCGTCACTGAAGTTTCTATCCTTGAAGAATCCCGATCGCCAGCAGCGGAAGGGGCGGCATGCCGCGCCGTTCGAGCCTCAGCTATCGAGATGCGTTGAAGCTGCTGGCCCCGGGCAGCACGCGCATCACCGAGACCGACAAGGTCGTCAGCGCGGGGATCCTCGGCGCCGGGGCGCTCACCCAGGGCGCGGCGCTCGCTCTGCTCGGCCCGAAGAACGCGCTCATGCAACTCGTCCGGGACGCCACCGGAAACCAGGCCGGCCGCATCCGCACGACCGGCGGAAAATCGTATTACAAGCTGCTGGAGGCCAGCCATACCGTGCTGGCGCTCTCCGCGTTCTTCGACGGTTTCCGCGACGAGGTCGGGCCGGGTTTCGACCGGCTGGAGCTGACCGACGAGGAAAAGGTGGGCATGGTGGCGGCCGACCGTCGCCAGCACACGCTGCCGAAGGAGATCGACGGCGGATACTTCCCGCTGCCGTCCTCGGTCCACGGCATGGACGACACCCGGCGCGACGTCGAGGCCGCCTACGTCAAGCTGTACGATGCCACCATCGCGTTCTGCGAGGGCCTCGCCGCCTGGCCGTCGGTGCGGCGTGGGCTCGACCTCACGTCGCTGCGGTCCCGGGTGGTGGGCCGGGCCATGTGGCACTACGAGGACCGTTTCGACCGGCTCGCCGCGGACCTCCCCGAGTTCGGGTTCCGGATGCTCCGGCAGGCGATCGAGCACAACCTGATCGACAACCGGAACCTGACCACCGAGGTCTCGGCCCGGCTGGACGCGCTGGCGCAGCTGTACCGCAATCTCGCCGAGCTGTCCGGCCCGGCCCCGGCCGACCGCCCCGACCTGCTCCGGGAGTCGCTCGACCGGCTCACCGGTTCGCTGGCCGCGGTGTTCCGGCAGCCGCTGCTGCGGATCAAGGACGTCGACTTCCACCTGCGTCTGCCCACGGTGGAGGAGGGGTTCATCAGCCCGGACTTCCGGGCCGCCGAGTACGGCAAGCACACGTCCCCGGAGCGGGATGCCTGGTGGGACGACCAGCCGCGCCGGGGCGACCTGGTCGGTTTCCTCTCCGAATACCTGACCGATCCGGCGAGCCTGCACCGTCCGCTGCTGCTCCTCGGTCAGCCGGGCGCCGGCAAGACGTTGCTGACCCGGGTCATCGCGGCCCGGCTGCCGGCGAGCCGGTTCACCGCGATAGTGGTGCCGCTGCGCCGGATGTCCGGGGACTCGTCGCCGACCGAGCAGATCGAAGCAGCGATCGAGCAGGTGATGGACGAGCGCATCCGCTGGGCGGACCTGCGCCGGGCCACCGAGCACACCACGGTGGTGGTGATCTTCGACGGGTTCGACGAACTCGTCCAGGTCACCGGCACCGCCCACTCCCAGTACATCGACCGGGTGGCCGAGTTCCAGGAGACCCAGTGGGACCTGGGCTACTCCGTCATCCCGATCATCACGTCCCGGATGCTGGTGATGGATCGCGCCAGCGTGCCGCAGGGCACCGCGCTGGTGCGGCTGGAAGACCTGACCGACGCCCAGGTGACGGCCTGGTTGGCCGCCGTCAACGCGGCAAACGAGGACCGGCCCGGCTACCGTCGGCTCTCCGCCCGCGAGCTGCTGTGGCACGGCGAGCTGGCCCGCCAGCCCTTGCTGCTCACGCTGCTCGCCATCTACTACAACGAGCACTGGGCCGACCGCCGTCCCGGCGCCATGTCATCGTCCGACCTGTTCACCGGCCTGCTCACCGCGTTCATCAGACGGCAGGTGAGCGAGAAGGCGCCGACCGCCCTCCCGACGCACGAGCGGGAGGCCCGCGAACACCAACTGCGGCGCGATCTGGCGATCACCGCGTTTGCCATGTTCAACCGCAACCGGGAACTGGTGAACCGGGCCGCGCTCCGCGCCGACCTCGACTGTTTCGGGCCCGGGGCCGGCGACGGCTCCCGGTTCGAACTCGGCGACGTGCTCGGCCCGGAGCAACTGGTCACCGCCGCCTTCTTCGTCGTGTACGGCCCGGACGACGTGCAGGGCGAGGACGCCCGGCGCACGTACGAGTTCCTGCACACCACCATCGGAGACTTCCTGATCGCCGAGTACGTCATCGGGGCGCTGCGGAGTCTGGCCGAGCTGCGGCGGCGCACCCTCAGCCCGGCCGGGTTCGGCTATCAGCTGGACACCGGCCAGTTCCGGGCGCTTCTCTCGCACCAGCCGCTGGTCAAGCGGGAGGCGGTGGTGGGCTTCGCGCGGGAACTCGCCTTCCGGCACCCACGGGACCGGGACGCGATCGTGGAGACGGTCGCCGGACTGCTGGCCGAGGCCCGGCAGCGGACCAACCTGGCCGGTGTGGACGGCTACCGGCCCGCGCCGTACGACCCGGTGCGGTTGCTCGCCGCGTACACCGCGAACCTGGTCGCGCTGGCTGCGCTCGTGTCACCGGACGGGGTGCGGCACAGCGACCTGATGGACGACGAGACCTGGGTGTCCACGGTGCGGCTGTGGCGGGCGGGTCTGGACGAGAAGGGCCAGCTCGCGATGATCAGTTGGCTGCGCCGGGACGCCGACGGCCGGATCGTCGCCGGGCTGCGGCGGGAACGGCGGGGGGAGAAGGTGAACGTGGCGGCCGAGGTCGCCGAGCTGCTCGGCGACGTCACCACCTACGGCCAGTTGCAGGCCGGCGCGCGGACGTGGCGCGGCCAGGCGCCGACCAGCTTCGAGGCGGGCCGGTTCCACGCCGACCTGGTGGAGCTGGCCACCCGCCGCTGGCCGGTGCCGTCACTGCACCAGCTGATCCTGTACGACGAGCGCAGCTACCGGCGACTGTGGGCGCGTGCCGTCGAGTTCCCGGAGGCGGTGTCCAGCACGAGCGCCACGGTCCTGCTGGAATGCCTCGCCGAGGACGGCGCGCAGTTGCCACGCGAGGTGGTGTGCGGGCTGACCCGGGTGGCGCTGAGCCGCTTGCCCAGCTCACCGACAGCGCCGCCGGAGCTGATCATCTCGTGTCCGTACCTGATCGACGAGTTCCCCGAGCTGGTCGACTCGCTCGGCACGACCGACGACCACGCGGTCCTGCACGCGCTCATCCTGCGGCACGGGCTCGACCGGCTGCCGCAGCGGTACGTGGCCCGGGTGCGGGAGGTGCTCACCGACATCGAGGGGCGGCTCGCGGAGCTGCCGCTGGAGGACGGCGTGGTCTCGGCCGAGATGGCCGAGCAGTTCGCGGCCGCGCGGGTCGACAACCGCACCGCGCTGTGGCTGCTCATGGCGTTGACCGAGTACGGCGACCTGGCCTGGCGGAAGATACCGCCCCGGACGATGGCCGAGCTGCTGGCGCACCGGCTGCCGGACGAGTTCCTCGACGAGGCGAGCCTGTGCCGGCTGCTCGTGGACTACCTGCGGGCGCACGACCGGGCGCCGGCCGAGGTCTCGCTGGTGTCCGCCCTCGACACGCTGCGCGTCCTCGCAGCGACCGACCCCACCGACCAGCCCGACCAGCCCGACCAGATCCCGGCCGCCGAGGCGGTCTGACCACGCCACCCGTACCGCCACCACCCGTTCGGAGGCCCCGATTGGCACACTCGCCCCGGCATCGAGAGCACATCGTCCGAACAGGAAGGAGGGATCTGGCGGTCGACATCGCCGGGGCGGAACGCGGCTGGCCCGTGTTCCTGATGCACGGCACACCCGGCAGCCGGAACGGTCCACGACCACGCTCGATCGTGCTCCACCGCCTCGGCGTACGCCTGATCTCCTACGACCGGCCGGGTTATGGCGGATCCAGCCGGCTGCCCGGCCGCCGGGTCGCGGACGCCGCCGCCGACGTCGCGGCCATCGCCGACGACCTGGGCCTGGACGGGTTCTCGGTGGTCGGCCGGTCCGGCGGCGGCCCGCACGCCCTGGCCTGCGCCGCGCTGCTGCCGGAGCGGGTACGGCGTACCGCCGTCCTGGTCGGTCTCGCCCCGGCGGGGGCGGCCGGGCTGGACTGGTTCGGCGGCATGACCGACGCCAACGTCCGTGACTACGGTGCCGCCGAGCGCGCCGTGCCGGTGCTCGCCGAGCAGTTGCGGCTGCGGGCCGAGCGCACGATGGACGATCCGGGCTCGCTGCTCGCGCTGCTGGTCGAGCAGATGACCGAGGCCGACCGCCGGGTGGTGGCCGGGGTGCCGATCCGCCGACAGCTCACCGACGCCTACGCCGAGGCGCTGCGCCAGGGGCCGGACGGCTGGATCGACGACGTGCTGGCGCTGCGCGCCGACTGGGGCGTCACGCTGGCCGGGATCCGGATGCCGGTCCGGCTCTGGCACGGCGCCGACGACAACTTCGCCCCGGCCAGCCACACCCGGTGGCTGGCCGAGCAGATCCCCGGCGCGCAACTGCACGTGCAGCCGCGCAGCGCGCACTTCGGCGCGGTCGAGGTGCTGCCGGAGATCCTCGCCTGGCTGGCCGACCCGGTGGAGCGGGCCACCGTCAGATCGGATGCGGGTCGATGATGCGCCGCTGCAACCGGCTCTCCCGGACGGCCTCGACGGCCGGGTGGTTCTCGCCCAGCCGGTAGGTCAGCTCACGGGTGACCGCCTCCAGCTCCGCGCGCCGGCCGCTCTCCACCCGCTCCTGCATCACCACCAGGTTCGCCTGGCAGCGCAGCGTGTTCGTGTGGTCGCGGCCGAGGATCCGGACCAACCCGTCGTACGCGCGCCGCAACACGCCCAGCGCCTCCACGTCGGCGGCCTCCCGACCTTCCGGCGGGTCGGGCTGTTCGGCGATGCAGATGCCCTGGTTCATCCAGCCGGACAGCGGGTACGGGTGCCCGCTGCCCAGCACGCCGGCGAGCGCGTCGGCGGACCGGCCGGCGAGCTGCCGGGCCTCGGCGAAGTCCCCGGCGCGGCGGGCCACCATGGCGAGGTTGACCATGCAGACCAGCGTCAGCGGGTGCGCCGGGCCGAGGTTGCGCTGGTAGATGCGGTGCACCTCGGTCAGTTCCCGGCTGGCGCGCTGGAACAGGTCGACGGTGAGCAGGTTGATCGACAGGCTCAGCCGGCAGGTGAGCGTCTCCGGGTTGTCCGGCCCGAACCGCTCGTTCAGCAGCTCGTAGGCGGCTTCGAGGAGCTTGCCCGCCTCGACCGCGTGCCCGGCCGCGCGCAGCGACACCGCCAGGTTCGTCTGCGTCCGCAGGGTGATCAGGTGTTCGGCTCCGGCCGTGTTCAGCAGTTCCCGGTGGACGCTGCGCAGGCGGGTGACCGACTGCTCGAAGTCGCCGGCGTCGCGCATGTCGATGCCGACGTACGCGGAGGAGGCGAGCGTGTCCGGGTGGTTCTCCCCGAGGATCGCGCGGCGCCCGGCCAGCACCATCTCGTCGTTCTTCCGGGCCTCCCGGAAGTCGCCCATCAGGCGCTGGGTGCTGGCGAGGTTGTTGAGCGCGGCGAGCGTACGCGGGTGCTCCTCGGTGAAGTTCCGCTTCCACGCGTTGAACGTGATCTCGTCGAGACGCAGCGCCTCGTTGTACATGCCCATGCCGCGCAGGTCGCGGGCGAGCCCGCCGGCGGTCATCAGCGTGTGCGGGTGGTCCTCGCCGAGCAGTTCCCGTTGGGCTGCCAGCACCTCCTCGTCCAGCGCCCGGGACTCGGTGAACTGGCCGAGGAAGGCGAGGATGTTGGCGAGGTTGAACTGGAGGTGCAGCAACTGCCGGCGCAGGTCGTCGCGAGCCCGCGGGTCGGTCTCCTCGGCGAGCATCTGCTCCCAGGTCTGCGCGACCTCCTGCCCGAGCCGTCGGCCGGTCTCCAGGTCGCCGCGCAACTGGAGGTAGCGGACCCGGTCGATCATCAGCGCCCGCACCTCAACCTTGCTGCTCAGCGGCGCCTTGGACGCCTCCAGGTGCGGCCAGATGACCCGGAACCGCGGCCACCCGTCGGGGTCGTCCACCTCGCCCTCGGGCCGGGCGGCGGCGAGCACGAGGTGGACCTGCCGGCGGGCCTCGTCGAGTTCCGCCTCCGTCATCCGGGACCGGACGGCGTGCTGGAGCAGGCGGTGCATGAGTACCAGGCCGCCCCGGCCCCGCTCGCCGCCCGCCGGGTTCTCGGCCCGCAGGTCGACCCGCACCAGGGCGAGCCGGTTGGCCTGCTGCACCAGTTGCTGGCGGACCAGCCGCTCCTTGGCCTGCGGGTGGAACGGCACCAGCGCTTCGGCGAACTCGTCGCTGTAGACCAGGTCGGCGGAGATCTCCGGGGCGAACACCGAGCAGAGTTGCAGCACCCGGTAGGCCGCCGGGTTGCGGGTGCGCAGGTGGTTGAGCGACAGCTCCCAGGTGGCCTCCACCGAGACGTTGCTGTTCGGCTCCATCACCGCGCCCGGACCGAACTTGGCGATCTCGGTGAGGTAGCTGTCGACGGAGTGGCCGGTGTCGGCGAGCCAGGCCGCGGCGGCGGTGACAGCGATCGGCAGGTCGCCGAGCAGGGCGGCGATCCGGTCGGCCTGGTCGACGCGCATGTTCGGCACCCGCTCGGTGAGGTGCTGGATGCTCTCCGCGCGCTTGAACACGTCGACCTGGACGGTGGTGGCCCGCTCGACCCACTGGAGGTTCCGGGACGTGATCAGGACGTGGCCCTTGCCGTCCGGCACGTACGGCAGCACGCCCTCGATCTCGTCCGCGTTGTCCATGATCAGCAACCAGCGCAGGTCGGTGCGGCGCAGCGCCTGGAGCACCAGACGGGCGTTCTCCCGGTTCGATTCCGACGACGGCACGCCCAGGTAGGGCGCGAGGTCACCGATTGCGGACTCGATGAACGGCACCTGGTCGGCGTCGATCCACCACACCATGTCGTACGCGGCGCGGTAACGGTGGGCGTACTCCAGCGCGAGCTGGCTCTTGCCGATGCCGCCCATGCCCTGCAACGCCACCGGCCCGGTGCCGGAGAGCACCACCTTCGGGCTGCTGCGCAGCAGCGTCCGCAGCTCGCGCAGGTCCGCCTCGCGGCCGGTGAAGCGCTTGTTGCGGCCCGGCACCTCGAACACGGTGTTGTCCCGGCCGGGGAACCGGGGACCGGTGGGCAGCTCCAGGTCGGCCGGCACCCCCTCGCGGCCGACCAGGCGCAGGATCCGCGCGGCGGCGGTCCGCGCCTCCAGGCCGGCCACCGAGACGGTGTGCGCCGCGGGCACGTTCGCCAGGCGCCGTACGTCCGCCACGTAGACGACGAGCGGCACCTGGTCGGGCGAGCGGTCCGGCGCGGCGAGCACCGCCTCCTCGTTGGCGTTGGACTCGGAGACGATGATCAGCTCCCGGGCGGTCCGGGGCACCTCGTCGTCGGTGAACCACGGGTCGGTCACCCGGACGTCGGCCGAGACCAGCAGGTGGCCGATCCACTCCGCCCACACCCGGTCGTACGGGGCGTGCCGGAGCACGATCTCGCTCTCCACCGACGTGGAGGTACGGGTGAACCGGGCGTTCACCCGCTCGCGTACCGCGCTGCTCATCGGCGGCAGCGACTCCACCTCGCCCCGGGTGATCTCGCGGGCCAGCACCTCGTACGCGGACAGCAGCGACCCGTTGACTCCTGGTTGGTCGGCGAACGTGGCGAGCAGTTCCTCGTACGCGTAGAACGCCTGGTAGGGCACCTGCATCCGGGCCCAGTACCGGTCCCGGTCGGCCTCGCTCATCCCGCTCGGCAGCCCGCTGAAGCGCTGCCGGGCCACCGCCCGCCCGGTGTCCGCCTTGACCTTCTCCGCCGGGTCGATCCGCATCGGCACGGGCAGCACCCGGATCCGCCGCGACCCGTAGCGGTGCTCGACCAGCCGCGCCACCTTCGCCGCGCCGGTGATGCCCTGCTCGCTGAGGGTGAAGCAGGTGACCAGCACGTCCGGCAGTTGGATGGTGCAGATGTCGGCGACGTCGGAGAACCCGGTACGGCTGTCGATGAGCACGTAGTCGTAGTTGCGTTTCATGTCGGCGCGCAGCGCGTCGAAGAAGTAGCCGCCGCCCTGCCGCTCGTAGAACTCGTCCCAGTTCATCCCGGCGAGCGCGCCCGCGTAGTCGTTGTTCTGCTGGCCGGCGCCGAGGAAGTCCAGCGTCCCGTCACCGGGGAAGTTGGACCAGTTCAGCGAGAACGAATACTTGTGCACGCGGGCGTACTGCTCGTGCCAGCGGTCGTCGCCCTTGTCCTGCTTGGTGGTGGTCGCCCACTCGTACTCGCGGATCAGGTCGATCACCCCGCCGGTGCTCTCCAGCGCGTCCCGGTCGATGAACGGCGCGAAGAAGCGCGACAGGCCGGGGGACTCCAGGTCCCAGTCGACGGCGAGCACCCGCTTGCCGTTGGCGGCGAGGATCCAGGCGACGTTGGCCAGCGCCATCGTCCGGCCGGTGCCGCCCTTGTAGGAGTAGAAGGTGACGACCTGTCCCTCGCGTCGGGTCATGTGTCCACTCCCTCGTCGGGCGGCGGGTTCTCCCAGAGCCGGGGTTTGCTGATCGGCCGTCCTGGCGGCGGGTAGGCCGGTCTCGCCTCCAGGTAGCGGCGGCGCATCCGGTCGACCAGGCCGTGGATCCCGGCCCGCCAGTCGTCGTACGTGGTGATCGCCAGGGGGCGTGCCGCGGCCGGGAAGATCGCGATGGCCCGGTCGAGCAGCACCGTCGCCTGGGAGCGACGGCCGGGTGCCGGGTCCTCGATGATGACCACGACGCCCACCCAGCGGTGCAGCGAGGCGGCGGCCGCGCGGACGGCCTCCGCACCGTCCGGCGTCTCGACCACCCGAGGATCGATCATGAGTACGCCCGGGCAGCCCCGGAATAGCCCGGCATCGGGTACGAAGTCGCGGACGTCGATCGGCATCCGCAGCCGCTGCACCGCGTCGGTCACGTCGTCGACCACGGGAGGCCGGCCGTGGAACGGGCGCCACCGGCCGGCGTGCGTGTCGGATCGTCCGTTGAGCCGGCCCGGCTCGTGCGGTTGCTCGGGCGCGATCACCACCGCCCGGAACGGCACCTCGCTGGTCGGCGACGACGGCAGGTCGGTCGGGCCGGTCGGCGGCTCGGCCGCCTGCAGCGGGGTCTGCTCGGCGGTGTCGACGATGTGCTGCGCGAGCCGGCCCAGCACCTCCTTGTAGGCGTGCTGGAACTTCTGCAGCCGGCAGAGCGCGCTCATGCCGTTCGCCGCGTACGCGTCCACGTCGGCGGCCATCGCCACCGCCCGGGCCTGGTCCGGCGCGTGCACGGCGGCGGGCGACGGGATCCACAGGACCGGCAGGATGTTGTCGCCGTCGGGCGGGCGGCCGGCCCGGATCAGCCGTTGCCGGAACCACTCCCGTTCCCGGCGCGAGTCGTCCCGGTTGAGATAGTCCGGCGAGTACAGCGGCACGAACACCTCGGCCTCGGCGAGCGCGGTGCGTTTTCGTTCCGTCCGGTCCTCCGGCGGCCGCACGATGAAGTCGGCGAAACCCTGCCGGCGTAACCGGTCGCCGGGCCGGCCGTCGATGGCCAGGTTGAGATCGTGGTAGAAGCGGCGGACCCAGTGGTCGCCCGGGGTGCGGTCGTTGTGCGTCGGCGGGGGGACGTAGCTGAGGAAGAAATAGGGCGGGCCCGGCAGCGCGGGCCGCTCAGAGGTCACGGCGACACGACCGTTCCACGGGTAGTGCGCCTGACCCCCAACCGTCAATGATCACGCGCTGCTCCCCGCTCGACACGATACGGCGTCTATCGATCAGGGTAGAGAGGTTGCGCTCGGGTTACCAGGCCCTCACCGTCCGATGTGGGCGTCCATCCACGCGACCGTGGCGCGTACCGCCGCGGCCATCGGCAGCAGCCGTGCCGGGGCGCTCCCGACCGTGCCGCGCCGGGTGAACGGTTCCCTGTCGAGTTCCACTCCGACCTCGGCGAACGGGCTCGCGTCGAGGTGCGGCGCCTCGAAGTCCAGCCGTTCCCGGCGGCCGTCGCGCAGCACGTAGCAGCGGTACGGACGCCGCTGCGGCGGGCGGCGCAACCGGTACTCGGCGAGGTGCAACGCGGTACATGTCGAATAGCCGACACCGAGCAGCAGGGTCCAGGCCCCGGCGGCCTCCAGCGCGGCCAGCGGCGAGCGCTCGCCGAGATGCGAGTCCAGGTCGTGGACGCGCATCAGCTCCTCCGCCCGGGGGCCCCAGGCGCTGAACGACGTCTGCGGGTGCGGGCTGCGTACCGCGCCGGGCAACCGGCGTACGTGCTCGGCGAACGCGCCCACGCCGAACGACGGCGTGACGGCCGGGTCGAAGCCGGGCATCCGGTCCTCGTACGCCCGGCGTTCCTCGTCGGTGAGTCCGGCGGTCGCGGCGTGGTACGCGGGGCTGCTCACCGAGTTGTCGGGGGTCTGCGCCGGGACGACGACGGTGCCGGACGGCCCGACGACGGCCCGCAGCGCGTCGGCCAGCGTGGCCGGCCCGCCGGCCACCGGTCCGAGGGCACGCAGGGAGCAGTGCACGAGCACCACGTCACCGCGGCCGAGCCCGAGCGCCCGCAGGTCGGCGGCGAGCGTGTCGACCCGGTGCGCGGGCGGGACGGCGGTGGTCACGACGGCCATCCGGACATCGAGCGGGCCACCTGCCGGACCAGCCGTGAGCCGGCCGGGGTGAGCGCGTCCGCCCGTTGCAGCGCGCCGATCGCCTCGGCCGTCCAGTCCCGGTACTGCCGGTAGACCGCCTGCGCGCCGTCGACCTGGCGGTCCGCCCGGACGCGCCAGATGTCGGCCACCGCCGCGTGCGCGTAGATGCCGTGCAGGACGGCCTCCGCCGGACGCGGGTCGGGCCGCCAGCCCACAGTGATGTCGATCGGCCCGGTGCCGTCGACCAGGTCGCAGACGTCCAGCAGCGCGTTCATCTTGCTGTGCTGGAACTCGTGCACGAGCAGCACCGCCAGCGACCCGGCATCGGTCTCCGTGGCCGCGACACCGCCGAACGCCTGCCGGGCGGTCGACGCCTCGCTGACCCCGTCGCCGCTGCGCCGCAACGGCACCACCGCCCGCAGCCCGGTACGCAGTTCCTCGGCGTGGCCCGGCACCTCGTCCCGGATCACCTGCCACGCCGCCGCGAACGTCTCCGCCCAGCGCACGGCGCCCGCGTCGTCGAGCCGGTCATCGGCGGGCAGCCGGTGGCAGTCGCGGTGCGGGTCGCCGTCCTCCAGCAGCACCGACACGTCCGGTGCGACGAGACGGCGGGTCGGCCACCAGCGGGGCCCGCCCGCCGCGCCCGGACTCACGGCCACCGTCACGTCCCCGGCCCGCACCCGCAGCGAGCCCGGGCCGGTCTCCACCCGGGCGGTGCCGTCACCCACCTCGGGCAGCAGAACCGTGCCCATCGTCGGCAGGTGCAGGCGGCCGGATCGCACCGGCACGTCGAGGCGCACCGGAACGCCTGCGTCGAGCGCGGCGGCGGCGGCGAGCGCGCTCAGGTAGCCCGGCCCCTGGCGGGCGCCGGTGCCGGTGCCGGCGAGGCAGTCGACAGCCCACGCGCGCACGTACGGATGGGCCGCGATCCGGGCCACTGATTCCGGCGCGCTGCGGTCGAGCGCGGTCAGCGCCTCCCAGCCGTCAGCTCCGGCCCCGCCGGCCGGCAGGCGGTCGGCCACCTCGGCGAGCAGCGCGCGGACGATGGCGATCTGTGCCTCGACGAGCCGGCCGATGGCGACCCGGTCGCCGGTCGGCGCCGCGAGGCGGTCGATGAAGTCGTCGGGCAGGCCGGCGTCGAGCCGGACGGGTTCCGGTGGGTTCTCGTTCACGTGCACGATCAGCTCTTTCAGATCGGCGCAGTAGACACTCGGATGGTCGAAGTGCCCGGCGCCGTACCGGTGGGCGAAGAGTCCGCCGCCGCACTGGTCGACCACCGGGCACCGCCGGCACTCGTCGCTGAGACCGGCCCGGCCGGAGCGGCGGCGGGCCAGGAGCGGGCTTGCCGCCACGTCGTCGGCCGCGTGCGAGAAGACGGTCATGCCGGTGGCCGGCGCGCCGTCGTACGCGGTCTTGAGCGAGTCCGCCTGCTCCCACTCGCCGTCCGTCTCGATCACCGCCAGGTCGACCGGGTCGAGGCCCAGCCATTCGGTGCCGCTGGGTCCGCCGCGTGCGGTGGACAGGAGCGAGTCGAACAGGCGCACCGGGACGGGTCGGCCGTCCGCGCGCCAGCGGTCGTGGACGGCGCGCAGCCAGCGGGCGTACGCGGTGTCCCCGGCGGCCGGCCGCCACGGCGGGTCGTCCCAGGTGGCGTGCGGGAGCAGGAAGTCGATCCGCGAGGGCTCCTGGGCGAGCAGGGCCTCGTACACCGCGATCGGGTCGTTGCGCACGTCCACCGTGCACAGCAGGCCGGACCAGAGCCGCCGGTACGCCGGGCGGCGCAGCAGGGCGAGCGCGCGCAGCACCTGGTCGTAGCTGCTGGCGCCGGACCGGTAGATCCGGTGCCTGTCGTTGGCGGCCCGGTCGCCGTCGAGCGATACGCCGACCGCCACGTCGTGTTCGGCGAGTACGTCGCAGAACCGCTCGGAGAGCAGCACGCCGTTTGTCTGCATGCCGATCCGGAGCCGGGTGACCGGCCCGATGACGCGCCGCAGTTCGGCGAGCACCTGGCCCAGCCCGTCGGGGCCGAGCAGCAGCGGCTCCCCGCCGTGCAGGACGACTGTGACGTCCGGCAGCCCGTGGGCCGCCGCGTGCTCGGCGATCCTTCCGGCCGCGGCCCGGAGCACGTCCGGCGTCATCCGTACCGGGCGGCGGCGCCAGCTCTGGTCGGCGTGTTCGTAGACGTAGCAGTGGTCGCACGCCAGGTCACACCTGGCGTGCACCTTGAGGACGAACTCGGTGAGCGCCGCGCGGGCGGGCCCCGGGGCCATCGCGGATCAGATGAACGACGAGAACTTCGCCGCCGGGATCCGGGTCTGATCGAGGTGAGCCGCCATCACCCGGCGCACGATGGGGGAGATGTCCGCGGCGGAAAGCCGGTCGAGCGGCTCCGCGCGGACCCTGACCAGCGAGACCGGGGGCTCATCCTGGCGCAAGGGTGCGGTCGTCATGAGTGTTCCTTAGGTTTGTGAATGCCGGCCGAGCACAGCGGCGACGGCCAACCTAGTGGCTTTAGGGATCCAGCGCCATCGACCCACCGGTGGGAGACGGTTCTTTTTGGACGGTTCGCCGGCCGGCGTCGTCGTCGCCCCGAGGGAGCGAGCGTAAGGGATCAATTATGCGCCTTTTTACCGATCTAGGCCACGAATCGAAAGTTCAGACTTTGCCAGAAATCGTCCACCCCAATCCCCTGGTCAGGCGAGGGATCGGGGTGGACGAGCGGCTCAGGCGGCCGGACCGCTCCCGGACGGCGTGCCGAGGCGGATGTCGACGTCGGCCGGCTCGGTCATCTGGTCGTACGCCCTGGTCCGCAGCCGGTTGGTCTGCACCTCGCCGTCGAGCAGCGCCGCCCGCAGCGCCTCCGCGTCGCTGATCTCCTTGGCGGTCACCTCGTCGGCCGCCGTGGTGGCGCCCTGCACCACCTCCAGGTGGGTGCCGTCGGTGGGCATCAACTCGGTCCACTTCGCCAGGCAGTACACCCGCTCCGGCACGTCCTGGCACTCGGTGGTCAGCTCGGGCATCTCGTCGCCGGTGCCGAGATGGCCGGCCCGGTACGCCGTCAGCTCGTCCACGAACGCCTCCAGCTCCCGCTCCACCTCCGGTGCCAGGCGCGTCGCCACCACCTTCCCGAAGATCCACCGCAGCGCGGCCAGCTCCATGCCGGCCCGCACCGGCAGGTAGAGCTTCGCCCAGCTGGCGTTGACGAAGTCACCGGGGTCGCGCTCCGGGGCGCGGGCGTCGCCGCCGGACCACCACCCGGGGTACGCCACGAACGACGCGCGCTCCCAGTCGAAGACCCGGTGCCAGAAGTCGATCTCCCACGCCTCGTCCCGCACGCTGGCCGGGAAGTGCGCCTCCACGATCTGCGAGACCATCTCGTTGACCGGGGAGAAGCCGGCCCGCAGCCGCGCCTCGAACTCGTCCCCCGCCGTCTCCGCCGCCGCCAGCGCCGCGTCGCGCCGGTCCTGCCACTCCTGAAGATCGGTCAGGTAGCCCGCGACCAGCGCGTTGTACGCCGCGTCGTCGGCGGTCTGGTCCACCACCGTCGGGGTACGCCGGAACCCGGCGGCGAGCTGCACGTCCGCGCCCGGACCCGCCAGCCAGCTCCGGGCGCCGACGTGCACGCGTACGCGCAGCACCGGCCGTCCGTCCGCCTCGGTGACCACCGGCACGCCCACCACCCGGGCGGCGATCGCATCCGGCGGGCGGCGGGTGATCAGCGTGAGGTTCTGCCGGATCGTGTCGACGTTGCCGTCCCACTCCCAGCCGGCGTCGACGGGGACGTCGACGTCGTAGTCCGCGCTCATGTCCCCCGTGAATCCCCACTTGTCGAGCGTGACCACGGGGGAGTACACGACGCGCGTCTCCACCGCTGCGGGCGCGCCGCGCGGCGGGCGCTCCGGCTTCACCGGCATCGGGGGCAGCGCGGCGACCGCGTTGTCGCGGATCCGCTGCCGCCCGTCGACGATCTTCTGGGCGAAGGCGAACGCCGGATCCTTGATCGTGGGGGCCCAGCAGACCCGTGCCCCGTACCGTTCGTGCGCCAGCTCCAGCCGTTGCAGCACCTTGAAGTAGTGCAGCGTGATCGGCGTGGCCCGGTTCGGGTTGCGGACGGTGCGCTTCGAGGACGACTCCGTACCCGTCTCGGTGACGAGCTTGAAATCGGTCTTGTGCTGGGTGCGGTAGCGCGCCGCGACCTTCGAGGTGGCGGTCCGGCTGTCCTTGACCGCGCGGCGGCTCGTCTCCTGGCTCGCCGCGGTGACGCTGGTGGCGAAGCCGATGGTGTGGCTGGCGTTGAAGGTGCCCCAGATGCCGGTCGGGCTGGTGTACTGGCCGGTGTGGCTCGCGTTGAGCCCCCAGGTGTCGGTGAGCGACTTCTGCCGCTCGAAGCCCTCCTGGAGTTCGGTGGTGAGCGCGCTGGTCAGCTCGACGTCGGTCTGCTGTTCCGACTCGTTCTGCTCCTCCAGGGTCAGCTCGCGCTTGGTGTAGGTGCGCTGCTCCAGCACGGCCTCCTCACCGGGGGCGAGCGCCAGCGCGTAGACGTGCTCGCCGAGCGCGAAGCCCACCGGCCGGATCCGGGTGCGGTCGAGGAACGCGATGCCCACGTCGGACTGGAGCAGGCCGGCGAGGAACTCCGCCTGCTGGTCGCCGAGGAGCGTCTGGCGTCGCGCCGGCGGCTCCCGGTACGACATGCCCGAGTCGGCGCCGGGCAGCGCCTCGGTGGCGGCGTCCATCTCGTTGGCCTTCCACAGGTCGTAGAGGCCGAGTTGTTTGAGCAGGTGCGGCAGCCGGTCGCCGTCGAGCCCGCCGTAGCGGATCGCCTCGATCAGCGCCTGCTTGACGTAGAACGGCAGGATGGGCGTCTCGCCACCGCCGAACGTGAGCCGGACCGGTACGAAGTAGTTGGAGTAGACGTACCTGTCGGAATGCGCGGTGCTGAAACCAAGCGTCGCCGGATCGGCGTCGGCGACGACGACTCTGCCCATCGGTGCTCCTCTACAGCGGCAGTGTGAACAGGGAGTGCAGCCCCTGGTACGTCATCTCGTGCGAGGTGACGAAGAATCCGGGGAACAACTGGCTGAGGGCGGCCTGGCGGACGACCGTCTCGCGTACGGCGTGCGCGGTCAGTTCTTCGAGGCCGGCGACGACCTCCGCCGGCACACCGCCCTTGGCGGCCCGCTGGTACGCCTCCGCGATCGCCTCCCAGCGACCGTCGAACGTCTCCCCGAGGTCGTCGGCGACGGTGCCCCAGGTCTTCTCGAAGCGTTCCAGCTTGGTCGAGGAGGTCCAGTCGACGTTCGTGACGCGGGCCGCCTCGGGGTCGACGAGCAGCAGGTCGGAGCGGAGGTCCCCGACGGTGGTGGACGCCTTCCACCGGAACCGCTCGGCGAGGTGGCCGGCGAGCGCCTTTTCCGCCCCGGCCGCGGCCGGGTTGCCGGTGAAGCCGACGAGGCGCAGCAGCAGATCCCGGTCCGGGTGGCCGAGCAGCATCTGGGCGACCGTCTGGCGCAGCACCGCGTCGGAGCCGCCCCGCTCGGGCGCCAGCTCCGGGTGGGCCGTGCGGACCGCCTCGACCACTGTCGCCAGTGACTTCTCCGCGAACGCCTCCAGGCCCGGTGACCGGCCGACGAGCTGGGCGACCTCGGCGGCCATCCGCCGGTGCACCTGCTGGCCGAGCCGCCACGGTTGCGCCTGCCCGGCCTTGCGCAGCGCGCGGAACTCCTCGTACGCGGCGCTCTGGAGCGCCCTGTTGAACGCGGTGGTCAGCCGCTGCTCCAGTTGCCGGGCGATGGCCGCGCGCACGACGGCGGCCTGGACGTCCCGGGGTGTCTTCGGCGGCTTCAGCTCGCGCAGGTCCTCGACCCGCTTGATGATCTCGTCCAGCGCCTCGCTCAGCTCGGCCCGGGTCGCCGCCCGGCCGGCCGACGACACCGTCTCCGACATGCTCGCCATCAGCACCGGTCGGCCGTCGAGGCTGACCAGCGCGCCGAGCCGGGTGCCCGCACCGGCGCCCGCGAACGCCTCGGCGTGCGCCGCCTGGTTGAACACGCTCAACGTCAGCTCGGCGTCGGCGAGCAGCACCCGGCCCTGCCGGAACAGCGCGTCGAGCACCTTCGGCGGGAAGAGCGTGCGCAGGACGGCCAGCCCCACCCGGGGCGTGGCGGCGATCGCGGCCCGGCCGATCGCCACCAGCAGCGCGGCCATCTGGGCGGTCAGCAGGCGCGCCTCGCGGGCGCCCGCGAGCAGTAGCGGCACGTACCGGACGGCGGCGCGCACCGCGACGCCGCCGAGCAGCCGGGCGAGATGCACCAGGCCGGTGAGCACCTGGTACAGGTCACCGGCGACGCGGCCGAGCAGCCGGCCGGCGGCGAACGGGTCGAGGTTCTCCAGGTGGCGGGCGAACTCGGCCGCCCAGCCGCGCCACAGCGCCAGCAGCCGATCCGGGACGGTGGTCGGGTCCAGCGCGGCCACGATCCCGGCCAGCGCCTGGCGTACGACTGTGGCCTGGTCGGCGATGCGTTGCACACCGGCGCGGGGGTCGACCGTCAGCACGATGAGCGTGGTGAACTGTTCCTGCTGAAGGCGGCCGATCAACTGCACGAGCTTGCCGAGGTCGACCACCACCGTCGCGACGGATTCCCCGACGCCGACGGCGAACCCGTCGAGGAACAGCTTCGGGTTGATCCCGTTCCAGGCCGCGTAGTGCCGCATCGCGTCGAGCAGCGCGGGGTCGAGGCCGAGCAGGAGACGGCGGAACGCGCCGTCGGTGTCGACGTCCGAGGCGGCCAGGTCGAAGAACGCCTCGGCCAGCCGCAGTCTCGCCAGCATCGCGACCAGGTCCCAGACGTTGTCGGCGGTGATGCGCCCGCTCAGCGCGGTCAGGACCCGCTCGCGGGTCATCGACCGGGTGGCGTGCGCGTCCAGCCAGTACTTGACGGTCAGCGCGACGAACTCCACCCGCGGGTCCTGGGTGCGTACGCCGAAGATCGCGGCCCGGTCCTCGGCGGACACCCGCGGCACGCTGAACCAGTCCCGGATCATGACGGATTCGTTCGCCGGCTGCCCCAATTCCCCCACCCCCTCCAGCCGTGTGCACTGTCGAGCCGTGGTGCGGGCAGCGGTAGTGCTGGGTCGAGAAGCTGACATGGGCCGGTAACGTCACGCGCCCGCCTTCCATCGACTGTTACGACTTGACGAACGGCGTGTTATCGCTCACAGTCGATGGCACAGGGCGGCGGGAGCGATGGGTCGCCGAGCGGGCGCGGACGGCCGCGTGGCAGGCCGGGTGTGGGGTCAGTGCGCCGACGCTGATTGTTAGCGCTCACAAGTGTGATCTGAGGGAGGAACATGTTTGCTTTTGGTAGATCCCCATCGACGGTGTCGCCCCCGCGACGGCGCGGATGGCTGCCGCGAGTCGTCGCGACCGGCGCTGCCGCGGTCCTCGTCGGCGCCGCCGCCGTGGCGGCCGTGTCCGCGCCCGCCGTCGCCGCGAGCGTCGACACGAACGCCTGGTACGTCCTGGTCAACCGCAACAGCGGCAAGGCGCTCGACGTCTACAACCTGGCCACCAACGACGGCGCGCGGATCACCCAGTGGACGCGCAACAACGGCAACCAGCAGCAGTGGCAGTTCGTCGACTCCGGCGGCGGCTACTACCGGCTGAAGTCCCGGCTGTCCGGCAAGGTGCTCGACGTCTACAACTGGTCGACCGCCAACGGCGGCAGCATCGTGCAGTGGTCCGACCTGAACGGCACCAACCAGCAGTTCCGGCTGGCCGACTCCGACAGCGGCTACATCCGGCTGATCAACCGCAACAGCAACAAGGTGGTGGAGGTGCAGGGCGCCTCGACCGCCGACGGCGGAAACATCGTCCAGTACGACGACTGGAACGGCGCCAACCAGCAGTGGCAGCTCGTCCGCGTCGACGGTGGTGGCGGCAACCCCACCACGCCGCCTCCCACCACGCCGCCGCCGGGTGGCACGTGCAACCTGCCGTCGTCGTACCGGTGGTCGTCGACGGGCGCGTTGGCGCAGCCGCGTTCGGGTTGGGTGTCGTTGAAGGACTTCACGGTGGTGCCGTACAACGGGCAGCACCTGGTCTACGCGACGACGCACGACACCGGGTCGTCGTGGGGGTCGATGAACTTCGGTCTGTTCTCGAACTGGTCGCAGATGGCGTCGGCCAGCCAGAACGCGATGTCGTCGGGGACTGTGGCGCCGACGTTGTTCTACTTCGCGCCGCGCAACATCTGGGTCCTCGCGTACCAGTGGGGGCCGACCGCGTTCTCCTACCGCACCTCCAACGACCCCACCAACCCCAACGGGTGGTCGTCGGCGC
>NZ_MAGP01000164.1 GCF_002926165.1 Micromonospora chalcea | reverse complement strand
CATAGAGTTACGGCGGTCATGGCGGAGGGGAAACGCCCGGTCACATTCCGAACCCGGAAGCTAAGCCCTCCAGCGCCGATGGTACTGCACTCGGGAGGGTGTGGGAGAGTAGGACACCGCCGGACAACCTTTCGTTTCAGGGCCACCCCTCACGGGGGTGGCCCTGAAACGCGTCCACCCCGAAAACCGGCCCTCATGCCGGCGCGCGTGAACGGTGGACCACCCACCACTTCCCCGAACCGCCGAACCGGCCACCACACCGCCTGGATTCGGGCCGGCCGACGGGAATCACCACGTCGGCCGCGTCAGTCTCGTACCGTCGAGCCGGGACCTCTGACACCGGCCACGCCGGTGGGCCGAAACGTGACATGGCGTACGTCGGGACCGTGATCGGGGCCGACCGCACGGGGTACAGGAGTGGACATGGAGATTGGAATCATCGGGTCGGGGCACATCGGGGGCACCCTCACCCGTCGTCTGCGTTCACTCGGCCACGACGTCGCGGTGGCCAACTCCCGCGGGCCGCAGAGCCTCGCCGACCTGGCCGCCGAGACCGGCGCCCGGGCGGTGTCGGTGGAGGACGCCGTGCAGGGCGCCGAGCTGGTGGTCATCGCGATCCCGCTGAAGGCGGTGCCGCAGCTCCCGGCGGCGCTGTTCGACGGCAAGCTGGTGGTCGACGCCAACAACTACTACCCCCAGCGGGACGGCGACATCGCCGAGCTGCTCGACCGCAGCCTCAGCTCCAGTCGCTGGACCGCTGACCACCTCAAGGGCGCCCGGGTGGTGAAGGTCTTCAACAACATCCAGGCGGCGCACCTCATGGACGAGGGCAAGCCGGCGGGTACGGCAGGCCGGATCGCGTTGCCGGTGGCCGGCGACGACGCGGACGCCAAGCGGATCGTGATGGGCCTCGTGGACGATCTGGGCTTCGACCCGGTCGACGCGGGCACCCTGGACGAGAGCTGGCGGCAGCAGCCGGACACCCCCGTCTACGGCACCGACCGGGACGCCGACGGCGTACGCGAAGGGCTGGCCGCGGCGCGGCCGTGACAAGCATGGGAAAGGCCCCGCCGGATGCGTCCGGCGGGGCCTTTCCGTGTGTCGTGGATCAGTCGTCGCCCGGCTTCGGGGCGCAGATGAAGCGCGGCTCGGCGTCGTAGCGCCAGCTGAACTTCTCCCGCTTGACGACCTTGCCGTCCTTCTTGATGACCCGGAAGGCGTCCTGGGCGAACCCGACGGCGCCCGCGGCGGGGATGCAGGACGGCCCCGGGGTCAGGTACACGGTCTTCGGCTGGGTGATGTTGCGGCGGGGGCCGTACTCCGTCTTGACGCTGTCGTAGATCTTGGTGCTCCAGATCGAGACGGTGATCGAGCTGGACGTGTACGAGGTGTCGATGAGCACGCCGTGGGGCGTGTTGTTGCGGAACTTGAAGTCGAGCTGCGGCCAGTAGATGGTCGACTCGATCACGGCCGGGTAGCGGCTGAAGTAGAACGAGTGCGGCTTGTGCTCCACGTCCTCCAGCCCGGCGTAGTAGGTGGCGTTGAACAGCGTGGTGGTGAACTGGGAGACGCCGCCACCGACGCCCGGCACCAGCTTGCCGTTCACGATCGTGGGCGCGTCCTTGTATCCCTGGTCGTAGCCGCGTTCACCGGTGTGCCCGTTGAGCGAGAACGTCTCACCCGGCTTCACGAGCGTGCCGTCCACGTCCTTCGCCGCGCGGACGATGTTCTGGCTGCGCGGGGAGGAGAGGCCGCCGGTGAAGTGGGTGGTGAAGGTCGACACCCGCTCCTTGATGCCCAGCTTCGCCAGCTCCGCCTCGGTCAGCTCGGGCGCGGCCGGCTTGAGCTCGGCGGACACCGTACGGCCCTCGGACTTGGGCAGCACCGCGAGCAGGGCCGGGCCGAGCGCGGCGGCGTCGACCTGGCGGCCGGCCTTGCTGGGCACCACCTTCGGCTTGCCGCCGCTGATGGTCAGCCCGGCGTCCTGCGGCTCGACCTCCAGCTTCGTCAGCCGGTCGCCGAGCGCGGCGCGGAGCCGCTTGACGTCGACCTTCGGGGTGAGCGTGCCGGCGTCGTCGGCGGAGAAGCGCAGTGCCCGGGCGATGGCGGCGGGCGGGATGGTGACCGAACCGCCGTCGGTGGTGAGCGTCACCGGCGCGGCGACGGCGGGCCGGGCCAGCTCGGCGACGAGGCGGTCGACCTCCTCACGGGTGGTGGCGGGCCACTTCTCGACGAGCGGCACGGTGACCGGCTCGGCGGCCAGCCAGCCGGCCTTCACCACACCGGTGGCGCCGTCGGTGTCGACGGTGAGCGCCGGCTTCGGGTAGACCGGCTTCGGGGTGGTGCCGGTCCAGATGATCGCCGGCATCGTCATCTCGCGCCCCTGCGAGCCCATCACCTTCCGCAGGGCGGCCTCCAGCTTGGGCCGGTCGACGGTGACCACCGGCTCGACCGTACGGGAGCCGACGAGCCGGCTCACCGCGTGCGCGTCGGCCTTCGCGGCGGCCGCCACAGTGGCGTCCACGTCGATGGCGAGCCCCACGTCGGACGGCTTCAGCTCGGCCTTCTTCTCACCGACGGTGACCGCCAGCGGGGCGTTCAACGCCTCGGCCCGGCGCTCCAGCTCGGCGCGGAGCGCCGCCGCCGCCTCCGCGCGGCTGCGCCCGCCCAGCTCGGTGCCGAGCACCGTGGTGCCGCGGGGCACGTCACCGGCGTACGCGTAGGCGCCCAGGCCGACGCCGCCGGCGAGCACGGCCGCGACGATCCCCCCGGCCAGCAGCAGCCGGGCCCGTCGCGACCGCCCCGGCCGGCCCGTGTCGCCTCCGGGCGGTGTGGCGACCGGCTCCATCTCGACGCCGGGCCAGCTCACCGCCGCCACCTTGATGGTGGGCCGGTCGTCGGCAGCCGGCACCTTCTCGCCGTACATCGTCACTGCAACCTCGATCGGAAGTACACGCGGGGACCGCTTCCCCCGCGGGAGACACCTACGGTAACCAACGCCCGGGCGCGCCGGGAGTCTCCGGCCCGGCGTCGTGTCGGGCGTTCGGCGGTGTCGGCCCGATCACCCGATTCGGGGCCGCGCCCGGGCGCGGATCGTGGCACGGTGAGCGGGTGCTGGCGTACGGCGGTGGGTGGCTCGACCGGGCGGCGGCGCTGCGCGGTGACGCGGAGTGGCTGGCCGGGCGGCTGGCCGATCCGGTGAGCGTGGTGTTGCCGCTGTGGCGGGACCGCTGCCTGGTCGACGCGGCCGGTCCGGTCCGGCTCACCGGCGAGCACGCGTCCCGCGTCCGGTCGGCCGCCGGGGAGACCGTCTTCCTGGGGCTCGACGACGACGTCGCGGTGTTCGCGGCCGATCTCTCCGCGCTCGGCGAGCGGGCCGCCGTCGAGTTGGCCGCCGCGACGCGCGCTGTCGATGTCCGGACGCTCGTGGGCCGGCTCGACCCGGCCGGGGCGGCGGTGCAGGCGTACGCCCGGGGGTTGCTGCTCTGGCACCGGCAGCAGCGGTACTGCGGCGCGTGCGGCGCCCGGGCCGTGGCCGGTGGCGGCGGGCACATGCGGACCTGTAGCGGTGGGGAGTGCGGGCGGCTGTGGTTCCCCCGGATCGAGCCGGCCGTGATCGTGCTGGTCGAGGCGCCCGGCCGGACCGGGCGCTGCCTGCTGGCCCGGCACGCGGGCGCGGCCGAGGGCAGCTATTCGACGCTGGCCGGCTTTGTCGAGGTCGGCGAGAGCCTGGAGGACGCGGTCCGCCGGGAGTTGGCCGAGGAGGCGGGCGTCACCGTCACCGACGTGGTCTACCAGGGGTCGCAGGCGTGGCCGTTTCCCGCCGGGCTGATGGCGGGTTTCCGGGCTGTCGCCGTGTCCGAGGAGGTCCGGGTCGACGGGGTGGAGTTGCTGGCGGCGCGCTGGTTCAGCCGGGCGGAGCTGCGGGCGCGGGTCGCGGCAGGGCGGCCGCTGGGCCGGGTGGACTCGATCGATCACCGGCTGCTGGGCGACTGGCTCGCGGAGGGCTGAACACCATCACCAGCGCGGTTCCCGCGGCGGTGGCGAGCGCGCACCACATGATGCCCTGGAACGTGCGGGGCGCGACGGTGGTGGTGAGCACGGCCAGGACGGCCGCGGCGACCCAGAGCGGCGCGGACGGCCAGCGCGCGCCCGCCGCGATCTTCGCGTTGACGGCCGCGAAGATCAGTGCGTAGAGCGCGCCGGTGGCGGCGAAGAACGGGGCGTACCTCCCCAGGGACGTGTAGTCCTCGCCGCCCACCAGCCGGAACGCGAACCCGCCGGCCAGGGCCGAGGCGGCGACGAGCACGACGCCGCAGCCGGCGACGATGGCGAGCACGACGGTACGGACCCGGTTGTCTCCCACGGCGAGCCGGGGCAGCGCCAGCACCACGATCACCTGGGGGGCCCAGAGCGCGCCCTTGGTGAGCACGGTTCCGACCGCGTACGCCCCGGAGTCGGCGGGCGAGAGCAGCTGGCGGGCGAAGATCAGGTCGGCGTACGACACCGCGAGCATCGCCAGCGCGGCGGTGCCGGCGCTCGCCACCTGCCGGATCCGCATGGTGGCGGCGACGTCGTTCCCGGCGGGCCGGTCGGGGCGGGCGATCCAGGCCAGCGCCGGCAGCACGAGCCAGGCGGTGAGCATGCCGGCGAGCAGGGTGACCACGACGTCGGCGCCGAGGACCAGCGCGACGATCATGCCGCCGTACCGCCCGAGCGCCACCACCCCCATCGCCCAGGCGAGACGGACGAAGCGTTGCTCACCCTGCAGTTCGCCGAGCCACCGGGCGGCCAGGACGACAGCGACAGTGGTGCCGGCGACCAGCGCCACGACGGTCGACGACAGCCGCAGACCGGTGATCATCAGCGGCGCGGCCACGACGACGGCGCCGCCGGCGACCGCCGTGGTGACGAGGCTGACCCGGTGCGTCGGCGCGCCGGGGTGGCGGGCCCGGTGCACAGCGACCGCCATCTGCAGCCCCACGCCGGCGACGCCGGCGATCGCGACGAGGGCCAGCGTCGTGGCGAGGACGCTCAGCTCCTCGACCGGCAGGTACCGGGCACCGAGCATGGGCAGCAGGTAGGCGAGCCCGTTCGTCGCCATCGCGGCGACCGCGACGGCCGCGCCGGCGGTTCCCAGGCGGCTCGCGCCGGGCCCTGCCGTGGTCTCTGTCATCGCGCCTCATGTCGGTGTCGCCGGTGGAACGGGTTCGCCTCGAACCTCGCGTCGTCGTCGCGGCTCGCTCGTCGACGTCGTGAGGCAAGCTACCGTCCGTACTCGCCCTGTGCCTAGAGTGCTGTCCGGAGCCCCGGGTGCGACGTCGGGCCCGCTTCCGTCCAGGTTCATGGGGGTCCGTGTGCGTCGAGCGTCACCGAGCTTCGGTCCGGCGCTGTCGCGGGCCGCCGTCGCGCTGCGCCGCTGGTGGCCGGAGACGGCGCTCGGTGTCGGCGTGGTCGTCGCGATCCTCGGCCCGGTGCTGCGCCGTGGCTTCGTCCTCCGGTACGACCTGGTGTTCGTGCCGGACCCGCCGTTCGGCGCGGTGGTCTGGGGCAGCGGCTCCGAACTGCCGCGTGCGGTACCGAGCGAGCTGCTCGCGGTCGGGCTGTCGCAGATCGTCCCGGCCGACGTGGCCCAGAAGGTGCTCCTGGCCGGCTGTCTCGTCCTGGCCGCGGTGGGCGCGGCGCGGCTGGCGCCCGTCGGTCATCCGCTGGCACGGGCCGCCGCCGGGCTCGCGTACGTCTGGAACCCCTGGGTGTACGGGCGGCTGCACCTCGGGCAGTGGGCGGTGGTGGCGGGGTTCGCGGCGTTGCCCTGGGCGTTCGCCTGGGTGCTGGGGGTGCTCCGGCCGCCGCCCGTGGGCACCGGCCCGGGGCGGCGTTCCGCAGTGGCCGGAGGGGCCGCGGTGGTGCTGGGCGGCCCGGCGATGGTGCTGGCGGCGGTGTTCGCCTGTGCCCCGGCGCTGGCTCTGGCGCGCCGGTGGCGGGCGTTTGTGGCGGGGGCGGCGACGTTGGCCGGCCTGACCGCTCCGTGGTGGCTCGCGCTGGTGAGCCGGGGCGGCGCCGTCGACGTCGACGAGCGGGGGGTGGCCGCGTTCGCGGTCCGCGCGGACACGCCACTCGGCGTGCTCGGCAGCGTCGCGACTCTGGGCGGCGTGTGGAGCCGGAACGCCGTGCCGGTCGGCCGGGACCAGTGGGCGGTCGCCCTGATCGCACTGGCGCTGGCCGGCGCGGCGCTGTGGGGGTACGTGCTTACCCGTCGCCGCTGGCCGTCGGCGGCCTGGTGGGGTCTGCTCGCCGGCGCGGTGCTAGGCACGGTGGTCGCCGTGGCGCCGGCGTGGTCGCTGGGCGCGCAGGGGATGGTCGCGCTGGTCGAGCACGTTCCGCTGGCCGGCGCGGTCCGGGACGGCACCCGGCTGCTCGCTCCGCTGGCACTGGTGCAGGCGGTGGGTCTCGGGATGCTCGTGGAGTCGCTCGTGACGACCGGCGCCCGGGCGCTGGCCCCGCTGCTGGTGGTCGCTCCGGTGCTGCTCATGCCCGGTCTGGCGTGGGGTCTCGGTGGTCAGTTCGACACGGTGCGGTACCCGGCGGAGTGGGCGGCGGTGCGCGCCGAGGTGAACCGGGATCCGGCCGGGGGCAGCCTGGTGTCGCTGCCCTGGTCCTCGTTCCGGGCCTATCCGTGGGCGGGGAACGTGCCGGTGCTCGATCCGGCCTCGCGGGCGTTCCGCCGGCCGGTGGTCGGGGACCAGGACGTGCTGGTCGGCCAGGACCGGATCCGTGGGGAGAGCCGGGAGGCGGACCGGGTGGCGGCGGCGTTGGCGGCGCCGGGTGATCCGGGACCGGCTCTGCGTCGGCTCGGGGTGCGGTATGTGCTCGTGCAGACGGACCAACCGGACGCCGTGCAGGTGGAGGGCCGGTTCGTGAGCGCCGAGCTGGTCCGGCGGGACGGGGCATTGACGCTGTTGCGTCTGCCGGATTCCGATTTCTCCGGCTCGTCCGGTCGCATCGGCATAATGCCGGTCCTGGGGTATTCGGTACTGGGGGCCACCCTGATGATCGCCCTTTCGCATCGGGTCAAGCGGCAGTGACGCATGTTACTCTTCGGTACCTTTTTCCGAAGGGATCATCGATGAAGGCATCCTTCAATCCCCTCCTCACCGCGGTAGTCGCCGCGGCGGTGGGTGCCGTGCTGGGAATCCTGGCCGTCTCGATCGGGGCGTCCACCCTCGGCAACAGCAACAGCAAGCCAGCGAGCGTGGAGCAGCCCATCATCGTGTACGGCGAGCGCTGACGGTGCGGCATGGAGGTCCCCCCTCCTGACGTCTCGTCAGAACTGGTCGTACTCGACGTCGTGGTGCCCGCGTACAACGAGGCGCTCCGGCTGCCCGACACCCTGGTCCTGCTCCGGGCGGCGCTGGCCGAACTCGGCGTGCCCTGCCGGGTCACCGTGGTGGACAACGCCAGCGACGACGGGACCAGCGCCGTGGTGGTGAACGCGCCGCCCGGCCCGGTTCCGGTCCGCCTGCTCTGGTGCGGCGAACCGGGCAAGGGCTTCGCGGTGCGTCGGGGTGTGCTGGCCAGCGACGCCCGTTACGTAGGCTTCTGTGACGCCGATCTGGCCACCGCGCCGGCCGCTCTCGCCCAGGTGCTCAATCTCCTGTACGACGGCGCGGACGCGGTGGTCGGGTCGCGGGCCCACCCCGAGTCGGTCGTCGAGGAGCGGCACAGCGTGCTGCGACGCTGGGGCGCGGTGGCGTTCCGGGGCGCGGTCCGGCAGGTGGTGCGCGGCGTCAGCGAGACGCAGTGCGGGTTCAAGTTCTTCCGCAACGACGTCGCCCGGCGGGTCTTCGCGCCCCTGCGGTGCGGTGGATTCGCGTTCGACGTCGAGGTGCTGGGCCGCGCCGAGCGGGCGGGCGCCCGCCTGGTGGAGATTCCGGTCAGCTGGGTGGACGTACCCGGCTCCCGTTTCTCACCGGTCCGGCACGGCTGGCAGAGCTTCGTGGACGTCGCGAAGATCAACTGGTGGCTCCGTGGCGCCGACGTCGCCCCGGTGATGCCACTCGTCACGCTTCCGGTCACGCCGGACGTCACCGGCGGCACGGCCGCCGTTGGAATGCGGCCGTGAGTGTCGGAACACCCTCTACCGACGCGGCACCCACCACCGACGCCACCGTGGTGGGCCGCCGGGTCGTGGTGCTCAACTGGAAGGACCCCTGGCATCCTGACGCCGGGGGCGCCGAGGTGTACGCCTGGCAGGTCGCCCGCGACCTGGTGACCGCCGGCGCGGAGGTCACCTTCGTCACCGCGCGCCCGAACGGGCAGCCCGGCGACGAGGTCCGCGAGGGCATCCGGATCGTCCGTACCGGCGGCCGGTGGACCATCTACCCCCGGGTGCTGGGCTGGCTGGCGCGCCACCGCCGGCAGTTCGACGCGGTGGTGGACTGCCAGAACGGCATCCCGTTCTTCAGCCCGGCGGTCCTGCCGGCGGCCGTGCCGGTGATCTGCGTGATCCACCACGTGCACGACCGGCAGTTCCGGTTGTACTTCGGCCCGGTCGTGGGTCGCTTCGGCGCCTGGCTGGAGGGACCGGTCGCCCGGCGCGTCTACCGCCGCGCGGTGACGCTCGCGGTCTCCCCCTCGACGGCGGTGGCGATCCGGGAGCGGCTGCGCTGGACCGGCCCGGTGGTCGTGGCGCCCAACGGCGCCGACGCGTCCCGGCCGGCCGCCGCGGGCGTGACCCGCGCCGACCGGCCACGTGTCGTCTGCGTCGGCCGGGTGACCCGGCACAAGCGGGTGGACCTGGTGGTCGACGCCGTGGCCCGGCTCCGGGCGCAACGGCCCGACCTGCGTCTGGACATCGTCGGCGGTGGGCCGGACGCGGCGGGCGTCCGCCGGCTGGTCGACGAGCGCGGGCTGAACGACATGGTCACCGTGCACGGCCACCTGCCCGCCGCCGAGCGGGACGCCCTGCTGGCCGCCGCCTGGTTGCACGTCTCCGCCTCGTGGGGTGAGGGCTGGGGTCTCGTGGTGGTGGAGGCGGCCGCCGCCGGGCTGGCCACTGTCGCCTTCGACGTGGACGGGCTGCGCGACGCGGTCCGGCCGGGCCGTACCGGATGGTTGGTCGACGAGGGTGAGGATCCGGCGCAGAACCTGGCCGCCGGCCTCGACCGCGCGCTGGACTCCCTGGCGACGCCCGGAGAGCCGGACCGGATGGCCGCGGAGTGCCGGCGGTGGAGCGGCTCGTTCCGCTGGACCGACACCGGCCGGCGGGTGCGTGCGGTCCTCGGGGATCTGCTGACGCCGCGCCCGCTGCCCTGGGCCGCCGGGAACACGTCGGTGGTGGTCCGGACCGACCAGCCGGAACGCCTTCTGGCCCGGGTGGCACCGCTCCTGCCGCGTACCCGGCACGTCGCGATCGACGGGCAGAACCTGCTGCTCCTGGTGCCGGCCGCCGAGCCGGCCGCTGTCCGGCAGGCGCTGCTGCAGGCGGGGGTCGCAGCCGACGACATCGACGAGCGGAACGCCGGAGCGGACGAACTGCTCACCGGCGTTCCGGTACGGCAGTGCTGACCGCCTGGTCGACCGCTCGCCGTACCCCCGGAATTCCGAGCGCCACGGTGTCCCTGGCGGTGTGGCGCCTGCGCGAGCTACTGGTCTGTCTCGCGCTGATCGGTCTCTGCGTCACCCAGGAGCCCGGGCTCATCGTGCCCGAGACGAAGCTGGACATGGCCCTGGACCCGGGCGGTTTCCTCGCCCGCGCGGCTCACCTGTGGACCGGGGACTGGCAGTTCGGCACGCTCCAGAACCAGGCCGTCGGCTACTTCTTCCCGATGGGCCCGTTCTTCCTGCTCGGTGAGGCGGTGGGGCTGCCGGCCTGGCTGGTGCAGCGGCTCTGGATGGCGACGCTGCTCTGCGTCGCCCTCACCGGCGTGGTGCGCCTGGCCCGCGCCCTCGACCTGGGTGGCCCGGGATCGCGGCTGGTGGCCGGCGCGATCTTCGCGCTCTCCCCCCGGGCACTGTCCCTGGTCGGCACCGTCTCGCTGGAACTGCTGCCGTACTGCGTCGCCCCCTGGGTCCTGCTGCCACTGGTCAAGGGGGCCGCGGGCGGCTCGTTGCGGCGGGCCGCGGCGCTCAGCGGGCTCGCTGTGGTCTGCATGGGCGGCGCGAACGGCGCGGCCGTCGCGTGCGCCGTGCTGCCCGCGTTCCTGTACGTGGTGACCCGTGCGCCCGGCCGGCGGCGGATCCGCCTGCTGGCGTGGTGGACGGTGGCGATGGTGGCGGCCACCTTCTGGTGGCTGGTGCCGCTGCTGTTGCTGCAGCGCTACGGGTTCCCGTTCCTGCCGTACACCGAGAGCGCGGCGGTCACGACCAGCGTGACGTCGCTCCCGTCGGCGGTACGCGGCAGCACCCACTGGGTGGGTTACCTGGCCGTCGACGGCGTGCCGTGGTGGCGCGCGGGATGGGCGCTGGTCACCACCCCGTGGATGATCGTGCTCACCGCCCTGATCGCCTGCGTCGGCCTGGCCGGGCTCGCCCGCCGGGACCTGCCGGAGCGGCGGTTCCTGCTCGTCGGCGCCCTGGTCGGCCTGCTGGCACTGACCGCGGGGAACCTGTCGACCGGGGGCGCCGCGTTCGCGTCGCCGATGCGTGAACTGCTCGACGGTCCGCTCGCCGCCCTCCGCAACCTGCACAAGTTCGACGTCGTGATCCGCCTGCCGCTTGCGCTGGCCGCCGCGCACATGCTGGACACGGTCGGCCGGATCGCGCTCATCCGCCGCTTCACGCGCCCCACGAACATGGCGCCCCGGCGGGTGGCGCTGGGCGCGACCGCCGCCGCGCTCGTGGCGGTGACCAGCGGCGCCGGGATGGCGGGACTCGCTCCGGGCGGCGGCTTCCACGCGCTGCCCGAGCACTGGCGGCAGGCGACCGGGTGGCTCGACCGGCACGCCGGGCCGGGCACCACCCTGCTGGTTCCCGGCTCCAACTTCGCCGAGTACAACTGGGGACGTCCGCTGGACGAGCCGGTGCAGCCGCTGCTGGACTCGCCGTGGGCGGTGCGGGCGCTGGTTCCGGGCGGATCGGCTGGCAACTCGCGGCTGCTCTCCGCCATCGACGAGCGGCTCGCCTCGGGCACCGCCTCGCCCGGACTGGCCGACGTGCTCAGCCGGCTCGGCGTGCGCTACCTGCTCGTCCGCAACGACCTCCGCCAGCCGGTCGGCGGCATCGCCTGGCCGGTCCTGGTGCACCGCACGCTTGACAGCGCACCGGGCCTGTTCCGGGTCGCCGCGTTCGGCCCGGCGTCCGGGGTGAAGCCCGACCTGAACGGGGCGTGGGACTACGGCCTGCACGAGCCGTACCCGGCGGTGGAGATCTACGAGGTGGACCGGCCAACCCCCCGGGCCACGCTGACCGACGCCGCGCTGCCGCTCAACCTGGTCGGCGCGCCGGAGACGTTGCTGGACCTCAGCGACGCCGGTGTGCTGGGCAACCGGCCGGTGATCCTCGACGGCGACCCCCCGCTGGTCAGCGACGGCGGCACCGTGCTCGCCGACAGCCTCCGGGACCGGGAGGTCGACTTCGGTCTGGTCCGGGGCAACACCTCGCGGACCCTGACCGAGCAGGACCCGACCCAGTTGGAGCGCCTGGAGCACGACATCCTCGACCCGGCGTGGCGGTCGTCGATCACCTCCTCGGCGTACGCCGGGGTGGCCGACGTCCGGGCGTCGTCCAGCGCGGCGGACGTCACCGGTCCGGCCGGGCTGCGCGACCCGTCGGCCACACCCTTCGCCGCCGTCGACGGCGACATCGGCACCGCGTGGTTGTCCGACGGCGCGCGCAAACCGGTGGGCCAGTGGGTCGAGCTGCGCTTCGCCGACCCGATCGAGGCCGACTCGGTGGAGGTGCAGGTGATGGGCGACGAGGTGATCGGCGCGCCGGTCACCTCGGTACGGGTCAGCACCGCGGGCGGTTCCCAGGTGCACCCGGTGACCGGCGCGGGCCGGTCGACGGCGAGCCTGCCGCTGCCCGCCGGCCGGAGCAGTTGGCTGCGGGTGACAGTCGAGAGTGTCGCGGACGCCGACGTTCCGGGCCGCCGGGCGGGTATCCGGGAGCTGAGTGTCGCCGGGGTGACGCCCGAGCGCTACCTGCGACTGCCGGAGGTGCCCGCCGACGCCGTCGCGCCCGAGGTGGTCGCGCTGGCCCGCAAGGCCACCGATCGATCCGCCTGCGCGGTCGCCGGTGACCACTACCTGTGCGCTCCCGACCTGATCCGGCAGGGCGAGGAGACCGGGCTGGTGCCCCGGCGCTTCGACCTGCCGGACGCGATCCCCACCCAGCTCACCGGCCTGGCCCGGGCCACGCCCGCCACCGCGCTCGCGACGTACGACGAGATGACGGGCGGCGAGACGTTCACGACGTCGAGTTCGTGGTTCGCCGACCCGGTCGCCTCGTCGAGGTCGCTGGGGGACGGGGACGACGGCACGGCCTGGTGGGCGGATCCGAGCGATCCGCAACCGACAGTGAAGATGCGCTGGGCCACCGCGCGCAAGGTGAGCTGGGTGCGGCTGCGGTTCGCGGAGAGCCTCGTCGCGGCGCCGCCCAGGACGGTCCGGATCACCGGTGACGACGGCATCCGGGAGGTGACTGTCGACCTGGACGGTGTCGCCCGCTTCCCGGCTCTGCGTACCCGTGGGCTCACCGTTGCAGTGACCTCTACCGTGCCGAGGGTCAGCCGGTCGACGGCGCTGTTCGAGCCGCAGTCGCTGCCGGTCGGTCTCAGCGGTGTGGACGTGCAGGGCGTGCCCGAACTGAACCAGCCGCGCGGCCTCGACCGTGAGGTGACGCTCCCGTGCGGCGCGGGGCCCACCATCGTGGTCAACGGGGTGAAGGTGCCGACGACGGCCACCGGGACGCTGCGCGACCTGCGCGACCTGCGGCCCCTGCGCTACCGCGCCTGCGCTCCCGCCACGTCGTCGGGCCGGGCCGCGAAGGCGGGCGCGGAGCAGGTCACGCTGCGGGCGGGCGGCAACGAGGTCTCCGCCCCGGCGGACCGGTTCGTCGTGGACAGCGTGATCTTCAGCGGTACGCCGGCCGAACGGCCCGTCGTCGCCGCGTCGCCGCGCCGGGCGTTGAGCGTGGTCGACTGGGACGACCAGCGCCGGTCGATCGAGATCGGTGCGGGTGGCGGCAGCTACCTGATGGTTCCGGAGAACGCCAACGCCGGCTGGCGGGCGACGCTCGACGGGCAGGAGCTGATCGCGGCCCGCCTGGACGGGTGGAAGCAGGGATGGTTCGTGCCGGCCGGTCCCGCCGGCCGCGTCGAGTTGGTCTTCACGCCCGGCGAGCACTACCGGATCGTCCTGTTCGTCGCCGGGGGCCTGTTGGTGCTGCTGATGGTCGGGGCGCTGATTCCCGCGCGCCGCCATCGACCCGCGTACCCGGTGGTGCCGACGATGATGCCGACCGCGCCGCTGCTCGCGGTGGCGGTGCCGGCGCTGCTCGGGGGCCTGGTCGGGCTCGGCTGCGCCGCCGCGGTGGTGGCGCTGCACCGGGGTCGCACGCCCGGCCCGGCATGGATCTGGGTGCCGGCTGCGCTGGGGCTCACCGTCTACGGGACCGAGCGTCTGTGGCTGCCCCGGGTCGGCGCGGAACGGGTGGCGGAGCTACTGGTCCTGTTGCCGACCGGGCTGCTCCTCGTGGCGGTCGCCGCTCTCGTGTTGCGGTTCCGTCGGGTCCGCGGCCGGTACGAGGCGAGTTCCGAGGCCGGCCGGGCCGGCGCCCTGAAGCGCTGGCGCCGGCGTCGCGGCCCGGAGCGGGAGGTCGGGCTCGACGGCCACGGGCCGGCGGCGGCCGCCGCGCCGCCGCAGCCGTCGCGCGGGCCGCTCGATGAGGTAGTAGCTGGCCGTCGCGACCGGGACGGTGAGGGCCAGGGTGACGGCGAGGAGAACCCAGAACGAGCTGTTCATCCGGGTGAATCCGAGCAGGCGGAAGCAGACCTCGAGCGCGAGGAGGTGCCAGAGGAAGATGCCGTAGGAGATCCGGCCGAGGAACATGACCGCCCGGTGGCTGAGGAGAGCGCGGGGCACCCCGCCGGACCCCGGCCCGACGAGGGGGGCGATCAGGCACCAGGCGACGAGCAGGAACAGCAGGTGCTCGGTGACCGACTCGACCGGCTTGGCGGGTTCGACCCCGCGCGGGCCGGCGATGGGCGTGCTCGCGATCCAGAGCAGCGCGCCGGCGATGAGCCAGGACGTTCCCGGGGCGAAGGTGAACACGCGCAGGCCGCGCGGCGTGGCGGACCACAGGTCCTCGTCGCCCCGCCCAGACCCGTCACCGGTCAGCCCGGTGAGGAACGGGGTCGAGGTCGTGCCGACGGGCCACGAGGCGAGCACGGCCAGCATGATGCCGATGCCGAACCAGTCGAGAAAGGCGGGCAGCCAGAGCACCGCGAGTCCCGGTAGAGGCGAGTCGGGACCGTGTGCGTACGCATTCCAGATGAGGCCGGCAAGGACGAGTACGGCACCGAACGCCAGTTGGCGCCGGGCTCGCCCGAGCGGGGTACGGCCGCCCATTCGGCGGCCGAGCACCGCTATCAGTGGCAGCGCAAGGTAGAAAGTCGCCTCCGTAGCCAGGCTCCAGGTCTGCTCCATGCCGACCGGGAGTCGCAATGGCTCGTAAATCTGTGCCAGAAGAAAGGGGATCGCCCAGTCCCAGACGGACTTCAGATAGTCGATGTTGAGCCAAGTCAGTGCGACGATCGCCATTGCCCAGTACCCGGGCAGAATGCGCAGCGCGCGGTGCCAGAGGTATCGCCGAACGGATGGTCCTGACTGTCCGTTAATGGCAGCGAGCGCGAATGGCCGATAGAGGAGGAAACCGGACAGCGCAAAGAAGATCGCCACCCCGACATCCAGCCTGGCCAGCACAGCTGCGAGGTGGGCGAAGGAGTTGGTCAGTCCGCTGAGAAAGGAGACATGGTGGACGACCACGCCGATCACCGCCACCGCCCGCAGCCCTTCCAATGCGGGCAACCAACCGTCCGAACGGCCGGTATTAGTTGCGGACAGGATCGCCTGTCCGTTGCTCGAGTCCGGTCTGACGGGTCGGCTCACAGTTCCCTCGACATCCATTTGATCTCGCAGCCCGGTGGCTGCTGCACCCCCGGAGTCAGTACGTCGCGAGAGGTCGCATCGGACCATATCCGAAATCGGCCTCGTCATGTACTGTCAGCCGACTAGTCGAGTCTTTACAAGGGGAGGAGTTTCATGCGACCCACGTCGGGTGCCATCTTGGTGGCGGCAGGCGCGTTCCTGATCGTCGGGGCCGTGGCGACGCCGCTGGCCGTCGCGCCCGCTCTGGTCAAGGTGCCCCTTGACCAGAGTTCGGTAACGGTTTCAGAGGCGAAGAACGCGACCGTTCTTGATTTCAGCACGCTGGCCGAGCGCAGCGGCGTCAACCTGACCGCCCACCGCGCGGTGCGCGGCGACGTCGAGGCCGGCAACGCCGACCGGACGGTCTTCAACGTCGGTGTCCGGGTGATCGACGACGCGGGCAAGGAGATCACGGTCAGCACGGACCGGGTCGCCCTCGACCGGCGTACGGCGGAGTCGGTCGCCTGCTGTGCCGAGGCGGTCAACGGCGCGCCCTTCAAGCACGAGGGGCTCACCTACACCTTCCCGTTCGGTACGGAGAAGAAGACGTACCAGTACTTCGACAACACCGCTCGGAAGGCGTACCCCGCCGAGTACGTGGGCACCGAGAAGCTGCAGGGGCTGACCGTCTACAAGTTCGAGATGACGGCCGAACCGATCAAGATCAGCGAGATCGACGTGCCGGGCAACCTGGTCGGATCGGCCCAGCCCACGGTGACGGCCGGTCGCTTCTACGCCAACACCCGCACCCTCTGGGTGGAGCCGGACAGCGGCGTCATCGTCAAGGGGCAGGAGAAGCAGCTCCAGACCCTGCGTGACGAGACCGGCGCGGACAAGATCAAGATCATCGACGCCACGCTCGTCTTCACCGAGGACACCCAGAAGCAGCAGGCCAAGGCGGCCAAGGACGCGCGTGGGCAGATCAACCTGCTGACCACCGTGCTGCCGATCGTCCTCGGCGTCGTGGGCCTGCTCCTGCTCCTGCTCGGCCTGTTCATCATCGTCCGCGCGGCTCGCCGCCGGCCCGACGCGACGCCGGTGGACGCCGGCGACGGACCGGTGGACGACGTGCCGTCGCAGCGTTCGGCGGAGCCGGTCGACGACGACCCGATCGTGCCCGCCGGCGGACGCCACGCCGCGGACCGCGCGGAGTCCTGAGCGCCAACCCTCGCACCACCACACGAGCAGGCCGGCCGACCCACCAGGGTCGGCCGGCCTGCTCGTGTGCGCGGCAGGTGGCAGGTCAGAGGCGGCGCACCGCGTACCGGGTGCAGATCCAGTCCTCGGTGTACGGCAGGTCGGGCCGCTGCCCGACGATCTCCCCGCCGTTGGCGGCCACCAGCCGGGTCATGTCGGCGTCCGGCACCGCTGTCATCTTCATCGGCGCGGGGTAGTTGAGCAGCCGGCGCTGCGCCCAGCTGATCAGGCGGAACGGCGCGAGCTTCCAGATGACGCCCTTGGCCGTACGGGCCGGCTCGGTCGGCAGGCCCACGACGGCGACCCCGCCGGGGCGCAGGACGCGCAGGAACTCGGCGAGGTAGCTGTCGATCGCCGGGCGCGGCAGGTGCTGCAACACGAGCGCGCTGTAGACCAGGTCGAAGTGCCCGTCGGGGAACTGGCTCAGGTCCGGCGCGTCGTTGAGGACGAAGCGGATGTTCCCGGCGCTGCGGTCCAGGCGCCGGGCGGTCTCCAGCATCGACGGGGCGATGTCGGCGGCGACGACCTCGCCGGCGTGCGGCGCGAGCGCCTGCGACAGCCGACCGGCCCCGCATCCGAAGTCCAGCGCGCGATCCCATCGCGTGGGCAGGCCGAGCCGGCCCAGCCATCCGGTCGTCTCCTCGACGTCGGCGCGGCCGGTGGCCAGGAACTCCTCGACGTCCCACTGCCCGCCGCGCTTACCGGGCTGGACGAGGACGGCCCACAGCGGATCTTCGGCGCCCAGCTTGGTCCAGTCGCGCCGTACGTCGTCGAGATTCACGCCGAAACCCTAGGACATCCGGGGGTGCGGCTGGATCGACCCGGTCATCTGCCGGCTCGGATGTTCGGCCGACGACACTGCCCCGAACGGCCCATCGCGCCCGACGCACTGTACATTTGTTACTTGATTGTAATCCCTCAATGTGTCGTCACTGTGGGTTGATCGGGTGCTCAATGACGGTGTCTTTGCGCACTTTGATGCCCTTTTCCTGCTCCGGAGCGTCAACGCCTGGTGATGGCGAGCAAGCTTCGTGGCGCACTCGTGTTACCGCCGGGTACGCGAGGGGGTTGTGAGCTGCGCCGCATCGGGTGCACGATCAGGCTCGATCGTTACCCGTCGGTAACAGAGGGCGGGGCCCGGCGCGGGCCACCGGTACGACAACCGGCCGCCGCGCACATTCGCTCGAGGAGGAACCCGTGCAGAATCGGCTCGACAACCAGGGTCGTACCCGGTGGAAGCGGTTCGCCGCCATGATCGTGCCCACCACGGCCGCCGCCGGTGCCATCCTGTTCGGCATGTCGACCGGCGCCATCGCCTCCGACATCACCGTGTCCGGGCAGACCTTCAAGATCGGCGCGGACCGCCTGGAGGGCGAGGGCTTCAAGCAGTACGGCGGCATCGTCCGCGAGAAGGGTGAGGACGGCAAGGCCGGCGCGACGCGCCCGGTCGCGATGGCCGAGATCAGCAGCGCCGACCTGTACAACCTCTGCCAGTCCGTCCGCGCCGACCTGCCCGGCCTGCCGGTGGTGCTCACCATCAACGCCGGCGAGGGCAAGGACCCGGCCCGCGCCAAGGACCTGGTGATCGCGATGGACTCGCTCGAAGGCAACGCGACGTTCACCAACATCCAGATCGGCCGCGACGCCAGCGACCTGAACCCGACGGCCCAGCGCGGCTCGTTCGGCCAGAACTCCGACCGGGTCACCATCCGCGACCTGAAGCAGGTGTCGCGCTACACCACGTCCTCGACGTTCAACCTGGTCGGGCTGCGGCTCAAGGTCAACGTGGGTGACGACGCCAAGGGCAAGGAGTGCTTCTGAGCTGAGCACGGCCCGGGTGGCCGACCACCGCGGGCCCGCCCCACCGTCCCCGCCCCCGCTCCGCCAGGAGGAGTACGTGACAACCGTCGAACCGTCCCACGCCCGGCTCGGCACCGCGGCCCGGACGTGGCGGACCTTCCGCCGCTGGCAGCGGAGCCGGCCGTTCTGGGGTGGCCTGTTCATCATCCTGGCCGGGGTGGAGATGCTCGCCTCCACCCGGCTGACCCTCAACGGCCTGAGCTTCAGCAGCGGCGCCACCGGCCTGCTCTCGCTGCTGATCCCGGCCATCCTCGGGACCTGCGGCGTGCTGCTCTGGCTCAGTCCGGCGCAGCGGCTGTTCTACTCGATCGTCGCGGCGGTCACGACCGTCTACTCGCTGATCGGGCTCAACCTCGGCGGCTTCTTCCTCGGCCTGCTGCTGGGCATCGTGGGCAGCGCGCTCGCCTTCGCCTGGGTGCCGGTCCGGCCGTCGGAGCCCGCCGCCGAAGAGCGCGACACCGAGGCGGACGACGAGCGCGACACCAGGGTGGACCAGCGGCACGCCGACCAGCTCGACGTCGACGGCCCGGTCGGCGTCGAGCAGGTCGGCGCCGACCAGTCGGTCACCGGCCGGCCGGGCGGCCCGGAACCCGCTGACGAGCAGCCGGCCGGGGAACTGCCGACCGTCGAGGTGCCGGCCGCCGTACGGCCGGCCGTCGAGCAGCCGACTGCCGAGCGGCCGGGCGGGGAGCGGCCGGTCCCTCGGCAGTCGGTGAACGGGCAGGCGGCCGGATCCGACGGCGGCCCGCCCGAGTGGGCGGGCCGTTCGGCGGACCCGCGTGCCTTCGGCATCGTCCTGCTGGTGCTCGGCCTGGCCACCGCCGGCCTGGCCGTGCAGCCGCGCGCGGTACAGGCCGCACCGAGCAGGCCCGCCGCCAGCGCCTGCCCGACGAAGCCCGCCACGCCGTCGAAGGCACCCTCCGCGACGCCCACCCCGACGCCGAGCGCGAGCCCGACGCGGGAGGGCAACATCATCACCGACTTCTTCGAGGGGATCGGTGACCTGTTCAAGGGCGGCAGCAAGAAGAGCGAGACGCCCTCGCCCACTCCGACCGCGAGCGGATCGGCGGCCCCGACGAGCAAGCCGACCACCCGTCCCGGCTCGACCGACTGCCCGACACCGGGCAAGCCGGGCAAGGAGGAACCGGCGAAGCCCGGCAAGGTGGAGCCCGGCAAGCCGCTGCCGCGTATCGCCGCCGACCCGGGCCTGCCGAAGGTGGCCAAGCAGCCGTCGAAGCTCACCGGCTCCAAGGTGACCATGACCGGGCTGCGGTTCGAGGGGATCACCGACCTGCGGACCGAGCAGGGCGCGCTCAAGGTGCTGAAGTTCAGCATGAAGGAAGCCGTGACCGACGACTTCCTGCTGGTCGCCGACGGCCCCAGCGGTCGCACCCAGCGGTACGCGACCGACCGTCTCACCGTCCGCGACGACGTCGCGTTCTACTGCACCCGGTTCGTCGGCAAGCTCGCCGGCATCAAGCTGACGCTGACGCCGGACCTGCCGTTTCCGGACGGCCTGCCGGTCACGCTGCCCATCCCGGTGACGTTCACCGACCCGGTCATCGACCTGGCGTACGTCACCAGCAACACGCTCACCGGCCGGCCGACGCTGAAGGTGACGCTCGGCGCCTGACCGGACGGGTGCCGGCGGAACGCGCCGCCGGCACCCGGAAGCCGGCTCAGAGCCGGGCCAGCGCCTTACGCAGCGGGTCCAGCCCCAGCGAGCCCAGGTCGAGCGCCTGGCGGTGGAACTCCTTGAGGTCGAAGTCGGCGCCCTTGCGGGCCTTCGCGTCCTCCCGGGCCTGCAACCAGATCCGCTCGCCCACCTTGTACGACGGGGCCTGCCCGGGCCAGCCCAGGTAGCGGTTCAGCTCGAAACGCAGGTTCTCGTCCGGCACCCGGCAGTGCGCCCGCATGAACTCCCAGCCCAGCTCCGGCGTCCACCGCTCGCCCGGGTGGAAGCCGAACGGGTTGTCCTTCGGGATCTCCAGCTCCAGGTGCATGCCGATGTCGACGATGACCCGGGCCGCGCGCAGCGCCTGCCCGTCGAGCATGCCGAGCCGGTCACCGGGGTCGCCGAGGTAGCCCAGCTCATCCATCAGCCGCTCGGAGTAGAGCGCCCAGCCCTCGCCGTGCCCGGAGACCCAGCACAACAGCCGCTGCCAGCGATTGAGCAGGTCGGCCCGGACGGCCGTCTGCGCGACCTGCAGGTGGTGACCCGGCACGCCCTCGTGGTAGACGGTGGTCACCTCCCGCCAGGTGGAGAAGTCGGTGATGCCCTGCGGCACCGCCCACCACATCCGCCCCGGCCGGGAGAAGTCCTCGCTCGGGCCGGTGTAGTAGATGGCACCGTCGCTCGTCGGCGCGAGGCAGCACTCGATCCGGCGTACCTGCTCGGGGATGTCGAAGTGGGTGCCGTTCAGGTCGCTGACCGCCTGGTCGGCGAGCGCCTGCATCCAGTCCCGGAACGCCTCCTTGCCGCGTACCGTCCGCGCCGGCTCGGCGTCGAGCGCGCGTACCGCGTCGTCGATCGAGGCGCCGGGCCCGGCGATGCGCGCGGACACCGTCCGCATGTCGGCCTCCAGCCGGGCCAGCTCCGCGAAACCCCAGGCGTACGTCTCGTCCAGGTCGACCTTCGCGCCGAGGAAGTACTGCGAGGCCAGTTCGTAGCGCTCCCGCCCGGCGGCCTGCTTCTCCCGCCCGGCCGGCGCCAGCTCGTTGCGCAGGAACTGCCCGAACTCGGCGGCGGCGGCGGTGGCGGCGGCCGCGCCCTTGCGCAGCTCCGCGCCGAGCGCGCCGTCGGCGTCGAGCCGCTCGACCATGCCGTGGAAGAAGTTGTCGCCCTCCGGGTCGACCCAGACGTCGCACTGCTTGGCCACCTCGACGAGCTGCACCTGCGAGCTGACCCGTCCCGCGGCGGCGGCCTCGCGCAGCGTGCGCTTGTAGCCGTCGAGCGCCGACGCGAAGCGGTTGAGCCGGGCCGCCACGTTGGCCTTCGCCTCCTCGCCGTCGGTCGGCATGAGGTCGAAGACCATCCGGATCTCGTGCAGCCCGCTGGAGATGACGTTGACCTCGCTGCCGGTCTCGCCGGCCTCGTACCGGGCCAGCTCCAGGCCGAGGCGCTCCTGCATGGCCTCCTTGGCGGTCCGCTCGGCCTCGGTCTCCGGCTCGGTCACGTCGAGTTCGCCGAGCGTGCGCCGGGCCAGGTCGGCGCGGGCCGCGTAGCCGTCGGGCGACAGATCGTCGAGCTGGTCGTCGTAGCCGGCGATGCCGACGTAGGTGGCCCCGGTCGGGCTCAGCGGAGCCCACTCGGCCACGTACCGGTTGGCGAGGTCATCGATTCGTCCCACGAGGGGACCCTACGTGACCCCGCAGCCGAATTCCGCACGACATCGTCGTACCCGTGGGGCAGAGTGTCAGGGGTGACAGTCGATTTCACTCCTGACCGCGCGCCGCTGCGGAGCTGGCTGCCGGGGTTCGTCGCGCTTGCCGCCATCTGGGGTTCGAGTTTTCTGTTCATCAAGGTCGGCGTGGCCGAGCTGCACCCCGTGCACCTCACTCTCTACCGGGTGGCCACCGGCGCGGTCACGCTGCTGGTGGTGCTCGCCGTGCTGCGCGACCGGCTGCCCCGCGACCTTCGCGTCTGGGGGCACATGCTCGTGGTGGCCGCGTTCGGCGTCGCGGTGCCGTTCACGCTGTTCGGCTACGGCGAGCAGCGGGTCGAGTCGATGCTCGCCGGCATCTGGAACGCCACCACGCCGCTGATCGTGCTGCCGCTGGCGGTGCTGGTGTTCCGCACCGAGCGGCTGACCGTGCGGCGGGCGGTCGGGCTGGGGCTGGGCTTCGTCGGGGTGCTCGTGGTGCTCGGCGTCTGGGAGGGCGTCGGCGGCGCCCACTTCGTCGGCCAGCTCATGTGCTTCGGCGCGGCTGCCTGCTACGGGCTCGCCATTCCGTACCAGAAGAAGTTCGTCGCGGGCAGCGCGTACTCCGGGCTGTCGCTGTCGGCGGCCCAGCTGCTGGTGGCGACCGCGCAGCTAGCGCTGGTCGCGCCGTTCGTCGGGACGCCGCCGTCCCCGGCCGGGCTCTCGCCGCGCGTGATCGCGAGCGTGCTGGCGCTCGGCGCGCTCGGCACCGGGCTCGCCTTTGTCATCAACATGCGCAACATCCGGCTGGCCGGGGCGAGCACGGCGTCCACAGTGACGTACCTGGTTCCGGTGTTCGCGGTGCTCGTCGGCGCGGTCGTGCTGGGTGAGCGGATGACCTGGCACCAGCCGGTGGGTGCGCTCGTGGTGCTGGCCGGCGTGGCGGTCGCGCAGGGCCTGTTCGGGCGGCGCCGCACGCGCCCGGACGTGGTGGTGCCGGCCCGCACTGTCGAACCGGCCGCCCAGGGCTGACCCTCAGCTACGGCCGGCCGTCCACTTCACCAGGCGGTCGGCCGTCCAGGTGTTCACCACCCGGTTCGCCGGCACCCCGCACAGCGCGGCCCGCTCGCAGCCGAACCGCTGCCAGTCGAGCTGGCCGGGGGCGTGCGCGTCGGTGTCGATGGCGAACCGGCACCCGGCCTCCAGCGCGAGCCGGATCAGCCGCTTCGGCGGGTCCTGCCGTTCCGGCCGGGAGTTGATCTCGACGGCCACGTCGTGCTCGGCGCACGCCGCGAAGACGGCGTCCGCGTCGAACTCGCTCTCCTTGCGGGTACGCGCGCGGTGCCCCTTGTCGCCCGGCCCGGTCACGCCTGCGGGCCGGGAGGAGACCATCCGGCCGGTGCAGTGCCCGAGGATGTCCAGGTGCGGGTTGGCGATCGCGGTCAGCATCCGGCGGGTCATCTTCGCCCGGTCGTCGTTCAGCCCGCTGTGCACCGAGCCGACCACCACGTCCAGGCGGGCCAGCAGGTCCTCGTCCTGGTCCAGCGAGCCGTCGGCGAGGATGTCCACCTCGATGCCGGTGAGCAGGCGGAAGCCCTTCGGCAGCGCCTCGTTCACGGCGGCGACGTGGTCGAGCTGCTTGCGCAGCCGCTCCGCGGTCAGGCCCCGGGCCACCTTCAGCCGGGGCGAGTGGTCGGTGAGCACCAGGTACTCGTGGCCCAGCTCGACCGCGGCGAGCGCCATCTCCTCGATCGGCGAGCCGCCGTCGGACCAGTCCGAGTGGGTGTGGCAGTCGCCGCGCAGCGCGTCCCGCAGCTTCGCCGCCGCCTCGTCCAGGTCGGTGCCCTCGGTCGCCAGCAGCCGGCGCAGGTAGACCGGTTCCTCCCCGGCCAGCGACTCGGCCACGCAGCGGGCGGTGACGTCACCGACGCCGGACAGCTCGGTCAGCTTGCCGGTGCGGGCCCGCTCGGCCACCTCGGCGGCGGGCAGCGCGCCGAGCGTCTTCGCGGCCGACCGGAACGCCCGGACCCGGTAGGTGGCCTCGTTGGCCCGTTCCAGCAGGAACGCGATCCGGCGCAGGTCGGCGATGGGATCCCGGGCACTCATGCCCTGGAACCTACGCGCATCCGCCGCCCGCCGCGCGACCCCGCACCGTCAGCCGCCCGTGGTGGACCGGCCCGGCGACGCCGGGCAGCCGTGCTTGCGCTGCCAGGCGGTGACCTCGGCGACCGGCGAGCGGTTGCCGTCCTTGCGCCACGAGTTCAGGTAGGGCGCCGGCCAGACCACGCCCCGGCGGATCCACCAGTCGTCCTTTCCCGTGCACTTCGGGGAGAGTCCGAAGTGCAGGTGACAGACGTTGTTGGCGTTGCCGGTACGGCCGACCTTGCCGAGCTGCTGCCCGGCCCGGACCCGTACGCCCGGGTCGATGCCGGCCGCGACCGCGCTCAGGTGCGAGCCGTAGTAGCGCACCCCGTCGTCGCCGAGCAGCGAGACGGAGAGCCCGCCGTTGTTCGGGCCCTGCGGCCCGCGCTTGTCGAACCGGTCGACCCGGCTCACCTCCAGCACCACGCCGTCGGTGACCGCCACCACCGGCTCGCCGCAGTCGGCGAACACGTCGGTGCCCGGGTAGCCGCCGTGCGTCGGGTGGTAGTCGACGTTGCCGGCGCGGACGGGGAAGACCCGCTTCACGTCCGTGCGGGCCGGCGACGGCGGGGAGGCGGTCGGCGGTGCCGGGCTCGCCGGGTCGGCAGGCTGCGCGCCCGTCGCGATCGGGCTCGGTTCCTGCCACCTGTCGGCGCGCCCGGTGGAGGCGCCACACCCCCCGGCGGCGAGCGCCGCGACGAGCAGCAGGACCGGGCGCGCCGGCCGCGTCCGGCGTCCGATCGATGGCGAGCGCATCCGGTCATCCTGACAGACCACTACCGTAGGGACGAACGCCGCGACCGCGTCACACCCGCCGGTCACTGTGCGTGACGCCGACGTGGATCGTTCGGGGAAGGGGGCGGTGGTGACGTACGGGTGGCAGGGCGGACCCGAGGGGACCGGTCCGGGGGCGTTCCCGCCTCCGCCGCGTACCCCCTCGGGACTCTTCCCGTCCAACGCGCCGATCCGGCCCAGCTACCGCGAGCCGTACCCGATCACCGGCTCCGGGGTCGCGGTCGGCGCGCTCGTCGCGTTCGCCTGGTTGCTGCTGTTCGGGCTGCTCGGCCGCAACATCGCGGGTTACGCCTGGTGGACTCTGCTGGCCGGCGCCCTGGCCTGGGCGGCGGCTGCGGTGCTGGTCCGCCACGGTGACCGGGGGGTCGCCACCGGGGTCGCGATCGTCACCGCCGGTGGTTGGAGCATCGCCGCCGCGCTGGTCGCGATGCGGTGGGCGCAGACCGGCGACTGGCCGCTCTGGTGACCATGGGTGCCGGTTTCGCTGCGTAGCGAAGGCCACCTTGACGTTCGCGCGGTGACGGTCCACGCTCGGCGGTATGGCCTGGACCACACCGCCGCGGCTCGACCCCGAGCGGAGCCGCCGTCGCCTGCAACTCCTTGCCGAGTTGGCCGGTGCCCGCGCGGTGCAGCAGCGCCAGCGACCACAGCGCGCGCGTACCGAGCGGCTGCGCCAACTCATCGCCACCCGTCGGCGCGTCGTCGGCTGACCGGCTTTCTCTTCAGAACGGCCGGCCCTTACGGGGCGTTGACCGGTCGCCCGCCGACCCGACCGGTTAACGTGCATCGCGTGACCTGTCGGCGTGCTGCCGAGGCCAATTTGGGGGGACCGTGTCGTACTTCGCTGCTGCCGTGGCGCGCGTCGACGGCGGCTGGACCGCGGGCGAGGTGAGCCTGCGGGGCGTCACCGACATCGAGGAGGTGGCGGACCGGCTGCGCGACGTCGAGCCGGACGCCGACCTGTCGCTGCTGTTCGTCGAGGCCGACGACACGTACCTGGTCGTCCTGCGCCTGGACGAGGGGGAGGACCTGCGGGTCTTCGGCTCCGACTCGGCGTACGCGGAGGAGTCCCGCCTGGGCGCGCTGCTGGTCGGCGACCTGAAGACGTCGGTCACCGGGCTGGAGGAGGTCGACGAGCCGCGCGCCTCCAGCGGCGACGACGACAACGAGCAGCCCGCTGTGGACCCGGAAGCCGACCCGGTCGGTGACGCGGACCTGCTGGCCGACCTGGGCATCCCGGCGCAGAAGCTGCTCGCGCTCTGCGCACACGAGGGTTCCATGCCGGCCGACGTCACCGCCGAGATCTGCCAGGTGCTCGGCTGCGTGGACGAGGTCGAGGAGCTGCGTGAGGTCTGAGCCCGGGGAGTCCCGGACGCCCGGCGCCGCCGAACCCGCCGACGCGACCGATCCGGCACTGGAGACCGTACGCCCGGGGCAGCCCACCCCCGGCCGGGCCGCGCGCGTCGGTCCCGGCGCGGACGAGGCGCTCGCCGAACCGGGCGCGGTCGGCCGCCGGCAGCGGCACGAGCTGTGGATGCGCCGGGCCCTGGAGGTCGCGGTGACCGGCCCGGACGAGGCGACCCCCGACGCCGACGACGTGCCGGTCGGCGCGGTGCTCTACGGCCCCGACGGCGCCGAACTGGCGATCGGGCGCAACGAGCGGGAGTTGACCGGCGACCCGACCGCGCACGCCGAGGTGCTGGCGTTGCGCCGGGCCGCGCAGCGGCTGGGCCGCTGGCGGCTGGACGACTGCACGCTCGTCGTGACGCTGGAGCCGTGCACCATGTGCGCCGGGGCGATCGCGCTGGCCCGCGTCTCGACAGTGGTGTTCGGCGCGTGGGAACCCAAGACCGGCGCGGTCGGGTCGCTCTGGGACGTGCTGCGCGACCGCCGCGTCACGCACCGCCCCGAGGTGTACGGCGGCGTGCTGGAACGCGAGAGCGCGGCGTTGCTGCGCGCGTTCTTCCGCTGAGGTGTGCTCGGCTCAGGCGCTCGTCGGCGCCGGGCGCAGCAGCGTCGCGGCGACCCCCTGGGCGACCTCGGTCCACGCGGTCGGGCGCAACGTCGCCGGGTCGAGCCGGACGATCGACCGGGTGCCGGTGGCGTGCACGGTGGCGCCGTCGGTCGAGCGGAACTCGAAGGCGTACCGGGCGCTGCTGGTGCCGAAGTGCTCCAGCCAGAAGTGCACAGCCACAGTGCCGACGCCGGTGACCGGCGCGCGGTAGCTGATGGTGAACTCGCGGACCGCGTGGAACACGTCCGGCGCGGCGTGCACGTCGCCGCGGAAGGCGACGCCGCGCTCGGCCCAGTACGGCGTGAGCGCGCGTTCCAGCAGCACCGCGTAGCGGGCGTTGTGCAGCAGGCCCATGGCGTCGAGGTCGTCGAAGTGCACCGGCACGTGCGCGACGTGCCCGAACTCGGCGGCCTGCCGCTCGACTGTGGTGTGGCTCATGACTGGCCTTCCGGTAGCAGGGTCGGATCCGGGCAGAGCGCCCGCAGCCGGGTCAGCAGGCCCTGGCGGGCGTGCCGGTAGGTGGCGTCCGGGTCGAGCAGCCGGGACCGCATCACCGCGCTGATCCCCAGCGCGTCGATCTCGTACGCGAGCAGTGGCACGTCCAGGTCGGCGGGGAGTTCGCCGAGGTCCACCGCCTCCTGGACGAGGCGTTCCAGCAGCGCGGTCCAGCGGGCGAACGCCTCGGCGAGCCGGTCGCGGACCGGGCCGGGGCGGGCGTTGTACTCGAACTCGGTGTTGGCGAAGAAGCAGCCGCCGGGCAGCACCCGGGCGGCGTAGAAGTCGATCCGGGCCTCGTGCAGCGCGCGCAGCCGGCGTACGCCCCGGGGCGCCTCCAGGGCGGGCGCGACGATCATCTCCTGCCACTGCGCGACGGCCCGGTCGACGGTGGCGAGTTGCAGCGCCTCCTTGGAGCGCCAGTGCGCGAAGAGGCCGGACTTGCTCACCTCCAGCCGGTCGGCGAGCTGGGCCAGGGAGAGGCCGTGCAGGCCGACCTCGGTGGCCAGCGCCACGGCGGTGTCCAGCACCGCGGTGCGGGTGCGGTCGCCACGGGCGACGCGGCCGTCGGAGGTCATGCGGGCAGCGTATCGGGAAACAAGCACGACCGGTCGTATTTATTTTTGTGACCCGGGTAACGCGCGACCGCCCCGCCACCTTGCGGCGGCGGGGCGGTCCAGAGTCGATCAGGTCAGGCGATGATGGTGTCCAGCGCGATCTCGACCATCTGGCCGAACGTCTGCTCACGCTCCTGCGACGTGGTCTTCTCGCCGGTCTTGATGTGGTCGCTGACGGTCAGGATCGTCAGCGCGCGGGCCTTGAAGCGCGCCGCGATCGTGTAGAGCGCCGCCGACTCCATCTCCACCGCCAGCACGCCGTAGTCGGCGAGCGTGTCGTACAGGTCCGGCCGGTCCGTGTAGAAGGCGTCCGCCGCCAGGATCGGCCCCACCCGCATGCTGATGCCGCGCCGCTCGGCCACCTCGACCGAGGTACGCAGCAACCCGAAGTCGGCCACCGGGGCGTAGTCGATCAGCCCGTCGAAGCGCATCCGGTTCATGTTCGAGTCGGTGGACGAGCCGATCGCCGCCACCACGTCCCGCAGCTGCAGATCCTCGGTCAGCGCGCCGCAGGAGCCGACCCGGATCAGCGACTTCACGCCGTACTCGTTTACCAGTTCGTGGGCGTAGATCGAAGCGGACGGCATGCCCATGCCGGAGCCCTGGACGGACACGTCAACGCCGTTCCACTTGCCGGTGAAGCCCAGCATGCCGCGCACCGTCGTGTAGCAGCGGGCCCCCTCCAGGTAGGTCTCCGCGATCCACTTGGCCCGCAGCGGGTCACCCGGCATCAGGACCCGCTCGGCGATCTCTCCCGGCTCAGCGCCGATGTGCGTACTCATGGCAAAGATCCTGCCAGGCCGGGCCGAGGGATACCGGTTCGGCGTCCAAGCCGGCGGTCCTGTACCCTCGTCGGCGGTGGCGTGTCCGAGTGGCCTAAGGAGCACGCCTCGAAAGCGTGTGAGGGTTTACGCCCTCCGCGGGTTCAAATCCCGCCGCCACCGCTCGTGAACAGCGAGAACGCCCGGTCGATCCTCAGGGATCGACCGGGCTTTCCGCTTGTGGTCTCAGTTGCTGCTCAAGAGGCGGATTTCGGGTGCTCTGATGGGCTGTTTCGCAGCAGCCTTCGACGCGCTGGGCGATGTCCCGATGCACCTCGGTGCCCCGCGGGATGGCCTGCGCGATTGTGGTGGGTGCGGTGCGGGCAGTTGTAGCTCGTCATATTTTTGGGTCTTGTGACGTGTCTGTGGGTGGTTGGGCGCGTCGTTGATGGCGCACGCCGTTGTCCTGCCTAGGTTCTGGCTTGTCGAAGGTCAGAACTTGATGGGCGGGAGAACGGCGTGCGTTCTGCCAG
>NZ_MAGP01000163.1 GCF_002926165.1 Micromonospora chalcea | reverse complement strand
CAGCAGGTTCATCACATGCCGCCGAGAAGCCATGCCCGGCAGCACATACCACCCGACCCAAGATCCCTACCACGTGACACATGTATCGGGACTTCAACGCTGACAGATGTCATGGGACTGAACAGCCCTCATGACGACCGCTTCCTTCCAAGATCTCTGCGTGGATCGACGCGAAACGCCAGGAGTGCCGTTGATCATGCAGTTGCGGCCCGGACTCAAGCCACAAACCCGGCACCCGAGGGGCCGCGGCTGCAAGATCAGCGAGGCGAGGAGGCGGAGGCGGAGGCGGAGGCGGAGTTGGTGTGGATCAGGACCGTGGCACCCGCGGAGAGGGGGGCCAAGAGCCACTTCAGGGGCTGCTCGTCCTCGGTCGGGTCCACCCGGAGGCGGTCGCCGGGGTGCAGATCGAGCTGGGTGGCGATCTCGGCGGCCAGGCGACGCCACGCCCCGAAGCTGGTGCCGTCCGCGGTGGCCGGCCCGGACGGGTCGACTGCCGTGTAGTCCGGCGGGTCGGTGGGGTGCCGCAGCACCTCGGCCGACCAGTCCAGCCAGCCCGGCGGCACCTCGCCGAGCGGCCCCGGACCGGTGCCCACCAGATAGCGGTGCGTCCCCTCGGGCACGTCCTCCAGCCAGTCGTCGAGGCGTTCCGGGGTCACGAACACCGCGTCGTACGGCCGGTCCGCGCCCGGTTCCAGCACCGGCAGGCCGGCCAGCGCGCGGGGACGGAACGACACCGTCAACCCGACCGACCAGGCCCCGAGCAGCACCGCCGCGGTACGCCAGTGCGGCGGCAGCAGCACCGCCACCCGGTCACCGGGGCGCAGCCCGCAACCGTCGCGGAGCAGCCCGGCGCTGCGGGCCGTCCACTCGCCCAGTTGCGGCCCGGTCAGCTCGGTGCGCTCGCCGGTGGCGTCGTCGAGGTAGGTCAGCAGCGGCTCGTCGGTTGCGACGGCGGCGGGTGCGCGGGTGGCCATCGGATGTGCTCCTCCCTGGCGGTCAGCTCACCCTAGCCGGGTGAACCGGTCGACCAGGAGGACCAACCGCCGCTCGTGTTCCGCCCGGCGAAGGCGGCCGTCGCGGCCGCGCTCGCGTACACGGTGCCGACCTGTGCCCCGGCGAGCCCGGCGGCGGCGCTGGTGGGCGGCGCGTGGTGGCGGGTCAGCCGGTCGGCAGCTCGGGACCGCCGTCGAGCAGCGGCGCCAGCAGGTCACCCTGCTTCTCCACCCGCTTGAGCACCTCCCCGGCGGTGTACGGCCGCGTCGACGGCCGCTTCCCGGCCGCCCCGGCCTCCACCTCGTCCCAGGTCAGCGGCGTCGACACGGCCGGCACCGGCTGGGCCCGCAGCGAGTACGGCGCCACTGTCGTCTTCGCCGCGTTGTTCTGGCTCCAGTCGATGAAGACCTTGCCGGGCCGAAGGTTCTTCGCCATCTTCGACACGACCAGCTTCGGGTGCGCCTGCTCCAGTTCCTGCGCGATCCGCTTGGCGTAGTCGGAGACGATCTCGGCGTCCTGCGTACCGGCGATCGGGCAGCACAGCTGCATGCCCTTCTTCCCGGACGTCTTCGGGAACGAGGAGATCCCGTCGGAAGCCAGCCGGTCGCGCATCAGCAGCGCCACCTGGCAGCACTGCTTGAGCGCGGCCGGGGCGCCCGGATCCAGGTCGACCACCATCATGTCCGGGTGCGCGCCGATCTTCCACTGCGGAGTGTGCAGCTCCAACGCGGCCAGGTTGGCCAGCCACACCAGCGTGGGCAGCTCGTCGCAGACCACGTAGTCGATGGTTTCCCGCCCCTTCGTGGAGCCGGGGGCGGGCAGGTTCTCGGTGCGTACCCAACCGGGCGTCGCGGCGGGTGCGTTCTTCTCGAAGAACGAGCCGCCGTCGACGCCGTTGGGAAACCGGATCCGGGTCAGCGCGCGGTCGTTCAGGTGCGGCAGCAGCACCGGGGCGATCCGGGTGTAGTAGTCGATCACCTCGCCCTTGGTGAAGCCGGCCTGCGGGAAGAGCACCTTGTCCAGGTTGGACAGCTCCAGCGAGCGCCCCTCGACCTCGACCTTGAGCCGGTCAGCCGGCATCGTCGACCTCCTCGGGCGGCTTGTCCGGGCGCAGGCGCAGGATGCGCGGGAAGCGCAGCCTCCCGTCCGGCGTGCGCTGGCCGTACTTGACCTCCACCACGATCCGGGGAGTTACCCAGATCGCGCCGCGGGCATCCTCGCGCGGCACCCCGGCGGCGAACGGCGACGCGGTGGTCCGCAGCGGTTCCAGCTCACGCAGCAGTTCCCGTTCGATGGCCGCGCCGATCCCGCCGCCGACCCGCCCCCGGTAGATCAGCCGCCCGTCCGGGCCGGGCACGCCGACGAGCAGACCGCCGACGCGCCGCGCGCCGGGCCGCCAGCCGCCGACCACGAAGTCGCCGGTGACCTCCAGCTTGACCTTCACCCAGTCCGGGGAGCGCACGCCGGGCCGGTAGAGCGAGTCGACCCGCTTGGCCATCACCCCCTCCAGCCCGTGCTCGCCGGCCGCCGCGTAGGTGGCCGCCCCGTCGCCGAAGACCGGCGGCACCGCCCACCGGGCGGCGCCGAGCCCGAGCGACTCCAGCGCCGCCCGCCGCTCCCGCCACGGCCGGGCGGTCAGGTCCTCGCCGTCGAGCCGCAACAGGTCGAAGATCATGTACGTGACGGGTACGGTCGCCGCCAGCCGAGCCGCCTTGGCCGGGTTGCGCACGTGCATCCGTTCGGCGAGCGCGGTGAACGAGGGCTGCCCGTCGGTGAAGAGGACCACCTCGCCGTCGAGCAGCGCGTCACCGACCTGCTCGGCCAGGTTGAGCAGTTCCGGGTACGCGGTGGTGATCTCGACGCCGGAGCGGGCGTAGAAGTGCCGGTCGCCGCGGGAGATGTCGGCGAGCGCGCGGACGCCGTCCCACTTGAACTCGTACGACCAGGCGGCGCCGGCCGGGAGCTGCCCGGTCGTCGCGAGCATCGGCTTCAACGGCGCGCCGGGCACGTTCCGACTGTAGTTGGGTGCGGAAGCGCGTGCGTCCCGTTCGATCGTTTGCGATTCTGGTGGTCAACCGGGGAGAGGAGCGCGGGTATGCGGGCGATCTGGAAAGGAGCGGTGTCGTTCGGCCTGGTGTCGATCGGGGTGAAGGTCTACTCGGCCACCGAGGAGAAGGACATCCGTTTCCACCAGGTGCACCGTGAGGACGGCGGCCGGATCCGCTACAAGCGCACCTGCTCGGTCTGCGGCGAGGAGGTCACCTACGACGACATCGCCAAGGGGTACGACATCGGTGGTGGCGAGATGGTCATCCTCACCGACGAGGACTTCGCCGACCTGCCGTTGAGCACCTCGCACGCGATCGACGTGCTGGAGTTCGTACCGGCCGAGCAGGTCGATCCGATCCTCTACAACAAGGCGTACTTCCTGGAGCCGGAGGGCTCGGCGACGAAGCCGTACGTGCTGCTGCGCGACGCGCTGTCCGACTCGGAGCGGGTGGCGATCGTCAAGGTGGCGCTGCGCCAGCGGGAGCAGCTCGCGACGCTGCGGGTCCGCGAGGGCGTGCTGCTGCTCAACACCATGCTGTGGCCGGACGAGATCCGCCGGCCCGACTTCGGTTTCCTGGACGAGGACCTGAAGGTACGCCCGCCGGAGCTGGCGATGGCCAGTTCACTGATCGACTCGATGGCCGGCGAGTTCGAGCCGGACGCCTTCACCGACGACTACCGGGCGGCGTTGCAGGAGGTCATCGACGCGAAGGTCGAGGGCCGCGAGGTGGTGCAGCCGGAGGAGGAAGAGGCCGCGCCGGCCGCCGCGGTGGACCTGATGGCCGCGCTGAAGGCATCCGTGGAGCGGGCCCGGGCGGCCCGGGGCGAGGCGCCGTCCGGCGGTGGGGCCGAGCCGACGCCGATCTCGTCGGCCCGATCGGCGAAGAAGGCCGCGAAGAAGGCCCCGGCCCGGAAGCCGGCCGAGAAGAAGGCCGAGCCGGCGAAGAAGACGGCCGCCAAGAAGACCCCCGCGAAGAAGACGGCGGAGAAGAAGACCGAACCGGCCAAGAAGACCGCCGCCAAGAAGACGACGGCGAAGAAGGCCGCCGCGAAGAAGAGCGCCTGACGCGCGTACGGCCGGGGCCCCGCCCTCGGTGGAGGGCGGGGCCGGACCGCTCAGCCTCGCCCGAGCTTCTCGGTCGGGGTGACCCGGACGATGACGCGCTCCTCGCCGGGGCGCCGCCACGGGTACGTGTCCTGGCCGAGGTACTTCTTCGCCAGCCGGTCGATGTGCTCGTCGGCGCCCTCGGTGACGAACTCGACGGTGCCCTTGATCCAGAGCGTGCGGAAGTCGTCGGCCTTGTCCGCCACCGACACCGCGACCACCGGGTTGCGGGCCATGTTCAGGTACTTCTGCCGCCCCTTGGCCGTGTTGAACACGATGTGCTCGCCGTCGGTGTCGACCCAGACCGGGGTGACGTGCGGGGTGCCGTCGGCCTCGATCGTCGCCACGTGCGCGAGCTGCGGCTCGCCGAGCAGGGCCAGGTCTTCTTCGCTGAGGATCGCCATGCCCGAAACGTACCCTGTGCGGTGCCCCCGTATCGGTCTCCGTGTCCTGATCGGTGCGGGCGTATGGGCACGCTGGGGCTCTGGGCGGGTACCGTGTGCGCTGGCCTCGGCGGCGGCCCGCCGGGGGCGCACCCACCCACCCTGCAGGGAGTCGACGTGAGCGAGCGTGTGGAGAACCGGTCGGAGGGCCAGGCCGCCCCGGCCACCAAGGCAGGGCGGCGGCTGGCTGCCCAGCTGGCCGAGAAGAAGGCCGCCGAGGCGCGTCGCCGCCGGCAGTCGATGCTCGGCGCGGCTGTCGGCGTGCTCGCCGTGGTGGCCCTGGTCGGTGGCCTGGTCTGGCTGAACAGCGGGGACGACGACAAGGCGGCCACCGCCGGCTCCTCGGCCAGCCCCACCGCCCCGGTCGAGCCCACCGAGATGCCCGCTCCGGAGCTGCCCGCCGGCATCGACCCGGCGCTGAAGACCAAGCCGACAGTGCAGGCCGGCACCGGCGAGCTGACCAAGCTCACCGTCACCACGCTGGTGAAGGGCACCGGGCCGGCGGTGAAGGCCGGGCAGAACATCACCACCAACTACGTGGGCGTGTTCTACTCCGACGGCAAGCAGTTCGACGCGTCCTGGGACAACGGCCAGCCGGCCACCTTCCAGATCGGCGTGGGCCAGGTCATCAAGGGCTGGGACCAGGGCCTGGTCGGCGTGCCGGTGGGCAGCCGGGTGCAGCTGGACCTGCCGGCCGATCTGGCGTACGGCAACGACGCCGCCGGTGGCCGCCCGGCCGGGCCGCTGCGCTTCGTCGTCGACGTGCTGGCTGCGCAGTAGCTCACTCCAGGCTTCCGTCCGGTCACCCTGCGGCAGTAGGTTCATGGTCACCGCGGGCGGCACGTCCGTCCGCGGTGATCTGCTCACCGACGCGGAGGTGCACGTGGCGGCGCTGGACGGGGCCGGGGCGACCCGGCAGATGTGGACGCTGTACGAGCCGGTCCACGCGGTGACCTACTTCCACCCGCGGGCCCGCGCCGCGTTCGAGGCGGTCGGGCTGCGCGGCTACTGGCGCGGCTACTTCGCGGGGCGGGCCGCGCCGCTCGGCGCGGTCGACGCGCCCGCCGTGACCGCGGCGTTCTTCAGCTTCGCGCCGGCCATGGTGGCCCGCGCGCTGCCGTCGGTGTGGCGTCTGGCCACCCCGGAGGAGGCGCTGCGGGCGCGGCTCACCGGTGGTGTGCAGGCGCTCGCCGAGTTCACCTACGAGCTGCCCGAGTCGCATCTGGTCGAGGCCGCCGACCTGCTGGAGGAGGCGGCCGCGCGGGTGGACGTCGCCGGCCGGGTGCTCGGCGCGGTGACCGCCGCCCTGCCCCGGGGCGAGTACCCGCTGGCCCGGCTCTGGCAGGCCGCCACCACGCTGCGCGAGCACCGCGGCGACGGCCACGTGGCGGCGCTGGTGACGACCGGGCTGGAACCGGCCGAGGTGGTGGCCTGGCGGTGCCGGGTCGACCAGTCCCGCGAGTTCCACCAGCCCGCCCGGGGCTGGACCGACGAGCAGTGGACCGCGGCCGAGGAGCGGCTGGTGGAGAAGGGCTGGCTGACCCCCGACCGGACGGCCACGCCGTACGCCACGGAGACGTTCCGCGTGGTCGAGGAGGCCACCGACCGGGCCGCTGCCGGGCCGTGGCGGGCGCTGGGCGCGGAACGTACCGCCCGGCTGCGGGACCTGCTGGAGCCGATCGCTACCCGCTGCCGCACGATCATCCCGGCCAAGGCGCCGATCGGCCTGCCGGCGCAGCGGTCGGTCGGAGCCGCGCTGCCACGGTGAGCCGGGCCGCCGGCTGGGGCAGGATGGCGGCATGGTGGACGCGGTGCTCTTCGACCTGGACGGCGTGATCGTGGACTCCGAGCCGGTCTGGGAGGAGGTCCGGCGCGCGTACGTGGCCGAGCACGGCGGCCTCTGGCAGCCGGACACGCAGCGCCGGCTGATGGGCATGAGCACCGGCGAGTGGGCCGAGTACCTCAGCGGTGAGCTGGGCGTCGACAGGTCGGCCGAGCAGGTCGCCACCGAGGTGGTGACCGAGATGGCCCGCCGGTACGCGCAGCGCGTACCCGTGATCGACGGGGCGGAGGAGGTCGTGCGCCGCATCGCCGCGCGGTGGCCGCTCGGGCTGGCCAGCTCCTCCCCGACCCGGCTGATCGCGGCGGCGCTGGACGCGACGGGCCTGGCCGGCTCGTTCGGGGCGACGCTGTCGACGGAGGAGACCGCCCGGGGCAAGCCCGCGCCGGACGTGTGGCTCGCGGTGGCCGGGCGGCTGGGCGTCGACCCGGCCCGCTGCGTGGCCGTGGAGGACTCGTCGAACGGGGTCCGTTCGGCAGCTGCCGCCGGGTGCCGGGTGGTGGCGGTGCCGCACGGGTCGTACCCGCTCGATCCGGACGCCGAGGCGCTCGCGACCGTGCTGCTCCCCTCGATCGGCGCGCTCACGCCCGCTGTGGTGGCGGGGATCGACTGAACCACCCACCCGCCGCCACCACCCGGCCTACGGTCGGTGACATGAGGGCTGTGGTGTACGAGGGGCCGCACGAGGTGGCCGTCAACGAGGTCGACGACCCGCGGATCGAGGATCCGAACGACGTGGTCGTCCAGGTCACGACGACCGCGATCTGCGGTTCGGACCTGCACATGTACGAGGGACGGACGGCCGCCGAACCGGGCATCGTGTTCGGCCACGAGAACATGGGCGTGATCGTCGAGACCGGGCCGGGCGTGACGAGCCTGCGCGTGGGTGACCGGGTCTCGATGCCGTTCAATGTGGCGTGCGGGTTCTGCCGCAACTGCCGGGAGCAGCGCACCGGGTTCTGCCTGACGGTGAACCCGGGCTTCGCCGGCGGCGCGTACGGCTATGTGTCGATGGGGCCGTACCGGGGTGGGCAGGCGGAGTACCTGCGGGTGCCGTTCGCCGACTTCAACTGCCTGAAGCTGCCGCCGGGCACCGAACACGAGAACGACTACGCGATGCTCGCCGACATCTTCCCGACCGGCTACCACGGGGTGGCGATGACCGGGCTGCGGCCGGGCGAGAACCTGACCGTGATGGGCGGCGGGCCGGTCGGGCTGATGGCGGCGTACTCGGCGGTGCTGATCGGGGCGTCCGAGGTGTTCGTGGTGGACCGGGTGCCGGACCGGCTGCGGCTGGCCGAGTCGATCGGCGCCACCCCGATCGACTTCAGCGCGGGCGACCCGGTCGAGCAGATCCGGGACCGGACCGACGGGGTGGGGACCGATCACGGCGTGGACGCGGTGGGATACCAGGCGTCCGCACCCAGCGGCGAGGAGCAGCCGGCGCTGGTGCTGAACACGCTCGTGGAGGTGGTACGCGCGACCGGGGCGATCGGCGTGGTCGGGCTCTACCTCGCGGCGGACCCGGGCGCCCCGGACGAGCACTCCGCCCGGGGTGAGCTGCTGTTCAAGGTGGGCAAGCTGTTCGAGAAGGGCCTGCGGATCGGCACCGGGCAGGCGAACGTAAAGACCTACAATGCGTACCTGCGAAACCTGATCATGGCGGGGCGGGCGACCCCGAGCTTCGTGGTGAGCAAGGAGTTGCCGCTGGACGCGGCGCCGGAGGCGTACCAGCGCTTCGACCGCCGCGAGCCGGGCTACTCGAAGGTCGTGCTCAAGCCGGCCGCCTGACGAGCCGTCGTACGGTGGCCGGGTGCGCCCGGGGCCGCATGTTCGGGCGGCTGCCGGGTAGCGCACCCGGAAGGACGGCGGAGGGACGGCGATGAAGGCGATCGTGTACGAGCGCAGCGGGGACGCCTCGGTGCTCCAGGTGGTCGAGCGGCCCGTGCCGGAGCCCGGCCCCGGCGAGGTGCTGGTGCGGATGGCCGTGTCGGGGGTGAACCCGACCGACTGGAAGGCCCGGCAGGCGTGGCCGCTGCCGAGCGGCTGGCAGATTCCGCACCAGGACGGCGCCGGGGTGGTCGAGGCGGTCGGTGAGGGCGTGGACCGGACGCTGATCGGCGAGCGGGTCTGGGTGTGGGAGGCGGCGTGGCAGCGGCCGTGGGGCACCGCCGCGGAGTACACGCTGGTTCCGGTCCGGCACGCGGTGCCGCTCGGTCCGGCGTCGTTCGACCTGGGGGCGGCGCTCGGCATTCCGTTCATGACCGCGCACCGCTGCCTGACCGCCGGTGAGTACATGCCGGACAAGCTGCACGCGGGCGCGCTGAGCGACCACGTGGTGCTGGTGCAGGGCGGCGCGGGCGCGGTGGGCAACGCGGCGATCCAGCTCGCGAGCTGGGCCGACGCGTGCGTCATCGCGACTGTGAGCGGCCCGGAGAAGGCACAGCTAGCGGCGGCGGCCGGGGCCGACTTCGTGATCAACTATCGCGAGCAGGACGTGGTCGAGGAGGTCCGCAAGGTCGCGCCCGACGGGGTGCACACGATCGTCGAGGTCTCCGCCGCCCGCAACGCCGCCGCCGACGTGCGGATGCTGCGTACCGGCGGGGCGGTCTGCGTGTACGCAGACGACGGCGGCGACGAGATCACGTTGCCGATCCGGCCGCTGATGGTTCCGAACGCGCGCTGGCAGTTCGTGCTGATCTACACCGCGCCGAAGGTCGCCAAGGCGCAGGCGGTCACCGACATCGCGGCGGCGGTGGCGCAGGGCGCGATCCGGATCGGTGAGGACGCCGGGCTGCCGCTGCACCGGTATCCGCTGGCGGACGCCGCTGCCGCCCAGCAGGCGGTGCAGGACAGCGTGGTGGGCAAGGTGCTGGTCACCACCGCGGACGAGTAGGTGACCGGATTTCCCCGACAGCCGGACAGACGCGAACAAGTTTCGCAACAATGACGGTGCGGGTCAGCCCGTAACGGACGGGCGGCCCCGGCGCGGTGCGAACGCCGGGGCCGCCCTCTGGGAGGAATGCCCGTTGGAAACGTGTTCCTGCCCGTGTAGGCGACGGTACGCCCCGAAACGTTACGACGCGGTCAGTTCCCGTACGTCGAGCCCGCCGTCGGCGTACCGCGAACGCACCACCTTCTTGTCGAACTTGCCGACGCTGGTCTTGGGCACGGCGTCGATGAACGCCCAGCGTTCCGGCAACTGCCAGCGGGCCACCGAGCCGGCCAGGAAGTCCCGCAGCTCCTCGGCGGTCACCGAGGCGCCCTCGCGAACCACGACGGTGGCCAGCGGACGCTCGTCCCAGCGCTCGTCCGGTACGCCCACCACGCACGCCTCCAGCACCGCCGGGTGCGCCATCAGGGCGTTCTCCAGCTCGACCGAGGAGATCCACTCCCCGCCCGACTTGATCACGTCCTTGGCGCGGTCGGTGAGCGTGATGTAGCCGTCCGGCGAGAGCGTGCCGACGTCACCGGTCCGCAGCCAGCCGTCCCGGAACTTCTCCTCCTCCGGCACGTCGTCGCCGATGTACCGGGCGGTCACCCACGGCCCGCGCACCTCCAGCTCGCCCACCGACGTCCCGTCCGCGGGCAGCGGCTCACCGGCCGGACCGACGATCCGCGCGGTCACGCCCGCCGGTACGCGGCCCTGCATGTAGCGGTAGCGCCAGGCGTCGTCGCCGGTCGCGCCGGCCGGCGCCCGGGACACCGAGCCCAGCGGCGACATCTCGGTCATGCCCCAGGCGTGGATGACGTCGATGCCGTAGCGGTCGTGGAAGGCGTGCATCAGCGCCGGCGGGCACGCCGACCCGCCCACGATGACCTCCTTCAGTGAGGAGAGGTCCACCTCGTGCGCGTCCAGGTAGGCCAGCAGGTCGGTCCAGATGGTCGGCACCGCCCCGGCCAGCGTGGGGCGCTCGGCGGCGATCATCGCGGCGATCGGCTCGGCCTGGAGGAACCGGTCCGGCATGATCAGCGAGGCGCCGGAGAGGAAGGCCGCGTACGGCAGGCCCCAGGACATGGCGTGGAACATCGGCACGATGGCCAGCTCGCGGTCGTTCGGCCCGAGCCCGAAGCCCTCCGGCATGCAGACCTGGAGCGAGTGCAGGTAGATCGAGCGGTGCGAGTAGGCGACGCCCTTGGGGTGGCCGGTGGTGCCCGAGGTGTAGCAGAGCGCGGCCGCGTCCCGCTCGTCCACCTCCGGCCAGTCGAAGTGGTCGGGGCGGTCGGCCAGCAGCGCGTCCCAGTGGTGCACGGTGATCCGGTCACCGGCCGCGGCCAGCAGCGGGGCCGGGTCGCCGCCGCCGACCACCACCACGTGCGCGACGGTCGCCATCTCGCCGATCACCCGGGCGAGCAGCGGGATGAGCGTGGTGTCGACGAGCACCACGCGGTCCTCGGCGTGGTTGGCGATGTAGGCGACCTGGTCGGGGAAGAGCCGGATGTTGAGCGTGTGCAGCACCGCCCCCATGCTCGGCACGGCGAAGTACGCCACCAGGTGCTCGTTGTTGTTCCACATGAACGTCGCGACCCGCTCGTCGCCGGTCACGCCGCACTCGTCGCGCAGCGCGTGGGCTAGCCGGGCGGCGGCACGGCCGACCTCCGCGTACGTCATCCGGCGCGGTTCGGCGCCGGTCCAGGTGACCACCTCCGCCGCGCCGTGCACGGTGGAGCCGTGTTCGAGGATCCGGGCGACCTGAAGGGGGGCGTCCATCATCGTGCTACGCATGGGTAACAACGTAGTGGCGGCGGTCACATCTACGGAACCCCCCGGAACCACCGAGGTGATCACGGATGATGCGTAGATTGTCCGGGTGAGCATCTCGTGGGCCGACTCGTACGTGGGGCAGCTCCGCGCCCTGGCCGGTGACCGCACCCTGATGTTCGTCGGCGCCCGCGCCGTGGTGCGCGACAACGCCGCCCGGGTGCTGCTGATCCAGCGCTCCGACAACGGCCAGTGGGCGCTGCCGGCCGGCGCCATGGAACTGGGCGAGTCGATCGCCGACTGCGCGGTCCGCGAGGTGCGGGAGGAGACCGGCCTGCGGGCGCTGCGGGTCAGCGCGTTCGCGCTCTACACCGGCCCGGACCGCACCCACACCAACATGTACGGACACACGTACCAGGTCTTCACCACCGCGTTCCGGGTCGACGAGTGGGACGGCGAGCTGGACCGGTTCACCGACGAGACCACCGACGCCGCCTTCTTCCGTCCGGCGGACTTCCCGCACCCGCTCTCGTCGAGCGTCCACGAGACACTCGCCGACCTGGACGTGTTCGAGCAGACCAACCGGCTGATCCTCAAGTAGCCGCCGGTCACAGCATCGTCTGCGACTTCGCCTCCATGTCGGCGGCGGCCTCCTCCTTCGACTCCTTGGTCAGCGGCTTGCCACCGGGCGCGGGGGCCTTGCCGCCGATCGGGTCGGCGCCGCCGGTGGCGCCCTGCGGGCCCGTGCCGCGCAGCTGATGGTTCGGCATGGCCAGCGTGGCCAGCACCGCGACGATCGCGATCAGCCCGGTGGTCAGGAAGACCAGGTGCAGCGACTCGACGAACGAGGCCTGGACGGCGGCGCGTACCGGGGCGGGCAGGGCCAGGATGGCCGCCGGGTCGTTGATCGAGAAGTTCCCGCCGGCAGACACCGCGGCCCGCTGCTCCGGCGGGAGCTGCGCGAGCGCGCCCGGCAGCCGGCCGGCCAGCTCGGTGGTGAGCCGGGACGACAGCACCGCGCCCAGGATGGCCACGCCGAACGAGCCGCCGAGCGACCGGAAGAACGTGGCCGAGGACGTGCCCGCGCCCAGGTCGCGCACGCTCACCGCGTTCTGCACGGCGAGGATCAGCGACTGCATGCACAGGCCCAGCCCGATCCCGATCACCACCATGTAGCCGAACGCGGCCCAGAGCGAGGTGGCCACCCGCAGCTGCTGGAACAACAGCATGCCGACCACCAGCACGGCCGCGCCCGCCACCGGGAACCACTTGTACCTGCCGATCCGGCTCATCGCCCGGCCGGTGACGATCGAGGTGATGATGACGCCGGCCATCATCGGCAGCATCAGCAGACCGCTGCGCGTCGGCGAGGCGCCCTTGACGATCTGGAGGTAGAGCGGGATGAAGATGATCGACCCGAACATCACCAGACCGAGGACGAAGCCCGCCGCGTTCGCCAGCGCGAACGTGGCGCTGCGGAACAGCCGCAGCGGCAGGATCGGCTCCTTGGTCCGCGCCTCCTGGACGACGAACAGCACGCCCAGCACCGCGCCCGCGGCGAACAGGCCGACGATCACGCCGGAGCCCCAGGCGTACTCGGCGCCGCCCCAGCTCAGCGCCAGCAGCAGGCAGCTCACGCCGGCCACCAGCAGCGCCGCGCCGATCCAGTCGACCGTGTGCTCCCGCCGCTCGAACGGCACCAGCCGCATCACGTGCCAGCAGACCACGATGGCGAGGATCGCCAGCGGCACGTTGATGTAGAAGATCCACCGCCAGTTGGTCTCCGCGAAGTAACCGCCGACGAGCGGCCCGGCCACCGAGGAGACGCCGAACACCGCGCCGAACAACCCCTGGTAGCGCCCGCGCTCCCGGGGCGAGACCACGTCCGAGATGATGGTGAACGCCAGCGTCATCAGCCCACCCGCGCCGAGACCCTGCACGCCGCGCGTGACGATCAGCTGGGTCATGTCCTGCGACAGCCCGGCCAGCAGCGAGCCGAGCAGGAACATGCCGATCGAGAACAGGAAGACCGGCCGGCGTCCGTACAGGTCGGCCATCTTGCCGTACAGCGGCGTCGAGGCGGTCGACGCCAGCAGGTACGCGGTGACCACCCACGAGTAGTGGTTGATGCCGCCCAGCTCCCCCACGATCGTCGGCAGGGCGGTGCCGACGATGGTCTGGTCGAGCGCCGCCAGCAGCATCCCGGTCATCAGACCGAACATCAGCAGGCGGATCTGGCGGACGGGCAGCGCGGGCGGGGCGGTCTGGGCGGTCATCCCGCTTCCTATCCCACCGGGGGCGGATCATGCCCCCGGTGGGCCTGTGACTTTCCTCAGGCGGCGTGCCGACCCTCGGCGAACTCCTCCACGATCTTGGCGCAGAACGCCGGCAGGTCGTCCGGCTTGCGGCTGCTGACCAGCCCGTTGTCGGTGACGACCTCCTTGTCGACCCAGTTCGCGCCGGCGTTTGTGAGGTCGGTGCGCAGGCTCGGCCAGGAGGTGATGGTCCGGCCCCGCACCACGTCCGCCTCGACCAGCGTCCACGGGCCGTGGCAGATCACGCCGACCGGCTTGCCGGCGTCGAAGAACGACTTCACGAACCGGACCGCGTCCGGGTCCGCGCGCAGGAAGTCCGGGTTCGCCACGCCACCGGGCAGGACCAGACCGTCGTACGCGCCGGCGTCCGCCTCCTTGACGGTGACGTCGACCCGGTACTGCTTGCCGTGGTCCAGGTGGTTGAAGGCCTGGATCGAGCCGGAGTCGAGGGAGACCAGCTCGACCTGCGCGCCGGCGTTCTCCACCGCCTCCCGGGGCTGGGTGTACTCGACCTCCTCGACGCCGTCGGCGGCCAGGAAGGCGATGCGCTTGCCCTGAAGTGTCGCTGCCATGCTCTTCTCTCCTCTCCGAGGTATGTCTGCACCGTTCCCCCGGCCGATGCGGCGAAACCGGGCGCACCGGGTGGCCCGCGTCGCGTTTGGCCCGACGGCGCGGGGGGATCCGCAGAGGCATGGCAGGAGCAGCAGCGGAAGAGCGCCGGCTGGCCACCGTGGTGGCGAGCTGGCAGCAGCGTCCCGTGCTGGTCGTCGGGGACGCCATGCTGGACGAGTGGCGGTTCGCCGAGTCGGAGCGGCTCTGCCGCGAGGCGCCCGCGCCGGTCCTCACCCTGCGGCGGCGGATCTCCGCGGCCGGGGGCGCCGCCAACACGGCGGTCAACGTGGCGGCGCTCGGTGGACGGGCGGCGCTCGTCGCCCCGGTCGGCGCCGACGTGGCCGGTGACGAGCTGCACGACTGCCTGGACCGCGCCGCGGTCTGGGACCGTACGGTGAGCCAGCCCGGCCGGCCCACGCCGGTGAAGCGGCGGATGCTCGCCGGCAACCAGATCCTGCTCCGTGAGGACTCCGGCGGCCCGGAGGACGCGCTGGACGACGACGGGGTGGCACGGCTGCTGACCGCCCTGCACTGCGCCACCGAGGAGCTGCGCGCGGTGGCCCCGGGACAGCCGCTCACGCTCGTGGTCTGCGACTACGGCCTGGGCGCCCTGCCCTCGGCGGTACGCGCCTGGCTGGTCGCCAACCGGGACCGCTACGGCACCGTGGCGCTGGACGCGCACGACCTGGCCGACTGGCGTGGACTGAACCCGACTGTGGTGACGCCGAGCTTCGCCGAGGCCACCCGGCTGCTGGCCCGCGCCGCCGCCGGTTTCGCACACGGCGAGCGCAACGCCGTACCCAATGGGGGTGACCTGCACCTGGACCACCCGGCGGAGGCCGACGGCCCGTCCGAGCTGATGGTCGGCGCGGCGCCCGGCGGGTCCGGCGACCGTGCGCCGGGCAGCCCGCACCCGACCTCGGGCGCGCCCGCCGCAGCGACGTCCGGCGGCTCGACCGGCCCGACCGGCGAGCCGACGCCCGGCGAGGAGCGGGTGGCGCTGACCGGGGACGGGCTGAGCGTCACCGGCACCGGCGTGACGGTGAGCGCGACCGCCGGCACCGGCGTGGACCGGGCCGTGCTGGCCGAGTCGCGCCTGCCCGAGCTGCGCGCGCACACCGGCGCGGACGTGGTGGCGGTGACCCTGGACACCGAGGGCGCGGTGGTCGGCGGCGCCGAGGGCGAGCCCCGGCGCAGCCACAGCACCCCGGTCCCGGCCAGTCACGCGGTGGGCGCCGGGGACGCGTACCTGGCGGCCATGACGCTGGCGCTCGCCGCCGACGCCGGCCTGCCCACCGCCGCCCAGCTCGCGCAGCTCGCCGCCACCATCACGGTCGCCGACACCGGCACCTGCGTGTGCCGCCGCGAGGATCTGCTCGCCGCGCTCGGCACCGGCCCGGACGACGGCGGGCACCCGGCGCTGGTCGGCGCCGACGAACTGGCCGCGCTGGTGGACGAGCACCGGCAGGCCGGCCTCTCGGTGGTGTTCACAAACGGCTGCTTCGACGTGCTGCACCCGGGGCACGTCCGCTACCTGACCCAGGCCCGCGCGCTCGGTGACCTGCTGATCGTGGCGGTCAACTCGGACGGCAGCGTCCGCCGGCTCAAGGGCGCGGACCGGCCGGTCAACCCGGTCGAGGACCGGATCGCGTTGCTGGCGGCGCTGGCCTGCGTCGACCACGTGGTGGTCTTCGAGGAGGACTCGCCGGCCCGGCTGATCGAGGCGGTCCGCCCCGACGTCTACGTCAAGGGCGGCGACTACCCGCCGGAGATGGTGCCGGAGGCGCCGCTGGTGCGGCGGCTGGGCGGGCAGGTGCGCACGCTCGGGTACGTGCCGGACCGCTCCACCTCGGCGATCATCGACCGCATCCGCGCCCAGTCGCTCATGAGCGAACGCACCGAGCGGAGCGAGGACAGCCCCGTGGGCGAAGGCAGGCCGGCGTGACGCGACCGCTCGACCCGGGCACGCCCGGGCAGTTCCGGCAGCGCCGCCGGCTCGACGTGCTGATCCCCACCCGCAACCGGCCCGCCGAACTGGCTGTCACGCTGTCCGGGCTGGCCGCGCAGGAGGGCGTACCGGGGTTCGGGGTGGTGGTCAGCGACCAGTCCGACGGCGAGCCCGCGTACGCGCATCCGGCCGCCGCCACCATGGTCCGGGCGCTGCGGCACCGGGGGCATCCGGTGCTGCTGACCCGGCGGCTGCCCCGTCGCGGCCTGGCCGAACACCGGTGCTACCTGCTGGCCCAGTCGGCCGCCGACGCGGTGCTCTGCCTCGACGACGACGTGTGGCTGGAGCCGGGAACGCTGTCCCGGCTGATGACCGCGCTGGACGAGCTGGGCTGCGGGTTCGTCGGCAACGCGGTGCACGGGCTCTCCTACGCCGACGACGTCCGCCCGGAGACGCACCAGCACTACGAGGAGTGGGCCGGACGGCCGGTGCCGGAACGCATCATGCCGGGCACGCCGGAGTGGCACCGGGCGTCGATCCACCCGGCCGCGAACCTGCTGCACGTCACCGAGAAGCTGAACCTGCCGCCCGGGCAGTGGCGGGCGTACAAGGTCTCCTGGATCGGCGGCTGCGTGCTCTACGACCGGACGAAGCTGGTCGAGTCCGGTGGCTTCGACTTCTGGGAGCGGCTGCCCGACCGGCACCAGGGCGAGGACGTCGCCGCCCAGCTCGCCGTGCTGGAGCGCCACGGCGGCGCCGGCGTGCTGCCCAGCGGGGCCTACCACCTGGAGTCGCCGACCACAGTTACCGAGCGGGACGTGGAGGCGTGGGAAGTGGTGCTCAGCGAGTCGACGGCGGAGGCGTGAGCAGCTCGCGGGCCGCCTCGATCACCTCGGCCGCCGGCACGTCGGCCACGAACGACACCCGGTGCGGGCACTCCCCGTCGCCGGGCCGGTGCGGGTAGATCCCGGGTGTGCAGTCGACGCCGCAGACCGGGCAGTGGGTGGTCCAGGCGGCGATCGGGCGGTGCCGCCCACGCAGCGGCGACGCCCCGTTGATCAGGTTGCCGACCCAGAACACCCCGACGGTCGGCGCGCCCACGGCGGCGGCCAGGTGCAGCGGGCCGGTGTCGTTGGAGACCACGAGCGCGCAGTCCGCGTACGCGGCGGCCAGCGCGCCGAGCGGGAGCGTGCCGACCTGCGGACGCACCGGCACGCCGGCCGCCGCCACCACAGCGTCCACCGTCTCCTGCTCGGCGGGGGTGCCGGTGACAAGCACCTCGTACCCGTCTCCGGCGAGCGCGCGGGCGACCTCGGCGAAGCATTCCGGCGGCCAGCGGCGTCGCGTGTCGGTGGCGCCCGGGTGCAGCGCCACCCGGGCCCGGGTGGGTTCGCCGAGCACGGCGGCGGCCTCGGCCCGGTCGGCGGCGGTGACCGCCAGCGACGGGGTGATCGTGGTGGCGGGCGCGCCGACCAGCGCGGCGACCTCCAGGTAGCGGATCACCTCGTGCTGGTAGTAGACGTAGCGCAGCCAGCGGTCGAGCGGCGGCGCGCCCTCGGCCCGCAGGCCGGCGGTGACCCGGGCGCCCAGGCCCGCCACCAGCGGGTTGGAGTTCGCGCCTCCGCCGTGCACCTGCAACGCCAGGTCGAACCGCTCGGCGCGGGCCGCGGCCAGGAAGCCCGGCACGTCGCCCGGCGACTCGACCGGGCCCGGATCGCGGATGCCGGGCGCCGCCGGCACCACCAGCACCCGGTCCACCGGGCCGGGCCGGTCGCGCCAGAGCGCCGCGTGCCACGGCGCGCCGAGCAGCACGATCTCCGCCGACGGGTACGCCGACCGCAGCGCGTCCAGCGCCGGCAGCACGAAGATGAAGTCGCCGAGCGCGTTGGCGCGCAGCACGGCGATCCGCTCGACGTCGGGTACGCGCTCGCCGACCGGGCCGAGCAGCGACGGCTCCGGGTCGCGGCGCGGCGGGTCGGAGTCACCCGACGGGCTGGTCACGCGGCCCCTACGGCCTGTCGATCTCGTCGAGCGCGGTGTCGGGGTGGTGCAGCTCCCGGTCCGCGGCCGGGTCGGCCGGCATCGGCGTACGGTCGACGCCCGCGCGCGGGCCGGTGCGGCCGACGGTGATGGTGCGCGGCGCGGGCCGGGCCGCCCGGGGCAGCCGCACCCGCAGCAGGCCGTGGTCCATCACCGCGTCGATCCGGTCCGGGTCCACCCGGGACGGCAGGTCGACGCGGTACTCGAAGCCGCGCGTGGTGAACCCGCCCGGGATGCCGTGGTCGGCGTTCACCTCGGCTTCCGACCGGGCGCGTACGCACAGCTCCCGGTCGTCCAGCTCGACGGCCACCTCCTCCGGCGCCACACCGGGGAGCCGGACGACCACTTCCCAGCCGTCCGCCGTCTCGGCCAGATCCACGTCCTGGCTGCCGGAGCGTCCGCCGACCAGCCGGCTCAGCTCGGAGCGCAGCGACTGGAGCTCGCCCATCGGGTCCCAGCCCTGCTGGCGGCCACGCCAGCCCCGTCCGCTGCCCTGTTCCGTCATCGCGCGTCTCCGATCCGCTGGGTCGCCGAGGGGGGTCGCAGCGAGCTGGGCGCGTTGAGATCGTGCTCCGGGTCGACGCCGACGCCGAGGCGGTCCACCAGTTCACCGCCGAGCCACGCGCTGACGCCGAGGATCGCCAGGGCGACCACCTCGATGGCGACGAGCGCGCCCCCGGCCGCCCGCGAGTCGGCGTTGAGCCGGACCACCCAGACCGCGGCGAACAGCAGAATCACCGCCACGTTGGCGGCGGCGTGGGTGACACCGACCCGCTTGGCGCGGGTGCCGGCCGGCAGGGCGCGGAACGCGAACGCCCCGGCCGCCGCGGCCAGCAGGCCGCCGATCAGACCGACGGTGATGTTCCAGTACGCGACTTCGGCCAGGAAGCCGGGCCCGCCCACGGTGTCCACCACGTCGAAGATCACGGCGGTCACGAAGAGCGCCACCGGAAACATCACGAGCATCGGGTGCACGGGATGGCCGAGCACCTTGAGCCGGCTCTCCATCTCGGCCTCCATCCGTCACGTCCGGCCGCACGCTGCGAACCGGTCCCTACCCGCCGGCCCCGGGGGCAAACCCGACACTCGACGCGCTCTCCTAGGCTGACCATGGCGGAACGCGGCCCGTCGCGGGCCGGAACCGTCGTGACGATCAACGGACGGGGGAGGAAGACGTGACGACCCGGGAGATCACCAGCGAGGCCGAACTACGCGAGCTGATCGGCACGCCGATGCCGCGCGCTGCCGCCAAGGACCGCCGTACGCTGCACGAACGCGACCGGGAGTGGCTCGCCGCGTCACCGTTCTGCCTGATCGCCACCGCCGGCGCGGACGGCACCTGCGACGTCTCCCCCAAGGGTGACCCGCCCGGCTTCGCGCTGGTGCTCGACGACACCACGATCGCGATTCCGGAGCGGCCCGGCAACCGGCGGGCCGACGGCTACCGCAACATCCTGGCCAACCCGCACGTCGGGTTGATCTTCCTGATTCCCGGCCGCACCGACACGCTGCGGATCAACGGGCGCGCCCGGCTGATCGCCGACGCGCCGTGGTTCGCCGACATGGAGGTCAAGGGCCACCGGCCGGTGCTGGCCGTCGAGGTCGCGATCGAGCAGATCTTCTACCACTGCGCGAAGGCGTTCCTGCGCTCCGAGCTGTGGCAGCCGGAGACCTGGCAGCCGGACGTGCTGCCGACGCGGGCCCGGCTGATCAAAGAGGTGGAGGCCCCGGCGGAGAGCCTGGCCGACCTGGAACGCCACTACGGCCCGGCGTACCTGGAGACCCTGTACCGCTGAGTCCCGTGGTCAGGGCCGGACGTTGCGCTTGCGCTTGCCCCGGCCCACGTACCCGCGACCGCCCGTCGCCGGCTCCACCCGGCGCGGCCGGTCGCGGCGCGGCGGGGTGACACGCCGACGCCTGATACCGGACAGGGCCAGCACCACCCCGACGCCCAGGGCGGCCAGCCCGACCACGCCGAGGACGCCCTGCACCCGGCCGCGGTGGCCGCTGAGCTGACCGAAGTCGGTGACGAAGTCACCCGGGTCCGCCGGGTTCACCCAGATCGACACCTCCGCTCCGGCGGCCCGGCACACCTCGAAGCAGGCCACCTCCTGCGCGTGCGTCCGGCCGTCCACCTCGTAGCTGAAGTACATGGTGCTCGACGAGGGACTCCGGTTGCCGCCGCTCTCCGTCACCTGGTCGACGACGACCGCCCGCGCGGGCGTACCCCGCTCGCGCAGCGTCACCGCCCAGTCGTCCAGCTCCATCTGGGTGTGGAACGGCAGCCACAGCAACGCGCCGCCGCCGACCACCAGCAGTACGCACGCGAGGCGGATCAGGAACGACCGGCGGATGATCACCCGGCCATCGTCGCCGGGGCCCGCAACCCCGGGACCGGCACCGGATGGGGTTGAATCGGCTGCGTGGCGAAGACCTTGACGATCACCACCCGGAACGCGAGCTTCCAGCAGTGGCAGGCGCTGCTGACCAACCGCAACAAGCGCCAGCGTGCCGGGGAGTTCCTGGTCCAGGGGGTACGCCCGATCACCGTCGCCCTGGAGCAGGGCTGGGAGATCCGGGCGCTGCTGTACCCGGACCGGCAACAGTTGTCCCGCTGGTGCCGGGAACTGCTCGACCGCGCCGACGCCCGGCGGGTCGCGCTCGCGCCCGAGCTGATGCGGGAACTCAGCGGCAAGGAGGAGGAGTCCCCCGAACTGCTGGCCGTGGTGGCGCAGCCCGATGACGACCTGGCCCGCGTCCCGGTCGGGCCCGACATGCTCGTGGTGGTCTTCGACCGCCCCAAGACCCCGGGCAACATCGGCACGCTGATCCGGTCCGCCGACGCCTTCGGCGCGTCCGGCGTGGTGATCACCGGCCACGCCGCCGACCCGTACGACCCGAAGGCGGTCCGGGCCAGCACCGGGTCGCTGTTCGCCGTACCGGCCGTGCGCGTCCCCAGCCACCACGCCGTCCTCGACTGGGTCGCCGCGGTGCGGAAGGCGGGACCACAGATCCAGATCATCGGTACGGACGAACACGGCGACGTGGACGTAGCGGAGCACGACCTGACCGGGCCCACTGTCCTGCTCGTCGGCAACGAGACGCACGGACTCAGCAAGGGTTGGCAGGAGGCGGCCGACCGGATCGTACGCATTCCGATCGTCGGTGCGGCCAGTTCGCTGAACGCGGCGGCGGCCGGGACGGTGGCGCTGTACGAGGCCGCCCGCCAGCGCGCGAAGCAGCGGTGACGCCTGGGCCCGCCGCTACGAGGCGGCCGTGCCGGTTGCGGTCCTCGACGGCCGCTCGCGTCCCCACGCGGCCAGCGGTTCGAGCGCATCGTTGAGGCGTACGCCGTCCTCGGTCAGCGAGTACTCGACGCGGGGCGGTACCTCGTCGTAGGAGACGCGGCGCACGACGCCGTCCGCCTCCATCTCGCGCAGGTGGGCGGCCAGCACCTTCTCGGTGATCCCCGGCAGCAGCCGGCGCAACTCGCCGAAGCGGCGGTACGGGTGCTCGTGGAGTGCCCAGAGGATCAGCACCTTCCACTTGCCCCCGATCACCTCCATCGCGGCGTCGATCCCGCAGACATGGCCGTCCGGTGCGCCCGGCCGGTTCAACGTCGTCATGCCCCACCCTTCCGACCTGCTCGCTCACCTCAGAGTAACCACCTACTCCGAAGTGCGTACTTGTTCACCTGCGGGCCTGCGACCAGCCTTTTCGGCATGGCACACGACACTGTGGAGAAGACGCCCGTGACGCTGCTGGGCCTCGGCGCGATGGGCGCCGCGCTGGCCCGCGCCTGGCTCGCCGCCCGCCACCCGCTCACCGTCTGGAACCGCACCCCGGCCCGCGCCGCGGCGATCTCCGCCGAGGGAGCGACGGTCGCGAACAGCGCCGCCGAGGCCGTCGCCGCGAACACCCTTGTCGTCGTCTGCCTGCTGGACGACACCTCGGTCGAGGAGGTGCTGGCCGGCGCCGACCTGGCCGGCAGGGATCTGGTCAACCTGACCACGGGTACGCCCGCCCAGGCCCGCGCCCGAGCCGACTGGGCCCGCGAGCGCGGGGCCCGCTACCTGGACGGCGGAATCATGGCCGTCCCTCCGATGATCGGCGTCCCGGACGCTGGCGGCTACGTCTTCTACAGCGGCTCCCGCGAGCTGTTCGAACGGCACCGGGAGACGCTCGCCGTCCCCGCCGGCACCACCTACGTCGGCCGGGACGCGGGCTTCGCCGCCCTGCACGACATCGCCCTGCTCAGCGCCATGTACGGCATGTTCGCCGGGGCAGCGCACGCCTTCGCCCTGATCCGCCGGGAGGACATCGACCCCGCGTCGCTGGCCCCGCTGCTCGCCGACTGGCTCGTCGCGATGGCCCCGACCGTTCACCAGACCGCCGACCAGCTGCGCAGCGGCGACTACACGAAGGGCGTCGTCTCCAATCTCGCCATGCAGGTGGCCGGCACGCCGACGTTCCTGCGCACCGCGGCAGAGCAGGGCGTCAGCCCGGAACTGCTCAGCCCCTACTTCGAGCTGATGCGCCGCCGCCTGGCCGAGGGCAGCGGCGAGGAGGACCTGACGGGCGTCATCGACCTGCTGGTGCGCTGACCGCCGCGGACCGAGACAACCCACGTGGACCGCCGATACGCCGATGGTGATCCCGGCTGTTCCCCTGATGAGAATTCCCAGCGACGCAATGACGATCGTCCGATGCGACAGAAGCATCCGCAGCGCGTACCCGATCGCGCCGGCCCGACCGGCGGCGAGGGCAAGTTGCCGGTCGCCCGCTGGCGGCGCGTCCTGGCGGTTCTCGCGCCGGTGATCGCGGCGGTGCTCGGCGCCGCGATGGCCACGCAGTGGGAGGTCGGCGGCGGCCGCGCCGTCAGCTCCCTACCCGCTCCGTCGCGATGGATGGCCGAGAACCTGCCGTTGTTCGACGGTGGGGAGCCGGCGTGGATCTGGCGCGGGCCCTTCTTCGTGTCCGTGCTGCTGGCGCTGCCGCTCGTCTGGACGGTCACCGGCCACGCCACCGCGATGCCCCGCCGCCTCACGAGGTACGGGCTCCTCACCGCAGGCATCGCTATCGGCCTGGAATACAGCACCCCCGGGTACGGGTGGTTGTTCGACCTCGTGGCCCTGTTGACGGCGCTGGTGGGCACCGTCTGGTGCGGGCTGCAGGGGCTGCGTCGCGGCGTGCTGCCGCGCCGCGTCGCATGGGCGCTCGTCGCGGCACTGCCGTTGACGCCACCAGCCGGCTTCCTCACGTTCTGGTACCTGCCGCCCGGCCTGACCATGGGCTTGCTGCTGGCCTGGGCCGCTGCCGCCGTCTTGTCCGGCTCCCCCGCACCATCACTTGGAGGTGTACGTGGCTCTGTTCGGTGACGACCTGGACGCCGTCGCCAACCGGCTGGGCAAGGCGGTCGCAATGCGAGATGCGGATTGGATGCGGGCCGCTCACCTCGGGCTCGTGGGTCTGCGTGGGGTTGCTCTGACCGGCCAACTGCGGCGCACCGTAACAGGCGGTTACGACATGGGTCGGGTGCCGTCAGCGCCTGCGGCTTTCCTTGGCTGCACGGATGGCTAGGGAGCCATCGGCCGCCGCAACGATCCGCTGACACGTTGTCGCTCCCTCCCCGTAGCCTGCCCGGCAGAGTCCGTACGACGGAGGGTGCGTTGTCTGCTGTCGCGTCACTGACCCTGGTTCCCAGGAGAAGCATCCCCGAGTTGGCCCGCCTCGCCCGCACATCGTCGTCGTCACTCGGCTCCTACCTCGCCGAACACGGACGCGAGCCGCGGGAGGAGTACGACTGGTCCGGGTACTGCATGCTGCACGTCTTGAGCTATCTGGAGGAGCGCGACGTAGACCTGGAGCAGTCGGAGTTCGATGCCGAGTCGGCGGCCATCAACAAGGTGCACGACCTGACCGTGCTCATCACTCCCGCACACAAGCGGTTCCTGGATCAGCTCGACCCCGCCGGGCACCGCGAGGCGGAGTTGGCCGCCCACTTCGAGGAAATGGGACTGGACTTCGAGGAGAGCGGCACGGCCGGTTTGGATGGGCTGAGGCTGTTGCGCGACAGCATCTCCGAACTCCGCGACGACCAGGTATTGCTGCTACGCATCGGCTGAGGCCAGAGGCGCCAGATCCGGTCGAACCACCCGTGACGGTGATCACCTGTAGCACTTGACGCGGTGCTGCACATGTCTGTCCTGGATGCAGTCGTGTATCCAGGACAGGAGCAGAGTATGACGACCGCGGTGCTCGACCGCGCGCCGACGCCGCCGCCCGTCAGCAGCCCTCCCGGGCGGGCGCCCCGGTTGTACGTGCTGGACGGGTTGCGGCTGATCTGTGCTCTTGCGGTGGCCGGATACCACTTCGGCGACTCATGGAGGTTGGACGGCGTGCGCCCGCCGGCATACTTCCTGCCGGACGCGGCACCGGTGCTGATCTATGGCTTCCTCGGAGTCGAGACGTTCTTTCTGATCAGCGGATTTGTGATCCTCATGAGCGGCTGGGGGCGCACCGTTCGCGAGTTCGCTGCCTCCCGCGTCGCGCGACTCTATCCGGCGTTCTGGGTGTGCGTGCTGACCACGACAGCCGTATCGGCAGTGCTGCCGATCAGCGGCGGGCTGCCTTTCCCACCTCTGCCGGACGGGTGGGGCGTGCTGGTCAACCTGACCATGTTGGCGGAGCCCCTCAACACGCCGCTTGTCGACACCGTGTACTGGACCCTCTGGATCGAGCTCCGGTTCTATCTGATCGCGGCGTGCATTCTTGCGGCCAAGCCGACCGAGCGGGGAGTAAAAATATTCGCTGCCGTGTGGCTGGCAGTCGCCGTGGTCATGCCCGTTTTCCGGGGTGCCGCCCTGGACGAGGTCGTGATGTCCGATTTCGCACCGTACTTCATCGCCGGAATCACCCTGTTCCTGCTTCGCCGCAACCGATCCGATCCATGGCTGTGGGTGCTGCTACTCGCCACGTGGCTGGTCAGCCTGCAGCGCGTGCACGAGCGGACCCTGGAGTTGAAGCCCGGCTTCGAGGTGCCCGTCTGGCCGGCACCGGTACTGCTCACCGGGGTGTACCTTCTGATGCTCGTCATCGCGCTCGGCTACACCAACCGGGTGAGAATGCGCTGGCTGGCCATTGCGGGTGCCATCAGCTACCCCTTCTACCTCTTGCACCCGCGCATTGGATACAGCGTGATCCGCAACGTGTACGAGGAAACCAACCTTCCCGCGTCGATACTGATCGGCGGCACCGTGCTTGGGCTGCTGGCGGCAGCCTGGCTTGTCCATCGCTTCGTCGAGCGCCCACTCGCACCCTTGATCCGCGGCTTCGTATTGGACCGGCGACGACTATGAGCACCAGACGCCACGCGCCGAACACGAGGAAGGGTGTGGATCCGACGACCGCGGAGGCCGATTCCGCCTTCCGCGAGCTGTTCGAGGCCGCGTATGACGGTTTGCTGCTCTTCGTCGAACGCCGTGCACACCTCGCCGTTGCCGAAGACGTGGTCGCCGAGACGTTCTTGATAGCGTGGCGCCGCTTGGACGAAGTACCGAAGTCACTCGGCGAGGCCCGCGCCTGGCTGTTCACCGTCGCCCGCAACGTTCTGCACAATCGGCAGCGCAGCGACCAGCGGCAGCAGAGCCTCGCGCTTCGCGTCCTCCAGGAACCCGATGCTCCGAGCAGCACCGAGGCCGACCTCGCGGCTACCCGCGTCGACCTGGTGAAGGCTTGGCAGCGCCTGTCATCGGCCGATCAGGAAGTGCTGACGCTGACCGCGATCGAAGACCTCACCGGGCCGCAGGCAGCACACGTACTGGGCATTTCCCGGCCCGCGTTCAGTTTGCGCCTGCTGCGCGCCCGTCGCCGCCTGCGTCAGCATCTTGGTCAGCGGCCGATCAGCGAACCCACAAACGTCCCTGCACCGGCCGGCCCTTCACGACGCGGAGGCTCCGCATGACCCACGACGACGTCCTCGCCCGGACAATCCGCTCTGCCGCCGTCCCGGTGCCCGCACGCGTCGCGCAGGAACCCGCGCGAGAATTGCTCGAGCGGATCGTCGCCACTGATCGGCGACCGCGCCCGGCACCAGCGCGCACATCGCACCGTCGGCCTCGCCTGGCGATCGTCGGCGCGGCCGGAGCGCTCGCCGCCGCTGTCGCCTTCACCCTGACATTTCTCAACGCTGGTCCCGCGTTTGCGTCGTGGACGCCCGAGCCGAGTCCGATCTCGGATACCGAGGCACGCGACATCGCCGGCAAATGCCTGCCTGCCCAGGACGCGAGCGTCGCAAGGGTGGTCATCGGTGAAAAACGCGGCGAGTACGCATACGTGAACGCCGTGTCGCCGGCTGGAAGCCAGACATGCTTCCGCGATCGCAACGGGGACGTGACGAATACCAGCATCCTGACCGTGCTGACCAGCACCGAGCGGCTCGGCGCCGGGGGTGTCGAGCTGTACTCGTGGGGTCAGCTACGCACCGACGAAGGCTACGTCCGGATCATGGCGGGACACGTCGGCTCACAGGTGACGAGCGTGGAGATCAACTTGCGGACCGAGGATGGCGATTCGTCACGGACGGCGCGGGCAACCGTTCGCGACGGTTACTTCGGCGCCTGGTACCCCGAAGGCCTCGATGAGTCGAGCAGCAACACCACCACACTGACCGTCCGCCTCGCAGACGGCAGCGCGGTGATCCTGTCCGCCCGCGAACTGTACGAACAACCGAAGCTGGACTGAGGGTGGCTCGGCAGGCCCCGCCCGCCCACGTGCTGGCCGGCTTGCTACCGATCAGTGACGGGCTCATCACGCCACCGGAAGCGCGCCTCGTCCCCTTCGATGACCAAGATGAACCATGGCACCTCGCGCCCGGTCGGGTCAGTCATCGTCACGGCCGGATAGATGGCCTCGTGCGCCTGGCGCAATGCCTCAACATCCCCGGAGTTCACGGCCTCGATCCATGCCGCGAAAATCGGTCGCAGTGGTCGGAAAGCAGGCTCTGGCCGAAAGCGGCCGCGGATCCAGGGGAAGTCGAGCTCCCGCTCATCGACCTCACCGACCAACTCGCTGCGGTGGTGCACCCGCCAGACCCTGCCCACCTTCATTCCGGCAGCGTAGGCCGCGCTGCCGCCAACCACTCCTCTTCCTGAAGCCCATCTCCGTCGAAGGGCGCTGTTGTCCGCCCCGGAAACGGCGAATCCCAGGCCGATGACCTGGGATTCTGTACCGAGCCGCCTGACGGAATCGAACCGTCGACCTACGCATTACGAGTGCGTCGCTCTAGCCGACTGAGCTAAGGCGGCAACGATCGTAAAGTGTACGGCACTCCCCGGCCGAAGCCGAACCGGATCCCCCCGCCTCCGAACCCGGACACCGAGCCACATCCGCCCCGTCACGGGAGAGACTTCGCGCCGCGTCCCGACTACCCTGCGGCGGGTGACCGACGAACCGCCGCGGCCAGCGGCCCCCGAGGCGCATCCCGGCGAGCGCGCCACCCGCCGCCCCCGCAAGATCGACCCGCAGGAGTTGGGCTTCACCCCGCGCCGGCCGGTGCCCTGGCTCGCGCCGCTGCTGTTGATCAGCACCGGCCTGCGTACGCTGCTGGCGATGCTGTTCGGGGCGTACCTGGACAAGCGCGAGCTGCAGAACGCGTTCGGCGACGGCACGTTCCGGCAGGTCGGGCCGGACGGCGGGCTCTGGCTCGACTACGTGGCCGACCTGGGTGACGGCTTCGACGCCACGTACTCGGTGGCGTACCTGCTCGCCCAGCCGGAGCTGACGGTGGACGGGCACCGGCTTCCGCGGGCGCAGACGCTGGTGATGGGTGGTGACCAGGTCTACCCGGCGGCGGGCTACGAGGCGTACGAGGACCGCTGCAAGGGCCCGTACCAGTCCGCGCTGCCGGTTGCTCCGCCGGAGAAGCCGACGCTGTTCGCGGTGCCGGGTAACCACGACTGGTACGACGGGCTGACGGCGTTCCTGCGGCTGTTCGTGCGGACCCGGGACCGGCACTTCGGCGGCTGGGGCACCGGCCAGTCCCGCTCGTACTTCGCGGTCGAGCTGCCGGCCGGCTGGTGGCTGCTCGGCCTCGACGACCAGTCCGGCTCGTACCTGGACGACCCGCAGCTCACCTACTTCGACGAGGTGGCCCGCAAGCTCACCCCGGAGTCCAAGGTGATCCTGGCGGTGCCGGCGCCGACGTGGGTCAAGGCCGTGGACCACCCCAACGCGTACGACTCGATCGACTACTTCATCCGTACCCTCGTCGCGCCGACCGGCGCGCAGGTGCGGGTGCTGGTCTCCGGCGACCTGCACCACTACGCCCGTTACGCCGGGACGGACCGGCAGCTCGTCACGTGCGGCGGTGGCGGCGCCTACCTCTACCCCACGCACCGGCTGCCGGAGAAGCTGGAGGTGCCGCCGCGTGACACGCTGACCCGGCGGGCCAGCAACACCCGGGAGTACGACCTGGCCGCGCGCTACCCGGACAAGGCGCGCTCCCGCCGGTACGGCTGGGGCATCTTCGCCCGGCTGCCGTTCCGCAATCCGGGCTTCACCACGCTGCTCGGCACCCTGCACACGCTGCTGATGCTGGCCATGGCCGGCGTGGCGGTGCAGCGGGTGGGCACCACCGAGCAGCGCCTGTTCAGCGTGCCGCTGGCGATCATGCTGGTGGTGGCGATGATGGGCGCGGTGTTCTTCGCCAAGCCGCCGACGGCGGGCGGGAAGCGGCACGCCCGCCACTGGATCCTCGGGGTGGCGCACGGACTGGCCCAGATAGCTCTCGCCGCCGGCGGCACGTGGGTCTGGTTGCAGCTGCCGTTCTACGACTGGCCGTGGCCGCTGCCGGCGGTCGCCGCAGCGGTGCTCTACGGGCCGGTGAGCGGTCTGGTCGCCAGCCAGCTCGTCGCGCTGTACCTGCTGGTGGCCGGCGCGTTCGGGGTCAACCTGAACGAGTTGTTCGCCGCCCAGGGCATCGAGGACTCGAAGGCGTTCCTGCGGTTCCGGATCGACCCGGACGGCACGTTGACGATCTACCCGATCGCCGTGGACAAGGTGTCCCACGACTGGCAGCTCAACCCCGACCAGTCCCCCACCGCCTCCTGGCTGACCCCGAAGGCCCCGCTGACCCCTTCGGGGTCAGCCAGGCGGCGGTGGGGGACTGGTCGGGGTTGAGCTGCCAGTCGTGGGACACCTTGTCCC
>NZ_MAGP01000162.1 GCF_002926165.1 Micromonospora chalcea | reverse complement strand
GCGGCGGGGTGAAGCCCGAGTTTCAGCAGGTGTCCGGCAGGTCGACCGTCTTGTCCGGGTCGAAGACCGCGTCCGGGTCCGGGTCGGCCGGACCGGCGAACGAGGGCCGGCCCAGCGCCAGCAGCCCCTTGTCCAGCGCGGCGCAGTCGATGTTGGAGGCGTACGAGTCGGCCCGCTCGATCCACAGCCCGGCGGAACCGGTGACCACGTCGGCCGGGTGCGGCACGCTCCACTTCACCGTGTCGTGGACCACCACCACGCCGGCGCCCGGGGCGGGGCGGGTGGTGGAGAACGCGTACGCCCAGACGAAGTTCGTGGTCACCTCCAGGATGCGGATGCCGTCCCGGTCCTTCGTCGCCCGGTAGCTGATCCGGCCCTTGACCCGGGGCTCGTCGTCGGTGAGCCGGGCGCCGGGGGCGAGCCGGGTCGAGTAGGTGCCCGCCTCGCCGGTGGGGAAGTCGTCGCGTACGCCGGCCCGCGCGTCCGGGGCGAACTGGCGGACCAGCCGCTCCGGGTCCTTCGCGGTGAAGAACGTGCGGTCCAGCCGGGCGGTGATCAGCGCCTTGCGTACCTTGGCCAGCGTGTCTGCCACCTGCTTCTCGGTGAACGCGCCGGTCCGCTTGGCCCGGGGCAGCGCGATCCCGGCCGTGCCCTCGGGGAAGCCGGCTGCCGGGGTGCCGTCGAAGGGGCCGGCGGCCGGTGGCGGCGAGGCCGACGAGGACGCCTGCTCACCGACCGGCAGGCTCACCGTGGGGTGTTCGGCGGGCGGCTCCCGCCAGCGCTGGAAGCCCTGGTAGCCGAGGCCGCCGACGAGCCCGAAGAACGCGAGCAGCGCCAGCACGACCACGCCGCCGAGCAGCTTGCCGGAGTGCCCGCCGAGCGCGATCCGCAGGCGGTCGCCGCGGCCCGGCTCGACCTCGGGCGCGGGCTGGCGCAGCCACTCGGGTACCCGTCCCAGGGTGTCCTCCGACGGGCGATCGGTGGCGTGGGGATCGGGGACGGAACGGTGATCGGTCATCGGACTTCCCGGGCAGACGGGGCGGGGGCGCACGATCTTGACACCCCGCCGAAGCAGGGCGGTATCCCCCGCAGGGAGGATCGGCGCCGTCTGGCAGGCTTGGCGGTCGTGAGCACAGACGGTCTGATCGTGGTCGACAAGCCCGGCGGCATGACGTCGCACGACGTCGTGGCCCGGATCCGCCGGCTGGCCCGTACCCGCCGGGTGGGGCACGGCGGCACGCTGGACCCGATGGCCACCGGCGTGCTGGTGATCGGGGTGGGCCGGGCGACCCGGCTGCTCACGTACGTGATCGGCGCCGGCAAGAGCTACGCCGCGACGATCCGGCTGGGGCAGACCACGGTCACCGACGACGCCGAGGGCGAGGTGGTCGCGACCACACCGGCCGGCGCGGTCACCGACGACGGGGTACGCGCCGCGCTGGCCGCCCTCACCGGCGAGATCGACCAGGTGCCGAGCGCGGTCAGCGCCATCAAGATCAACGGCCAGCGGGCGTACAAGCGGGTCCGCGACGGCGAGACGGTCGAGCTGCCCGCCCGCCGGGTCACCGTCTCCCGGCTGGACGTGCGGGACATCCGCCGGGACGCCCCGGACGTGGTGGACGTGGACGTGGACGTGACCTGCTCGTCCGGCACGTACATCAGGGCGCTGGCCCGTGACGCGGGGGCCGCGCTCGGCGTCGGCGGCCACCTCACCGCGCTGCGCCGCACCGCGGTCGGCGGGTTCACGCTCGCCGAGGCGGCCACGCTCGACCAGCTGGAGCAGCGCGCGCCGGACGTGGTGAACCTGCCGCTGGACGCCGCCGCCGCGCGGTTCTTCCCGCGCCGGGACGCCACCGCCGACGAGACCCGGGTGCTCTCCCACGGCGGGCCGCTGACCCCGGCCGGGATCACCGGGCCGTACGCGGTCTTCGACCCGGCGGGCGGGCTGATCGCTATCGTCAGCGAGCGGGACGGTCGGGCCCGCGCGGAGATCGTGCTGGCCCCGGCCTGAACGGCGCGCGGGCGGACAGGGGGAGGAACGGCATGCAGCGGTGGCGGGGGTACGAGGCGGCGCCCGGCGGCTGGGGACGCTCGGTGGTCACCATCGGCGTCTTCGACGGCGTGCACCGGGGGCACCAGGCCACCATCGGGCACACCGTGGCGCGCGCCCGGGAGCTGGGCGTCAAGTCGGTGGTGGTGACGTTCGACCCGCACCCGGCCGAGGTGGTGCGCCCGGGCTCGCACCCGGCGGTGCTCACCGAGCCGGCGCGCAAGGCCGAGCTGATCGAGGCGCTCGGCGTGGACGTGCTCTGCGTGGTGCCGTTCACGGTCGAGTTCTCCCGGCTGCCACCCGAGGCGTTCGTGCACGACGTCCTGGTCGAGCACCTGCACGCCGCGCTCGTGGTGGTCGGCGACAACTTCCGGTTCGGGCACCGGGCGGCCGGGGACGTGCCGCTGCTGGAACGGCTCGGCCGCACCTTCGGCTTCGCCGTCGAGGGGGCGCCGCTGGTCGCCGAGGCGGGGACGGTCTTCTCCTCCACGTACATCAGGTCCTGCGTCGACGCGGGCGACGTGGGCGCGGCGGCGGCGGCGCTCGGCCGCCCGCACCGGGTCGAGGGCGTGGTGGTCCGCGGCGACCAGCGCGGACGTGAGCTGGGTTACCCCACCGCCAACCTGCTGACCCACAGGTACGCGGCGGTGCCCGCCGACGGCGTGTACGCGGCCCGCCTGGTGCGCCGCGACGGCGAACCGCTCGCCGCGGCCGTGTCGATCGGCACCAACCCGACGTTCTCCGGCCGGGAACGGCGGGTGGAGGCGTACGCGCTGGACTTCACCGGCGACCTGTACGGCGAGCGGCTGGCCCTGGACTTCGTGGCGCACCTGCGCGAGCAGCGGACGTACGACGCGATCGAACCGCTGGTGGCCCAGATCGCCGAGGACGTGGAGCGCACCCGCCGGGCGGTGTCCTGACCCGCTCGGGCGACCTTGACCGGCCGTCCGTCCCGAGGGCTGGTAGGCTGGCGGAGACGTCGGCTGACCGACGGGGGCCTCGCGTGCCTGCACGACGCCGCGGGTGCGAGGAACCGGTCCGTTGCACCGGTCACCACGACCGCTCCGGACCTCATCGAATGACCCACGAAACAGGGAGAACATGGCGCTCGACCAGGAAGCCAAGGCCAAGATCCGCCAGGAGTACGCGACCGCCGAGGGCGACACCGGCTCGCCCGAGGTGCAGGTCGCGGTCCTGACCAAGCGGATCGCTGAGCTCACCGAGCACCTGAAGGTGCACAAGCACGACCACCACAGCCGCCGTGGGCTGCTGCTGCTGGTCGGCCGGCGCCGCCGGCTGCTGAACTACGTCCAGAAGAAGGACATCAACCGCTACCGGTCGCTCATCGAGCGGCTCGGCCTGCGCCGATGACCTGACGGGGGAGTGGCCGCCTGGCCGCTCCCCCGTTGCAGTACCACCGAAGAACCCCGGCCGCGCGACACCCGAAGAGGGAGCCGGTCAGCACCGGTCTCCGGTAGTGGCCCCCGGGCATCCCGGCACGACGCCGGCCCACCCGGGCGCTTCGATCGAAGACCGGCCGCCTGAGCAGTTCCCGTGTCGTCGGCCGACGACGCGAAGGAGCACCACAGCACATGACCGAGACCAACCTCGGCACCGAATCCCGCACCGCGGTGATCGACAACGGGTCCTTCGGCACCCGTGAGATCACCTTCTCCACCGGCCGCCTGGCCCGCCAGGCCGCCGGCTCCGTCGTCGCCCAGCTCGGCGAGACGGTCGTCCTCTCCGCCACCACGGCCGGCAAGCAGCCGCGCGAGTCGTTCGACTTCTTCCCGCTGACCGTGGACGTCGAGGAGCGGATGTACGCCGCGGGCCGGATCCCCGGCTCGTTCTTCCGCCGTGAGGGCCGGCCCAGCGAGGACGCCATCCTCACCTGCCGGCTGATCGACCGGCCGCTGCGCCCGTCGTTCGTCAAGGGCCTGCGCAACGAGGTCCAGGTCGTCGAGACGGTGCTGGCGCTCGACCCGCAGCACCCGTACGACGTGGTGGCGATCAACGCTGCCTCGATGTCGACCAAGCTGTCCGGCCTGCCGTTCTCCGGCCCGATCGGCGCGACCCGGGTCGCGCACGTCGACGGCCAGTGGGTCGCCTTCCCGACCCTGGAGGAGCTGGAGCGGGCCACGTTCGACATGGTCGTGGCCGGCCGTACCCTGGCCGACGGCGAGGTCGCGATCATGATGGTCGAGGCCGAGGCCACCCCGAACGCGGTGACCCTGATCTCGGGCGGCGCGACCGCGCCGACCGAGGAGATCGTGGCCAGCGGCCTGGAGGCCGCCAAGCCGGCCATCCGCGAGCTGTGCCGGGCGCAGAGCGAGCTGGCCGAGGTCGCCGCCAAGCCGGTCGCCGAGTTCCCGATCTTCCTGGACTACCAGGACGACGCGTACGACGCGGTGGCCGAGGTGGCCCGCGCCGAGGTCGCCGAGGCGCTGAAGATCGCCGGCAAGGCCGACCGCGAGGAGGCCCTGGACCGGATCAAGGCCAAGGTCGCCGAGGAGCTGACCGGCCGCTTCGAGGGCCGCGAGAAGGAGCTGTCCGCCGCGTTCCGTTCGCTGACCAAGTCCGAGGTCCGCAACCGGGTGCTGCGCGAGCAGGTCCGCATCGACGGCCGCGGCCCGCGTGACATCCGCCCGCTGACCGCCGAGGTCGGCGTGCTGCCGCGGGTGCACGGCTCGGCGCTGTTCGAGCGCGGCGAGACCCAGATCCTGGGCGTCACCACGCTGAACATGCTGCGCATGGAGCAGATGGTGGACACGCTGTCCCCGGAGAACCGCAAGCGCTACATGCACAACTACAACTTCCCGCCGTACTCGACCGGTGAGACCGGCCGGGTCGGCTCGCCGAAGCGGCGCGAGATCGGCCACGGCGCGCTCGCCGAGCGGGCGCTGATCCCGGTGCTGCCCTCGCGCGAGGAGTTCCCGTACGCCATCCGGCAGGTCTCCGAGGCGCTCGGCTCCAACGGCTCCACCTCGATGGGTTCGGTCTGCGCCTCGACGCTGGGCCTGCTCTCCGCCGGTGTGCCGCTGAAGGCGCCGGTCGCCGGCATCGCCATGGGCCTCATCTCCGACGAGGTCGACGGCAAGACCCAGTACGTGACGCTGACCGACATCCTCGGCGCCGAGGACGCGTTCGGCGACATGGACTTCAAGGTCGCCGGCACCCGTGACTTCGTCACCGCGCTCCAGCTCGACACCAAGCTCGACGGCATCCCGTCGGACGTGCTGGCCGCCGCGCTGCAGCAGGCGCACGAGGCCCGGCAGACCATCCTCGACGTGATGCAGCGGGCCATCGAGGCGCCGGCCGAGATGTCGGACTACGCGCCGCGGGTCACCACCGTGAAGATCCCGGTCGACAAGATCGGCATGGTGATCGGCCCGAAGGGCCAGACCATCAACGCGATCCAGGACGAGACCGGCGCCGAGATCTCCATCGAGGACGACGGCACGATCTACGTCGGCGCCACAAACGGGCCGGCGGCCCAGGCCGCGGTGGACCGGATCAACGGCATCGCCAACCCGACGCTGCCCAAGGTCGGCGAGCGGTTCCTCGGCACCGTGGTGAAGACCGCCGCGTTCGGCGCCTTCATCTCGCTGCTGCCGGGCCGCGACGGTCTGCTGCACATCTCCAAGGTGGGCGACGGCAAGCGGGTCGAGAAGGTCGAGGACTTCCTCAACGTCGGCGACAAGGTCGAGGTGGAGATCGCGGACATCGACGCCCGCGGCAAGATCTACCTGGACAAGATCCGCCCGGAGGGCGCCGCGGCGCCGGCCGCCGCCGAGGGTGGCGACCGTCCGTCGGGCCGGGACCGCGGCGGCGACCGCGGCCCGCGTGACCGGGGTGACCGGGGCGGCGACCGGGAGCGCGGCGAGCGCCGCTCCGAGGGCGGCGAGGGCGGCGGCGAGTCCCGTCCGCGTCGCCGGACCCGGCACAGCTGATCCACCGCCGGCCCGGGTGACGTCCGCGTCACCCGGGCCGGACCACGGCTCCAGGTCGCCTGCGCGAGCTGGAGCCGTCGTACGTCCCGCCGTCCCTCGTCATCCGGAGAGCAGGTGCTCGTGAGTTCGTCAGCCGCCTCGACGGGACGGGGGGTGACGTCGACCGGGCCGGGTTCGGCCGCCCGCGCGGTCACCCGGACGCTCAGCGACGACCCGCTCGGCGGCACCGTCCGCCGTACCGTGCTGCCCAGCGGGCTGCGGGTGCTGACCGAGGCGATCCCGGCCATGCGCAGCGTGTCGTTCGGCATCTGGGTGGCGGTCGGTTCGCGCGACGAGACCGGCCCGCAGGCCGGCGCCGCGCACTTCCTGGAACACCTGCTGTTCAAGGGCACCAACAAGCGCAGCGCGCTGGAGATCTCGTCCCAGATCGAGGCGGTGGGCGGCGAGACCAACGCCTTCACCACGAAGGAATACACCTGCTACTACGCGCGGGTGCTGGACGAGGACCTGCCGCTGGCCATCGACGTCATGTGCGACCTGGTCGCCGACTCGGTGCTGACCCCGTCCGACGTGGAGACCGAGCGCGGCGTCATCCTCGAAGAGATCGCCATGCACGACGACGAGCCCGGCGACGAGGTGCACGACCTGTTCACCCGCGCCGTCTACGGCGACCACCCGCTGGGCCGCCTCATCTCCGGCACCGAGGAGACCGTCACGCCGATGAGCCGGCGGCAGATCCAGGGCTTCTACCGCCGCCGCTACACCCCGCCGCGGATCGTGATCGCCGCCGCCGGCAACCTCGACCACGCCGCGGTGGTCAAGCTGGTCCGGCAGGCGCTGCGCGGCACCCCGCTGGACACCGACCCGGCGGCGCCGGCGTCGCACCGCCCGTCCACCCCGGGGGTACGCACCAAGCCGGCCACCACGCTCGTCGAGCCGAAGGAGACCGAGCAGGCGCACGTCGTCCTCGGCTGCCCGGCCATCGACCGCACCGACGAGCGGCGCTTCGCCCTCGGCGTGCTCAACAACGTGCTCGGCGGCGGCATGTCCAGCCGGCTGTTCCAGGAGATCCGGGAACAGCGCGGCCTCGCGTACTCGGTCTACTCCTACGCCAGCCAGTACGCCGACAGCGGCGTGTTCGCCGTCTACGCCGGTTGCGCTCCGGGCAAGGTGGACGAGGTGCTGCACCTGACCCGCGCCGAGCTGGCCCGGGTCGCCGCCGAGGGGATCACCGAGGCGGAACTGGCCCGGGGCAAGGGGATGAGCAAGGGCTCGTTCGTGCTCGGGCTGGAGGACACCGGCTCGCGGATGAGCCGGCTCGCCAAGGGCGAGCTGCTCTACGGCAACCTGATGCCGGTGGACGACCTGCTGGCCCGGGTGGACGCGGTGACCCTCGACGACGTGAACACGCTCGCCGCCGAGCTGCTCGGCCGGCCGATGTCGCTGGCCGTGGTGGGCCCGTTCGACTCCGGCAGCTTCACCGTCGACCGCTGAGCGGCGGCGGTCCGGTCGGCCGGGCGTCGGCCGCGCCGGTTCGCCGGATGCCGGGCGTCGGTGCGGTCCGCCGGACCGCGCCGTGCGGGCTGGGATAGGTTGTGGCCCGTGACTGAGCAGCAGAACACGGTGGCCCGGGTCGGCGTGCTGGGCGCCCGGGGCCGGATGGGCATGGAGGTCTGCAAGGCGGTCGACTCCGCCGCCGACCTGGAGCTGGTCGCGGCCGTCGACCAGGGCGACGATCTGGCCACTGTGGCGCAGGCGGGCGCCGGGGTGGTCGTCGACTTCACCACCCCGGACGCGGTCATGGACAACCTGCGCTGGTGCGTCGAGAACGGCGTGCACGCGGTGGTCGGCACCACCGGCTTCACCGAGCAGCGGCTCGACCAGGTACGCGAGTGGCTGGCCGGCCGTCCCGGCGTGGGCGTGGTGATCGCCCCCAACTTCGGCATCGGCGCGGTGCTGATGATGCAGTTCGCCGCGCGCGCGGCCCGGCACTTCGAGTCGGTCGAGATCATCGAGCAGCACCACCCGCGCAAGCTGGACGCGCCGAGCGGCACCGCCACCCACACGGCTCGGCTGATCGCCGCGGCCCGCACCGACGCCGGGCTCGGGCCGGTGCCGGACGCCACCCGCGACGAGGTGGCCGGCGCCCGCGGCGCCGACATCGACGGGGTACGCGTGCACGCGGTGCGCGCCACCGGCCTGGTCGCCCACCAGGAGGTGCTGTTCGGCACCACCGGTGAGACGCTGACCATCCGGCACGACTCGTACGACCGGGTGTCGTTCATGCCCGGCGTGCTGCTCGCGGTCCGCGAGGTGGGCCGCCGGCCCGGTCTGACGGTCGGCCTGGACGCCCTGCTGGACTGACCTGGGCGTACCCTCTGCTCATGATCGACTCCGGGCACTCCGACCGCACCGGCCGCCGGGTGACGCTGCGGCCGGTGGACGACGACAACTGGCGGGCCGTCGCCGACGTCGCCCCGCGTGACGACCAGCGCGCCTTCGTGTTCGCGCTGGCCGCCCGCTATCTGCTGCTCACCGAGCGCTCGGACGTCTGGAACTCGCTGGCGGTCTACGCCGACGAGACGGTCGTCGGCCACGTCATGTGGGGCGTGGACGACGACGGGTCGCGCTGGATCGGTGGCATGGTGATCGACGCCGCCGAGCAGGGCCGGGGTCTGGGCCGTGCGACGGTGCGGACGCTCGCCGACCGGCTGGCCGAGGCGGGCGAGCCGATCCGCCTGAGCTACCACCCCGACAACAAGCCGGCCGCCGCCCTCTACACCGCCCTGGGCTTCCACCCCACCGGCGCGACGGAGGACGACGAGCTGGTAGCCGAACTCCGTCCCGCCTGACCCCCGCGCCAACCGCGTCGGGGCGGGTGGGGTGGCGGTCCTGCCCCGTGCCGGGACCGCCGGCCCACCCACGTGAGGGTGGACCGGCGGCCGGGCGGGAACTCATCGGTCGGCTGAAGGATTTTCGTCAGCGGATTCCGGGACCGCCACGTGGAAGCGGAGCTGGGGGACGAGCATGTCGTCCACGTCCAGCGCGCGGGTCGCGCCGTCCGGCTCCCAGCCGGTCGAGCCGAGGAAGTTGCGGGTCGCCGCGTCGGCGTCGAACGCCCACGCCACCGCCCGGGTCAGCCCGTCGCCGCGCCAGTGCTCGACCGCCGCGGCGAGCAGCCGGCTGCCGTGCCCGCGCCGCCCCCACCGGGGCTCCACCAGCAGGTCCGTCACCGCCGCGACGCCCGACGCGAGCGCGTCGGCCGGCTCACCGGGAGCCAGCGCCTCGGCGTCGGCCGGACCGGAGGCGATGAACCCCACCAGATAGGATTGCGCCGCCTCCTCGACGGCGACCAGCACCCGGTGCGCGCCCGAGGGGGGCTCCTGCACCGCCGCGCTCCACCGCCGGGCGAGGTACGCCTCGTCCAGGTTGTCGAGCACGTGCCGGGGCAGGATCCGGCGGTACGCGACCCGCCAGGTCGCGAGCTGGACGCGTGCGATCTCGCCGGCGTCCTCGGGACGCGCGGGCCGGACGTAGCCTGCAGCCATGGCACGTGAGCCTACGCAGGGCGAGGAGGGTGACGGTGGCGCAGGGTGCCGGGCGCACGATCACGCAGGCCGTCGCCGTGGCGGCGCTCGCCGCGGCGGTCACCGTGTTCCTGTCCGTGGCGGCGGTGCGGCACGGCTTCTTCGACCTGCAGGTCTACTACGGCGCGCTCACCTACTGGGCGCGTGACGGCGGGGAGATCTACGACTTCCTGCGCCCCGGCACCCAGTACGGCTTCACCTACCCGCCGTTCGCCGCGCTGGTGATGCTGCCGATGGCGTACCTGCCGTGGAACGCCGCGATCGTGGTGAGCGTGACGCTCACGGTGCTGGCGAGCGCCGTGGTGATCTGGCGGCTGCTGGACCCGGTGGCCCGCCGCTCCGGCTGGACCCGCTGGTTCGCCCTCGCCGTCGCGCTGTGCCTGGCCGCCGCGTACGAGCCGATGCGCGAGACGGTCAACTTCGGCCAGGTCAACATGCTGCTGCTGTTCCTGGTGGCGGTGGACCTGCTGTGGCTGCTGCCGGCCCGCAGCCGCTGGGCGGGCGTGGGCATCGGCCTGGCCACCGCGATCAAGCTGACGCCCGGCATCTTCATCGTCTACCTGCTGGTCACCGGCCGCTGGCGGGCCGCGCTGACCACCGTCGGCACCGCCGCCGTCGCCACGCTCGTGGCCGCCGGTCTCTTCCCGGACGCCTCCCGGGAGTTCTGGACCGAGGCGCTGTGGAACACCGACCGGGTCGGCGAGCTGGCGTTCGTCTCCAACCAGTCGCTGCGCGGGGTGGTGGCCCGGCTCGACCCGCAGCACCCGAGCACCCTCGCCTGGCTGGCGCTCGTACTCCTGACGCTCGTGGTGTGGGCGTGGCGGTCGCGGGCGGCGGTGGCCGCCGGCGACGAGGCCACCGGCCTGGCCCTGACCGGCGCCGTGATGTGCCTGGTCAGCCCGGTCACCTGGGTGCACCACCTGGTGTGGCTGCTGCCCGGGTTGATCCTGCTCGTGGACAACGGCATGGCGGCGCCCGCGCGCAGCCGGCGGCGCCGTCTGCTGCTGGCCGCCGCGTTGATCGGGTACGCGCTGCTGTGCAGCCGGATCGTCTGGGCCTGGGAGAAGGACTTCACCGGCGTGGACGGCTTCCTCGGCAGCAACACGTACGTGTGGATCAGCCTGGCGTTGCTGCTGGGGCTGCCGATCCGGCGCTGGCTCACCCCGGACGGCGGTGGGCGTCCCGGCGGGGAGGTCCCGGCCGGGTCAGCCTCCGGCGGTGTAGCGCAGTTCGCGGAGCAGGAGCGGGGGGAGTCCGCCGGACAGCGGCACCGGATAGGTGGACTCCTCGCCGTCCGGTGAGTGCCCGGCCCGCTCGTAGAAGCGGCGCGCCCGGGCGTTGTCGGCGAGCACCCAGAGCCGGTACCCGGTCCAGCCCCGCTCGGCCAGGCCGTCCCGGGCCGCCGCGAGCAGCGTCCGGGCGACCCCCGAACCCCAGTGCGCGGGCTCCACGTAGATCGCCAACAGCTCACCGTGCGCCGGGTCGAGGTCGCCGCGGTCCTGGTTGTTCCGGTACGGCCCGAACGTGGTGAACCCGACGATCGTGCCGCCGTCCTCGGCGACGAGCGTGGTGAACGGGTGCTCCGGGTCGGCGGTGCCGAGGTCGCGGCGGCGCTGGGCCCAGGCGGCCGGGTTCAGCCGGGCCAGCACCTCCGTGGGCATGATCCCGGCGTAACCGGACTGCCAGCCGTGGACGTGCACCCGGGCGATCGCCTCGGCGTCGTCCGGTTCCTCCCGGCGAATGGTGAGCATCTGTCCGTTCTATGCCCAGACGGGCGATCGGTCCAGCCGCCGCTCCCGGTGTCGTACCGCTGGATTAGGGTCGCCGGCGATGGCCGTACCGGAATCGCTCTCCCTCGCCCAGGCCCGCCGGATCGCCCTGGCCGCCCAGGGCTTCGCCGACCCGGCGCCTGCCGGCGTGCCCACCCGGCGGCACCTGCGCCGGGTGCTCGACCGGGTCGGGCTGATCCAGATGGACTCGGTGAACGTGCTCCAGCGGGCGCACTACCTGCCGCTCTACAGCCGGCTCGGGCCCTACCCGACCGCGCTGCTGGACACCGCCGCCTACCGCCGCCCGCGTGAGCTGTTCGAGTACTGGGCGCACGAGGCGTCGCTGGTGCCGGTCGGGCTGCACCCGGCGCTGCGCTGGCGGATGGCGAAGGCCCGCGACGAGGCGTGGGGCGGCATGCGCCGGATCGCCCAGGAGCAGCCCGGGCTGGTCGCCTGGGTCCGCGACGAGGTGGCCGCCCGGGGGCCGTTGACCGCGGCCGAGATCGAGCACGACGCGCCCCGGGAGACCGGCAACTGGGGCTGGAACTGGTCCGCCGTGAAGCGGGCGCTGGAGTTCCTGTTCTGGGCCGGCGAGGTCACCGCCGCCGAGCGCACCAACTCGTTCGCCCGCCGCTACGACCTGCCCGAGCGGGTGCTCCCGGCCGCCGTGCTGGACGCGCCCACCCCGACCGACGCCGAGGCGTACCGGACGCTCGTCTCGATCGCGGCCCGCTGCCTCGGCGTGGCCGCCGAGCCGGAGCTGCGCGACTACTTCCGGCTGCCGGTGGCCGGGGCGCGGCAGGCGGTGGCCGACCTGGTCGAGGCGGGCGAGCGGACCCCGGTCACCGTGCAGGGCTGGCGGCACCCCGCCTATCTGCACGCCGACGCCCGGATGCCCCGCTGGGTACGCGGGAACACGCTGGTCAGCCCGTTCGACCCGCTGGTCTGGGAGCGGGCGCGCACGGAGCGGCTGTTCGGCTTCACCTACCGGATCGAGATCTACGTGCCCGCGCCGCAGCGGGTGTACGGCTACTACGTGCTGCCGTTCCGCCAGGGCGAGCGCTTCACCGCCCGGGTCGATCTCAAGGCCGACCGGAAGGCCGGCGTGCTGCTGGTGCCGGCCGCCTGGGTCGAGCCGGGCGCCGACCCGGGGGAGACCGCTGTGGCGCTCGCCGCCGAGCTGTACCGGCTGGCCGGGTGGCTCGGCCTGGACGCGGTCGCCCCGCCCGCCGCAGGCGACCTCGCGGGGCCGCTGGCCGCCGCGCTGGTGGGCGTGGCCGGTGTACGGTGAGCGCGTGACGAGCGTTGACCGGCCTGCCACCGAGCCCGACCCGCACGCCCACAGTGAGCCGCACGTCCACGCTGGGCCGCACGCTCCCGACGGGCCGTGGCAGGGGCCGTACCCGGTCGCGTACCAGCCGGTCGAGACCGACCGGTTCACCCGTATGGTCCTGCGCCTGCACGCCCGCGCCCCGCGCTGGGCGGTGCCGCTGGCCGCGCTCGGCTGCGTCGTCCTCGGTCTGGCGTACGCGATGATCAGCAACCCGACGCAGAGCGACCCGGACGCCCGTCCGACCTGCCTGCTCAAGCTCACCACCGGGCTCGACTGCCCGGGCTGCGGCGGCACCCGCGCGCTCTGGTACGTGCTGCACGGCGACCTGCCGGCCGCCGCCCGGCACCACTTCCTGTTCGTGTTCGCGCTGCCGTTCCTGACCTGGCTCTTCGTGGCCTGGGCCGGCAACCGGGCGTTCGGCTGGAAGCTGCCCGAGCCGCGGTTCAGCCCCAAGGCGATCGGGTTGTTCCTGGCCGCCTGGGGGGTCTTCTCGGTGGCCCGCAACCTGCCGTGGGCGCCCTTCACCTCGCTCTACGTCTAGCCTCCCGCCGAGGGACCGCGCTGACGCGAGGGCCGGGAGATCTTGGACACCCGGGCTGAGCTGGGCGGCAGGTCGGCCGCGCGCCCGATTTCCGCGCCGGGCGAGGGCCAACTACAGTCCCAGGAATGCCGGAGATGGTGCAGCCCCAGGTCAAGTTGATCGCGTGGACCCAGTTCCAGGCGCCCGAAGAGGTGCCCTGGTCCACCGACGCCGACGGCGGGCAGGCGCTCGCCGAGTTCGCCGGCCGGGCCTGCTACCAGAGCTGGAAGAAGCCGAACCCGGCCACCGCCACCAACGCGGGCTACCTGGCGCACATCCTGGAGGTCGGCCACCTGAGCGTGCTGGAGCACGGCTCGGTGAGCTTCTACTTCAGCGGCGTGTCGCGGTCGTTCACGCACGAGCTGATCCGGCACCGGCACTTCTCCTACTCGCAGCTCTCCCAGCGCTACGTGCCGGAGCGGGACGCGGCGATGGTCGAGCCGTCGGTGATCGCCGACGACCCGGAGCTGCACAAGAAGTTCGTCGAGGCCACCGACGCCGCGGTGCGGGCGTACACCGAGTTGCTGGAGGGGCTGGAGGCCCGCTTCACCGACGAGCCCAACCCGACGCTGCGCCGCAAGCAGGCGCGCCAGGCGGCGCGGGCGGTGCTGCCGACCGCCACCGAGACGCGGATCGTGGTGACCGGCAACTACCGCGCGTGGCGGCACTTCGTCAAGATGCGCGCCACCGAGCACGCCGACGTGGAGATCCGCGAGCTGGCGGTGGAGTGCCTGCGGCAGCTCAAGAGCGTCGCGCCGAACGTGTTCGCCGACTTCGAGATCTCCACCCTGCCCGACGGCACCGAGGTGGCGGCGTCCCCGTACGCCGAGTGACCTGTCGCCCTTCGCCGCCGGGTCACCGGTGGTCGTCCGCTAGGTTGTGAGCATGACGCACGACCACTCCACCGACCCGGGCCGGGGCGCGTCGCGCCCGTTCGGGCGAGTGATGACGGCCATGGTGACCCCGTTCACGCCGGACGGCGGGCTGGACCTGGACGGCGCCGTCCGGCTGGCCGAATACCTCGTGGACGAGCAGCGCAACGACGCGCTGGTCCTCAACGGCACCACCGGTGAGTCACCGACCACCACCGACGCGGAGAAGGAGTCGCTGATCCGCGCCGTGGCCGAGGCGGTGGGCGACCGGGCCCGCATCGTCGCCGGGGTGGGCACCAACGACACCCGGCACACAGTCGAGCTGGCCACCCAGGCCGAGAAGGCCGGCGCGCACGGCCTGCTGGTGGTGACGCCCTACTACAACAAGCCGCCGCAGGCCGGGCTGCTGCGTCACTTCACCACCGTCGCGGACGCCACCGGCCTGCCGGTCATGCTCTACGACATCCCGCACCGCTCCGGCGTGGAGATCGCCACCGAGACGCTGGTGAAGCTGGCCGAGCACGGCCGCATCGTGGCCGTGAAGGACGCCAAGAGCGACCTGACCGCCACCTCCTGGGTGCTGGCCCGCAGCGACCTCGCGTTCTACAGCGGCGAGGACGCGCTCACCCTGCCGATGCTGTCGATCGGCGCGGTCGGCGTGGTCGGCACCTCCACCCACTTCACCGGCGCGCCGACCAAGCAGATGATCGAGGCGTTCGAGGCGGGCGACAACGCCCGGGCGCTCGCGCTGCACCGGCAGTTGCTGCCGCTCTACACCGGCATCTTCCGCACCCAGGGCACGATCCTGGTCAAGGCGGGTCTCGCGGCCCAGGGCCGCCCGGCCGGCCCGGTGCGACCGCCGCTGGTGGACGCCACCGGCGACGAACTGGCCCAGCTGCGCGCCGACTGCGCGGCGGCGGGCCTGCCCCTGCCCGAATGAACAAACGACACGACGGACGCCGCGCGACGGCGTCGCAGAATGAGGTGACGTGTGACCGAGGCGCACATCGAGGGTGAGCTGCCCCCGCCGCTGCCCGAGGGCGGCCTGCGGATCATCCCGCTCGGCGGACTCGGCGCCATCGGCCGGAACATGACCGTCTTCGAGTACGACGGCAAGCTGCTCGTCGTCGACTGCGGGGTGCTGTTCCCCGACGTCGAGCAGCCGGGCGTGGACCTGATCCTGCCCGACTTCGGCCCGATCCTGGACCGGCTGGCCGACGTGCAGGCGATCGTGCTCACACACGGTCACGAGGACCACATCGGCGCGGTGCCGTACCTGCTCGCGCACAAGCCGGACATCCCGCTCGTCGGCTCCCAGTTCACGCTCGCGCTGGTCGAGGCGAAACTGGCCGAGCGGCGGATCCAGCCGTACACGCTGACCGTGCGGGAGGGCGGCCGGGAACGGCTGGGCCCGTTCGAGTGCGAGTTCTTCGCGGTGAACCACTCGATCCCGGACGCGCTGGCGGTGGCCATCCGTACGCCCGCCGGCCTGGTGCTGCACACCGGCGACTTCAAGATGGATCAGCTTCCGCTGGACGGGCGGATCACCGACCTGGCCGGGTTCGCCCGGCTCGGCGCCGAGGGCGTCGACCTGCTGCTGTCCGACTCGACGAACGCGGAGATCCCCGGCTTCGTCACGCCGGAGAAGGAGATCGGCCCGGTCCTCGACTCGATCTTCGCGAAGGCCAAGGGGCGGATCATCGTCGCCTCGTTCGCCTCGCACGTGCACCGGGTGCAGCAGGTCTTCGACTCGGCGGTCGAGCACGGCCGCAAGGTGGCGCTGATCGGCCGGTCCATGGTCCGCAACATGGGCATCGCCCGCGACCTGGGCCTGCTGAACATCCCGCCCGGCCTGGTGGTCGGGATCGAGGAGGCCACGAACCTGCCGCCCGAGCAGATCGTGCTGATGTCCACCGGTTCGCAGGGCGAGCCGATGAGCGCGCTGGGCCGGATGGCCAGCGGCGACCACCGGCACATCACCATCGCGCCCGGCGACACCGTGGTGCTGGCGTCCTCGCTGGTGCCCGGTAACGAGACCTCGGTCTACCGGGTGATCAACCGGCTGGCCCGCGCCGGCGCCGTGGTGGTGCACAAGGACGTGGCGAAGGTGCACGTCTCCGGCCACGCCCCGGCCGGCGAGCTGCTCTACCTGCTCAACGTCGTCCGCCCGAGCAACCTGATGCCGGTGCACGGCGAGTGGCGGCACCTGCGGGCACACGCCCGGCTCGGCATCGAGTCCGGCGTCGCGCCGGACCGGGTCGTGCTCTGCGAGGACGGCGACGTGGTCGACCTGGTCGAGGGCCGCGCGAGCCTGGTCGGCCGGGTCAAGAGCCGGTACGTCTACGTCGACGGCCTCGCCGTCGGCGACGTCAGCGAATCGCTGCTCACCGAGCGGCGGATCCTCGGCGACGGCGGTTTCATCGCCGCGACCGTGGTGGTCGACTCGGTCACCGGCAAGGTGGTCGCCGGGCCGACCGTCTCGGCGAAGGGCTTCTCCGAGGACCCGGCCGCGTTCAACGCGGTGGTTCCGCTGGTCACCGAGGCGCTGAACCGGGCCGCCGCGGACGGCATCACCGACCCGCACCAGCTCCAGCAGATCGTCCGCCGCACCGTCGGACGCTGGGTCAACGACGCGTACCGCCGTCGGCCGATGATCGTCCCGACCGTCGTCGAGGTCTGACCCGACCGCGCCGCGCGCCGGTCCACCGTCCACGGTGGGCCGGCGCCGTCGCTTTCCGGGTACGTCCCGACACGCCGCGTCGAAACCCTCCGGTAACCCTCATCCGATCGGCGTCCGTCTCCGTACTCCGGGACGGCCGGCGTGCCCCTGCGCCGGCCGGGAGGAGCGTGGCGGATGGACCGCAGACGGATGACAGCCATCGGCGTACTGGTGGCGGCGGCCGGGTTGACGGCGGCGGTGACCGTACCGTCGTTCGCCGGCGAGGAACCCCGGCGGGCCGCGCCGGCCACCGACGGCGTCGCCCCGGAGGTCCTGGACGCAATGGGCCGCGACCTCTCGCTCACCCGCGACCAGGCGGTGAAGCGGCTGCGCACCGAGCGGTGGGCGGCCGGCACCGTCACCCGGTTGCGTGCCGAACTCGGCGCCGGGTACGGGGGCAGCTGGCTCAGCGCGGACGGCGCGACGCTCACCGTGGCGGTGGCCGACGCGGCCGGCGAGGCGCGGGTCAAGGCGGCCGGCGCGGTCCCGAAGCGGGTCGCCCGGGGCGTCGCCGAGCTGGAGGCGGTGAAGTCCCGGCTCGACGCGGCGGGCGGCGCGGCCAGCCCGGACATCGCCGGCTGGTACGTCGACGTGACCGACAACACGGTGGTGGTGGTCGCCCGTCCGGGCGCGGAGGCCGACGGCCGCCGGTTCGCCGCCACCGCGGGGTCGAAGACCGCGATGGTCCGGGTACGCACCGCCGACGAGGCCCCGCGCCCGCTATTCGACGTGCGGGGCGGCGACGCCTTCTTCATCAACAACGCCGGCCGCTGCTCGGTCGGCTTCTCGGTGGTGGGCGGATTCGTCACCGCCGGGCACTGCGGCCGGCCGGGGGACCGCACCACCGGATCCAACCGGGTCGCCCAGGGCACGTTCGCGGCCTCCTCGTTCCCCGGCGACGACTGGGCGTTCGTGCGGGTGAACGGCGACTGGACGCCGCAGGGCGTGGTGACCGACTTCAGCGACGGCCGCACGGTGGCGGTCAACGGCTCCACCGAGGCGTCGGTCGGGGCCTCGATCTGCCGGTCCGGCTCCACCACCGGCACCCGCTGCGGCCTGGTCCAGGCCAAGAACGCCACTGTCAACTATCCGGAGGGGACTGTCACCGGGCTGACCCGGACGAACGTCTGCGCCGAGCCGGGCGACTCCGGCGGCGCGTGGCTCTCCGGCGACCAGGCGCAGGGCGTCACCTCCGGCGGCTCCGGCGACTGCACCCGGGGCGGGGTCACGTTCTTCCAGCCGGTCAACGAGATCCTCCAGCGCAACAACCTCACGCTCGTCACCGCCGGTGGCCAGCCGGCCCCGACGCAGCCGCCCGCCGGTGGCGGGGAGACCGCCCCGCCGGCGACCGTCCCGCCGACCCCGCCGGCCGGTGACACCGAGTGCGCCGGCCAGGTGAGCCGGAGCGGCCGGATCGCCGCCGGGCGGGTCCAGGTGCAGCCGGACGGGCGCTTCTTCCGGGTGCCCGGCGGCACCCAGGAGGCGTGCCTGGCCGCGCCGGACGGCGTCCGGGTGACGCTGGAGCTGCAACGCTTCACCAACGGCGCGTTCCGTACCGTCGCCCGCGCCACCAGCGCCGACGGTGTGGCCCGGCTGACCGTCGAGGGCCCGGCCGGCGCCTACCGGTACCGGGTGACCGGACTGTCCGGCTCCGGCGAGTACACGCTGGCGTTCTCCGCCCGCTGACCGCCGCATCGGAATCGCGGCCCCCGACCACCATCGCCTTGTGGTCGGGGGCCGCGCCGCGTAGCGGGCCGGCCGGTCGGCTCGGCGGCTCAGGCCAGGGCGGCGACCGCTTCGGCGTACGCCGCGCCGGTGCGTACCGCCGCGGCCACCAGCACCTCCAGCTGCGCCGGGGCGACCCCGCAGGACAGGTCCGTGGAGACGCCGGCGGCCAGCACCAGCGTCCCGTCGCCGGGCTCGTGCACGTAGGCGGCGGGCAGCAGCCGGTCGTGGTTCCAGGCGTTGCAGAAGGCGTACGCCTCGGCGCGCCGCTCGGCCGGCAGCCGCCGCTGCGCCACCACGCGGGCGTGCAGCACGTCGCCGTGGCGGCCGAGCAGGCGGAACTGGATCGTGGCCTCGCCCCACCGGCCGACGAGTGTACCGTCCGGCTCAGGCGTGTACGGCTCGCCCCGGGCGTCGAGCGCGGCGGCGAGCATCGCCGCGTCCAGCGGGGCGGGCTCCTCCGGGCCGGGCGGGCCGGGCTCGGCCGGGTCCGATTCCGGCTCCTCGTCGAACTCGCTCTCGGCGGCCAGCGACACCGGCGCGGCGAGCGGCCGCTCGGCCAGCCACGAGGCGATCCGGCCGGACTGGTGCCCGGTGCCGTTGCGGGCGTCGAAGCTGCCGGCGAGCGCCGTGGCCAGCGCCTGGAGCTGCGCCCCGAGTGTCGCCACGTCCACCTCGGCGGCCGGCCGGGAACCGTGCCCGGGGCGGTGGATCCGCCGCCCGCCGAGCCCCGCCTCGGCGGCCAGCCCGCAGAGCAGCGCGCCGGCCGCGGCGAACTCCATCGCGGACAGGTCGTCGGCCGGGCGGTCCAGCCGGGGCAGCTGCTCGGTCAGCACCTCCAGCCCGCGATGCAGGTAGCCGCCCAGCGCGCAGAAGCGCAGGTGCGCGGCGAGCAGCGGAAACGCGGCCCGTTCCCGGCGGTGCCGGCGGTACGCGCGTACGTGCGCCCGGGCCGCCTCGGTCACCGCGCCGGTGCGCAGCCACGGCAGCAGTCCCACGGTGAGCGCCCGTTCGGGCTGGTCGGTGCAGGTCGTCGCCACTGTCGTGGCGGTCTGCCGCTCGGCCCGCCGGGTCGGTGGCCCCTGCGGCTCGACCCAGCCGGTCAGCGCCGGCGCCAGCGCGGCCAGCGCCGCCTCCGGCTCACCCCAGCCGGCCAGCAGGTCGGCCCGCCGCGCCGGGGCGCACCCCGCACAGCCACCCACCGGGTCCGTCGCGTCGGCGGCCGACCAGCGTTCGTACGCCCGCCGGGCCGCCGGCTCGTCGCCGAGGTGGTCGGCGACGCGGCAGCGCAGCTCCGCGACCGGCGCGGCGTCCTCGCCCAGCTCCCCGGCGAGCGTGTCCAACAGGGACCGGGCCTGATCCAGGCCCACCCGGGGCGTGCCGAACAGCGCCTCCACCGCCTGCCGCTGGTGCCGGCGCAGCCGGGTCAGCTCGTCGGGCCGGGCGTCCAGCAGCCCGGGGTGCCGGGCCACCGTCTCCCGCATCCGCCGCACCGGCTCCACCGCGCGCCACCGCTCACCCAGGTGCAGGTACGCCTCGACCAGCGCGAACCGCGCCGACAGGGCGGTACGCGGGTCACCGGTGGCGTCCGCGCGGGAGGCGATCCGCTCCAGCTCGGCGCAGCGCTCCTCGCCGTCGGGCCGGTCCCGGGCGTCGGCGAGCGCGGCGGCCAGCCCCCGGTCGCGTGCCGTGGTCATCGGAGCGTCCCGCCGGTCAGCTCGGCGACGGCGGCGGCCAGCTGACAGCCGGTGGTGACACCGCAGTCGACCAGCCGGTCGAGCTGGTGCGGTGTGACGCCGCGCTCCAGGTCGGTGGTGACCTCGCCGCAGATCTGGGCCGACCCGTCGTCGGCCACGTGCACGTACGCCTTGGGCCAGAGCCGGTCGTGGTTCCACCTGTTGCAGAAGGCGTGCAGCTCGGGCACGTGCTCGATGCCGAAGTGCGGCGCGACGACGGTGCGTACCTGGAGCAGCTCACCTGCCGCGCCCCGGCGGTGGAACCAGATCAGGTTCCGTTCCCAGCGGCCCACGAGCGCGCCGTCGGGCTCCTCGACCACCGCGTACCCCCGGTGGGCCAGCACGGCGGCGATCAGCTCGCCGGTCAGCGGGCGCAGCGCCTGGGGGTGTCCGGTCAGCGGACCGTCCGGACCGTCCTCGATCTCCGGCGACGCCATCGGGCATCCCTTCTGAGGCGAATAACACAAACGACGGTCCGACCCGTGCTGCGACGCGCGGACACGACCCGGAAAAGCGGCGTTCCACCGGGTGCCGCCGTTACCGTGACTCTATGGCGGGCCGTACCTCTCAGGCGAGCCGGCGGCGCGGCGCGTCGCCGCGTGGCACCACGAACAACCGCGCCCGGCAACCGGCGAAGAAGGCGGCGGCGCGGAAACCGGCGCGGCGGCCGGCGCGCCGCGGGCCGGCCCCGGCCGCGTTCGTCGGCCGTGCCGCGGGCGCCGTCTGGATGGGACTGGCCCACACGGTGGGCTGGGCGTTCCGGGCCGCCGGCCGGCAGGCCGCGTCCACCCGGGAGCTGGATCCGGAGCACCGCCGCGACGGCGCCGGGCTGCTGCTGTTCGGCCTGGCCATCCTCAGCGCGGTGGGCATCTGGGGCGGCGGCGCCGGGCCGGTGGGCCGGCACCTGGCCGACACCGTACGGCTGTTCATCGGCGCCATCTCGATAATCCTTCCGGTGCTGTTCATGGTCGGCGCGTGGCGGCTGATGCGGAGCCCGGCCGACCCCGAGCACCGCGGTCGCGGCCTGGTCGGCTGGGGCTCGATGATGCTGGCGACCGCCTCGATGCTGCACATCGGGCAGAACCCGGTCGACGAGGTCCAGCGCGACTACGCCGGCGGCCTGATCGGCGCGGGCGTGGGCGACGTGCTGAAGTCGGCGGTGACCGCGTGGGTGGCGATGCCGCTGCTGCTCCTGCTGCTGGTGTTCGGCCTGCTCGTGGTCACCGCGACCCCGATCAACAAGATCCCGGAGCGGCTCGGCCTGCGCGCCGACCCGGCTGCGCCCGAGGACGATGAGGAGGAAGCCGAGGCCGAGGCGGCGGCGAAGCCGGCCCGTAAGCGGCCGGCGAAGCGGATGCCGTCGCCGCTGGAGCCGCTGGACCCGGACGACGAACTGGCCGGCGTCGACCTCCAGGAGACGCTCGTGCTGCCGCGCAAGCCGCCGCGGGTGCCGGCGAACCGCAAGCCGGTCGAGCCGCCGGAGCACTCGCCGCTGCCCACCCGCGCCGAGCAGCTCGCGCTCACCGGGCTGGCCGGCGACTACACGCTGCCGCCGGCGAACCTGCTCGGCACCGGCGCCAAGCCGAAGAGCCGGAGCAAGGCCAACGACGAGGTGATCGCCGCGCTGACCGGCGTCTTCGAGCAGTTCGACGTGGACGCCGCGGTCACCGGGTTCACCCGCGGCCCGACGGTCACCCGGTACGAGGTGGAGCTGGGCCCGGGCGTCAAGGTCGAGCGGATCACCCAGCTGTCCCGCAACATCGCGTACGCGGTGAAGTCGCCGGACGTGCGCATCCTCAGCCCGATCCCGGGCAAGAGCGCGGTCGGCGTGGAGATCCCGAACACCGACCCGGAGAACGTGTCGCTCGGCGACGTGTTGCGTTCCCGCGAGGCGACCAGCGACCACCACCCGATGGTGGTGGCGCTCGGCAAGGACATCGAGGGCGGCTACGTGGTGGCCAACCTCGCGAAGATGCCGCACATCCTGATCGCGGGCGCCACCGGCGCGGGCAAGTCGAGTTGCCTCAACAGTCTGCTTGTGTCCATTTTGACCCGGGCCACGCCGGACGAGGTGCGGCTGCTGCTGATCGACCCGAAGCGCGTCGAGATGACCGGCTACGAGGGCATCCCGCACCTGGTCACGCCGATCGTGACCAACCCGAAGAAGGCGGCCGACTCGCTGGAGTGGGTCGTCCGCGAGATGGACATGCGTTACGACGACCTCGCCGCCAACGGGGTCCGGCACATCGACGACTTCAACCGCAAGGTGCGCAACGGCGAGATCAAGGCGCCGCCGGGCAGCGAGCGGGAGATGCGGCCGTACCCGTACCTGCTGGTGATCGTGGACGAGCTGGCCGACCTGATGATGGTCGCGCCGCGCGACGTGGAGGACTCCATCGTCCGGATCACCCAGCTCGCCCGGGCCGCCGGCATCCACCTGGTGCTGGCCACCCAGCGGCCCTCGGTGGACGTGGTCACCGGCCTGATCAAGGCGAACGTGCCGTCCCGGCTCGCGTTCGCCACCTCCTCGCTCGCCGACTCGCGGGTCATCCTGGACCAGCCCGGCGCGGAGAAGCTGCTGGGCCGCGGCGACGGCCTGTTCCTGCCGATGGGCGCGTCGAAGCCGCAGCGCATCCAGGGCGCCTGGGTCACCGAGCGCGAGATCGCCGACGTGGTGAAGTTCTGCAAGGACCAGCGGGAGCCGGAGTTCCGTCCGGACGTGCTCACCCCGGCGCAGGACAGCAAGAAGAAGATCGACGAGGACATCGGCGACGACCTGGACCTGCTCGTGCAGGCGGTCGAGCTGGTGGTCACCTCGCAGTTCGGGTCGACCTCGATGCTCCAGCGCAAGCTGCGTGTCGGTTTCGCCAAGGCGGGCCGGTTGATGGACCTGATGGAGACCCGCGGCGTGGTCGGGCCGTCCGAGGGCTCCAAGGCCCGCGACGTGCTGGTCAAGCCGGACGAGCTGGAGGAGGTCCTGGCCGGCCTGCGCGGCGGCGAGGACTGACGTCCCACGACGGACGACGGCGGCCCCCACCGTCAGGTGGGAGCCGCCGTCGGCGGTTTTCCGGCTCAGTTGAGCAGCGCGGCGACGAGCACGGCGCCGATGATCGCGCCGACCACGCTCGCGGCGGCGGCGTACCAGCCCAGCGGCTTGTCGCCGAGGACGGCGCCGACGATGCCGAGGATCAGGCCGAGGACGCCGAAGATCAGCGGGGACAGGAAGATCGCGAGAGCCGCGAAGACGAACGCGATGATCGTGCAGATCCGGGCGGCGTTGGTACGCGGACGGGCGCTGGCGTGGATGTCGGCCATGGGGTTCCTCCGTGAGTGATCTCGCTACCGGTCAACGAAAGATCCGGTACCCCGGCCGCCGCGTCGTCCAAACCGGATGCGGCATCGATCAGGCGAACAACTTCAATCCGATCACGCCGGCGACCACCAGCAGCAGGCAGGCCACGCGCGGCAGGTTGACCGGCTCGCCGAGCGCGAGCATGCCCACCAGCGCGGTGCCCACCGCGCCGATGCCGACCCACACCGCGTAGCCGGTGCCGACCGGGATGTCGCGCAGCGCGTACGCCAGGCCGGCCATGCTGCCGACGAGCGTGACGCCGAAGACGGCGGAGGGGAGGGGACGGGTGAAGCCGGCGCTGCGATCGAGCGCGATCGCCCACGCGGTCTCCAGGAGTCCGGAGAGCACCAGTACGAGCCAGGCCATGAGATCACCTCTGACGGGCGGGCCCGGCGTGGAGCGGGCCGGGCGACGGTCGGGTCACGCGGGGCGTCTTGGCCTGACCGGGTACGCCCACCACTCGTCCGGGACGGCCCGCGGGCCGTCGTGGCCGACGGTAGCACCGGCCGGGCGGAACGGGCGGCGGGGTGAGAAAGCCCACCATGGGTGGAGTTGACGTCAACTTCAGGTTGCACGATGGAAGGCATGACCGTGCTCTTCTCCGACGACGACGTCGCGGCCGCCGTGGACGCCCCGCTCACCGTCGCGGCCATGCGGGACGCGCTGCTGGCCGCATACGCCGGGCGGCTCATCGCCCCGCCCCGGGCGTCCGCGCCGCTGGGCGGGGGCCGGATGGTGCTCACCGCCGGTCACCTCACCGGGCAGTGGTACGGCTTCCGCTCGTACGACACGTTCGGCCACCCGGAGAGCGGTCAACTGGTCGTGCTGCACGACGCGACCACCGGCGCCGTACGCGCCATCGCCGTCGGCGAGGAGCTGGGCTCGCGGCGTACCGGAGGACTCGGTGGCGTGGCGGTGGACGCCCTGGCCCGCGCGGACGCCGCCACGCTCGGCGTGGTGGGCTCCGGCCGGCAGGCGTGGACCCAGGTCTGGGCCGCCGCGGCGGTCCGGCCGCTGCGCGAGGTGACGGTGCACAGCCGCTCCGCCGCCCGGCGGGAGGCGTTCGCCGCCCGGGTCCGCGCCGAGCTGGGCGTGCCGGCCCGCGCCGTCGGCTCGGCCGCCGACGCGGTGCGCGACCGCGACGTGGTGGTGCTCGCCACCACCAGCACCGTCCCGGTGATCGACGCCGCCGACCTGGCCCCCGGCACGCACGTCAACACCGTCGGCTTCAAGCAGACCGACCGGCACGAGTTCGGCCCCGACCTGCTCGACGCCGCCGACCTGCTGGTCACCGACTCGCCCGGGCAGGCCGCCGCGTACGTGCCGCCGATGCTCGCCGCCGTCGAGCCGTACGCCGGTCGGTTGCGCGACCTGGGCGCGGTGCTGGCCGGGGCGGTCCCCGGCCGGACCGGCGCGGACCAGATCTCGGTCTTCTGCTCCACCGGCCTGGCCGGTACGGAGGTGTTCCTGCTCGACCGGCTGGCCCGCGTGGCCGCTCCCGCCCGCTGAGCGTGCCGGACGGGCGGCGTGGCGGTGCGGAACCGGCCCGGTACCCTCGGATGGTGTCTGCCACCTCCTCCACCCCGCAATCCGACGGGCGCCGGGTCGCCCTGCTGACCCTCGGCTGCGCCCGCAACGAGGTCGACTCGGAGGAGCTGGCCGCCCGGCTGCACGCCGACGGATGGCAGGTCACCACCGACGGCGAGGGCGCCGACGTGGTGGTGGTGAACACCTGCGGCTTCGTCGAGAAGGCCAAGCAGGACTCGATCCAGACGCTGCTGGCCGCCGCCGACACCGGCGCGAAGGTCGTCGCCGCCGGGTGCATGGCCGAGCGGTACGGCCGTGAGCTTGCCGACAGCCTCCCCGAGGCGCAGGCCGTGCTCAGCTTCGACGACTACCCGGACATCGCCGCCCGCCTCGACTCGGTGCTCGCCGGCGAGGCGATCGGCGCGCACACCCCCCGCGACCGGCGGGAGCTGCTGCCGCTGACCCCGGTGAAGCGCCGCGACGCGGCGGTGTCGCTGCCCGGGCACGGCACCCCGGCCCGGGTCGCGCCGGAGACCGACGCGCACACCCCGGCCCACCTGCGGCAGGTGTTGCGGCACCGGCTCGACACCGGCCCGGTGGCCTCGCTGAAGCTCGCCAGCGGCTGCGACCGGCGCTGCGCGTTCTGCGCCATCCCGGCGTTCCGCGGGGCGTTCGTCTCGCGTACCCCGGACGAGCTGCTCGCCGAGGCCGAGTGGCTGGCCAAGACCGGCGTCCGCGAGCTGGTGCTGGTCAGCGAGAACTCCACCTCGTACGGCAAGGACCTGGGCGACCCGCGCGCGCTGGAGAAGCTGCTGCCGCAGCTCGCCGCGATCGACGGCATCGTGCGGGTCCGCGCCAGCTACCTCCAGCCCGCCGAGACCCGGCCCGGCCTGGTCGAGGTGATCGCCACCACGCCCGGCGTGGCCGCGTACTTCGACCTGTCGTTCCAGCACTCCAGCGAGCCGGTGCTGCGCCGGATGCGGCGCTTCGGCTCCACCGACCGGTTCCTGGAGCTGCTCGCCTCCGCCCGCGCGCTGGCGCCGGACGCGGGCGCGCGCAGCAACTTCATCGTCGGCTTCCCCGGCGAGACGAAGCAGGACGTGGCCGAGCTGGTCCGGTTCCTGACCGAGGCGCGGCTGGACGCGATCGGCATGTTCGACTACAGCGACGAGGATGGCACCGAGGCCGCCGGCCTGGCCGGCAAGGTCTCCGCCGCCACGATCAAGCGGCGGTACGACAAGCTCAGCGCGCTGGCCGACGAACTCTGCTCGCAGCGCGCCGAGGAGCGCCTCGGCGCGACGGTGGAGGTGCTTGTGGACTCGGTCGCCGACGGCGTGGTGGAGGGGCGGGCCGCCCACCAGGCGCCCGAGGTCGACGGCTCGACCACGCTCGTCGCGCCGGTCGGCGGCGGCGTCGACCTGGCCGCGTTGCGCCCCGGTGACCTGGTCCGGGCCACCGTCACCGCCACCGAGGGCGTGGACCTCGTCGCCGTACCGGATGAGATGATCTCGGCGGCGCCCGGCGCGGTACGGTGACGGCGGGCCCGGACGGAGCGGGGAAGCCACGTGGGGCGATGCGGGACATGACGGGAGCGGAGTCGACGGCGGCCGCCCCCGTACCGCTGCTCAACGCGGCGAATGTGCTGACCGGCGCGCGCCTGGTGCTGGTGCCCGTCTTCGCGGCCACCGTGGTCGCGTCCGCGATGACCCACGCGGGCTGGCGGATGGCCGCCTGCCTGATCTTCGTGGTGGCGTCGGCGACCGACCTGGTCGACGGCTGGATCGCCCGCCGGTTCGAGCTGGTCACCTCGCTGGGCAAGGTCGCCGACCCGATCGCCGACAAGGCGCTCACCGGCGCCGCGCTGGTGCTGCTCTCCGTCTACGACCGGCTGCCCTGGTGGGTGACTGTGGTGATCCTCGCCCGTGAGCTGGGCATCACCGGGCTGCGCTTCTGGGTGATCCGGCACGGCGTGATCGCGGCCAGCCGGGGCGGCAAGGTCAAGACGGCGCTGCAGATCCTGGCGATCACCTGGTACCTCTGGCCGATGCCGGAGGCGCTCGCCGCGATCGGTCCGTGGATCATGGGCGCGGCGGTGGTGGTCACCGTGGTCACCGGGTTCGACTACATCGCCCAGGCGTTGCGGCTGCGGCGTCCGGCCCGTTGACCCGGGCAGCCGGCTCGTCGCTCCGGGCGGCCGAAGAGTAAGCCGCCCTGGCGCGGGAAGAGAGGGCGGGCATGGACACCGACGAGAGACACCAGCGGCCCGCCGGCAACCCGGCGGCCTCCGTCGTGCACCGCCTGCACGAGTGCGGCCAGACGCTGGCCACCGTCGAGTCGCTGACCGGCGGGCTGCTCGCCGCGGCGGTCGTGGAGATCGCCGGGGTCAGCTCGATCTACCGGGGCGGCATGGTGGTCTACGCCACCGAACTCAAGGCGACGCTCGCCGGCGTACCGGAGGACCTGCTGGCCGAGCGCGGCCCGGTCGATCCCGACGTGGCCGCCGCCCTGGCCGAGGGCGGACGGCAGCGGTGCGGCGCGGACTGGGGCCTGGCCACCACCGGCGTCGCCGGGCCGGAGCCGCAGGACGGCAAGCCGGTCGGCCTGGTCTACGTGGCGGTCGCCGGGCCGGACGGCACGCAGGTGCGCCGGCTCGACCTCGACGGCGGCCGCGACCACATCCGCTCGGCCGTGGTGATCGAGGCGCTGCGGCTGCTCGCCGACCGCATCCACCTCCCCGAGGACACTGACGCCGCCGAGGCGGCGGGGGCCGGCCGCCGATGAGCCGGCCCGGCGCCGACACGCCCGGCCGCCGCCCCGCCGGCCGGCCGATCCGCACGGATTTTCAGAGGCGGGGTGGGATGTCGTCGTGGCAACCAACGGGTACGGTTGCGGGAAGGCTCCGACGGTCGCCGTCGGCGCCGGAGCGGTTTCCGCGTCCGGCGCCCGGCGCGGCTCGGCCGGGCATGGTGGTCCCGTCCAGGGGGAGGTGCGATGGTCCTGCTACGCCGGGTGATCGGTGACGCGCTGCGGACACGCAGGCAGGGGCAGCACCGCACCCTCCGCGAGGTGTCGTCCGCCGCCAACGTAAGCCTGGGCTACCTCTCCGAGATCGAACGCGGCCAGAAGGAACCCTCGAGCGAACTGCTGGCCGCCATCTGCGACGCGCTCGGCGCCCGCCTGTCGGAACTGCTGCGCGAGGTGAGCGACACCGTCGCCCTCGCCGAGCAGATGCCCGGCGTGCTGGTCCCGGTGGCCGACGAGCCGGTCGAACCGGCCGCGGTGGCCCCGCCCGCCGTGCGCAAGGCGACCAACCGCGGTGTCCGGCAGGTCACCTCCGACGGCGCGGTCGCCGTCCAGGTCCGGCAGGACTCGCCGCTCAAGGCCACGCTGCGCAGCACCCGGGTACGCCCCGCGGAGCGGGACGTGGTCTGCGCCGCCTGACCCCGGCTGTCGCGTCGTGGGCGGTGCTGGCGTCCGCGTCGTACTGTTGATCAGGAGCGTACGGGTGCCGGAGTGGCGTCCGGCTGGAACGATGTAGGCGCGACGCTACTGAGGGGACGAGGCGGAGATGGCTAACCCGTTCGTCAAGGGTTGGAAATACCTGATGGCGCTCTTCGGCGCGAAGATCGACGAGCACGCCGATCCGAAGGTGCAGATCCAGCAGGCCGTCGAGGAGGCGCAGCGCCAGCACCAGGCGCTGGTGCAGCAGGCGGCCGCGGTGATCGGCAACCAGCGCCAGCTGGAGATGAAGCTGTCCCGGCAGATGACCGAGGTGGAACAGCTCCAGGGCAACGCGCGGCAGGCGCTCGCAGTGGCCGACCAGGCCCGGGGCCGGGGCGACGAGGCCGAGGCCGGGCGCTACGAGCAGACCGCCCAGATGCTGGCCACCCAGCTGGTCTCCGCCGAGCAGGCCCTGGAGGACCTCAAGACGCTGCACGACCAGGCGCTCGGCGCGGCCGCCCAGGCCCGCAGGGCGGTCGAGAACAACTCGATGATCCTCCAGCAGAAGCTGGCCGAGCGCACCAAGCTGCTCAGCCAGCTGGAGCAGGCCAAGATGCAGGAGAGCGTGGCCCGCTCGCTGGAGTCGATGTCGTCGCTCACCGCACCCGCCAACACCCCGTCGCTCGACGAGGTCCGCGACCGGATCGAACGCCGCTACGCCACCGCCATGGGCCGCGCCGAGCTGGCCGGCAACTCGGTCGAGGGCCGGATGCTGGAGATCCAGAAGGCCACGCTCGACTCGGCCGGATCGGCGAGACTGGAACAGATCCGGTCGAGCATGGCCGGCGAGCAGCTCGGTGGCCGGCAGGAGACCCCCGCCGTCGGGCAGCCGGCCGACCCGGCCGCCGCCGCCCGGCTCGACGAGATCCGGGCCAGCATGAGCCGGGAACGCGGCACCGGGGAGAGCACGACCGGCTGACGGAGGGGCGAACACCATGGCCGACGAGCGGGCCCGATATTTCCGCAGGTTGCGCAGGCTGCGCAACTCGGCGCGACGGTGGAGCGTGCTGGCCGGCGGGCTCGGCGGCGCCGCGGCGGTGCTCACCCCGTACGCCGGACTGGGCCTGCCGGACGCGGCCTGGGCCGGTGCCGCGGGCAGCGCCATCGCGATCGCCGCCTGGCGCTGGGCCGACCACCGGGCGCTCGCAGCAGTGCCGGCGCCGCCCGCGCTCGACCCGGCGGAGGCCGCCGCCCGCTCCCGCGCCCGGCTGGTCGCCGCCGTCGAGCGGCTGCCCGTCGGGCCGGGTGTCCTGGCCGAGGTACGCCGGGTCCGCTCCCGCATGGCGCTGCGCGGCACCGCCGCGGCCGAGCCGTGGGCACGGCTGGACCGGGCCGCGCTCACCCTGGCCGGGCTCGCCGGACGGCTGACCGGGCTGGCCGAGCCGGCGGTCCGGGAGGCGGCCGAGGCCGATCGTTCGCTGCGTGAGCTGGCGAACCGGGTGGCGGGCGTGGAACGGGCGGCGAAGCTGACCCCGCAGAGCACGCTGGACGAGGTGCACGCCACGCTGGTGGCCCAGTTGCAGGACGGGGTGGCCGCGTACGAGCGGCTGGTGGTGGCCGCCGCCGGCTACGTCGCCGAGGACGCCCGTCCCGACACCGCGCACCCGGCCGCCGCGCGGCTGACCGAGGCCACCGACCTGCTGCACGGGGTGGCCTCGGCCCTGGCCGAACTCCGCACCCCCCTCCGAGCCCCCCAGCCCGGCCGCTGAC
>NZ_MAGP01000161.1 GCF_002926165.1 Micromonospora chalcea | reverse complement strand
CCCCCGCCCACCCCCCCGCCCCCCGGCGGAGGCCCGTCCTGTTCGGCCTCATACGTGGTGCAGGACCAGTGGAACGGCGGGTTCGTCGCCACCGTCACCGTCACCGCCGGCAACACGGCGCTGACCGGCTGGCGCGTGACGCTCGCCCTGCCGGGCGGCGCGTCGATCAGCTCGTTGTGGAACGGTGTGCCCAGCGGCACCAGCGGCACTGTCACCGTGGCGAACCAGAGCTACAACGGGCAGGTCGGCGCGGGCCAGACCACCACCTTCGGATTCCAGGGCGCCGGCAACGGCAGCGGCGCCACCGTCACGTGCGCCGGAAGCTGAGACGCGACTGACACGGCGGCGACCGGCCCGGCGGGAGGTGAGTAACGTCTCGCCGGGCACCGGGCGGGTGCCGGGCCGCCGTCGCGGCCGGTGCGCGCCCGCCGCCGGAAGGCCCCTGCTAGCGCGATCGGCAGGGGCCTTCCGCGATCGCGCGGCGCACCGGAATGCCATGTGCCGTAAGGGTTCCGGCCATGTCGACGAAGTTGACATAGTGGATGGGTGAGCTAGGGTTCCGCCCGGATGGTTGTCACCGGGACAGGGTCACCACGAGGACGGCATGACGGCACAGTGCAGTGGCTTCGACATCCGCTTGCTGGGCCCCCTCCGGGTCACGTACGCCGGGCAGGAACTGACGCTGCGGTCGGCCCAGCGCCGGGCCGTCTTCACCGCGCTCGCCCTCACCCCGCAGCGGGGACTGTCCAAGGACGAGCTGATCGCCGCCGTCTGGGGCGACCGACCGCCGGCCAGCGCGCAGGGCAACCTCTACACGTACGTCTCCGCGCTGCGCCGGGTGCTCGAACCCGATCGCGACCGCTGGTCCTCCGGCGGCGTGCTCACGTCCGAGGGTGGCGGTTACCGCCTGCACGTCGCGGCGGACTCCGTCGACGTCCACCGCTTCGAGCGCCTGCGCGAACGCGCCCGCACGCCCCGCGCCGCCGGTGACGTGGCCGGCGAGCTGGCCGCGCTCGACGCCGCGCTCGCCGAGTGGCGCGGTGACGAGGCGCTGGTCGGCGTCCCCGGGCCCCGGGCGGCCAGCCAGCGTGTCCGGCTCGGCGAGCTGTACCTGACCTCGGTGGAGCGGCGGACGGAGCTGATGCTGGGCCTCGGGCGCGCCGCCGAGGTCGTCGACCGCCTGCTCTCGCTCGTCGAACGCCACCCCGGCCGGGAGAGCCTGTACGCGGTGACCATGCGGGCGCTCGCCGCGCAGGGCCGCACCGCCGACGCACGCGCGCTCTACGCCACTCTCCGGGACCGTCTGGTGGCGGAGTCGGGCACCGAGCCCGGCGCCGCCGTCCGCCAGATCCACGAACAGATGCTCGGCACCGATCCCACCGCGACGCGCGGACACATCCCGGCGCCGCCCTCACTCCCCGGCTTCCAGGGGCGTACGGCTGCGCTGGCCCGGCTGCGGCAGGCGGTCACCGCGCTCGCGGCCGGGCGCGGGGGCAGCGTCTGGATCAGCGGCGAGGCGGGCATCGGCAAGTCGGCACTGCTCGCCGAGGGGCTGCGCGACGCGGCGCCGCTCGGCGTCCAGGTCGGCTGGGGCGTCGGCGACGAGCTGGCGTACCGGATGCCGCTGAGCATCATGCTGGAGTGCCTGTCGCTGGGCGACGACGCCGGCCTGCCCGCCTCGCTGCACGACTGCTCCGGCGGGGCGCCACCGACCATGACGGTCGTCGACACGGTCCAGCGGTTCGTGGTGGCGCGCTGCGCCGAACGGCCGCTGCTGCTCGTCCTGGACGACCTCCAGTGGGCCGACGACCTGTCCCTGCTGGTCTGGCACGCGCTGCACAACCTCACCGGGCGGCTGCCGTTGCTGCTCGTCTCCGCCTGCCGCCCGGTGCCCGCCGGCTACGAGGTGCGGCTCCTGCGCAGGGTGCTGCCCCGCAACGGCACCGCGCTCGTCGAACTCGGCCCGCTGGACGACGACACGGCGACCCGGCTGGCGCGTTCCTGGACCCGCCCGCCCGGCCCGGGCGCGGACACCGTACGCGCGCTCGTCGCGGCCGCCGCCGGCAATCCGTTCTATCTCCGCCAGCTCGTGCTCGCCGACCGCGACGGCCGGACCGCCGACACGCCCGGGCCCGAGCTGACCGAAGCCGTCAACCGGCACCTGCAACCGCTTGCCGACGACACCCGGCAGCTGCTGCGGGCGATCGCGTTCCTGGGCAACAACTATCTGGTCACCGACCTCGCCGCGGTCACCGGCAAGTCGGCGCCGCAGCTCGTCCCGGCGGTGGAGGAGGCGCTCGCCGCCGGGGTGCTCGTCGAGGACGGCCGCCGCCTGCGGTTCCGGCACCCGGTGATCCGCCGGGTGCTGCGCGGCGCGATCCCGACCGCGCTGCGGGTGCTGATGCACAGGCAGTTCGCGCAGCGGATCGCCGAGGCCGGCGGCGACCTCGGCCGGGTCGCCGGCCAGCTGCTGGCCGGGCCGGTGCCGGTGGACGCCTGGGTGCAGGGATGGCTGACCGCCCACGCCGCGCAGCTCAGCGCCGCCGCCCCCGCGCCGGCCATCGCGGTGCTGCGGCACGCCGTCGCCTCACCGGGCCTCTCCGCGTCGTCCCGCGAGTTGCTCACCGCGCAACTGGCCCGGGTGCTGCACCGCTGCGGCCTTCCCGCCCGGGCCGAGGCGACCTGGGTGTCGGCGCACACCGGGGACGCCGCGACGCGCGCCGAGATGAGCCGGATCGCCGGCTCCGACGACCCGCCCCGCAGCGCCGGGCAGGCCGTCGTCGGCCGCTCGTGACGGACCTGCGCGTCAACGTCCTGGGGCCGGTACGCGCCTGGCGCGGCGAAGCCGAGATCGACCTGGGACCGGCCCGGCGGCGGGCCCTGTTCGCGATGCTCGCCGCCAACGCCAACCGGCCGGTCACCCGGGGCGAGCTGATCCGGGCGCTGTGGGGCGGCTCCGCGCCCGGCGCCGCTGCCGGCAACGTCTACACGTACGTCTCCGGCCTGCGGCGCAGCCTGGGGACGGCCGGCGGGCGGCTGCTGTCCGGCCGGGCCGGTTACACGCTGCGGCTCGAACCGGGCGCGCTCGACGCCGACCGGTTCGTGTCGCTGTGCGAGGCGGCCGAGGCGCCCGCCGCCGCGGGCCGGCCCGGCGAGGCGGTGGCGCTGCTCGACGAGGCGCTCGCGCTGTGGCACGGCGACGCGTACGCCAACGTGGCCGCGCTGTTCGCGGAGCTCGACCGGCACCGCCTGGCGGAGCTGCAGATCGCCGCGGCGGAGCGGCGGGCCCGGCTGATCCTCGACGGTGGGTGTGACGAGAGCCCGATCGCCGACCTGACCGCCCTGGTCCGCGACCACCCGCTGCACGAGCCGTTCCACGAGCTGCTGATGCGCGCGTTGCACCGGGCCGGTCGCGGCACCGAGGCGCTCGACGTCTACCACGCGGCGCGCCGGGTGCTGGCCGACGAGCTCGGCGTCGAGCCCGGTACGGCGATGCGCGAGCTGCAGAGCCGGATTCTCACCGAGTCGGGACCGACCGCCGCGGTCGCCGTCGTCGCCCGTCCGGTCGCGCCGCGTCGCCGCCGCCTCGTCGGACGCGACGGCGAGCTGGAGCTGCTGCGCGACCTGCTCGGGACGGCGCGCGAGGGACGCAGCGCGATCGTGTGGATCGAGGGTGAGCCCGGCATCGGCAAGTCCGCGCTGCTGGACGCGGCGCTGCACGAGGCGCGGACCCTCGGCCTGCGGGTCGCGCGTGGCGTCGCCGAGGAACTGAGCAGCCGTATCCCGCTGCACGTGATGCGGGCAGCGCTGGGCGAGGAGGCGGTACCGCACGACGAGCCGGGCGCGGCGCTCGACCGGGTGCTCGCACACGTCCGTCGGCTGACCGCCGCCGGTCCGCTGGTGCTGGCCGTCGAGCGCCTCCAGTGGGCCGACGAGGCGAGCCTGCTGGCCTGGGAACGGCTGGCCGCGCTGACCCGGTGGCTGCCGTTGCTGCTCGTCGCGACGACCCGGCCCGAGCCCGGCCGCCGCGACCTGGCCCGGCTGCGGCGGGGCGTGGCGACACGTGACGGGCACCTGATCCGGCTCGCTCCCCTGCCCCGGGCGGACATCGAGCAGATCTTCGGCACCGCGGTGGGTGTCCCGCCCGGCGCGACGCTGCGGTCGCTCGCGCCGCTGACCGGCGGCAACCCGCTGTACGCGCGGGAGCTGGTGAGCGGTCTGGTGGCGGAGGACGGCGTACGGGTGGTCGACGGGCTCGCCGAGGTCGACGCGCGGGCCGACGGCATGCCGCGCTCGCTCGTGGACACCGTCCGGGCCAGCCTCGACCACCTCTCCCCCGGCGCCCGGGATGCGCTGCGGTACGCGGCCCTGCTCGGCGACGAGTTCGCCGTCGCCGACCTCGCCGCGGTCACCGGGCGGACGCCGTTCGACCTGATGGCCGACCTGGAGGAGGCGGTCGCCGCGACAGTTCTCGTGGGCGCGGGCCGCGAGCTGGCGTTCCGGCAGCCGGTGCTGCGGCGGGCGCTCGCCGGGAGCATCCCCGCCGCGCTGCGGCCGACCTTGCACCGGTACGCGGCACAGGCGCTCGCGGACAACGGCAGCGCCGCCGCCCGGGTCGCCGGACACCTGCTCGCCGGGCCGCCCGAGGTCGACGACTGGCAGGTGGGCTGGCTCGTCGCGCACAGCGAGGAGGTGTTCCGGCAGGCGCCGGGGCCGGCCCGCGAGTTGTTCCGCCGGGCCCTGGCCAGCGGCCGGTGCGCGCCGGACCAGCGGGAGACGCTCGCCGCGTTCCTGGACGGCCTGGGCGGCTAGCGCCGTTCCTGGACGGCCTGGGCCGCTAGCGCTCAGCGCAGCCCGGGGACGCCGACGAAGCGGCGCGCCGCAGCCGGCGGGACCGGCGTGCCGGGGCCGGCGCCGCCCGCGACGTGCCGGTCCAGGGCGGCCAGGGCCAGGGCGTCGTACCGCGCCCGCCCGTCGGCCGCCGCGTCACCGGCGGACAGCTCACGCAGCAGCAGCCGCCCGGGAGCCCCGGCGGCCGGCTCCCGCACTTGGAGCACCGCGAAGGCCGTGCCGGGCAGGAAGAGGACGCGGGACGGCACGCCGTCGCCGGTCTCCAGCGCGCCCGTGCGCCGGCCGGTGGCCGACCAGATCAGCACCTCGACGTCTCCCGGCAGGTCGGCGGGCGGTTCGGCGAGCGCGTTGGTGAACCCCCAGTCGGTCAGCACCCGGCGCTGCGCGATCCGGCGCAGGTCCGCCCGGGTCAGGTCGGCGGCGGCGTACGTGACGCCACTGTGCACCGGCAGCGGGCGCGTACCGGCGGCCACGCACCTGGCGAACGGCACGTGTCCACCCGGCTCGGCGGACCGCAGCGCCTGGTCGACGCCATCCCCCGCGGCGGTCAGGTAGAGGCGGACCGCTGTGGCGTACTCCAGCGCGTCCGCGCCGTCCGGCAGGGCCGGGTGCGCCGCGAGCACGCGGGCGACGTCGGCGGCGAGCGCGGCGAGCTGGCGCCGGAACGCGCGGCGGAACCAGGCCCGCTCCTCGTCGAGGTCGGGACCGGGGCGTACGCCCCGCGCCTCGTCGACCGGGGTGCGCTGGAAGCGGGCGGGCGCCACCGTCGGCCGGTGCACCGGCAGCGCCATCGTCGGAGCGCTCGCCCAGGTCACGCCCCCGCCACCCGCCCCGGCCACGCCGAGGAGGGCCGCCTCCGCCCCGGCCAAGGCGGAGAAGGCCGCGGCCGCTCCGGCCACGGCGGGACGGGGCGCGTCTCCTCGGGACACTGCGGGTCGGGCCGCGTGTGCGTCAGTCACTGCGGACACGGCCACCTCGGGGGCCACCGGCGCGGCGACCGGGCCGGCCACAGTGAGGTCGACCGGCGGTGGGGCGGGAACCGGGGGCACGAGGGCCTGAACCGCCGCGTGCCGGCGCGCCCCGTGCGGCGGGGCCGGTGCCCGGGCCGGCGCCACCGCCGAGGACGGCCGCACCGCCGTACGCCCGCGGGTGGCCGGGTCGAGCCGCGCGGCCAGGTCGGCGGCCAGTTCCCGGTGGCGGTCGGCCACCGCCGGCGCCGGGTCGTCCACGACCAGCCGGGCCTGCGCCGGGTCCAGCGGGACGGCACGGATCCGGTCGGCGTCGCGGGACGGCAGCGGAGCACGCAGCCAGAGCCCGGACGGGATCACCTCGACCACCGCGTCGTGGGCGTACTGGTAGACGCCGGGACCGACCGGCTCGCCGAGTTCCGCTGGCGCGCGGTGGCTGAGGATGCGCGGCGTCGCCGCCGCCCCGAGCGCCGTCCGGGGACCGTACGCCAGTTCCCGCGCGAAGACCTGCCAGCCGGGACCACCGTCGGCGGTGACGGTGAACATGGCCGGGTCGTCCGGGCGGCCGGTGGGCACGCCGGTGAAGACCCGCACCGCACAGCCCAGCACCTCGGCGAGCGCCTGGCCGAACTGCTCGCCGTCGGGCAGCGCTACCGGCCCGTACTGGATGAAGCGGGCGTGCTCGCGGCCCTGCGGCGCGAGTCCACGCCAGAACCGGGCGACGTCGTCGAGCCGCAGCGGGGCGGTGCCGGGGCAGCCCACCAGGACCGGCATCGCGTCCGGCAGGCACGCCATGGCCGAGGTCAGGCGGCCGCCGTGGGCGGCGATCGTCGCCTCGTCGCGGCTGTCGCGCAGCCAGACGCCACCCGGCAGCGGCTCCACGGCGCAGGTGGAGCTGATGGTGAGGTGGTCGGTGGCGGCGCCGTCCCAGGCCGGCGCCGGATAGCGCTTCGACTGCCAGGCCGGCGCCCGGCCCCGCCGGTAGCAGACCCAGCCGCCGAGGTCAGTGCCGTGCACGAAGAGCAGCCCCGCCGCGCCCGGGATCATCCGCCCGAACGGCGCGATCACCGGCCGGCCCAGCCGGTCGGAGAGCCACTGCCCGGCGAGCGCCCCGGTCTCCGGGCGCGCGCCGCAGACCACCAGCCGGATGCCCCGGCGCAGGCGCTGCCGGCGCAGCTCGGTCGCGACCGTGTCCCAGACGTCGAAGGGCAACTCGTGCTGCAGGTCGAGGATCACGATGTCGTTGTCCGGATCCGGGTCCACCGACAGCGCGACCGTACGGGCCTCCGGGCTGATCCGTTCCCGGGGGTGCAGCACCAGGGCGTTCCCGACGGTGTGGCGGGTGATCACCTCAGATCATGCCGGAGCGCAGGGCGTAGGCGACCGCGTGCGAGCGGTTGCGCAGCTTCAGGCGGTGGTTGAGGCCGTAGATGACGTTCTTCACGGTACGTTCGGAGTAGCGCAGCTCGTCGGCGATCTCGTTGGTGTCGAAGCCCTCGGCCATCAGCCGGAGCACGTCGATCTCGCGCGCGGTGAGCCCCGAGGCGTTGAGCCCGTTCGGGTTGAGCACGTCGCGCTGGAGCCGTTCGATGTGCTTGAGCAGTTCGCCCACCAGGTTCGGGGGCAGCACGCCGCCGCCGGAGGCGGCCGCCAGCACGCTGTGCGCGAGGCGTTCGGCGGTGACCGCCGCGCGTGGCAGGACCGCCACCACCCGGCACTCCACGGCGGTCAGCAGCTCTTGCTCGCTGATGTCGGTGGTGATCAGCACGACGGGCGCGCCGATCTCGGTCGCGGCGAGGCGCAGCATGGCGATCACGTCGGTGGTGAGGCGGTCCGCCGCGACGATCAGCACCTGCGCGCGGGTCCGGTCCGCGCTGTCCAGCAGCGTGACGTCCGACCGCGACCGGAGGTGGGCGGTCAGCCCGGTGTGGGTCAGCGGGTCCGGCGCGTGCACAAAGACGGCAACTTGCTCCACAGCCATCTCCATCACTGTCAGTAGGGGCTGACAGTCTCGTGGAGACTCCTTCAGGAAATCTCCACAGTGGTGCCGCGAGGCGCGGCAACCCGTGAAGATAGGCACGTAATCGCTGGTCAGACTTTTTTCAGTCAGTGAAGATTGATTTCGACGGGACCCATCTTCTCCGTGGCGAGCTTCCCGGCGTTCGCGCCGGCGGCTTGGATCGCCTCCATGATCGCCGTTTGCAGTGACGCGGCGTCACGCTGCTCGTACACCCGGGGGTCGACCCGGACGGCCTGGACCTTGCCCAGGCCACTGGCCATGACCACGACCGTGCCGTCCTGGGAGCGGCCGGTGACGATCGCCTTCTCCAGCTCCGTCTGCGCCGCGCGCATCTGGTCCTCGAGCCGCTGCGCGTTCTCCATGAACTCCTGGAACGAGGGCGGGATCGGCTTGGCTTCGGGCTGCATGCGAGGACCTTTCTACGGGAAGCGGGCGTACCGTCAGCCGACGGCGGCCAGGCCGCCGAGACGCTCGCCGACCGCGGGCGGCGGGACGGCCAGGTCGGCGAGCGCGAGTGTGCGGGAGCCGGTGCGCCGGGTCAGGGCGAGCGAGAACTGGTGGGCGGCGTGGACGGTGCGCCCGGGCAGCTGACCGGCCATCCGGGCCAGCGCCTCCCGGACGTCGTCGGGGACCTCGTGGCCCCGCCGCACCAGGTGCCGCAGCACGATCTCGGCCAGCTCGTCGGTGCTGAACTCGGGCACCGACCACTGCTGGCCGAACACCTCGTTCATCGCGGGAACCGCGGCCCGCAGGCTCGCCAGCGCCGGCTCCTCGCCGGTCAGCACCACCACCGGGTCGCCGAGCCGGGAACGCATCTGCGCGACGAGCGCCTCGGCGATCTCCGGCGCCACCCCGGAGCCGTCGTCGACGTAGTCGAGCTGGAGCACGCCCCCGGCCGCGTCGTCGAGGACCGCGGTCACCAGGCTGGCGGCCTGCCCCGGCCACTGCGGCGCCAGCTCCCGGCGGGTGCTCACCCGCACGAGCTGGCCGACCGGCACCAGGCCCAGCTCCGACAGGCAGGCGGCGTAGAGCCGGGCGTACTCGCCGCGGCCGCTGCCGGCCGCGCCGCCGATCAGCACGTTTCCGGTACGGCCCGGGCCCCGCCTGCGGTTGCGTCCCTCGCACAACTGCAACAGCGTCTGCCCGGCCGCCTCCTTCACCCGCTGCCCGCCGACCAGCCCGCAGATCCGCTTCCAGCTGCGGGCCGCGTTGATGGCGCCGGTCGGGTCGGTCGCCGCGTCGGGCTGCTCACCGGGCTCGACCGGCAGGTCCTCCAGCAGCGCCAGCTCGGGCTCGACGTCGGCGGCGGTGAGCCGGTTCAGCTCGTTGTCCTTCGTCGGCGGGTGGGCCGCCAGCCGGGACGCCTGGTTGTTGATCAGCGCCTCGAACAGCTTGCGGGCGACCCGGCCGTTGCCGAACGTCGCGTTCCTCGGCACCCGGGTGAAGTACGCGGTCAGCGCGTCAACCGCGTCGTCGGTCAGCTCGTAGTAGTGCTTGCTGACCAGGTTGGAGGTGATGGTGACAAGTTCCTCGACGGAGTAGTTCGGGAACTCGATGGTGCGTGTGAAGCGCGACGCCATACCGGGGTTGGAGGCGAGGAACTGCTCCATCAGCTCCGAGTACCCGGCGACGATCACCACCAGCTCGTCGCGGTGGTCCTCCATCATCTTCATCAGCGCGTCGATGGCCTCCTGCCCGAAGTCCGGGCCCGAGCCGCCCGAGCCGCTGGACAGCGTGTACGCCTCGTCGATGAACAGCACGCCGCCGAGCGCCTTGGTCACCAGCTCGGTGGTCTTGATCGCGGTGGAGCCGATGTACTGGCCCACCAGGTCGGCCCGCGCCGCCTCCACCATGTGGCCCTTGGACAGGATGCCCAGCTCCTTGAGCACCGAGCCGTAGAGGCGGGCCACCGTGGTCTTGCCCGTACCAGGTGGGCCGGCGAAGACCAGGTGCCGGCTCATCGGCGGCATCGGCAGCCCCATCTGGAGCCGCACCTGCGACATCTTGATCAGGTTGATCAGCGCGGTGACCTCCTGCTTCACCCCGCGCAGACCGATCAGGCCGTTCAACTGGCGCAACGGCTCGCTCAGCTCGTCGCCGCCGCTCTCCTCGGCCGTACCGTCGTCGCCGGCCGGCGGGACGGGCGCCGGGCCGGGGACCGGCGGCGGCGTGGCCTGCTGGCGGCCCACCGTCAGCGCGTCGACGGTCAGCGTGGCGCCGGGCGAGCGGCGCACGTCCTCGCCGCCGCTGTCGCGCACCACGCAGCGGGTGAGCGCCACCGGTTCCTCGGTGTCCACGCCGATGCCGGCCGCGCCACTGCCCAGCACCTCGCCGTCGGTGACGGACCCGCGGGACCCGGCCTCGAACACCACACCGTCCGCCCGGGCGTTGCGCACCCGGACCTGGGTGACCGCCGCCGTGCCGGTCACCCGCAGGCCGTCCCGGGCCGCGTCGGCGATCTCGCTGTCGCCCATCTGGAGAGCACCCTCGACGAGTACGCCGGAGCCCCGCAGCAGGGCCGCGCGCAGCGTCAGGTCGGCGCCGACGCCCACCCGCACGCAGGCGGCCCCCGTACCGGTGAAGCGGGCCTCCCGCACGACGGCCCGCGCGGGACCGGTCAGCGCGAGCGCTGTCGCGTCGCCGGCGTCGACGGCCAGGTCGGTGCCCTCCAGCGACGCGCCGTCCTGGACCAGGACCCCGGCGCCCGCGGTGATCTCGGCCCGCAGCCGCTGCAGCACGACCGTCGACTCACCGGCGAGCACGGCGACGTGCTCCCGCGTGCCCCGGGCGGTCAGCCCGAGGAAACGCGGTGCGCCGCCACTGACCGCGACGCCGACCGGCGAGTCCAGGACCGTGCAGTCGGTGAACGTCGGCCGCCCGGCGCCGAGCACCTGCACGGCGGTGTGCCCGGCCCCGCCGAACACGCAGTTCCGGAACGACGGCGACGCGCCCTCGGCGATGTGCGCCGACTGCACCGCGGCGCCGGTGAACGTCGAGTCGCTGATCTGCACGTCGGCCTCGCCGCGGACGAAGACGTCGACGTTCCCGCTTCCGGTGACGGTCAGGCCGCGGATGCGGGCCCAGGCCCGCTGCTCGACCACGAGAGCCGGCTTGCCCGCCCCGGCGATCTCGCACTGCTCGACGGTGAGCCGGGCGTCGCCGCCCACGCAGACGCTGTTCGCGCCGGCCGTGCGCAGGCGGCAGCGGCGCAGCGTCAGGGCGCTGCTCTCCCCGGCCACGACGCTGCTCGTGGCGACGTCGTGGACGACGGTGTCCTCGATCGTGCTGGACCCGGCCGACATCACCACCACGCCCGCGCCGGCCGAGCTGGTCACGTCGCAGCCGCGCAGCGCCACGGTGCCCTGCATCCGCGCCAGCAGCGTGACCCAGGAGGCGCCGCTGACCCGGCAGTCGTCCAGCGCCACCTCGCCCGCGACCACGTCGACCGCCGCCAGCGTAGTGTCGGCGCTGCTGAGCGTGATGCCGCGCAGCTGGGCGCCCTCGCCACGGACGACGAGGACGCTGCCCTCCTCCACGTGCACCTCGACGGTGCCGGGCTGGACGGCGCTGATCGTCACCCGGTCGCCGACCACCAGCTTTTCGACATACCGGCCGGGGTGGACGTCGATCGTGGCGCCGGGCTCGGCCCGGGACAGCGCCGAGCCGATGGTCGGATAGGAGCCCGCCTTACGGTCTCCCACCACGAGAACCTGCCGACTCACGGCGTCACCCCTTCCGGTCCAGTCCGGGCAGCACCCGGAGGCGGCCACGGGCCCCGGCGCCGATCCGCTCCCGGGGCTCGGCCGTGGCCCACCGGTCCAGGCTGCGCCGCAGCGACGTGACCGCCAGTTCGTCGAGCGACACCCGGTTGGAGTCGACCCGGCCGGTGTCGTCGATCTCGTTGGCGCCGATCTCCCGCAGCAGGACCGCGCCGCGCTCGCCCGCCGCGGGCCGGCGCTGGTCCAGCACCTTGAAGTTCGTGCCCGGAAGGAACAGCACCCGGTCCTCGACGTGCTCGTCCCCCTCCGGCTCCAGCAGGCTGGTACGGCGGGCCGTCATCGACCAGATCAGCACGTCGGTGTCGCCGTCCTCGGTCGCGCACGGCTGGGTGAGCGCGTTGACGAAGCTCCAGTCGGTGACCAGGCGGCGGTCCTGGTAGAGCTCCCACTCCCGGTCGGTCGGGGACAGCCGGTAGACGGTCGTCCCCCGGAAGGACGGCATCCGGGAGACCCCGGCGACCACGCAGCGCGCGAACGGCACGTGCGGGCCCTTGCGGCCGGAACGCAGGCCGGCGTCGACGCCCGGGCCCCGGCCGGTCAGGTAGAGCCGCAACGCGACCGAGTCGGCGAGCACGTCCTCAGTCGACACGCCCGAGCCCTGCATGCCCGGGTGCTGCGACATGATCCGGGACACCGAGCTGGCCATCACGTCGAACTCGCGGCTGAGCGTACGGCGCAGCCAGGCCCGCTCGTCGGCGAGCCCCTTCTTCTCCGACAGCAGCGCGCCCGCGCCGGCGGAGGGGACCGGCTGCACCCGGGCCTCGGCGCTGTCGACCGGCTCGGCCTCGCCGGGCGGCCCGGCCTCAGCGGCCGATGGTTCGACCTCTCCCGGCGCGGTGGCCGGAGCCGAGGTAGTGGCCGGAGTCGCCGCTGCGGGAATCGGATCGACGGCGTGGACCGTCAGCGACGGCACGGTGGGCGCGACCGGCCCGGGCGCCACCGGTGGCGGCGTCGCGAGCGCCTGGCCGAAACCGGCCGGCATGGTCGGCGGCTCCGGCTCGCCGAAGCCGGCCGGCATCGTGGGCGGCTCGGGGATCGGGTACGCGCCGGGCGCGGCGTCCTGTCCGCCGTGAGCCGTGAGCCCTCCTCCGATGGCCTCGGTGTGCGCCGACGGCTCGGCGCGGACCAGCGGATCGACGTGCTCCACCGGCTCGGGCGGTCCGGCTCGATCGGCCGGGGCGACCGACCCGACCGGCGGGACCGGCCCGAGCGACCCGACCGGCCCGACGGGCTCGACGGGCTCGACGGGCTCGACCGTTACCACCGGATCGGCGGCGACGATCGGCTCAGGCAGCGCAGGCCGCCCGTTCTGCCCCGCCGACTCCCCTGACCCGCCGGACGGGATCGGACGGCCGGCGGGGACCGGCCCGGCCAGGGCCGCAGGCGGGACGGGTGCCGGGCCGGCGGCAGCGGGCACGGCGGAGGGCGGACCGGAGACGGGCCGCTCGCCAGGGACGGCCGGCAGCACCGGCTCGACCGGCGGCGGCACCACGGGCGGCGCCGGCAGATCCGACGCGAACGCCACGGGTGGCGGCGGCAGCTCCGGCACGAGCGGCGCCGGCAGATCCGACCCGGACGGCACCACGGGAGGGGCCGGCAGCTCGGACGGGATCGGCAGCACCGGCGGAGGCGGCAGCGTGGGGAACGCCGGGACCCCGGGCGCGACCGGGCGCGGCACCGCCGGAGGCCGCGGCAGCATGGGCGTGCCCGCGAGCGGGTCCCGCTCGGACGTCACCGGCGCGGGACCGGCGACCACCACGCTGTCCGCCGACGCCGGGGCGACCGGCGCGGGCGGCGCCACCTCCACGTACGCCGGCATCGGAGCGGGGCCGCCCACCGCGCGCGTCTCCGCTTCCAGGTCGACGACCACCTGCGCCCGGCTGGACGGCTTCGCACCGGGTACGAGCACCGACGCCGGCATCAGCGTCCGGGCGGTGCCGGCCATGCCGTCCACCCGTGCGGCCAGGTCGGCCGCCAGTTCCCGCATCCGCTCGGCGGCGGCGTGGACGGTGTCGTCGAAGACGAGCGTGCCGCTGCGGGCGTCGAGCATCGCGGCCCGAACCTGCTCGGCGTTCTTCGGCTCGGCGGTGGCCCGTACCCAGAGCCCGCTCTGCACCACCTCGACCACCGCGCCCGGGGCGAACCAGTAGACGCGGGGCGCGAGCTCCTCGGCGCCGGTCAGCGGCGGACGGTGGCGCAGCACCGTGGGACGGCGGGCCCGCGAGTTGGGGTGCGCCCGGGGCGAGTAGGACAGTTCCAGCGCGTACGGGGCCCAGCCGAACGCGCCGTCCGGCAGCACGGTACGGATCTCGTACTTCTGCGGGCTGCCGATCGGCACGCCGGTGTAGCAGGTGACCTCGGTGTTGAGCAGGTCGGCGAGCGCCTGCCCGAACGCCTCGCCCTCCGGCATGCGGATCTCGCCGAACTGCACGAAGCGCACCCGCTGCCGGTGCTCCTCGTCCAGTCCGCGCCAGAAGCGCACCACGTCGTCGAGCGACAGCGGCGGCGTGCCGGGGCAGCCCAGCAGCACCGACATGGTTTCCGCCTGGCACGGCACATACGCGGTCAGCCGCCGCCGCTGCGGGTCGACCACCTGCGGGTCGCGGTTGCTGTGGATCCAGACCCCGGCCGGGATCGGCTCGATCTCGGCGACGGCGCTGGACGGCCGGGTGTCGACGGCGGCCCGGTCCCACGCCGGCGTCGGGTAGCGCTTCGCGTCCCAGGCCGGCGGGCGGCCGGGCCGGAACCGCACCCAGCCGCTGCCCGGTACGGAGTGGACGAACAGCGTGCCGGCCGAGCCGCGTACCAGGTCGCCGTCCGGGGCGATGACGGTGCGGTTGAGCCGCTCGGAGAGCCACTGCCCGGCCATCGCCGCGGAGTTGCCGTGCCGGCCGCAGGCGACCGGGCGGATGCCGCGGCGGCGGCGCGGCAGCACCCCGGCCATCGACTCCCACGCGCTGATCGGCATGCCGTCGCCGAGGTCGAGCACGACGACGTCGTTCTCCGCGTCCTCGATCATGGACAGTGCCAGCGACTGCGCCTCGGAGCTGATCGCGTCCTCGGCGTGCACCACGAGTGCGTTGCCGACCGTGTGCTGCACGACGCCGCCGGGGCGGTCCTTGCCGCCGCCGAACAGGTCCCGGATCCGGGTCGCCATGGTCGACCTACCCCACTTCCGCGGCCGCGATGGCCCTCAGGCTCAGCGCCGGGCCCTGCGGCAGCAACGCGAGCAACTCCTTCGGGAAGGGCACGTGCGGGACCCGGTCGAGCTTCAGCGCCTTCGCCGAGTCCTGGTCGCCGACGGGGTACGCCTTTCCGTCGTCCGCGATGTAGGTGGGCAGGGGGGCCACCCTGTCCGAGTCGAAGGGCGCCGGGAGCACGGCCATGCCGCTGCCCGGCCGGGTGCGTACCGACGCCTGCCCGGCGGGGCCGACGCCGGAGCGGTCCAGCGGGACGAGGACGGCGGTGCTGGCGAACCGCGTGCCGTCCACCGCGCTCTGCCGCAGGCACAGCGCGTTCGGGGCGGGCTCCTGTGGGGTGAGGCCGGTCAAGTCGGGCAGCCGGGTCAGCAGCGACCGGTCGGTCGACATGCGCGCGGCGGCGAGGTCGGCGGCGGTCAGCTCGACCGCCTTCGCGCCGGTGGTGGCCGTGGCGAGCAGGAACTCGGTGCGGCTCAGCGGGGCCAGGCCGTCGCTGCGCAGCACCAGCAGTTGCTCCGCGCCGGTGTCGGGCTGCTGGCGGAACAGCGTGCCGACCGGGTACGTGCGGTCGCCGACCCGGCCGGACCGGCCCTCACCGGGGATCGTGGCCGGCGTCAGGGCCGGCCCGTCGGGCAGGAAGGCGAGCCAGTTCTCCGGCACGGGCACCCGGCGGGTCGTGGTGGCGCCGAGCGCGACGAGCACGGCCGGGTCGCCGACCCGGAACTTGCGATCGGCGGTCACCAGGTAGGTCGGCCCGGCGGTGTCGCGGACCACCACGAACCGGTCGGCAGGTACCGCGGTGGCTTCCGCACGCGGGTCGAGGTTGAGGCCGAGCCGGTCGCCGGGGGTGTCGGCGACCGATCCGGGCAGGCAGGCGAGCCACGGCCCGGCGACCATCGCGCCGGTGGCGATCGACTGCGGCGCGCCGTCGATGCCGATGGACGGTCCGCGCGGCACGTCCTTGATCGACTCCTGGGAGATCAGCTTCACGGTGGCGGAGCCGCCCTGGATCAGCATCGCCGAGGTCAGGTTCGGCGTCGGCCGCAGCATCCCGTCGAGGTAGACGTATCTGGTGCCGCTCTCCTTCTCCACCAGGATCACGCCGGCCTTGGTGTACGCCTTGCTGCCGCCGGGCACGATCCAGCCGTAGACGGCGAACCCGGCCACGACCAGGACGCTGATGAGCACGCCGAAGGCCAGGCCGGTGACGGCGCGCCGACCGGGGATCTCCGCCGTCGACGGGTCGCCCTGCACCAGGGCGGAGCTCAGCCGGCCCATCATGAACTGGTGGGCGTGCACATGGTCGCGCTGGGTCTGCACGGTCGGCTACCCGAACAGTCCGCGGGCCCAGGCGTAGAGCCCCAGCACCTGGGCGAGCACCGGCAGCACGACCAGGCCGGTGGCGACGTCCAGCCCGCCCGCGGTGTACTCCCAGAACGGCAGCATGCGCCGCGGCCACGGCCGCAGCGCGGCCATCACCAGCGGCACCAGGAGGGCGACGAGCCCGCCGAGCAGCACGTACCGGCCGGTCGGGGCGAGCGTGTCGGAGAACATCAGGGCCACCATGAGATAGCCGACGGTACCGGCCGCCACCAGGGCGATCCGCTGCCAGAAACCGAAGAAGGTACGCGAGCGCAACAGGATTGCACTCGATGTCACGAGCACCAGCGTCCAGCCGGACCAGCCCGGTACCTGCATGGTGTGGTGCAGCAGCACCGGCAGGACCAGCGCGGACGCGGTCATGCAGGCGGTCAGGTAGGTGTCCGCCTCGTCGGCCCGCGCCTTGACCAGGTCGGAGTCCTCCGGCTCGATGTCGTAGGACATGTCGGCGCCGGTCTTGGGCAACTGCGGGCCGCGCAGCCGGGCCAGCTTCACCGCCGCGCGGGGCGCGATCACGATCAGCACGAGGATCACCGAGACGGCGACGGCGGAGACCTTCGGCGCGGTGAGCTGGAACCCGGCGCCGGCCAGCAGCACGAGCACCACCATCGCGGCGGTCAGCGCGACGATCAGCAGCGGGGCGAACGGCATGACCGGCGTGACCGTACGCTGCGCGACCAGCAGGAACGCGGTGACCGTGACGATCGCGACGGCCGCGGCCAGCGCGGCGTCGCCGTTCCAGGCGACGCCGTCGGGGTCGCCGTCGACGGCGCTGGACGCGGCGACCGCCGCGAAGAACGCCGCGCCGCCGCCGAACAGCAGCGGGAACGCGCCGTCGGTCTGCTGGCGGGCGCTGACGATCGCGGCGGTGAACAGGCCGGCGGCGAGCACCGCGCCGGCGATCACCTGGGGCAGCACCGGGCCCCGGTCCACGAGTACGGCGGCGATCAGGCCCATCGCCACCAGGGAGAGCACCAGGAACAGCACCCGGCGGTACTCCGGCTGCCACCTGTCGGCCCGCCGGTTGACCACTGTGGCGACGCCCTCGGCGAGATCGTCGAAGTCGAGTTCGGGCAGCGGGTCCTGCGCGGGGCGCAGGTGCAGCTCCTCGCCCTCCAGCCAGTCCAGGCTCTCCGGCGTGCCGGACAGCTCGAACGGCGCCTGGCCGAGGCGTTGCAGCACCCACGACTCGTCGGGCACGTCGCCGTCGGGAACCCGGGACAGGTCGGTGGTGTGCCGCACCAGCAGCGGCATCAGGTTCGCCACCGGCATCCGGGCCGGCACGGCCAGGTCGGCCCGCCGGGCCGGCCCGACCACGGTGATCCGGCACAGTTGGTCGTTCAGCGCTGCGCTCACCAGCGAGCCTCTCTCATCGGGCCGTGTCCGACACGAAACCGGTCTGCATCAGACGTACGCCACGCCGGGTGACGAGCTGGGCGCGCCCCGGCGGCAGTTGGCGGGCCTTCGCCTCGCCCAGGAACTTGCCCTCCTCCTTGGGGTAGGAGAAGAGCGTGGCGGGCGTGCCCAGCTCCCACATGCGCCGGATCACCGGGTCCATCATGGCCCGCATCGCGCCGGAGGTGCTCCGGGCCACGATCACGTGCAGGCCGATGAAGGTGCCCTGGGCCAGCAACGGCAGGAGGGGGTCGAGCGTCGAGCCCATGCCGGTGCCCTTGGTCATCAGGTCGTAGTCGTCCACGATGACGAACAGCTCCGGCCCTTCCCACCAGTCGCGTTTGCGCATCCGCTCCGACGAGACGTCCGCCCCCGGCAGCCGCCGGTTCATCGAGACCGACGTCTGGCCGGCCAGCTCGAACATCTTGTCGCCGGTGAACGCGAAGCCCACCTGGTACGCGGCGCCGATCGCGGTGTCCAGGTCGCGCCGTGAGTCGCCGAGCACGACCTTCGCCCGCTCCGGCGGGTAGTGCTGCTGGATGGCCCGCAGGACGAGCCGGAGCATGTTGGTCTTGCCGGTCTCGCTGTCGCCGAAGACCAGCATGTGCGGGGTGGCCATGAAGTCGTGCCAGACCGGGGCGAGACGCTGCTCGTCCTGGCCGATGACGACCTTGAACTCGGACTCGGGCGGCGGCAGCGTCTCGACCATCAGGTGCGCCGGGAGCATCCGTACCGGCGGGGCGGTCGGGCCGGGCCAGAACGTGCCGATCTCCTCGACCACCGACTTGGTCGCCTCGGCCAGGTCGCCCACCGCGGAGCTGCCGTCCATCCGGGGCAGCGCGGCCAGGAAGTGCAGCGCGCCCCCGGTCAGGCCGCGACCGACCTGGTTCGGCACGGTGGCCGCCTTGCGGGAGCCGTGCTCGGACTCCATCGCGTCGCCGAGCCGCAGCTCCAGCTTGGTGCCGAGCAGGTCCCGCATCCAGGTGCGCAGCTCCGACCAGCGGGTCGCGGTGACGATCACGTGCACGCCGAAGGACAGGCCGCGCGAGGCGAGTTCCTGGAACTTCTGCTCCAGCTCCTGGAAGTCCTGCTTCATCGTGTACCAGCCGTCGATGACCAGGAAGACGTGCCCGAAGCTGTCCTCGATCACCCCCTCGGCGACCTTGGCGAGGTAGCTGGACATGGAGTCGAGCCCGTGCCGGGCGAACTCCGCCTCCCGCTTCTCCATGACCTGGAGGACCTCTTCGACGGTACGGACGACGCGGTCGCGTTCCATCCGGGTGGCGACCGAGCCGACGTGCGGCAGGCCGGAGATCGAGGCGAGACCGCCGCCGCCGAAGTCGAGGCCGTAGAACTGCACCTCGCGGGGCGTGTTCGCCAGCGACAGCGCGAGGATCAGGCTGCGCAGCAGCGTCGACTTGCCGCTCTGCGGGGCGCCGGCGATGCCGACGTGGCCGTCCGCGCCGTTGAGGTCCACCACCAGCAGCTCGCGCAGCTGCTCGGCGGGCCGGTCCACCACGCCGACCGGCACCCGCAGACCGCCCTGGACGAGCGGGTCGTCGATGGTCATGCCGCGCACCGGGTCGGGCAGCACGCTCGGCATGAGCGAGTCCAGGCTGGGCGCACTGGACAACGGCGGCAACCAGACCTGGCGGGCCGGCGGGCCGGAGCCGGCGAGCCGGTCCAGCAGCACCTCGACCAGGCTCGGCCCGCCCGCGTCCACGCCGGGCTCCTCGGCCTGCTCGGCCGGGCGGTCCCGGCCGGGGTCGTGGCGCGCGGCGACCTGCCGGGTGGTGAACGGCACCACGTCGGCGGCCAGCTCGTCGTCGGCGTCGGCGACGCCGCTGAGGCGGCCGGTTCCGGTGTACGCGCCGGAGACGTACGCCGCCTTGAAGCGCACCAGGTTCGTGGTGTCGACCTTCAGGTAGCCGTTGCCGGGCTCGGGCGGCAGCTCGTACGCCGCGCCCACGCCGATCACCGACCGCGACTCCATCGAGGAGAACGTGCGCAGCGCCAGCCGGTACGACAGGTGCCCCTCGACCCGGTTGATCCGCCCCTCGTCCAGCCGCTGCGAGGCGAGCAGCAGGTGCACGCCGAGCGACCGGCCGAGCCGCCCGATGGACACGAACAGGTCCATGAACTCGCTCTTGCTGGACAGCAGCTCGCTGAACTCGTCCACGATGATCAGCAGCACCGGGAACGGCACGAGCTGCGCGCCGTTGCCGCGCGCCTTCTCGTAGTCGAACAGCGAGGCGTAGCCGCTGGCGCGCAGCATCTCCTGCCGCCGGGTCATCTCGCCGTTGAGCGCGTCCTGCATCCGGTCGACCAGCGGCAGCTCGTCGGCCAGGTTGGTGATCACCGCCGAGGTGTGCGGCAGCTTGTCCATGCCGAGGAACGTGGCGCCGCCCTTGAAGTCGACGAGCACCAGGTTGAGGATCTCCGAGCTGTGCGTCGCGGCCAGGCCGCAGACGAGGGTACGCAGCAGCTCCGACTTGCCCGAGCCGGTGGCGCCGATGAGCAGGCCGTGCGGTCCCATGCCGCCCTGCGCGGACTCCTTCAGGTCCAGCTCGATGACCTCACCCTCCTCGGTGACGCCGATCGGCACCATGAGGCGGTTGCGCTGCGGGGTCCGGGTCCGCCACAGCGCCTGCACGTCGAAGGTCATCGCGTCGCGGATGCCGAGCAGCGTGGTCAGCTCGAAGCTGGTGTCCAGCGGCTCGTCGGAGACCTCCAGCGTGCCGCTGGTCCGCTTCGGCGCGATGATCCGGGCCAGGGCCTCGCACTGGGTCTCGTCGAGCCCGTCGCGCCGGGCCGTGCCGGTCGTCGCGCCGGCCGGGAACTCCACGGTGTCATCGGTGACGGTCAGCCTCAGCACCTTCGGGCCGCCGGGCATCGCGCCGGTCAGGTCGAGCAGCACCACGTTGCGGATGCCCGCGCCGAGCAGGCGGGAGCTGTCCGGCAGGTCCACCAGGTGCGCGACGATCACCAGGAACGGCTCGCTGGTGGTCGGCTTCACGGCCCGGTCGTGGTCGCCCCGGTCGGTGATCTCGGGGCCGAGCATGTCCATCAGCGCGTCGTGGCTGCCGGCGAACATCCGGACCGGGCCCGCCGCGTCGTACGCGGTGGGGTGCGCGTTGTGCGGCAGCCACTTGACCCACTCCCAGGGGCCCCGGTGCACCTCGGCGGCGAGCACGGCGATCCGCAGCTCGTCCGGGGCGTGGAAGGTGGCCAGCTGCGCCACCATGGCGCGGGCCAGGTCGATCGCCGGGTCGATCGCGCCCTCGAACTCGACGCTGGTGAAGCTCGGCAGTCCGACGGAGGTGGGGATGCCGGACACCGTGCGGTACGCCTCGGAGAAGCGCCGCAGCGAGATCGACGACAGCGGCTCCAGGTCCTCGATCGGCTTGGTGGACGGCGGGTTGAACTTCAGCATCGCGGCCTGCCGGCCGAGACCGATGCGGACCCGGCCGAAGTCGTCGTGGCTGGGCCGGCGCTCCCACAGCCGGCTGCCCATCGCGATCGACCACAGCCATCCCGGCTGCGGGTTGTTCCACAGGACGTGCCGGCGCTGCTGGTCGGCCGCGTCCCGGGCCTGCTTGCGCAGCTGCCCGATGTAGCGCAGGAAGTCGCGGCGCTCGCCGCGCATCTTGCGCTTGCGTTCGGCGGCCGCCCGGCCGATCTGCATGACGCCCATGAGCAGCATGCCGCCGGCCATCGCGCCGCCCATCACGTACATGATCGGGGCGCGGTTGTAGAGGCCGAACATGGCGAGCATCGCGCCCATGCCGAGGCCCATCGGCACGACCATCGCGAACGAGCGGAAGTCGAGCGGGGCCTCCTCGGCCATCAGCGGCGGCTCCTGGAGCTCGATCGAGCCCTCCGGCGCCTCCGGGCCGGTGGCGCGGGGCGGGCGCTTGACGGTGACCGTACTCATCCGAGCCGCCCCACCCCGGCGTCGTCGCCGCCCCAGGCGGTGTTCTCCTGGCGCAGCAGCTTCACGGCGTACCGGTCGTTGCGGTAGCGCTCGGTCACCTTGACGTCGTCGTCCTCCTCGGCCTGGCGCTTCTTCTCCTTCTCCGCCCGCTCCTGCTCCTCCTTGCGGCGCCGCTCCTGCTCGGCCCAGAACGCCTCGGCGCGTTCGGCCTCCTCCTTCTCCGCCGTCGCGAGCGCCTCCATGAACTCCGCGTCGCCGGCCGCGGGCTCGCCGCAGCGGCGCATGTTGTCCAGGTCGGCGCTGAAGAAGTCGGACGTGCCGTCGGCCGGCCGGGTCGCCTTCGCCGGCGGGACCCGTCGCCACACGGCACGCCGGGGCCCCGGTGTCTCGGACATGCTCACCTTTCCGTGCCCTGGTCGGCGGGCGCGCCGGTCAGCCAGTCGGCGTCGCTGAGGTCGTCCCACCCGGCCTTGTCGTCCGGGTCCTCGTCCGGCCGGACCAGCGGGACGTGGTCGTCCGCCGGGTGGTGGCGGGTGTCGCCGTCGCCGCCCCAGACGGCGTCGTCCTCGCGCAGCCCGGCGGCGGGGTCGGCGCTCTCCGCGGGCTCCCGGTCCTCGTCGCGTCCGGAGCGACGCCGCAGCGCGCCGGCCCGGGCCGGGTCGGCGGGGCCGCCCGCCCGTGGGCTCCGGCCGGCGAGACCGGCCACCGCGCCCGCGGCCGCCGGCCCGAGCGCCCCGGGGAGCACGACGGTCTCGACGTCCGCCACCGGGACGCCGCCGCCGGTCTTGCGGCGCGACTCGTCCGGTTCTCCGCCGCCCGCCTCACCGGTGGGCGGCTCCACCGCCGTCGGCGCCTCCATCACTGTCGGTGGCGCGACCGCCTCGGGTACGGACGCACGCGGCGGCTCGGCGCCGTCGCGCGACTCCCCCGCCGCGACGTCCGCGTCCGGCGAGCAGCCCGCTGCTGCGGCCGGGGTCCGGCCGGCCCCGCCGGGCCGGACCGGACCGGACGCGCCGGGCCTGGCCGGGGGTGTGGTTCCGGCGGGCGTGGGCGGCAGCGTCCCGACGGCCACCGGCGTCTCCAGTCCCGCGCCACCGGCTCCCGCGCCCGACGGCGCGTCCGGCGCTCCGGCGTCCGGGGCCGGCGGGCTCCAGTCGCCGGGATCCGCCTCGATCAGCCCGGAGGCGTCCGGCGCGTCCGGCACGCCACCGGCGGGCGCACCCGTGCCGGGGGCGCCTGGCGCTCCGGGCATCATCGGCATGCCGGCCGGCGCCGTCGCCACCGGCGAGTCGACGCCGACGTCCGAGGCCACTGGCAACGTGGCGGGAAGCTGCGGCCCGTCGACGCCGCCGAGCCCGTCGCCACCGGCCGGCGCGCCCCCGGACCCGTCCGGCACGCCGGCGTCGACGCCGGGCCGCCAGTCGTCGGCGTCGCCGCTGACCAGCCCTCGGGCGTCGGGCGACTCGGTGGCGCCGGAACCGTTCGCGCCTCCTGCCGGACCCGGCATGCCGGGCATGGCCGGCATGGGCGCGCCCAGCCCGGCGCCGCCGGACGACACGCCGGACGGCGCGCCGGGAACCTGCACGCCGTCGAACCCGGGCGACTGCCAGTCGGCCGCGTCACCTTCCACCAGGCCCTTGGCGTCCGGCGCCTCGGGAACGGCGGGTGCGCCGCCGCCACCGGCGCCGGGAGCACCGGCGCCGGGCATGCCCGGCATCATCGGCGACTGGAAGCCGCCGCCACCGGGCACCGCGCCGCCCGGGGCGGCCGGGATGTCCACGCCGCTGATCGCGCCGGGAGTGAAGTCCTTGCCGTTGCCCAGCAGCCCGTTCGCGTCCGGTTTCTCCGGCAGGCCGGGGCTGCCGCCGGCGCCGTTGCCGGCGCCGCCGGGTGAGCCGAGTCCCGGAACGCCGGGCGGGGTGAACCCGCCGCCGGCCGCGCCCCCGCCGACTCCGCCTCCGGGCTTCGGACCGCCGACCTCGCCCGGGCCGGAGAACGACGGCGGCTTCACCGAACCGCCGCCGCCGAGATTCGCCGAGCCCGGTGGCTTGATCCCCGGCGGCACCGCCCCGGGGACGAACCCGCCCGGTACGCCGCCGCCGGGCAGCCCGCCGCCGCCGATACCGCCCGGGCCGTTGAACGCCGGGGCGTCGAAGCCGGGCAGCCCGCCGCCGACGCCACCTCCGCCCGGGGTGGGGCCGCCGATCTCGCCCGGGCCGGAGAACGACGGCGGGGTGACGGTCCCCGGGCCCTGGCCGGGACCCGGGCCGCCGATGCCGCCGAGGTTCGGCGGCGTGATCGTGGGGACGGTGATGTTCGGCGGCGCGGTGAGGGGCGCGGTGGTGATGCCGCCGATGGAGGGCGTGGTGAACACCGGCGGGGTGAGCGTCGGGGGCGCCGACAGGTTCATCGTGGTGATGTTCGGCGTCGGGAACGGCGACGTCGCAGGCATGCTGATGCTCGGCGTCGGCATGGTGACCCCGGCCGTCTTCGCCTTGTCGGTGGTGATCCGGTACTGCTCGGCGACTGTGTGGACGACCTCGGCCATCTGCTGTGCCATCGGCTTCTCGTACTCGGTGCCGCTGATCGGTACCGGGCCGCTGCCGCTGCCGACGCCGTTCTGGGAGGCGATCGTCGCCCACGCGCCGTCCAGGTAGGCGATCGTCTGCTGGGCCCAGGAGAGGTGGTTGGCGGCGTCGTAGAGCTGCGACGGCAGCGACGTGAGGTTCGGCGAGGAGTTGATGGCGTTCGACGCGGTTTCGGAATCCGGGACCTTGCCGCCGGCGAGGTGCTCGGCCTGCTTGCCGAGCAGGTCCGCGTAGAAGTTCATCTTGTCGCGGAACGCGCTGGCCGCGGGCCCCTTCCACGCCTTGTCGTCACCGACCATGGAGGCGACAGCGGTGCGGAGGGTCTGTTCCAGCCAGATCAGCAGATCCTGCGTCGCCTGGAACGCCCGGGCCGCCTCGACCACCGACGCGACGTTGACGCGGGAGGCGGCGTACTGCAGTCCCGCCTCGCTGAACACCGCGGCGCCGCCGTTGACCGCGGCCTCGAGCTTGCGCCAGCCCCGGGTCTCGGTCGCCCAGGTCCGGTAGTCGTACAGGTCACCGACGGGAATCACCTTCGGCGGGAAGGTCCCTGCCTCCTCCGCGGGGTCGTTCCACCCGTCGAGCTTGCTCTCACCGAGACCGTTGCCCATGCCCCGTCCCTCTTCGCGAGCGGCGAGAACCGCCCGGCCGCGCTAGTTGCCGTCGGTCTTGATGATCTTCTGGCCGTACGTGCTCAGGTTGTCGAGACCCTTGAAGGAGTCACCCATGACCTCGTTGAGCTTCTCCGTGGTCAGCGAGTTCAGCTCTTCGAGGTTCTTGTACTGGGCGGCCATCTTCAGCAGGGCGTGCTGCACAGCGAGGAGGGCCGTGTTCATGTCGACGAGCATGTCCTTCGTGTCGCCCTTGACGCCGCCGTCCTGGGCGGTCGCCCCGACCACGGCCTGCCGCAGCACCTCCGCGCGGGCGAAGGCCCCGGGCCGCGGGTCGACCGCGTTCAACTGGTCCACGGTGGTGAGCAGGACGTTCCCGGGACCGGTGATCCGGCCCAGCACCTCGTTGGCGAACCACTCCAGCGCGGCGGTGTTCACGGCCACGCCACTGGTCGAGGCGGTGTCACCCTTGAACGTCGGGCTGATGCCCGGCGGGGTGAAGCCCGAGTTCGTCGGGGTCTTCGTCTCGTCGATCCAGTCGGGCTTGTCCGTGAACGCGGGCGGCTTCACGTTCGACGGGTCGGTGATGTTGGCCTTGTACTCCTTGACGAGGTTCCGCCAGCCGTTGATGTCGAGGATGTTCTTGTCGTACCACTCGCGGGCCTCGATCCACTCCGGATGCTCGGCGCGGACCTCGTCCTTCCACCTGTCGATGTCGACCCCGGTACGCCGGTTCTGGTGCTTGTTGTAGTAGGCCATCCACGAGTCGTACGCCGCCTGAGTGGTGCCTTCCGGCTTCCCGATGGCGGCGTCGCCCCTGCCGTAGGCGTTCATCGCGGCGATGGCTTCGGGGCTGGCGTATCCCCAGTCAATGCGGGCCAAGGAGATCACTCCACTCGAGAGTCGACGGCGGCGGGACGAAGGCGCAGACCCCAGCGGCCCGGGTCGTCTAGCTCACCGGGCCGGGGACGGACGACGGAGACTGCCGCGCCGCGTCCGCGGCAGCCGCCCGGCGGATCAGCCGCCGCGGACGTCGTTCCAGATCATGGCGTGACGCTGCTCGGTGGTGCCGTAGTTGTCCGAGATCCGCAGCAGCGTCTGCCGGGCCTGCTCCAGGTAGCCCACCATCGAGTCGGCCGCCTGGTTCCAGGCCGCCTTCGAGACGTGGTACTGCTGCTGGGCGGCACCGGTCCACTGGGCGAGGCTCGCCTCGACGGTGCGCTCCATCTCCTCCAGCGACGACTGGATCTGGCCGTTGATGCGGTGCATGTCGGTCAGCACGGCGTCTGCCTGCACGAAGTCGAAGGTGTAGTTGGACACGTCAGTCCTCTCGGGAGATCAGGGATCGGGGGTACGGCTCAGATGCCCGGCAGGGCCGCGCCGAAGGAGCTGGCCACGCTCGACGCCTCGTCCTCGGCCGCCTGGTAGCCCTTGGTGGTCACGCCCATGACCTCGAGCATGTTCAGCAGCTCGTTGATGACCCGCTGGAACGCGTTCTCCCAGTTGTCCATGGCCTGGTTGAAGCCCTGCGACGCCTGGCCGGTCCAGGAGGAGATCAGGACGGCCATCTGCCCGTTGACCGCGCGCAGCTGGCTGGTGAACTCGGTGGCCTTGTCGGAGAACTCCTGGGCAGCCCGCTGCATACCCGCTTCGGTGGTGCTGACGCTCGGCATCGTCACGGCCGGACTCCTCATGTCAGGGAAAGGTGGCAGGGAAGAGTGTTGATCCGCCGCCCCGTGCGGGCGCAACTTCGTCGCGCCGCCATGTCCGAACGTCACCCAACATTGCACGGCAGCGCCCCCGCGCCCGGCGGCGACGGCCGGGAGGCCGGGAAAAGTGGTTGCACTTTCATGCACTGATGCCCGGCCGGAGTTCCGGCGCGACGGCCGCGCCGTCTTCACTTGACGGCGACGTCGAGGGAGTGGTCCGTCGTGAACTACAGCGAGCGCATCGAAGGCCTGTTCCAGGAGTACGAGCGGCAGCGCAACAGCCTCACGGAGATGCAGGCCCGGATGAGCGCGCTCTCGGCCACCGCGTCGTCACCGCGCCGCGAGGTGAGCGTCACCGTCGGCCAGAACGGCGTGCTCACCGACATCCAGTTCCCCACCGGCGCCCACAAGCGGCTCACCACGGCCGACCTGACCCGGCTCGTCCTCGACACCTACGCCGACGCCAAGGAACAGGTCATGAACCAGGCGGCCGACGTGCTGGCGCCGATGCTGCCGGACGGTGTCGACGCCCACAAGCTGGTCCGGGGCCAGGCCGGCGCCGACGCGTTCCTGCCGAAGGAGCCGCGCATGGTGACGAGCGTGCGGGAACTCCTGACCCGGGGACCCGAATGACCGGCAACAATCCCGGCGGCCGGTTGTGGGTCGACCCGGACGGCGTGGAGGGGCTCGGCAAGGCGTACGAGTCGCACGTCCAGCTCTACGAGTCCTACCTCGCCCAGGCGATCGCGCTGCGCGCCCGGTACTCCAACGCCTGGGGCGACGACGACATGGGCAAGGAGTTCTCGGAGAAGTTCCTGCAGGGCATGGACAACCTCGAAGCGATCATCGGCGGCGTCAAGGGCACCCTGCACTACACCGCCGAGGGCCTGAAGGAGAGCGGCCGGGCGTACCGCGAGGCCGACGAGGCCGCCGCCGACGTGAGCCGGATGTTGGCCAAGGATTTCGACGGCCTGCGGCGCCCCGCGTACCCGATGCGGGCGGCGGTCACCGGCGACGTGCCGGAGCCTGCCGCGGAGGGTGAGCCGCGCCGGCCTCATCTGCTGTCCCGCCGCCGGGCGGCCGGCGAGCCGGTCCCCGAGCAGGCCAGGCTCCTTCCGCGGCAGCAGGGCACGCCGCTGCTGCCGGTGGAGCCCGCCGAGCCGCTGATCCCGGTCACCGCCGCCACGCCGGCCATCTCCTCCTACTTCTCCAAGCCGGAGTACGCGACCGCGCACGTCGGCGGCCGGCCACTGCCCGACGGGTACCGGCTGATCGCGCTCAACCCGTTCGCCGACGGCAGCACCCGGGTGGACGCGAACCTCTACGACTCGATCACCCCGCTGGCCGGAACGCCTGTCACCACCCCGGACGGCAGGGAGATCGATCCCGGACAGGGCCGATTCTTCGTCGTCAAGGAGAACCCGGCCGCCGACCCCACCGTCCCCGGCTACCAGCCGCTGTACCTGAGCTACGCGCCGGACGGCACGCCCTCGCCGATCATCACCGGCGCCTGAGCCACCCACCACCCGTCGCCGGTAGCACATGCCCGACTTCCACATCCCCAACGACCCGCAGTGGCAGTGGGCGTACGACCTGATCCTCGTCGCCGTCGGTGAGGAGTACCCGAAGGCCGACCCCACCGCCCTTCGCGCAATGGGCGACGAGTTGTACGCGCTCAGCAGCACCATCCTCAACGGGATGGGCGCCACCGCCAACCTCGGCTACGGGCTGGCCGGCAGCCTGTCCGGCCCGGCGATGGACGCGTTCCAGCAGTACCAGGTGGGCATCACCAAGAACGTGCCGGCCGGCGGCAACATCGCGCTGGCGCTGGGCGGATCGGCGTACAACTTCGCGCTGGACTCGGAGAACACCCAGTACAACATCGTCATCGCGGCCTTCACCCAGGTCGTCGAGATCGCCATCGCGCTGGCCTCCGGCTTCGGCGCGGCGGCGGTTCCCGCCCTGATCAAGATCGGTCAGGAGATCGTCAAGGCTCTGATCGACCTGTTCCGGCAGCGCCTGCGGCACATGCTGATGCGGCTGGCCTGGGAGGCGTTCCAGGAGGGCCTGGAGGAACTCTGGCAGAGCGCCGCCGCCCAGGTGACCCAGATCATCGAGGGAAACCGCAAGTCCCTCGACTACAAGGACCTGGCGATCTCGTTCGCCGGTGGCGCCTTCATCGGCGCGGGCGTCAGCGGCGTGCAGATGATCGGCGGCAAGTTCTTCCCGAAGATCAACGACAGCATCCTGTCCCGGGAAGGGTTGTCGGCGCTCGCCGAGACGCTGTTCGAGGGCCTGTTCACCATGATGGTCGGCGGCGGTGGATTCAACCCGTGGGCCACCATGTCCTCCTCGCTGATCGGCGGGATGGCGCACCACTACGCCACAGTGGTCGGCAACAGCTACGGCCCCGGCGCGGGCGCCAAGGCGCCACCGAAGATCGAGACGAACAGCCTCACCACCACGCCGTCCACGCCGCCGCCGACGAGCGTGGAAGGACCACCGGTTCCCCCGCCCGTCGGCTCCCCCACCGGGACGGGCGCAGGTCACGGCGGCGCCGGGAACCAGGGCGTCGGTGGGCTGCCCGCCGACGGCTCCGGCGCCGCCGGTGGCGCCGTCGGCGACTCCGGTCCGGGCCGTTCGGTCGGCGGCATCCAGGGCTCCGGGGGTCAGGCCACGGGAAGCCCGGGCGCGGGCAGCTCAGGCGCGGGAAGCTCGGGCGCGGGGAACTCGGGTGCGGGAAGCTCGGGCGCGGGGAACTCGGGTGCGGGAAGCTCGGGCGCGGGGAACTCGGATGCGGGAAGCCCGGGCGTCCAGGTGGGTGCGGGTTCGGCCCCCGGTGGGCAGACCGGCGCTGGAAGCGCGACGGCCGGTGGGCAGAGCGGCGCCGACGGCCCGGTCGCGAGTGGTCAGGGCGCGGGTCGCGACGGCACCGGCAGCCAGGGCGCCGGCAACCCCGCCGGGACCGGCAACACGGCCGGCGGGACGGAGGCCCCGGTCTCCACCGGGGACAGGTCCGCGCGCGGCGACTCGACGGGTACTGCGACCGCAAGCCCGTCGACCGCCACCGGCGCGCCCTCGGCCGCCCCCGCGACGGTGGTCACCGACGCCGCGACGACGCGCGACGGCACCCTGGCCGGACCGGACGTCTCGACGTCGGGTGGTGGGCTGCCCGGGTTCGACACCACCACGCCGTCGACGTCGGCGACGCAGCCGCCCGCCACCTCCGGCTCCCCACCGGGAGCCCCGGCCGGACCGACGCCGTCCACGACCGCGCCATCCCCCGCTACGTCCTCCCCGGCCACGCCGTCGGCCGCCCCGCCCGCACCCGCCGCACCCGCCACCGCTACGTCCTCGCCGAACCCGCCGTCGGCGGCCACGCCCGCGGCGGGGCGGGCCGACAGCACCGGTGCCGCGCCTGTGCTGCCACCGGTACGGGAGCAGGCGGGCGGCGTCTCGGTCGAGGTCGCTGCGGTCGGCGTGCCACCGGCGACCGGTCCCGCAGGGGGCATCGACGCGCCGGCCACCCCGGCACCCGCGACTGCGGCGTCCACACCGACCGGGCCGGTGGTCACCACCGACGGTCCAGCCGTCACCGTGGAGGGTGCGACGACCGCCCACGCCCCGGTGGGCGCGGACCACACCGGCGGCCGGGACGACCTCGCGCAGGCCGGTTCCCACCCCGGCCCGGCCCGGATCGGCGACCCGGGAACGACTCAACCCGTCACCCCGGCTACCGGAACGCCCGGCCGGGCCACGCCGAGCCCGCAGTTCCAGCGGGCGAAGGCGGACGCGGAGCCGCAACGGCTGCGCACCGAGCGGTACGTCCCGTGGAAGGACACCGTCGTCCCCGGCACGCACCTGCTGCGCGGCGAGATCACCACAATCGACTTCACCACGCGGGAGTTCACCGCCGACGGACGCGACTACCGGTCGTTCGACGTACACCTGGATCTGGTCTCGAAGAACGACCGGATGTCCCCGCAGGAGCTGCGGGACTTCGCCGACGCCGTGCAGCGCACCGTCGACGAGATGGTCAACGACAGGTACACGCTGCCCGACGGGCGGCTGCTGCACATCGACCTGATCGTCGACACGCCGCCGTGGCGCGACGGCATGACCCGCGACTGGCAGGCCGATCCGCGCCGCAACCCGCCGGTCGAGGTGACCTCCGAGACCGGCGTCCGCTCCGACCAGCATCTGTGGAACACCGGCGACCGCCTGAGCGTGATGGTGCACGAGGTGATGCACTACCTCGGCGCCAAGGAGGGTCACCAGGCCGACGAACACCTGCTCACCACAGTGGACCGTTCGGGCGTGATGGGTCTCGAGGTCGACGTCCTGCCGACGTCGTCGGAGCAGGCCGCGACCTCGACCGGGCCGGTCGACTACCTCACCGCCGAGGATCTGGCGACGATCCACGACGCCGCGCTGACCGCGGGACCGGTACGCGAGCTGCCGCCCCCACCCACGACGCGCGAGCAGGCGCCGGACCCGTACCCGAATCCGCAGGTCCCGTCGCGTGCGCCGGCCCCGGCACCGTCAGAGCCGCAGGTCGCTCCGGTTCCCCCACCGCCACCGCCTCCGATCGCCCCGGTGCCCC
>NZ_MAGP01000160.1 GCF_002926165.1 Micromonospora chalcea | reverse complement strand
GCGTTGTTGACGACGGCGTCCACGGCGCGCTCACCCACGGCGTCCACGACCGCGCCGACCTGACCGATCCGGGGCAGGTCGGCGCGGTCGTGGACGCCGTGGGTGAGCGCGCCGTGGACGCCGTCGTCAACAACGCCGGTGGATTCCTGGGCGGGTCCACCGACTCGCTCGACGGGGTGGCGGACTGGTGGCGGGCCAACCTGGACGCCAACGTGCTCACCGCCGTACTGCTCACCGAGGCGCTGCTGCCCGCCCTGCGCCGCCCCGGCGGCCGGGTTGTCCTGCTCAGCTCGATCGCCGCGCAGCGCGGCGGCGGCGGGCCGTACTCGGCAGCGAAGGCCGCGCTGCACGGCTGGGCGTACGACCTGGCCGCCCAACTCGGCCCGGACCAGATCACCGTGAACGTGGTCAGCCCTGGCTACGTGGCCGAGACCGAGTTCTTCGGCGACCGGATGACGCCCGAGGGGCACGCCAAGCGCGTCGCCGCCACGCTCGTCGGCCGGGCCGGTGTGCCGGACGACATCGCGGCGGCGGTCAGCTACCTGGTCGGCCCGTCCGCCGGGTACGTCACCGGGCAGGTGCTCGGCGTCAACGGCGGTTCCGTACTCGGCCGCTGACACGCGGAAGGGACGGCGGCCCCCGCCACCCCTGGTAGAAATGCCGGATGAGCCAGGATCGGACGGCCGTACGGGAACGCGCCGAAGCGGTGCTGCGGCGGCTGGCGGGTGACCACGCCCGGCTGCGCGAGGACCAGTGGCGGGCCATCGAGGCGCTCGTGGTCGACCGGCGGCGGGTGCTCTGCGTGCAGCGCACCGGCTGGGGCAAGTCGGCCGTCTACTTCGTGGCCACAGCGCTGCTGCGCGAGGGCAACCGGCACGGGCCGACGGTGATCGTCTCGCCGCTGCTGGCGCTGATGCGCAACCAGGTCGAGTCGGCGGCCCGCGCCGGCATCCGGGCCCGCACCATCAACTCGGCGAACCTGGACGAGTGGGACGAGATCACCGCCGAGATCCACGCCGGGGCGGTCGACGTGCTGCTGATCAGCCCGGAGCGGCTGAACAACCCGGACTTCCGCGACGGCGTACTGCCGAAGCTCGCCGCCACCACCGGGCTGCTGGTGGTGGACGAGGCGCACTGCGTATCCGACTGGGGGCACGACTTCCGCCCCGACTACCGGCGGCTGCGGACGTTCCTGGCCAACCTGCCCGAGCGCACGCCGGTGCTCGCCACCACCGCCACCGCCAACGCCCGGGTCACGCAGGACGTGGCCGAGCAACTCGGTGACGCGCTGGTGCTGCGGGGCACGCTCGACCGGGAGTCGCTGCGCCTGGGCGTACTCGACCTGCCGAGCCCGGCGCACCGCCTGGCCTGGCTGGCCGACCACCTGGACCGGCTCCCCGGCTCGGGGATCATTTACACGCTCACCGTCGCGGCGGCCACCGAGACGGCCGACTTCCTGCGCGGCCGGGGCTGGTCGGTCGCCTCCTACACCGGGCAGGCCGAGGACGCCGACCGGCGGGCCGCCGAACAGGACCTGCTCGACAACAAGATCAAGGCGCTGGTCGCCACGAGCGCGCTCGGCATGGGCTTCGACAAGCCCGACCTCGGCTTCGTGGTGCACCTGGGCGCGCCGCCCTCGCCGATCGCCTACTACCAGCAGGTCGGCCGCGCCGGCCGGGCAGTCGAGCACGCCGAGGTGCTGCTCCTGCCCGGCGTGGAGGACGCGGCCATCTGGCGGTACTTCGCCTCGCTCGCCTTCCCGCCCGAGGAGCAGGTCCGCGCCGTGCTCGCCGCGCTGGACACCGAGCGGCCGATCTCCACCCAGGCCCTCGAACCGGTGGTCGACCTGCGCCGGGCCCGGCTGGAGCTGATGCTCAAGGTGCTCGACGTGGACGGCGCGGTCCGCCGGGTGCGCGGCGGCTGGCTCGCCACCGGCGATCCGTGGGTCTACGACGAGGCCCGGTTGCGGCGCGTCGCCGACGCGCGCGCCGCCGAGCAGCGGGCCATGCGGGAGTACGCCTCGACGTCCGGCTGCCGCATGTGCTACCTGCGGGAAGGGCTGGACGACACCGGGGCGGCCGACTGCGGGCGGTGCGACAACTGCGCCGGCCCGCTGTTCGAGGCAGCCGTCTCCGACGAGGCGCTGACCGCCGCGCAGACGTTCCTCGGGCGCCCCGGCGTCGCGATCCCGCCCAAGAAGCTCTGGCCGACCGGGTTGGAGGCGGTCGGCGTACCCCTGAAGGGCCGCATCCCCCCGGCGGAGCAGGCGCTGCCCGGCCGGGCCGTGGGACGCCTCTCCGACCTGGGGTGGGGCGGGCGGCTGCGCGGGCTGGTCGGGCCGGAGGCGCCCGACGGCCCGGTGCCCGACGACGTGGTGGCGGCCGTGGTCGAGGTGCTGAAGGCGTGGGCGCACGGCGACGACCCGTGGCCCCGGCGGCCGGTGGGCGTGGTGGCGGTCGGCTCGCGGACGCGACCGCTGCTGGTGGGCTCGCTGGCCGAGCGGATCGCCGCCGTGGGCCGGCTGCCGCTGCTCGGCCACGTCGTCCCAGCCGGTCCGACCGCCGCCGGCGGGCCGCGCGGCAACAGCGCCCAGCGGGTACGCGCGCTGCACGACGCCTTCCGCCTGCCGGACGAGCTGGCCGACGCGCTGCCGGGGCTGGACGGGCCGGTGCTGCTGGTGGACGACCTGGTCGACTCGGGCTGGACCATGGCCATGGTGGCGCGGCTGCTGCGCCGGGCCGGCGCGCCGGACGTGCTGCCGCTGGCGCTCGCGGTGGCCGCCTGACCCGTCGCGTCCGCGTGACAGGTCCCGGCCGTCGAAAAGTTCCCGGCGCGGCCGGAATGCGAGCGTCGCCACCGTCGGCGGACCGTCGGCGGAGCCGCAGGTGACCGGCGGTACCGTGGGGCCATGACCGAGCAGCTACCCGTCGTCCAGACGTATGCCGTGACCGGGATGACCTGCGAACACTGCGTCCGGGCGGTGACCGAGGAGCTGTCCGCGCTGCCCGGCGTCGAGGAGGTCCGGATCGATCTGGCCGGTGGCACCGCCACCGTCACCAGTGACGCCCCGCTGGCGGTCGAGTCGGTCCGTGCCGCCGTGGACGAGGCGGGTTACGAGCTGGTCGGCGGCGGTGCCTGAGTCGTCGTCCGGCACGTCCGGCACCGGCGTCGTCCCCGACGACGCCGTGGCCGGCGCGACACCGCCCCGCGCCGGGGTGGCCGCGGGCGGCCCGATCGCGGTGGATCGGGAGACGCTGCGGTTGGCCCTGGTGGTGGGCGGGCTCGTGCTCGCCGTGCTGCTCGGGTTCGGGCTCGGCCGGATGAACGCGCCCGCCGACCCGGCGCGGCCCGCAGCCACGGCGAGCGGGGCCACCACGGGCGACGGCGGCATGCACGCCCACGCGCCCGGCACCGGCGCGCACTCCCACGACGGCGCCACCGTCACCCAGGGCGGCGGCGACGGCGCGGCCGGGCTGTCCGTCACCTCGGCCGGTTACACGCTGGTCCCGTCGAACGCCGAGCTGACCGCCGGCCGCGTCGGTGAGCTGCGCTTCCAGATCCGCGACGACAAGCGCCGCGCGGTGACCCGGTTCGCCGTGGTGCACGACAAGCCGATGCATGTGATCGTGGTGCGCCGTGACCTGAGCGGTTACCTGCACCTGCACCCCACGATGGCCGCCGACGGCACCTGGTCGGTGCCGCTCGGGCCGATCGAGGCGGGCGCCTGGCGGATGTACGCGGACTTCACCGCCGTCGCCGACGACGGTGGCCAGGTCGCCGTGGTGCTCGGCGCCGACCTGGCCGCGCCCGGCGCGTACCGGCCCCGGCCGTTGCCCGCCGCCGCGACGTCGGCCACCGTCGACGGGTTCACCGCCGCGTACACGGGCACCCCGGAGGTGGGACGCTCGGTGCCGCTGCGGTTCCGGATCACCGGCGCGGACGGCGCGGCAGCGCCGCTTCAGCCGTACCTCGGCGCGTTCGGGCACCTGGTCGCGCTGCGCGAGGGCGACCTCGGTTACCTGCACGTACACCCGGAGCCGGTGCGCGACGGCGACGAGGTGACGTTCTGGCTGACCGCGCCGGGGCCGGGCAACTACCGGATGTTCCTGGACTTCCAGGTCGGCGGCGTGGTGCGGACCGCCGAGTTCACGCTGACAGTGGCCTGAGCCCTCGGTCAGCCGGCGCGGCGGACCGGGCGGCGGGCCAGGTAGCGGAGCAGATCACGGATGTGGTGCTTCTCCTCGGCGGGCACGCTCGGGTCGGCCAGCCGGTCCAGGATCACCCGCACGTCGGCCTCCACCGGACCCTCCTCGGCACCTCGGCGGCGCGGCACCGGACCGGCGTCGGGCAGGCCCAGCGCGCGGAACGCGGCCGCCACGGGCAGGTCGAGAGCGGCGCAGAAGCCGCGCACCTTGGCGAGTTCGGGGTAGTCCTGCCAGTCGCCGGCCAGCCAGCGGAACACCGTCGAGCGGCCGACTCCGGTGTGGGTGGCCAGATCGGTGACCGTCCAGCCGCGTTCCTCGCGCGCGTCGTCGATGGCCCGGCGTACGAAGCGCGCGAAGGCCATCTGCGGCGAAACGTCTGCCGAACCCATCCCTGTCGGATCTGCCCCTCCCGCCGGTGGCCCGGCTCTGCCGATCGAGCCTAGTACGCCGGGGCGCAGAAGTAACTGACTGATCGGTCCGGAGATCTCGTCGGCGGGACTCGGTGAATGCGGAAGCCTGCTTCGGGTAATGCGCTTCGGGTAATAGGCTGAGTGAACCCTGAGAATCGATGGAGGAGAAGCATGGCCGAGCCGGACCGTCCCGTACCGCATCGCCCCGGCGCGGTGAGCCTCTTCTTCGTGGCCAAGGCCGCGTTGTTCGCTCTCGGCTTCTGGATCTGGCTGCTGGTGCTGGCGGTACGCGGTGGCGAGGCGACCGGCGTACACCTGATCGCCGCGACCGGCGCGATCTGCACCACGCTGGCCTCGGTGGTGTTGGGAGCGCGGATGGCGTTGCAGCGCAACGCCGCCCTCCGGCATGCCGAGCTGAAGCGGATGCTCGTGGACATCTCGTGGAACGCCTTCGCCGCCGCCGGCAACGCCGAGCAGCTCGGCGGGAAGGTGGTGCCGTTCCCGACCGCGGCCGAGGACGGCGAGCGGCCCGCCAACCGTGGTGAGCGCGTGTCTGTGCTGGACCGGGGCGATCGCAACCGGGGCGACCGGGGGCGGTAGCGCGCCCCTCAGGCCCGCTCCGCCAGCAGCGTCTCCAGCCGGGGCGTCACGCCCCACTGGCCGACCAGCTCGCGATACTCGGCGCGCTGCCCGTCGGTCGGCGCTCCGGCCGTCCGGCGTGCCCGGATGAGCAGGTTGCGCGGCGTGTGCTGGGAGTCGACGAACTCCACCACCTCGGCGCGGTACCCGTGCAGGCGCAGCAGACCGGCCCGCAGCGCGTCGGTCAGCACGTCGGCGAACCGCTCCCGGAGGATGCCCTGCCGGGTCAGCAGCTCGTACGGGCCCGGCGCCGGGCGCGCCCGGAGCTGGGCGGCCAGGTCGTGGTGGCAGCAGGGCGCGGCGAGCACCCAGCGGGCGTCCCAGCGCACCGCCCGGGCCAGCGCCTCGTCGGTGGCGGTGTCGCAGGCGTGCAGCGCGAGCACCAGGTCCGGCGCCGGTTCGACGGGCGCCTCGGCGATGGTGCCGGCCACGAAGCTGACCCGGTCGGCCCAGCCCAGCCGCTCGGCCAGCTCGGTGTTGCGGCGGCGCTGGTCCTCGCGTACGTCCACGCCGACGAGTGTCACGTCCAGGCCGCGCCGCATCAGGTAGCGGTAGGCGGCGAAGGTCAGGTACGCGTTGCCGCAGCCCAGGTCCACCACCCGCAGCGGGCCGGTGAGGTCGTCGGGCAGCGTCGCGGCCAGCGCGCGCACCAGCGCGTCGACCTGCCGGCGTTTGGCCGCCGAGCCGCCGATCTCCCGGAAGAGGGGATCACCCGGGTCGAGCAGCCACTCCTTGGCCCGGTCGTGCCGCTCCGGCTCGCCGGCGGTACGGCTGGCCGCCGCGCGGTGCACCTGCGCCTCACCGGACTTCGTCACCCGGAGCTGGATCGTGGCGTCGGCGGTCTCGACGTGCCAGTTGCCGAACGGCTCGGCGAGCAGTTCGTCCACCGCGGCGTCGGCCTCGGCTCCCGGCGCCACGTTGCGGGTGTGCGGCCGTGACCCGTCCGAAGTGGCGATCTGCAACCGGGGGCCGCTCTTGAGCGCGACCGGGCGCAGTTCCGCGCGTACCACCGAGGGACGCTGCCCACGACGCCGCCCGGCGGCCACCGCCCGGGTCAGCCCCGGCGCGAGCAGCAACGCCCGTACCTCGGCGAGCGCCGATTCCAGCGCTTCCGGCATTCCTACCTACCTCTCCAGTTCTCCACCCACCCACCCCGCCGGCCTGGTTGATCATGAGGTTGGCCGTACGTGAGCACGGCGTGTCGCGCCGTCAACTTCATGATCACCGCGTGGGTCCGGCGGTCGTGGGACGGGGACGGCCTCCGGGACCGGGGTCCGGGAGGCCGTTTCCGTTGGTGTTCGTCAGTCGGCGTTGCTGGCTTCGGCGGGCGCGCCGGTGCTGCCGCTGCGGCGGCGACGGCGGCGACGCGGCTTGCTCGCCGTCTCACCCTCCGCGGCCTGCGGTGCGGCGGCGGTCTCGGTCGAGCCCTCGGTGCTGATCACCGCGGTCGGCTCGCCGGCCACCGTCTCGCCGGCCCGGCGACGACGCCGCCGACGCGGCGTACGGGTCGCCTCGCCGTCCCCGGCCTCGGCCTGCCCGGCGGGCGCGTCCCCGCCGTCGCTGGTACGGCCCCGACCGCGGTCACCACGGTCACGGTCGCCGCGCTCGCGGCCCCGGCTGTCACCCCGACGCGCGCCCCGGCGTGCCCGGCCGCCGCCACCCAGGTCCTCCTCGACCTCGGCGGACAGCCCGGCGCGGGTGCGTTCGGCGGTCGGCAGCGTGCCGCTGACGTCGGTGGGGATGGCCAGGTCGGTGTAGAGGTGCGCGGAGGTGTGGTACGTCTCCGGCGGCTCGGGCATGTCCAGCCCGAGCGTCTTGTCGATGATCCGCCAGCGGGGCATGTCGTCCCAGTCGACGAACGTCACCGCGACACCCGTGGCCCCGGCCCGGCCGGTACGGCCGATGCGGTGGGTGTAGGTGTCCTGGTCCTCGGGGCAGTCGTAGTTGATCACGTGCGTGACGCCGGTGACGTCGATGCCCCGGGCCGCCACGTCGGTCGCGACCAGCGTGTCGATCTTGCCGGCGCGGAACGCCCGCAGCGCCCGCTCCCGCGCGCCCTGGCCGAGATCGCCGTGCACGGCGGCCACGGCGAAACCACGGAAGTCGAGATCCTCGGCGACCCGGTCGGCGGCCCGCTTCGTACGGGTGAAGATCATGGTCAGGCCACGGCCCTCCGCCTGGAGGATGCGCGCCACGATCTCGACCTTGTTCAGCGAGTGCGTGCGGTACGCGAGCTGCGTGGTCTGCGGCGACGGGCCGGTCTCGGCGGTGTGCCCGGCGTGGATCGTCACCGGCCGGCGCAGGAACCGCCGCGACAGCGCGACGATCGGGTCCGGCATGGTGGCCGAGAACAGCATGGTCTGCCGGTCCTCCGGCAGCATCGCCAGGATCTTCTCGACGTCGTCCAGGAAGCCCAGGTCGAGCATGCGGTCGGCCTCGTCGAGGACGAGCGCGCGGACCCGGTCGAGCCGCAGGTGCTTCTGCTTCTGCAGGTCCAGCAGGCGGCCGGGGGTGCCGACCAGGATCTCGACGCCCCTGCGCAGCGCCTCGATCTGCGGCTCGTACGCCACGCCGCCGTAGATCGGCAGCACCCGGACGCCCCGGGTGCGACCGGCGGCGTCGAGGTCCTTGGCGACCTGGATGCCCAGCTCACGGGTGGGTACGACGACGAGCGCCTGCGGGACGCCGTCGCTGCCCTCGGACGGGGCGAACACGCGCTCCAGCAGCGGGATGCCGAAGCCGAGCGTCTTGCCGGTGCCGGTCGGGGCCTGCCCGATCAGGTCGGCGCCGCGCAGCGCGATCGGCAGCGCGTACTCCTGGATGGCGAAGGCGCGGGTGATGCCGGCGGCGGCCAGCGCCTCGACGGTCTCCTGCCGCGCGCCGAGCGCGGCGAACGTGGGTGCCTCCGGCGGGACCGGAGCGGTGGGGGCCAGTGGCTGGCCGGAAATCTGGTCGCTCATGTGGATGTGGGGGTGCCCTCTCGTGGTGCGCCCCTCATGTCCTCAGGGCGCGTTCGGTGTGTGGCGCGGGCCACGCGGTCGGGGGCGAATCGCCGAGCCGGACCGGGCCGCACGCGCGTCGGGGACCGGTCTTGATCAGCGAAGCTGACCGAATCGGTGCCCACGGCAACTGTCTCATCCTACCTGAACGGCCCCTGAGTCGTCCCGATTCCCAGGTGGTGGCCGTGCGCGCGGGGCGGCTCGATGTGACTTGAGTCACAGCGTTGGCGCCGGTAGCCTGCGCTCGTGGCCGCCCCCGACCCCGCCGCGACCGGCTCTGCCGCCGCCGGTCCCACCGCCCCCGATTCCGCCGCGATCGACCTGTTCGGGCTCGTCGCGTACGGCGAACTGCTCGCCTTCGACCGCCTCGCCGCCGACGCCCGCCTCGCGCCCGACCTGGGCCGCCGCGCCGCGCTCAGCGAGATGGCCGCCGCGGAGATCGCCCACTATCGCTGGCTGACCGACCGCCTCGCCGCGTGGGGCGTCACCCCGGAGGAGGCGATGGTCCCCTACGTCGAGGCGCTGCGGGCGTACCACGACTCGACCGAGCCGCGGGACTGGGCGGAGGCGGTGACGAAGGCGTACGTGGGCGACGCGATCACCGACGACTTCCTGCGCGGGATCGCCGACGGCCTGGACGGGCCGGAGCGGACGCTGCTGCTCGACGTGCTGCACGACTCCCGGTACGCCGAGTTCGCCGCGGCCGAGATCCGGGCCGCGATCGAGGCCGATCCCCGGGCCGCGGGCCGGCTCTCCATGTGGGCCCGGCGGCTGCTCGGGGAGGCGCTGTCCCAGGCCGGCCGGGTCGCCGCCGCCGACCGGGGCGCGCTCAGCGCGTTGATCGGCCGGACCGGCGGGGACGTGCCGGGGCTGCTGCGCCGGCTGACCGAGGCGCACACCGCGCGGATGACGGCGGTCGGGCTGAACAACTGAGCCGCCGTGGCGGGAGGCCCGCCACGGCGGCCGGCGCCGCGGGAATCAGCGAACGGTGAACCCGACCGCGCGAGGCGACGCCTCGGCGATCTCGACGTAGGCGACCTTGCCGACCGGCACGATCACGCGCCGGCCCTTCTCGTCGGTCAGGGAGAGCGTGCCCTCGCTCCTGGCGAAGGCGTCGGTCACGATCTGCTCGATCTCGGCCGGCGACTGCGCGCTTTCCAGGACCAGCTCCCGCGGCGCGTACTGCACGCCGATCTTGACCTCCACTGTGCCTCCTCAACTGGGGCGAAAAAGCCACCGTGGGAAGGCTATCCGATCCGGCGGCCCGATGTTCAGGCTGACTCACCTTGCAGCGGGAAGCTGGCGATGCCCCGCCAGGACAGGGCCGCGACCAGCGCCTCGGCCTCCGCCTTGGGCACCTGACGGCCGCCGGCGAGCCAGAACTGGGCGGCCGTCTCGGCGGCGCCGACCAGGCCCGATGCGAGCAGCTCGGCATGCGACCGGCTGACGCCGGTGTCCGAGATGATCGTGTCGGTGATGGCCGCGATGCAGCCCTGCTCGACCCGCTCCACCCGCTGCCGCACCGCCGGGTCGTTGCGCAGGTCGGACTCGAAGACCAGCCGGAACGCCTCGCTCTCGTGGTCGACGAAGTCGAAGTACGCGCGGACCGCGGCGCTGACCCGTTCCTTGTTGTCGCTGGTGCTGCTCATGGCGCCCTGCACGTTTGCCACTATCGCGTCACAGTGCGTGTCCAGCAGCGCCAGGTAGAGCTCCATCTTCCCGGGGAAGTGTTGGTAGAGCACCGGCTTGGAGACCCCGGCCCGCTCGGCGATGTCGTCCATCGCGGCGGCGTGGTAGCCCTGCGCGACGAACACCTCCTGAGCAGCGGCGAGCAGCTGCTTACGGCGTGCCGAGCGGGGCAGGCGGGTGGGCCGACCGGCGGTCTGTGCACCGTTCCCCACTGCGGTCATGGGAACCTCCGAGTATCTGCGTACGAGCCGGCACGTATCACCCGAACCGGTGCGGGTTCGTGAACCCGTCGCGGAATTGGCCCGCCGCTGTAACTTATCGCCACTGTCACCACACGGTAGCCTCAGCGGGGGCGACCAAGGAGCGCGCGGTGAGTGAAACAGGGCAACCCGGAGCCGCCACCCCGGGAGAGCACGGCGACGGGACGGGCCGGCAGGACGAACCAGCCCGTACCGGCGGCGGTTGGGCGCCCCCGCCGAACGGCTGGTCCCGTGGTGCTCCGGCGCCCGGCGGCTGGCCCTACGGCGATCTCGGCGGCTGGGCCGCCTCCTCGCCCCGGCACGGTGACCTGCCGGCTCCGCTACCCGGCCGACCGGAGCCGGGACCGGTCAACGGCCGCCACGTCAACGGCGTGCACCACGCCGGGGAGGAGTCGCGCGTGACCCGCCAGGCGCCGGTCAGTGCCCCGCCGGCGGACGAGCCGCCCCGGTCCAGCGACGGCGAGCGGCTGGCCGTACCGGCCCCGCGACCGGCGCCCCCGGCCGAGCAGCAGGTGAACCCGGCCGACGCCGCCGGCTCCCGGCACGCCGCCGACGCCCCGGCCGCCGCGCCCCGCTGGGCCGAGAGCGGCCCCGCCTCCGCGCCCCCGGCCCTGCAGGTGCCGCCGGTCGGCGCCGCCGCCTCCGGCTTCGAGGTGCCACCGGGCTTCCACGCGCCGAACACCGAGTCCACCCCGTCGCTCTCCCGTGGCTGGGCCGACCGGGCGCCCGGCGAGCCGTCCGCCGACCCGGCCGGCCGTTCCGCGCAGCCCGTGGGCGACGTCCGTCCGCCGGACGGACCGGCGGGCGCCGCCGGGCCCCGGGCCGCCGCCGACTCCCGGGAGCCCGCCGCGGACGACCCGGGTGCCGGTGAACCCGACTGGTCCGGACCGTCCTGGAACCGCCCGAGCTGGGGCGACGGCTGGGCCCCGCCGTGGGCCCGCACCGACGAGCCGGCGGCGCGCCGCGCCGCGGAGCCCGCCGACCGGCGCGAGCGGGAGGACGACACCGCCGGCCGCCGCGCCGCCCGCGACGACCGCGCGGCCCATGACGACCATGCCAGCCACGACGACCGTGTCAGCCACGACGACCGCGCGGCCCACGACGACCGTGCCGGCCACGACGACCGTGCGGGCTGGGACGACCGTGCGGGCTGGGACGACCGGGCGGCCCGCGACGAGCGCGCGGCCGAGTGGGCGCCCGAGCCGGTGCGGCCGTACATGCCGGCCCGCGTCGAGCCGCCGTCCGGCTACGAGCCGCCCCGGCCCGAGCCGGTGCGGCCGTACGAGCCGCTGCGCGCCGAGCCGGCCGCCGGACCGGAACCGACCCGGCCGTACGAGCCGGAACCGCCGCGTCAGTACGAGTCCGAGCCGGGCACCGGTCCGGAGCCGGCGCGTGAGGCGACCCGGCCGTTCCGGCTGGCCCGGGGCGACGGCGAGCCGCCGCACGGGTACGAGCGACCCTCGTGGGCCGGGCCGCCGGTGCCGGTCCCGCCGGTGAACCCGGCCACCGGTCCCGAGCCGGCGAGCGCCCCACCCGCCCCGGCCGGCGGGTACACGCCGACGTTCCCCGGCTACCCCGCCGCGCCCGCCGGGCCGCCGCCTGCCGCCGCGCCCGTCGCCAACCCCGCGACCCGGGCCACCGGTGAGACCGCCGACGATCCCCGGCAGCCGCCGGCCGCCCCTGCCCGGCCGATCTCCGGAGTCCCGGCGCAGCCGGCCTCCGGCCTCCCGGCACAGCCGATCTCGGGCGTGCCGGCCCGGCCGACGTCCGGCGTCCCGGCCGGGCCGATCTCCGGTGTGCCGGCGCGGCCGATCTCCGGCGTCCCCGCCACGAGCGGCGCGGCGCACACCGACCGCACCTCCGCGCCCCAACCGGCGAGCGCGCCCCCCTACGCCGCCCGCCGGTCCGCGCCGGAACCCGTGCCGGCCGCCGACGCGGCCACCGAGCCCCGACCGGAGGAACCGGCCCCAGTGGTGCTGCCGCAGCGCGTCCCCGCCGAGCCGGACGTGCCAGTCGTGCCGGAGCCGCCCGCAGTGGAACCGTCCGCCGAGACCCCCGAACTCGCCCGCATCGCCACCCACCTGCGCCGGGACGACGAACCCGCGCCGCTGCGTGAGCGCCCGGAGGGCTTCGACGTCAACGCGATCCTGGACGCGGTCCGCGAGGTGGCCGGCGTACGGGACGCGGCGCTGCGCCGTACCCCGGCCGGCGCGCACAGCCTCCGGCTCGACCTGGCCGACGGCGCGGACCCGGCAGAGGTCAGCCGCCTGGTGGCCCGGCTGCTCCAGGAACGGATGGGCCTGGCGGCGGCGCCGCAGAACCTGCCCGGCGCGCCGGTCGTGCCGCCGCCGGCCCCACTGCGCCGCCGATCGGCCCGGCTGGACCGGGCCGGTGAGGCACGGGCGGGCGAGGGCCGTTCGCCCGGGCCGATTCACGCCCGCGCCATGCCGGACGAGACGCGGACGGCGGTGCCCGCGCCCCGCAACGGTGACGAGCCCGGACCGGCCGGTGACGAGACGCCGACGCGTACCGGTGTGGTGCGCCCGGCCGCGAACCGCTCCGGCGAAGGGCGGTTCGGCGGCACGGACCGCGCCGCGCGTCCGGCCGACGCCCCGGCCGAGGGCGACGAGCCGCCGCGCCGCCGCCGGCAGGCCACCCACCGGGGCCGGGCCGCTGTCGACGAGACGTCGCTGGCCGCCGCGCCGACCGGCATGTCCACCGGCAGCCCGGTGACGCTCGGCACCTCGTACTCCGGTGGGCAGATGACCACGACGGAGACCGCGCCGTCGCGACCGCTCGACACCGGCGGCGCGCCCGGGCCCAGGGTGGTGATCGAGCACGTCCTGGTGAGCACGTTCGGCCTGGACGCCACCACTGAGGTCCGCCTGATCGCGGGCGACCGGACCGCCGAGGGCCACGCGACCGGGCCGGCCGTCGACGGGTACGTGCTGCGGCTGTGCGCGGTGGCGGCGGCCGCGGCGGTGGACGAGTTGCTCGGCCGGGGCGTCCCGGCCGGTGAGCACGGCCGGTGCTTCGTGGAGCACGCCGCGGTGGTGCCGTTCGGCAACTGCGAGGTGGCGACCGTTGTCGTGCTGCTGGTCTGCGACGGCTGGGTGGAGCAACTGGCCGGTTCGGCCCTGGTCGCCGGGGATCCCCGGCAGGCGGTCGTGCGGGCCACGCTGGCGGCGGTGAACCGGCGGCTGGAGGCACTGCTCACCTGACGGTGTGCGGTACGGCGCGCGCGGGGAAGACTGGAGACATGAAACGCGCCGCACTCTGGCCGGAGCACAGCCTCCCCGCGCACGAGGTCCCGCCGCCCTGGCCCGGCCGGCACGTCCGGCTCGACGGCACGCTCGTGCACGTCCGGGACACCCCGGCGACCGGGCCCGGCGCGGAACCGGCACTGTACGTGCACGGACTCGGCGGGTCCGCGCAGAACTGGACCGACCTGGCCGGCCTGCTCGCCGGCCGGCTCGACGGCCAGGCGATCGACCTGCCCGGCTTCGGGCGCAGCGAGCCCGGACCGCGCTACACCATCCCGGCCTTCGCCGACCGGGTGATCCGCTGGATCGAGCACACCGACCGGGGACCGGTGCACCTGTTCGGCAACTCGCTCGGCGGCGCGATCTCGGTCCGGGTGGCGGCGCTGCGGCCGGACCTGGTCCGCACGCTCACCCTGATCTCGCCGGCCCTGCCGTTCCTGGACTTCCGGCGCTCGTTGCAGGGGCGGATGCTTCCGCTGCTGGCGATCCCCCGTGGTGAGCGGCTGGCCGCCTGGCGGCTGGCCCAGTTCACGCCCGAGGTGGCGGCGCAGCAGGTGATGGAGGCGTGCGTCGCGGACCTGACCCGGATCAGCGATCAGCGCCGGCAGGAGGCGATCGACGAGATCCGGGTCCGGTACGAGGCAGCGCACCACGCCGCCGCGTACGTGCGTACCTTCCGGGGGCTGGTCGGCAGTTTCCTGCGCTCGTACCTGCCGGGGGAGGGCGCGCTGTGGCGGCAGGCGGCGGCGGTGCGGGCGCCGACGCTGGTGGTGGGCGGAAGGCAGGACCGCCTGGTCGACGTCCGGGTGGCGCCGCAGGCGGCCCGCGTGATCCCGGACAGCCGGCTGCTGATGCTCGACGGCGTCGGGCACGTGGCGCAGTTGGAGGTCCCGCGGACGGTGGCGCGGGCGGTGCTGGGGCTGCTCGGCGAGCCGTCGTCGCCGGACGCCGGTGCGGGGGAGAGCGGAACGGGGCGCGACATGGCAGGCTGAGCCGGATGCCCAGCTCACGCCCTCCCCGCACCGCCCGGTCCCGGGCCTCCGCTCGTCCCTGGCGCTCCGCCCTCGTGGTGTGCGCCTTCCTCGCCGTCGCCGCGGTCGGCGTCGGCGCGGCGCTGCAACTTCCGTCGGCGGGGGCGGGGACGCGGGTCACCGACGGGTTCGTCGCCCAGCCTCCGGCGCCGACGCGGACGCCGCCGAGCGTGTCCCCGCCGCCGGTGGTGACGCCCAGTTCCTCGCCGCCGCCGGTGCTGACGCTGTCCGACCCGGGGCCGGCGAAGGGGCGGGGCAGCTTCGGCTACGACGACCGGCCCGGCGGGGTGCTGGGCCGCTCCGGGCCGCTGCAGCGGTTCCGGGTGGCGGTCGAGAACGGCTCCGGCGAGCAGGTCCGCGACTTCGGCGAGGCGGTGCAGCGGGCGCTGGCCGGCCCGGGCAGCTGGGTGGACGGGGGCCGGCTGCGGTTGCAGCGGGTCGGGCCGGGCAGCGGGTACGACTTCACGATCTACCTGGCCACCCGGGAGACGGCGCGGCGGTTGTGCGGCGCGGGCGGGATCGACATCCGCGTGGGCGGGGTGCCGTACACGTCCTGCCGGGTTCCGGGCAAGGTGGTGATCAACCTGGACCGGTGGCGGACCTCCGCGCCGCACCTGGTCGCCGCCGGGATGACGCTCGACGACTACCGGCTCTACGTGATCAATCACGAGGTGGGCCACCAGCTCGGGCACCGGCACGAGGGGTGTCCGCGGGCGGGGCGCGCCGCGCCGGTGATGCAGCAGCAGACGCTCTTCCTCAACGGCTGCCGCCCGAACCCCTGGCCCTATGTGGGCGGGAAGCGGTACGCCGGGCCGAGCCTGTGACCGCCGGTTCGTGAAGAACATTCGCGGCATAGGCGGCAAAAGCAGCTAAATGCCCGAATTGCATGGCACGCTGGTGTCATGACCTCGTCGTCCCCTTACGACATGCACGCCGAGCCGCGCCGCCGACCGCCGCCCCGTCACCCGGCCGAGCGTCCCACGGTGCGCCGCATGCGCCGTCGTCGCCGCCGCTCCGTGCTGCTGCTGGCGATGCTGCTGGCCGCCGGCAGCGGAGCGGTCGGCGTCACCCGGCTGAACGCCCCCGGGCCCGGCGGGACGTCGCTCGCGGCCGAGCCGTCGCTCGCCCGCGGGGCCGCCGAGGCCGACGTCCCGGCCGCGCCGCCGACCGGCTACCCCACCGCCGGCCCCGGCACGTTCGCCGTGGCCCAGGGCCGATCCCCGGTACGCGGACACGCCGGGCCGCTGCGCCGCTACCGGGTCGAGGTCGAGCACGGTACGGGGCAGGACGCCGACGGTTTCGCCGCCACCGTGGACGCGGTGCTCGGCGACCCGCGCAGCTGGATCGCGTCGGGGGAACTGCGGGTGCAGCGGGTGCCCGAGGCGGCCGCCGCCGACTTCACCGTCTACCTCGCCACCCCCGTCACCTCGGAGCGGATGTGCGCCGAGGGCGGACTGCGCACCGACCGGTACACCTCCTGCCGGCTGCCCGGCCGGGTCGTGCTCAACCTGGCCCGCTGGATGACGGCGGTGCCCGACTACGGCGCCCCGCTGGACGTCTACCGGACCTACGTGATCAACCACGAGGTCGGGCACGAGTTCGGTGAGCTGCACCAGGCGTGCCCGGCGCCCGGCGCGCCCGCCCCGGTGATGCAGCAGCAGACGTACGGGCTGGACGGCTGCCTGCCGAACGCCTGGCCGTACGTCGACGGGGCCCGATACTCCGGCGAGCCCACCGACGGGGTCTGAGTTATTCCCGGTCCCGCAGTTCGGGCCGAGTGTCCCTCATCATGGCCGATCCCCGTCCGGGCGAGCGACAATGGCGCGGTCACACCGCCGATCCCGGGGAGTCCACCGTGTCGTTGCCCCCGCTCGTCGAACCCGCCGCCGAGCTGACCGTAGACGAGATCCGCCGATACTCGCGCCACCTGATCATCCCGGACGTCGGGGTCGAGGGGCAGAAGCGGCTGAAGAACGCCCGGGTGCTCTGTGTCGGCGCCGGCGGCCTCGGCTCGCCGGCCCTGCTCTACCTGGCCGCGGCCGGTGTCGGCACGCTCGGCATCATCGACTTCGACACCGTCGACGAGTCGAACCTGCAGCGCCAGGTCATCCACGGCGTCTCCGACGTGGGCCGCTCCAAGGCCGAGTCCGCCGCCGCGTCGATCCGCGAGATCAACCCGCTGGTCAACGTGGAGATCCACAACACCGCGCTGGACCGGGAGAACGTCCGGGACATCTTCTCCCGGTACGACCTGATCGTGGACGGCACCGACAACTTCGCCACCCGGTACATGGTCAACGACGCCGCGGTGCTGCTCGGCAAGCCGTACGTCTGGGGTTCGATCTACCGCTTCGACGGCCAGGCGTCGGTGTTCTGGGCCGAGCACGGGCCCTGCTACCGCTGCCTCTACCCGGAGCCGCCGCCGCCCGGCATGGTCCCCTCCTGCGCCGAGGGCGGCGTGCTCGGCGTGCTCTGCGCGTCCATCGGGTCGATCCAGGTCAACGAGGCGATCAAGCTGCTCGCCGGCATCGGTGAGCCGCTCGTCGGCCGGCTGATGGTCTACGACGCCCTGGAGATGAGCTACCGCAAGATCAAGGTCCGCAAGGACCCGAACTGCGTGCTCTGCGGCGAGAACCCGACCCTCACCGACCTCATGGAGGACTACGAGGACTTCTGCGGCGCGGTCTCCGACGAGGCGCAGGAGGCGGTGGTCGACTCGACCATCACCGCGCTGGAGCTGAAGGACTGGCAGGACTCCGGCAAGGACATCTTCCTGGTCGACGTGCGCGAGCCCGCCGAGTACGAGATCGTCCGCATCCCCGGCTCGACGCTCATCCCCAAGGGCGAGATCCTCTCCGGCGAGGCGCTGGCGAAGTTCCCGCAGGACCGGCAGATCGTGCTGCACTGCAAGTCCGGCGTCCGCTCGGCCGAGGCGCTCGCCGCGCTGAAGGCGGCCGGCTTCAACGACGCCGTGCACGTCCAGGGCGGCGTGCTGTCCTGGGTCAAGCAGATCGACCCGTCCCTGCCGTCGTACTGAGTCACGTCGATGGGCCCGCCCGGTTCCCCGGGCGGGCCCATCGTGCTTTCCGTACCCCGTGGCGTGGACAAACGCCTGGTCGCCCGACCCGCAGGTGGATGCGTTCGGCGACCGGTGGGCGGTACCGGCCCTGACCGAGCTACCGAGGCGTAACCCCGGCCGCGCCAGTACCGTCAGGGCCGTGGTGGACTTGGACGCGGCGATCGGATTCGTCGTCGCTCACGGAGACGCGGTGGACCGCGCCCGTCTCTCCCGGCTGCGCACCGGCGCTCCGGTGCCGTCCGACGTGCTCGACGCCGCCGAGTCCGGGCCGGCGCCGGGCGGCGGCTGGCCCGCCGTACTCGACGGCGAAGTCGCCTCGATCGACGCGACCTGCTTCCGCCTGGCCGAGCTGGACGACCTCGGCGCGCTCGGCCGCCCGGCGGCCCGGCACGCGCTGGACTGGCTGGCCGCCCGGCAACTACCAGACGGCGGCTGGGACGAGGATCCGTCGCTGGCCGGGCTCGCCCCCGAATGGGCCACCCCCGGCGATCCGGAGGCCCGGCTCTACCAGACCGCCAACGCCGGATTCTGGCTCACGGTGGCCGGGCTGGACGCCCGGGCCGCCGGGCCGCTGGACCACCGGGTCGGCGGCGCGTACGCCGGTGTGGTGCAGGCGGCGGCCCAGGCGCTCGCCGCCCAGCTCGCCCCGGACGGAAGCTGGCCGTCCTTCCTGCCCGCCGGCTGGCTCGCCGCCGCGGTGCTGCACCGCCAGCAGATGTACTACGAGTCGGCGCGCATCCAGGCGGTGCTGGCCGACCGGATCCCCCGGATGTCCCCGGCCGACGTGGCCTGGCTCGCCGCCACGCTGCGCCGGGTCGACGTCGGCGAGGAGCAGTGGCTGCTGGTGTCCGCGCGCAGGCGGCTCGCCGAGACCCAGCGCAGCGACGGCGGCTGGGACAGCGACGACGGCCACCAGTTCGACGTGCACACCACGCTGCGGGCGATCCGGGCGTGCCGGCCGAACACACCCGAGGCCCCGGTGTCCGGCGCGCCGTTCGTGGCGCCGCGGCCCGCCGAGCTGCCCCCGCCGCCCGCGGCGCCGGCCCCGCGCCCGCGTCGGCTCCCCGCATCGACGTCTCCGCCCGCGCCCGACTCTGGGCCGCCCGCCTCCACGCCCGCGTCGCCTGCGCCCGTGTCTCCGCTGCCCGCCCCGGCTCGCCCGTTGACCGGCCCGGCCGGGGCATCGGTCGCATCGGCGGGTCCCGCTTCCGACCCTTCGGCGGGCTTCGGCTCCGACCTGTCGTCCAGTTTCGGCACCGACCCGTCGGCCGGGATCGCGCCCGCGCTGTCGGACGGCGCGCCGGAGCTGTTTCCGGCCCGGGGTCTCGGGCCGGATACCTGGTTCCGTCCGGACACCGGGCCGGATGCGATGCCCGGATCGGGAGCAGGGCCTGATCCGTCGGCCGGTGCTGAGGTGTCGGCCGGTGCGGACAGCGGGCCGGGGCCGTGGTCCGCCTGGATCGTCACGCCCGATCTGCTTCCCGACGAGAGCGCCGGGCCTGCCGCGCAGCTGGTGTCGGAGCTGCTGCTGCCCGGCCCGGTGCCGCCCGCTCTGCCTCCGGCGGTTGCGGTGCCACCGGCCGCCCCGGTGTCCCCGGGATTGCCTCCGCTGGTCACGCCGCCATCGGAGCCCACCGCCCAGGTGATCGCCGCACCGCCGCAGCCCGGCACAGTTCCGCCGGTCGACCCCGCCGCACCGGCCGACGGAGATCCACTCCAGATCGCCTAGCCCGGCCAGCTGATGATCAACACCAGTTCGGGGAGGTGGTGGCATCAAAGGTGCGGGGGTGGCGCCGGCGCGCCACAACGGGCAAGGTCGGTCAGCGTAGGTGACCGTCGCCGGTCACCACGTACTTGGTGCTGGTCAGCTCCGGCAGGCCCATCGGGCCGCGCGCGTGCAGCTTCTGCGTCGAGATGCCGATCTCCGCGCCGAATCCGAACTCGCCGCCGTCGGTGAACCGGGTGGACGCGTTGACCATGACCGCGGCCGAGTCCACCCGGGCCACGAACTCCCGGGCCGCCCGCTGCGAGTCGGTGACGATCGCCTCGGTGTGGCCGGTGCCGTACCGGCGAATGTGCGCGACCGCCGCGTCCAGCGAGTCGACCACGGCGACCGAGATGTCGGCGGAGAGGTACTCGGTGCCGAAGTCCTCCTCGGTGGCCGGCACCACGGCGTCGGAGTGGGCGGCCACCTCGGGCGTGCCGTGCACGGTCACCCCGGCGTCGGCGAACGCGGCGAGCACCGCCGGCAGGAACGCGTCCGCGACGTCGCGGTGCACCAGCAGCGACTCGGCGGTGTTGCAGGTGGACAGGCGCTGGGTCTTGGCGTTCAACGTGACCGCCAGCGCCTTGCCGAGGTCGGCGGCGGCATCGACGTACACGTGGCAGTTGCCCACGCCGGTCTCGATCACCGGCACCGTCGACTCCTCGACCACGGCGCGGATCAGCGACGCGCCGCCGCGCGGGATCAGCACGTCGACCAGGCCGCGGGCGCGCATCAGTTCCTTGACCGAGTCACGGGTGCTGGAGTCGAGCAGCTGCACCGCGTCGGCCGGCAGTCCGGCGCCGGCGACCGCGTCGCGCAGCACCTCGACCAGCGCCGCGTTCGAGTGCGCGGCCGACGAGGAGCCGCGCAGCAGCGCCGCGTTGCCGGACTTCAGGCAGATCCCGGCCGCGTCGACTGTCACGTTCGGCCGGCCCTCGTAGACGATGCCGACGACACCGAACGGCACCCGGATCTGGCGCAGCTCCAGGCCGTTCGGCAGCGTCGAGCCGCGTACCACCTCACCGACCGGGTCGGGCAGCGCGGCCATCTGGCGCAGCGCGTCGGCGATCGCCGCCACCCGGCCCTCGTCGAGCGCGAGCCGGTCCAGCACGGCCGCGGACAGCCCGGCCTCGCGCCCGGCCGCCAGGTCCGCGGCGTTCGCCGCCAACACCTCGGGGGTACGCGCCACGAGCGCGTCGGCCATCGCGTGCAGCGCGGCGTCCTTGACGGTACGGGTGGCCATGGCCAGGGCTTCCGCCGCGTCCCGGGCTCGCCGGGCCTGCTCGACGACGCTCATCGTGCGTACTCCTTCGGAGGTGTTTTAAGGAGGGGCCCCTTATTAACAGACGTCTGTTAATAAGGGGCCCTTGCTTACAGCAGGACGAGGTCGTCGCGGTGGACGACCTCACGTTCGTACGCCGGGCCGAGCGCCGCGGCGAGTTCGGAGGTGGAACGGCCGAGCAGGCCGGGCAGTTCCACCGCGTCGTAGTTGACCAGCCCGCGGGCCACCGGCGCGCCGGCGGTGTCGACCAGGTCGACCGGGTCCCCGGCGGTGAACGCGCCGTCGACGGCGGTGATGCCGGCGGGCAGCAGCGACTTGCGGCGGCCGACCACCGCCTGCACCGCGCCCGGGTCGAGGTGCAGGCGGCCCCGGGGCGCGGTGGCGTGCGCGAGCCAGAACAGGCGCGCGGCGGGACGGCGGCTGCTCGGGTGGAAGTACGTGCCGACGGGCTCCCCGGCCAGCGCCGACGCGGCCAGCGGCGCGGCGGTCAGCACCACCGGGATGCCGAAGCCGGTCGCGATGCGGGCCGCCTCCACCTTCGTCACCATGCCCCCGGTGCCCACCCCGGCCCGGCCGGCCCCGCCGATGTCCACGCCCGCGAGGTCACCCTCGCCGTGCACCTCGGTGATGCGGGTGCTGCCCGGGCGGGCCGGGTTGCCGGTCCAGAGCGCGTCGACGTCGGAGAGCAGCACCAGCAGGTCGGCGTCGACGAGCGCGGCGACGAGCGCGGCGAGGCGGTCGTTGTCGCCGAACCGGATCTCCTCGGTGGCCACCGTGTCGTTCTCGTTGACGATCGGCACGGCCCGCAGGTCGAGCAGTTTCCGCAGCGTCCGGTACGCGTTGCGGTAGTGCGCGCGCCGGGTCACGTCGTCCACGGTGAGCAGCACCTGCCCGACGGTGCGGCCGTGCCGGGCGAACGCGGCAGCGTACCGTCCGATCAGCAGGCCCTGCCCGACGCTGGCGGCGGCCTGCTGGGTGGCCAGGTCGCGCGGGCGCCGGGGCAGCCGCAGCGGGGCGAGACCGGCGGCGATCGCGCCGGAGGAGACCAGCACCACCTCGCGTCCGGCGGCGGCCAGCCCGCCGAGCGTGTCGACGAGCGCGTCGACCCGGGCGTCGTCCAGGCCGCCGGTCGCGGTGGTCAGCGAGGACGAACCGATCTTGACGACGATCCGGCGGGCCGAGGTGACTGCTTCGCGCACCCGACCATTCTGCGCGCTGCGGTCTGTGACGCCGCGGCGCGTTCCCATATCGTGGCAGCTCGTGACACCTGACGAGTACGTCGAGGCGGTGCTGGCACTTGTCGAGCGGATCCCGCCGGGCCGCGTGATGTCGTACGGGGCGGTGGCCGACGCGCTCGCCGACCGCTCCGGGCGGGCGTCGCCGCGGCTGGTCGGCTCGATCATGGCGCGGCACGGGGGCGGCGTGCCGTGGCACCGGGTGGTGAACTCGGCCGGCCGGCTGCCGCCGGGGCACGAGCGCAAGGCGCGGGAGAGGCTGCTCGCCGAGGGGTGCCCGCTGCGCGGCGACCGGGTGGACCTGGCGGCGGCGTCCTGGTCGCCGGACGAGGGGTGACCCGACCGCGTCGGAGGCGGCCGGTCGATCGATCGCGACTCCGCTCAACGGGGCCGAGTCATCGCGGCCACTCGGAGAACGCGTGCCGGAGGTCGTGGATCTCAGCCGGGGTGAGGCGGTAGAGCGCGAAGACGGTGTCGGGGAGGCGGTCGAGGCGCTGCAGCGCGTCCTGGAACTCTTCGTCGGTGAGCGCCGGGTCGGCACGCCGTGCGAGGTCCACCAGGTCGTTCCTGCTGTACCGGCGGAGCGCGGCGGCTACGTCGATGTAGTCGCGGGGTTGAGCACGGGTCACCATGGCGGCGACTTTGGTGCCGATCACGTCGTCCAGGTGCAGCACCGGGACGGGCGCCGATGCCGTGGGCGATGAGGGCCTGGCCGCCGGCGAGGGCGAAGCCGTGTCGGCCGGCCACGGCGAGCGCGATACGGGCGACCTCGTGCTGGAACGGGTCCGGCGCGGGTGACATCAGGCGGCGACGTCCCGGGCGCGCAGCAGCGGGTGGCTCTCTTCCCAGGCGCGGCGGACACCGCGGGGCACGTAAAGCTCGGGCCACAGCCGGACGAGGGTGGGTCCGTGCAGCCAGGTGCGCAGCTCGTCGGGATGAACGGCTTCGGTGAGCACCGTCTCGTACATCCAGGCGAGCAGCCCCGGAACGTCGAGGTCGACGTGCCGGTCGGGTTGCCAGAACAGCCGGTGGGGCAACTCGACGATGCCGGTGACCGGGCCCTGCAATTCGCTCAGGGCGGGGACCACGACCGCACGGCGGCCGGGGCGGGCCTCGTACGGTGCCCGCGAGCTGCGAACGGATCGGGCCGGGTCCATGCCCTACAGGGTAACGGTGCCGACCTGCGGCTTGTTGCGACTCGCGAGCGCCTGGCGGCATCGAACAAGCAGCGTCCGGGAGGGGATGTGACGCGAGCCATAACGTGAGTAGCATTCGGCTCCATGACAGCTTCGGGCCTGCCCCGCCGGGTGCACCTCGGATACGCGCTCGGTTCCCTGGTCACCGGCGCGTTCGGCACCGTGCCCGGGCTGCTCCTGCTGCCGTACCTCACCGACACGCTCGGCGTCGCCGCCGGGCTGGCCGCGCTGCTGGTGCTCCTGCCGAAGGCGTGGGACGTGCTGGTCAACCCGGTCGCCGGGCGGATCTCCGACCGGACCCGCTCCCGCTGGGGCGCCCGCCGCCCGTACCTGCTGGTCGGCGGGCTGGCGCTCGCCGTGCTGTTCGCCTCGATCTTCGCGGCGCCGTTCGCGAACGGTCCGGCCGCCGCCGCGTACGTGGCGCTGACGTTCCTGGCGACAGCTACCGCGTTCGCGTTCTTCCAGGTGCCGTACGTGGCCATGCCGGCCGAGCTGACCGCCGACCCGGCGGAGCGTACCCGGCTGATGACCTGGCGGATCGCGGTGCTGGCGCTGGCCATCCTGGTCTCTGGCGCGGTGGCCCCGGCCGTGGTGAGCGCGGGCGGCGACGGCGTGCCCGGTCACCGGTGGATGGGCCTGTTCGTCGCCGCGCTGATCGTCGCCGGCACCGTCGGCGTGTTCCTGGGCACCCGGTCCGCGCCGACCGGCACGGTGGGGGAGAGCGAGCCGAGCCTGCGCGCCCAGCTCGCTGTCGCCACCGGCAACCGGCCGTTCCGGGTGCTGCTGATCTGCTTCGTGATCCAGTCCGCCGGGGTGGCCACCGTGCTGGCCGGGGTGAAGTACTTCGCCGGCCAGGTGCTGCGCGAGCCGGACAGCGGCCCGACGCTGCTGTTCGCCTGCTTCGTGGCACCCGCGCTGCTGGTCATGCCGCTGTGGTCGCGGGCCGGCGCCCGGCTGGGCAAGCGGGCGTCGCTGGTCGCCGCGTCGCTGATCTTCGCGGTGGGCGCGCTGGCCCTGGTGGCCGCGCCCGCGCTGCCCGCCGCCGCGGCCTACGCGGTGGTCGCGGTGATCGGCGTCGGGTACGCGGGCCAGCAGGTGTTCGCGCTGGCCATGCTGCCGGACTGCATCGCGTACGACACGGCGCGCACCGGGCGGCGGCAGGCCGGGGTGTTCACCGGGCTGTGGACCGCCGGGGAGACGTTCGGGCTGGCGCTGGGGCCGGGCATCTACGGGCTGGTGCTCCAGCTGTCCGGCTATGTCTCCTCGTCCACCGGTACCGCCGCCGCCCAGTCGGACACGGCCCGGCTCGGCGTGCTGCTCGGCTTCACCGTGCTGCCCGCCCTGCTGGTGGCGATCCCGCTGGTGCTGCTGCGCGGCTACACCCTGACCCCGGCCCAGCTGACCGCCGCCGCACCCGAGGCCGATGACGCCGCGCCGGCCGCGCGCGCGTGAGCACCCCGTCCACGAGAGGAACCACCCGATGACCGACACGGCAGGCGCCGGTGCGCTGCCCGCCCAGGGGATGCCCGCGGCGGACGTACTCGGCGAGATCCGCGCGCTGCGGGACGCCGACCGGCCCACGCACGGCGGGCGGTTGTTCGCGTACGTCTACGACCCCGGCGTGGCCGGTCTGGACGAGCTGGCGCAGGCCGCGTACGCGCAGAGCGCCCACGTCAACGGCCTCGACCCGACCGCGTTCCCGTCGCTGCTGGCGATGGAGAACGCGCTCGTCGGCGCCGCCGCCCGGCTGCTCGGCGGCGGCCCCGGCACCGGCGCGCCGGACGTGGTGGGCAGCGTCACCAGTGGCGGCACCGAGTCGCTGCTGCTCGCCGTCAAGGCGGCCCGGGACGCCCGCCCCGACCTGACCGAGCCGCGGATCGTGGCGCCGGCGAGCGCGCACGCGGCGTTCGCCAAGGCGGCGCACTACCTGCGGGTCGCGCTGGACACGGTGCCCGTCGACCCGGTGACGCTGCGCCCGGACGCGGCAGCGGTGGCCGCCGCGATCCGCCCGGAGACCGTGCTGGTGGTGGCGTCCGCGCCGTCGTACGCGCACGGGGTGGTCGACCCGGTGACCGAGATCGCCGCCGTCGCGCAGGCGGCCGGGGTGCGCTGCCACGTGGACGCCTGCTTCGGCGGCTGGGCGCTGCCCTGGCTGCGCCGGCTCGGCGCGCCGGTGCCGCCGTTCGACTTCGCCGTACCGGGGGTCACCTCGATCTCGGTGGACCTGCACAAGTACGCGTACGCGCCGAAGGGCGTCTCGGTGCTGCTGCACCGCGATCCGGCGCTGCGCGCCCCGCAGTTCTTCGCGTACGCGGACTGGCCCGGGTACACGATGGTCAACCCGGTGATCGCCTCCACCCGCTCCGGCGGGCCGATCGCCGCCGCGTACGCCACGCTGCGGCACCTCGGCGAGGACGGGTACCTGCGGCTTGCCGCCGCGACCCGGGACGCGGTCGCCGGGCTCGCCGACGCGATCCGGGCCACCGACGGGCTGCGGCTGATGGCCGAACCGGAGACCACTGTCGTCTGCTTCACCAGCGACGATCCGGGGCTCGACCTGTTCGTGCTGGTCGACGAGCTGACCGAGCGTGGCTGGCACACCCAGCCCCAGCTCACGTACGCCGATCTGCCGGCCAGCGTGCACCTGACGGTGACCGCGGCGGTGGCGCCCCGGGTGGCCGAGTTCGGCCCGGCGCTGGCCGAGGCGGTCGCGGCGGCCCGCGCCGCCGGGCCGGTGGTGCTGCCGCCGGAGCTGCTGGCGCTGGCCGGCAGCCTCACCCCGGAGGCGCTCACCCCCGATCTGGTGGCCGGGCTGGCCGACGGGCTCGGCCTGGCGGCCGACGCCGGTGCGCCGGAGCGGATGGCGGTGGTCAACACGCTGCTCGACGCCGCGCCGGCCCGGCTGCGGGAGCGGCTGCTCGCCGAGTTCGTCGGGTTGCTCCAGCGCCCGGCCTGGTGACGCGGACGCGGCCCGCCCGGATTCCGGGCGGGCCGCGTCGTGCGGTGTCTCAGCCGGCCGCGCCGACGCTGAACGTGGTGGTGTCGTCCGCCGGGTCGACGTCCCCGACCGGCTCGTTCACGTAGCGGGCCTCGACGGTGAACGTGCCGCTGCCCAGGTCGCCGGCCGGCGTTCCGGCCGGTGCCCGCAGGACGACGTCGAACGTGCGCTCCTCGCCGGGCATGAACCGGCCGCCCGGGACGTCGAACGAGTCCGGGAAGCTGGGCAGGTCCTGCGGGTCGGTGCTCCAGACCTCGACCCCGGCGGGCAGGGCCGCCCGCGCGGCGAGCCGGAACGACGGCGCGTCGTTGCCGTAGCGCACCGTAACCGGCATGCGGCCCAGCAGGCTTCCGTCGGCCTGGCGGGTCAGCGTCACGTCACGACCGTTTACGGTCAGGTCCGTCTCGGTGGCCTGCCGGTAGACGCGCGGCGCGCGGACGCTGCCCGAGGTGGACCGGAACACGGTCGGGAAGGAGTCGCGATCCGCGACCCGGGTGCCGCCGCCCGGCACCACCGCGATCGAGCCGCCCGGCGCGATCATCGGGTAGGCGCGTGCTGTCGTCCAGACCTGGAAGTTGAGCCGCAGGGCCCGGCTGTCGCCCGCCGCGACCCGGCCGCCGAAGCTGCCGATGACCCGGCGGTTGTCCACCAGGTCCTCGGTGAACCACGGCGTGCCGTCGTCGAGGCCGATGAACGAGGCGCCGGCCGGCTCGGTGATGCGCAGGTCGGCGACGCCGTCGGCCCGGCCCCGGTTGCTGATCGTCGCGGTCAGCGTGCCGACGTACCCCCGGTCGGTGGGCGTCAGCACCAGCGGCCCGGTGTCGACGGTCAGCCGTGCCGCAGCGGTGCCGCTCGTGGCGGCGGCGGGCGTGGCCAGCGCGAACAGCGCTGCCGCCCCGGCCAGCAGCGCGGTGGCGACTCGTGCCGTACGTGTGGTCATGACAGGTCCTCCGTGATCCCCGTGGTGGGCGGCGGTGGTTCCGTCCGCCCGACAGTGAAGACACCCGCCGGCCCCGGGGACAGTTGCCCGGGTTCCCTGTCGTGGGTACGACACCGGACCGCTGTGGTTGACTGTCTGCTCGGGGTTCACGGACAGCGGGAGGTCGGAGATGCAGCTGCCGGGCGTGCTCGGCGAGCCGATCCGGTTCGTGCTGAACTGGGGCCGCCGCTACTCGCTCTGGGTGTTCAACTTCGGCCTGGCCTGCTGCGCCATCGAGTTCATCGCGACCAGCATGGGCCGGCACGACTTCATGCGGCTCGGCGTGATCCCGTTCGCCCACGGCCCCCGGCAGGCCGACCTGATGGTGGTCAGCGGCACCGTCACCGACAAGATGGCCCCGGCGGTCAAGCGGCTCTACGACCAGATGCCCGAACCGAAGTACGTGATCTCGTTCGGCGCCTGCTCCAACTGCGGCGGCCCGTACTGGGACTCCTACTCGGTCACCAAGGGCGTCGACCAGCTCATCCCGGTCGACGTGTACGTGCCCGGCTGCCCGCCGCGCCCGGAGGCGCTGCTGCACGGCATCCTGCGCCTCCAGGAGAAGATCGCCGCCGAGCAGTCCGGCATCGGCGGCGTGGCCCGCCCCGACGCGCTCGCCTCTCCGGCGGACGCTGTGGCGCGGCCGGTCGAGGCGCTGACCGCGCCGCCGGTCCGTCCGCCGCTCGGCTGAGCCGTCGGGTGGCGCCGCCGGTCTAGCCTGCGGCTCATGACCGACTTCGCGGAGAAGCGCTCCGCATTCATCATCGACGTGCTGACCGAGGAGTTCGGCGCGTCCATGGCGATCGACCCGGCGGCGTTCCGCCGTAAGTTCCGCAAGATGGCCGCGTCACCGTTCGCGTTCTACCGGGGCAGCGCGGCGCTGTTCTACGCCGACCAGCGCGGCGACTTCGGCAGCGACCGGTTCCTCGACGGACGGACCAGCCGGGTGTGGATCCACGGCGACCTGCACGCCGAGAACTTCGGCACCTACATGAACGCCTCCGGGCAGCTCGTGTTCAACGTCAACGACTTCGACGAGGCGTACGTCGGGCCGTTCACCTGGGACCTGAAGCGCCTCGCGGCGAGCGTGGCGCTGATCGGCTACGCCAAGGCCCTCTCCGACCGGGTGATCGGCGAACTGGTCACCGGCTTCGCCCGGTCGTACCTGGCCGAGCTGCGGGCCATCGCGGCCGGCGGGGACGACGCGATCGGCTCGATCACGCTGGACAACGCCGACGGCGTGCTGCGCCGGGTGCTCCAGCAGGCGCGGCTGAACACCCGGGTGGACCTGCTCGCCGCGCAGACCACCGTCGACAACTACGAGCGCCGGTTCTCCCTCGGCGACGGCGTGCACGAGATCGACGACGCGACCCGGGAGAAGGTCTGCGCCGCGTTCGCCGACTACCTGCACACGCTGCCGGACTCGGCCACCCGGCTGCGCCCGGTGGCCACCGGCATCAAGGACGTGGTGCTGCGCAAGGGCGTCGGCATCGGGTCGGCCGGGCTGCCGTCGTACAACCTGCTGCTGGAGGGGCACACCCAGGCGCTGGAGAACGACGTCGTCATCTACATGAAGCAGGCGCAGGTGCCGGCCGTGGCGCGGTACATCGACGACGAGCGGGTCCGGTCGTACTTCCGGCACCAGGGGCACCGCACCGCCGAGTCGCAGCGCGCGTTGCAGGCGCACGCCGACCCGTGGCTGGGCTTCACCGAGCTGGACGGCGTCGGCCAGCTCGTCGCGGAGGTCTCCCCGTACGCGGCGGACCTCGACTGGGCCGACGTGAACGAGCCGGAGGAGCTGGCCGGGGTGCTCGCCGACCTGGGCCGCGCGGTGGCCCGGATGCACTCGGTGGCCGACGACGAGTCCAGCCACGACCTGGTCGACTACTCCACCGAGGAGGCGATCGTCGCTGCCGTCGACTCCGACCCGGACGGGTTCGTCGACTACCTGGTCGACTTCGCGCACCGGTACGGGATCCGGGCCCGCGAGGACCACCAGCTCTTCGTGGACCTGTTCCGCAACGGCCGGCTGCCCGGCATCTGAGGGCGCGGGGCGTCGACCGCGGCGCCCCGCCTCACTGCGTGAAGTCCAGCACCGCCTTGATGTCCTCGCCGGTGCGGGCGTACGCCTCCCGGTAGTTCGAGACCGGTACGCGGCGGGTGATCAGCGACGTCAGCCAGGACTGGTCCGCCTGGGCGAGCGCCTCGGCGGCCAGGTCCCAGTGCCGCCGGCCGGCGTTCACCGAGCCGAACACCACGTTGTTCTCCAGCACCAGCTCCCGGTTGAGCGCCCCGGCGTCGAAGTTGATGGTCCGCCCGCCGCTGGACACACCGGTCAGGCAGACGATCCCGGTGGGCGCGGCCTTGCACATGGCGTCCAGCACCACCGTCGGCGCGCCGGTGCACTCGATCACCACGTCGGGTTTCACGTCCAGCTCGGTCACCGACGACGTGTGGTACGTGGCGCCCAGCGCCCGGACCAGGTCCGGCTTCGGACCGGTGGTGTTGCGGTCCAGCACGTGCACCGACAGTTCACGCTGGCTGCCGAGCAGCGCCGCCAGCAGGCCGATCGGCCCGGCCCCGGTGATCAGCACGCTCTTCGGCGTCCACTCGGCCCGGCGCCCGATCCGCTCGATGTGGTCCCACGCCTTCGCCACCACGCTGGCCGGCTCCAGCAGCATGCCCACCGACGCGAGGGCCGGGTCCAGGCCGACCGCGAACTTGGGCTGCAGCCGCCAGCGTTCCCGGGCGAAACCGGGCAGCCCCTTGATGCCGTGCTCGGTGTACAGCCCGTTGCGGCACATGTCCCACTCGTCCACCGCGCAGTTCGCGCAGGGCACCGGATCGGGGTGGCGGACCACGCCCGCCACCAGGTCGCCGGGCTGCAACGTGCCGGTCGGATCCTCCAGCACCCGGCCCAGCGACTCGTGCCCGAGCACCAGCCGCTCCTGGCCCGGCGGCGCCTCGCCGTACTCGCCCGCGACGATCTCGTGGTCGGTGCCGCAGACGCCCACCGCCAGCGCCTCCACCAGGATCGCGCCCTCCTCGGGCGGCGGCTCGGGCCAGTCCTCGACGAGCCGCAGCGAATCCGGGACACCGGGGGTCACAGTCACAGCGCGCACACACCTCATCTTTCCGCGCGCTGCCGCCGCCCGTCCGGCAAAGCGGCGATCCCGGCACGGGCGGCCCGACCCGGTCCGCAGCCGTCGGCCATAGGATCAGCGCATGACTCCGGAAGAGGTCGGCCGGCGAGTGGTCGCGCTGCTCGCGCCCGTCGAGGCCACCGCGTCCGTCTCCGGCGGTCAGGGGTACGCCCGCGCCACCGTTGACGTACCCCCGGCGAGCTGGGCGGACGCGGTGCGTGCGGCGCGTGACGACGCCGAGCTGGGTCTCGACTTCCTCGACTGGCTGTCGGCGGTGGACGAGCTGGCCGACGGCTTCGACGTGGTGCTGCACCTCTGGTCGGTCGCGCACCGGCACGGGCTGCTGCTGCGCACCCGGGTGCCCCGCGACGCGCCCGTCGTCGCCTCGGTGATCGCCCTGTTCCCCGGCGCGGCCTGGCACGAGCGGGAGACCCACGAAATGTTCGGCATCGACTTCGCCGGCCACGGCGAGCTGCGGCCGCTGCTGCTGCCGCCGGAGTTCGAGGGGCACCCGCTGCGCAAGGAGTTCGTCCTCGCCTCCCGGGTCGCCAAGCCGTGGCCCGGCGCGAAGGAGCCGGGCGAGTCGGAGGCGGGCGGCGGCCGCCGGCCGGTCCGGCCGCCGGGCGTGCCCGCGCCGGGTGAGTGGGGCACGACGCCCACGCCGGCGGGTGCGGCGGGCGCCGGTGAGGGACCCCGCGGGGGTACGCCGGCCCGCCCGGCCCGGGAGCGTCCGGCGCGTGCTGCTGGTCCCTCCACCGGCGCGGGGCAAGTGCGGTCCGACGCTGCTCCGGCGGCCGATGAGGCGGGTCCGCTCGGGCGGCCGCTACCCGGGGAACTGCCGACCGGTCCGCCCCGGCAGCAGCCGGACCCCGACGCGGCGGGGGAGAGCTGATGCCGGACTGGTTGGAGCTGGTCCTGCGCGTGGCGGGCGTGCTCGTCGCGTTCCTCACGCTGCCGCTGATCGTGGGCCAGGCCGAGCACAAGGTGATGGCGCACATGCAGGGCCGGCTGGGCCCGATGTACGCGGGCGGCTTCCACGGCTGGGCGCAACTGGTGGCCGACGGCATCAAGTTCGTGCAGAAGGAGGACGTCACCCCGCGCGACGCGGACCGGCAGGTGTTCCGGCTGGCGCCCGCGGTGGCGCTGGTGCCGTACCTGCTCGTGCTGCTCGTGATCCCGCTCGGCCCGGGTGACCTGGTCGCCCAGCCGCTGGACATCGGCCTGTTCTTCGTGCTCGCCGTGGTGGGCGTCGGGGTGCTGGCGGTGCTCATGTCGGCGTGGGCGTCGGCCAACAAGTACAGCCTGCTCGGTGGGCTGCGCGGCGCGGCCCAGCTGCTCGGGTACGAGCTGCCGCTGGTGCTGGCCGCCGCTTCGGTGGCGATGGCGGCCGGCACGCTCAGCCTCTCCGGCATCGTGGAGGCGTGGCAGCCGTGGTGGCTGCTCTGGCAGGCGCCGGCCATGGTGATCTTCTTCGTGGCGGGGCTGGCCGAGATCCGCCGCCCGCCGTTCGACATGCCGGTGGCCGACTCCGAGCTGGTCTTCGGCTACATGACCGAGTACACCGGTCTGCGGTTCGCGTTTTTCCTGCTCGCCGAGTACGTCGGCATCGTGGTGATCGCGGCGCTGACGACTGTGCTGTTCCTCGGCGGCTGGCAGGGCCCGTTCGCCGACGCGCAGCTCGGCTGGCTGTGGACGCTGCTGAAGGTGTTCGCCGTCGCCTTCGTGATCATCTGGCTGCGGGTGAGCTACCCGAGGCTGCGCGAGGACCAGCTCCAGCGCCTCTGCTGGCTGGTCCTGGTCCCCCTGGCCCTGGCCCAGCTCGTCCTGACCGCCGCAGTCCGCCTGGCCCTGTAACCCACCCTCCCTCCTCGGCGATCTTGCACATTCTGCCCTGATAAAAGGGGCAAAGCTCGCAGGTTGCGGGCTCAATGTGCAAGATCGCCGAGGAGGGAGGGTGGGTTACAGGGCCAGGCGGACTGCGGCGGTCAGGACGAGCTGGGCCAGGGCCAGGGGGACCAGGAC
>NZ_MAGP01000159.1 GCF_002926165.1 Micromonospora chalcea | reverse complement strand
GAGTTGTGGTGGTTCACGAAGGTCGTAAATGCCGCCATCCGGCCCCCACTCCCCCCGTCGATCTTGGAGTTGTGGCGCCCGGATGGCGGCATTTACGACCTTCGTGAACCACCACAACTCCAAGATCGCCGCACAGCGCGGCGGGAGAGCAGCTCCCGGCTCCCGGCTCCCGGCTCCCGGCTCCCGGCTCCCGGCTCCCGGCTCCCGGCTCCCGGCTCCCGGCTCCCGGCTCCCGGCTCCCGGCAGATCTTGGAACCAAACGGCCCCCATAGGGACCCTTTCCTTCCAAGATCTCCACGAATCCCACTCAACGGAACGCCAGTCCCGCACCACGGAACGCCACTCGCCGCAACACGCGACCGAGCGCGGCTCCCACCGCACGCCACCCCGTCAACTGCCGCGATCTTGCACTTCCCGCCCCGTCAATCCAGAGCAAATAGGGCACGTCGAGGGCCTCAAGTGCAAGATCGCGGAAGGCGGGAGACGGAAGGCGGGAGACGGGAGACGGGAGGGGGAGCGGGAGAGGGCGGGAGGTAGGGCTGATGGTGTGGCCAGCTGACCGGAAGCGCTAAGCAGGAACCGCAGTTCCCCGACCCGTGACTGCGGGACCACCTCGGACCGGAAACCGCGGCGGCGACCCGGGAGTCTCCGCGGTGAGTCGGTGGGGACGGTCCGGGGTATGCACCTACGGGTGCCCGGGTCGCCGATCATCCTCGGGGCCGAGGGCGCGGCGCGCACCCCTCTCTACCGTGGAATCAGCGCGGCGGATCGCCGCAGAAGTGGGAGACGACGATGAGTCGCAAACTGGTCCGGCCCCGCCAGGGGCGCATGATCGCCGGTGTCTGCGCCGGCCTGGGGCAGCGGTTCGGCATGTCGGCCGGCATGGTCCGGCTGCTGTTCCTGCTGTCGCTGCTGCTGCCCGGCACGCAGGTGATCATCTACCTGATCCTGTGGGTCCTGATGCCGAACGAGGACCGCTACCTCGCCACCCGCTGACGCGACACGAGCCGGGACACCGGCACACACGCGACGCGCCCGCCCCGGACGACCGGGGCGGGCGCGCGGCGTCAGCGCACGAAGATCAGGGTGCCGTGTAGGTGACTGTCACCTTCTCGTAGCCGAGGGACCGCAGCAGCCCTTCCAGCATCTTGCGGGTGTTCTCCTCGGCGCGGGCGGCGAGCCCGCTGTCCCGGGCCGCCGCGGTGATCCGGTCCTCGGCGAGCTTGTAGATCTGCTGCTGCCGGTTGGGGTCGCCGGCCACCAGGTCGTTGAGCCGGTTGATCAGGCCGCGCTGCTGGGCGAAGACGTAGCTCTTGTCCATGTCCAGGTCGGTCTCGCCGAGCTGCGGCGCGGGCAGCTTGATCTCGGCGGACTTGCCGTCCTCGGAGACCGTCACCGCGCCGTCGGCGATCTTCGCGAAGTCGACGTACGCCTCGACGCGCCCCGCCCCGACGAACAGCGTGCGCTCGTTGAGCAGGAAGTCAGGCACGTTGCGCCGGTCGTTCTGCACGTCGACCACGACCTGGAAGTTGCCCTCGGCGGCGACGTAGCGGCTCAGGTCGCGGATCGACTTGAGCAGCGGCGGCTGGCTGCGGTCGGTCTGCTCCTTGGCGAACGGGTTGCGGAAGTCGGGCAGCAGACCGGTGGCCTGCACGCCGAGCAGCACCACCACCGCCAGCGCCGCCGCGCCGAGCACCCAGAGCAGGCCACGAGCCGCGCCGCCGCCCGACGCCGGGGCGCCCGGACCGGGCTCGCGATCGGGATCGCGGCCCGGGTCGGGCGAGCCTTCCGCCCGGTCGCGAAGGGACTCGCTGGTGGGGTAGTCCGGGAACTCCCGGGTGGGCTCGTTGATGTCACCGTCGCGGGCCATCGCCCTCACCGTCCTCGTCCGACACATCGACTGACAAAGACGGTACGGCCACCGTGCGACAGTCGCTCGCCGAGCGTCCCGATCGGGTGAAACCGCAGGTCAGGCGAACGCGGACAGGCCCGTCAGCCGCTGGCCGATGACGAGCTGGTGGATCTCGGAGGTGCCCTCGTAGGTGAGCACGCTCTCCAGGTTGTTGGCGTGCCGCATCACCGGGTACTCGCCGGAGACTCCGTTCGCGCCGAGGATCGTGCGGCACTGCCGCGCGATGGCGAGCGCCTCCCGGACGTTGTTCAGCTTGCCCACGCTCACCTGGTGGGGCTGCAGCGAGCCGGCGTCGGCGAGACGGCCCAGGTGCAGCGCGAGCAGCATCCCCTTGTTCCACTCCACCGCCATGTCGGCGAGCTTGGCCTGGGTGAGCTGGAAACCGGCGAGCGGGCGGCCGAACTGGGTGCGCGTGGTCGCGTACTCCAATGCGGTTTCCAGGCAGTCGCGGGCCGCGCCGAGCGCGCCCCAGACGATGCCGTGCCGGGCCTCGGTCAGGCACCCCAGCGGCGCCTTCAGCCCGATCGCCTCGGGCAGTCGCGCGTCCGCCGGCAGCCGGACGTCGTCGAGCGCGATCTCGCCGGTCAGTGACGCGCGCAGCGACATCTTGTGCCGGATCTCGCGCGCCGTCACCCCCGGCGTGTCCATGGGTACGGCGAAGCCGCGCACGCCCTCGTCGGTGCGCGCCCAGATCACGCCCACGTCGGCGATCGGCGCGTTGGTGATCCACAGTTTGCTGCCGTTGAGGATCCAGTCGTCGCCGTCGCGGCGGGCCCGGGTGGCCATCGAGCCGGGGTCGGAGCCGTGGTCGGGCTCGGTGAGCCCGAAACAGCCGATCGCCTCGCCGGCCGCCATGGCGGGCAGCCAGCGCTGCTTCTGCTCCTCGCTGCCGAAGCGCCAGATGGCGTACATGGCCAGCGATCCCTGCACCGACACCAGCGAGCGGACGCCGGAGTCGCCGGCCTCCAGTTCCAGGCAGGCCAGCCCGTACGCGACCGCGGACGCGCCGGCGCAGCCGTACCCGGTCAGGTGCATGCCGAGCAGGCCGAGCTTGCCGAACTCGCGGGCCAGCTCACGGGCCGGCACCTGGCCGTCCTCGTACCAGCCGGCGACGTGCGGGCGTACCCGGTCGGTCACGAGCTGGCGCACGACGGCGCGGATCTGCCGCTCCTCCTCGCTGAGCGACGCATCGATGTCGAGCAGGTCCAGAGGAGTCATGGCGTCACCTTAACCAAGGCTCAGCCGGGCGTCACTCGCCCTGGTCGCCGAGGACCAGCACGCGCGCGTGGATCTGGTTGCGCTGCTGCAGCGCCGCGCGCAGCGCCCGGTGCAGGCCGTCCTCCAGGTAGAGGCCGCCGTTCCACTGGACCACGTGCGGGAAGAGGTCGCCGTAGAAGGTGGAGTCCTCCGCGAGCAGCTTGTCCAGCGCCAGTTCGCGCTTGGTGGTGATGAGCTGGTCCAGCCGCAGCGGGCGCGGCGGGATCTCGGCCCACTGCTTCAGCGTGAGGTTGTGCTCCGGGTAGGGACGCCCGTCCCGGACCGCCCTGAAGATCACGGCGTGCTCTCCTCCCCCAGGCCCGGCTGACGATGTGGATGTCAGCCTAACCGCTCAGGTCCACCGTCCCCGCCGCACCACATCCTGCACCGGACGCCGCCCTCTACGCAGCGACGGTGACCGATGGTCGACGACCCGATAACCCACTGTGATGGCTCCGACGGGGCTGAGTTCCGGCGGTACCCCGAACGCCTCCCGGTACGCCTCGATCCGCTGCGGCGGAATGCCGAAGAAGCAGGCGCCCAGCCCTTCGTCCACGGCGGTGAGCAGCATCAGCAGCGCCGCGAAGCCGGTGTCCACGTACCAGTAGGGCACCGGCCAGCGGTCCTCGGCGCGGTCCGCCCAGCCCTTGTCCGGCTCGGCGTAGCGGTCCAGGTAGGCGTCACGGTTGGCGTGCGGCACCACGATCAGCGGCGCCCGGCGCATCCCGGCCAGCCAGCGTTCCCGGCCGCCGCCACCGGGCGTGGTCGCCGCCCAGAACCGTTCCCGGTCCTCGGGTTCCTCCAGCACCAGGAAGCCCCAGCCCTGGGCGAACCCGGCCGACGGCGCGCGGACCGCGTGGTCCAGCAGGCGGTCCACCACCTCCGGCGGCACCGGGCGGTCGGGGTCGTAGTTGCGCACCATCCGGCGGCGGCGGACTACCTCGGCGAACTCCACGCTCAGACCTCCGGCCGGACGCCCCAGGCGCCCCGCCAGGTCTGCCCCGGCTCCAGCGTGATGACGTCCCTGCCGGAGCGGAACGCATCCGGCGGGCAGGTCATCGGCTCGACCGCCACCGACCGGCGGTGCCGTTCCCCGCCGAGCGTGTCGCCGGTGAACACCTGCCACCAGCCGAACTCGCGGTCCGCCCAGATCCGCAGCCCGGACGAGCCGTCCGGCGAGCCGAGCGTCACCGCCGAGCCGCCGTCGGCGTCCCGCTCGACGTCACCGAAGGCGGTGTCGAGGACCAGGTCGCCGATCGGGCGCGGGCTGGTGAAGTCGAACTCGGAGCCCGTCACCTCGGTCGCACCGACCGGAAGCAGGCGGCCGTCCACCAGCACCCGCCGCCGGGCCGGCAGGTGCAGCCGAATCCCGTCCACGCCGGCCTTCGGCAGTTGCAGGTAGGGGTGCACGGAGAAGCCGAACGGCGCCGGCTCGCCGGACAGGTTCGTCGCCTCGTGCTCGGCCCGCAGCCCGTCCGGGCCGACGCTCCACCGGGCCCGCAGCCGCAGCGCCCACGGGTAGCCGGGGCTGGGCGGCAGGTCGTAGCCGATCGTCACGCTCTGGGCCGACTGCTCGATCAGCTGCCACCGCGCCCAGTTCACCAGGCCGTGCAGCGCGTTGTGCCGCTCCGGCTCGGTGAGGTCGAGCTGGAACGACCGCGCCCCGAACGAGTAGACGCCGTCCCGGATCCGGTTCGGCCAGGGCGCGAGCACCTGACCGGCCGAGCCGGGGCAGACCTCGTCCTCGGCGTACCCGTCGAGGTAGTCCACGCCGTCGTGCCGGTAGGCCCGCAGCCCGCCGCCCACCTCGACCACGACGGCCTCGTGGCCGTCGGCGGAAATGGTCCACTGTGTACCGGACGGTGGCTGCACGTCGATCCCCATGTCGGCGACCCTACCGTCAGTGGCGCTCCTCGGCGGGGGTGGTCGAGCGATAGCGCAGCAGCGCCGGGAACGCCACCACCAGCAACACCGCGAGTACGGCGGCGGCCAGGCCACCACCGACCATGGCGACGCCGGTGCCGAACCCGGCGGCCGTCGCGCCGGCCCGCAGATCGCCCAGACGCGGGCCACCGGCAACCACGACGGTGTTCACGCCCTGGAGGCGGCCCCGCATCCGGTCCGGCGCGTAGACCAGCAGCATCGACTGGCGCAGCGTGGCGCTGACCAGGTCGGCGGCGCCGGCGACGCCCAGCAGCACCACCGCCACCCACAACTGCCCGGCCAGCCCGGCGAGCGCGATCGCGACGCCCCAGCCCACCACCGCCACGGTGAGCGCGAGGCCCTGCCGGCGGACCCGGCCGATCCACCCGGAGGTCAGGCCGCCCAGCATCGCGCCGATGGCGATCGAGCTGTAGAGCCAGCCCACCGCCGAGGCGCCGCCGAAGCGTTCCTGCGCCAGCTCGGGGAAGAGCGCCCGCGGCATGGCCAGGATCATCGCGATCAGGTCGATGGCGAAGGACAGCAGCAGCACCCGCGTGGTGGCCAGGTAGCGGAAACCGTCGACGATGCTGGCCAGCCCGGCCTTGCGGACGCCGCCGTCCGGGTCCGGCGCGGGCGGCATCGCGGGCAGCCGCAGCGTGGCCCAGAGCGCCGCCGTGTACAGCAGCGCGTCCGCCGCGTACGCGATGGGCAGCGCCGTCCCGACCTCCCACCCGGCGAAGATCAGGCCGGCGGCGAGCGGGCCGAAGACGGCGGCGGCGGTGAACGTGGTGAAGTTCAGCGTGGTTGCCGCCGGGACCAGCTCGGCCGGCACGAGCCGGGGCAGGATCGCGCTGCGGGCCGGTGAGGTGATCGCGAAGGCGGTCGACTGGAGGGCGACGAGCAGCAGGAGCAGCAGCGGGCTCCGCACGCCGGCCAGCGACTGCACCAGCAGCCCGAGCGTCGAGGCCCAGAGCACGCAACCGCCGACGAGCAGCACCCGGCGGCGGTCCCGGGCATCGGCGACCGCGCCGCCCCACAACCCGAAGAGCAGCAACGGCACGAAGCCGGCGATACCCAGCAGACCGACCCAGAGCGAGCCGCCGGTCAGGTCGAACATCACCACCGGCACCGCCACGGCGGTGAACTGGAAGCCGAACATCGCGATCGCGTTGCCGGTCCAGACCCGCCGGTACGCGGGCACGCGCAGCGGGCGCAGGTCGATCGCCCAGCGGCGCGCACCCCGCCGCCGGGCCTGCGTGACGTCGGTCACGGCGCGAGCCGCTCGACGACGAAAACCCCGTTCCCGGTACGCCGGAAGCGCAGCCGGTCGTGCAGCCGGCTGGCCCGGCCCTGCCAGAACTCGACCGTCTCGGGCCGGACCCGGAACCCGCCCCAGTGCGGCGGCGCGGGGATCGGGTCCACGTCGGCGAACCGTTCCGCCGCCGCCCGGTACGCGGCGTCGACCGCGGCGCGGTCCGGCACCACCGTCGACTGGGCGCTGGCCCACGCCCCGAGCTGCGAGCCGCGCGGCCGGCCGGCGAAGTACGCCTCGGTCTCGGCCCGGTCCACCGGCTCGACCCGGCCGGTCACCGTCACCTGCCGCTGCATCGGGAACCAGGGGAACACCAGGCTGGCCCACGGGTTCCCGGTCACCTCGGCGCCCTTGCGCGACCCGTGGTTGGTGTAGAAGACGAAGCCCTCCGGGTCGTACCCCTTGAGCAGCACGGTGCGCCCGCTGGGCCGGCCCCGGGCGTCGGCGGTGCCGAGCACCATCGCGTTCGGCTCGGGCAGCGGATGTGCCACCGCGTCGGCGAACCAGCGGGCGAACTGGGTGTGCCAGTCCGGCGCCAGGTCCGCCTCGGTCAGGCCCAGGTCGGCGGCGTACTCGTTACGCATACCGGCCGGTGCGGGTGTGTCGCCTGTCACTGTGCTCGTCCCTCTCCCGGGCGTGCCGGCGTCCCCCGACGCTGGCCAGGCCCCGGTACCCAGTCTTCTCCCTCTCTCACCGACGGCCAGCGGCGGGGATGTCGTGTGGCGCACAGTGGCTGTGGGTCGCGCAGTCTGTTACCCACCGGGCAAGATGTTCCGAACCACATCCCTGAAGGGTCGCCTGAGCTGCGGGGCTCGATCAGCCCGCCCGGGCGCGCCGAGCCGAAGCCAGGAGACGACATGTCCGATTTCAAACCGGGCCTGGAGGGCGTCGTAGCCTTCGAGACCGAGATCGCCGAACCCGACCGCGCGGGGGGTTCACTGCGCTACCGGGGCGTGGACATCGAGGACCTGATCGGCCAGGTCTCGTTCGGCAACGTCTGGGCGCTGCTGGTGGACGGCCGGTTCGGCCCGGGCCTGCCGCCGGCCGAGCCGTTCCCGGTGCCGGTGCACTCCGGTGACATCCGCGTCGACGTGCAGTCCGCGGTCGCCATGCTGGCGCCGTACTGGGGGCTCAGCCAGCTTCTCGACATCTCCGACGAGCAGGCCCGCGAGGACCTGGCCCGGGTGTCGGTCACCGCGCTGTCCTTCGTCGCCCAGTCGGCGCGCGGCCTGGGCCTGCCGGCCGTGCCGCAGAAGGAGATCGACAAGGCGGAGACCATCGTCGAGCGGTTCATGAAGCGCTGGCGGGGTGAGCCCGACCCGCGGCACGTCAAGGCCGTCGACGCGTACTTCATCTCGGCCGCCGAGCACGGCCTGAACGCCTCCACCTTCACCGCCCGGATCGTCGCCTCCACCGGCGCGGACGCCGCGGCCTGCATCTCCTCCGGCATCGGCGCGCTCTCCGGCCCGCTGCACGGCGGCGCCCCGTCCCGGGTGCTCAGCATGCTGGAGGCGGTCGAGCGCAGCGGCGACGCCGACGGGTACGTCAAGGGCGTGCTCGACCGGGGCGAGCGGCTGATGGGCTTCGGCCACCGGGTCTACCGGGCCGAGGACCCCCGCGCCCGCGTGCTGCGGCGTACCGCCAAGGAGCTGGGCGCGCCCCGCTTCGAGGTCGCCGAGGCGCTGGAGAAGGCCGCGCTGACCGAGCTGCAGGCCCGCCGCCCGGACCGCGTCCTCGCCACCAACGTCGAGTTCTGGTCGGCGGTGGTGCTGGACTTCGCCGAGGTGCCGGCGCACATGTTCACCTCGATGTTCACCTGCGCGCGGATGGGCGGCTGGTCGGCGCACATCCTGGAGCAGAAGAAGCTCCAGCGGCTGGTGCGCCCGTCGGCGACGTACGTCGGCCCCGGCTCGCGCAAGCCGCAGGAGGTCGAGGGCTGGGACGCCATCCCGCACGGCGTCTGACTTTTTCGCCCGGAGCCCCGTTCCCCTGCCGGTGGAGCGGGGCTCCGGCATTTCCGGGACCGGCTCGCGGCCCGTGTGGCGGACGCCTCACCGACCGGCGTGGGACAGCCCGCCGGACGTGCCCGGACAGGTGCGAGGATGGCCGTGGCAGTGTCGCCGGAACGGGCTCGGACGCCCGCCGCCACGCGGCAGCACCTCGTCCGCGCCCTGCCAGCTCACCTCTCGCCCATGCGGAAGGATCTTGAAGACCGTGGCTGACGCACCGACCATCCGGATTCCCGACGAGATCAGGCCCGCCGACGGACGATTCGGCTGCGGGCCGTCCAAGGTCCGTCCGGCCGCGGTCTCCGCCCTGGCCGACGTCGCCACCAGCTACCTGGGCACGTCGCACCGGCAGAAGACGGTCCGCGACCAGGTCGCCCGGCTGCGCCGCGGCCTGGCCGAGTTCTACTCCCTCCCCGAGGGGTACGAGGTGGTGCTCGGCAACGGCGGCACCACCGCGTTCTGGGAGGTCGCCACGTTCGGCCTGATCCGTGACCGGGCCCAGTTCGCCAGCTTCGGCGAGTTCGGCGCCAAGTTCGCCAAGTCGGTCAAGGACGCACCGTTCCTCGGTGAGCCGACCGTGCGCAAGTCCGACGCGGGCAGCGCCCCGACGCTGGTCGCCGAGGCCGGCGTGGACGTCTACGCCACCCCGCACAACGAGACCTCCACCGGTGTCGCGGTGCCGATCAGCCGGGTGGCGGGCGCCGACGAGGGCTCGCTGCTGCTGGTCGACGCCACCTCCGGCGCGGGCGGCCTGGACGTGGACGTCGCCCAGACCGACGTCTACTACTTCGCGCCGCAGAAGTGCTTCGGCTCCGACGGTGGCCTCTGGCTGGCCCTGATGTCGCCGGCCGCGCTGGCCCGGGCCACCGAGATCAAGGAGTCGGGCCGCTACATCCCGGCCTTCCTCGACCTGGTCACCGCGATCGACAACTCGCGGCTGGAGCAGACGTACAACACCCCGGCGCTGGCGACCATCTTCCTGGCCGCCGAGCAGACCGACTGGATGAACTCCCAGGGCGGGCTGGCCTGGGCGGCCAAGCGCACCGCCGAGAGCGCCGGCATCGTGTACGGCTGGGCCGAGCGCTCGTCGTTCGCCACCCCGTTCGTGGCGGACCCGGCGCTGCGGTCCAACGTGGTCGCCACCGTCGACTTCGCCGACGGGGTGGACGCCACGGCGATCGCCAAGGTGCTGCGCGCGAACGGCATCGTCGACACCGAGCCGTACCGCAAGCTGGGCCGCAACCAGCTGCGGGTGGCGCTGTTCCCGGCCGTCGAGCCGGCCGACGTCGAGGCGCTCACCGCGTCCATCGACTACGTGGTCGAGCGACTCTGATCACGCCGTCACGGTGCGTGGCCGTCAGGGCTCCGGCGGCCACCCACCGTGATCATTACCGCAGCTCAGTCACGACATGCCGGGGTGTCGCAGTCCCCATCGGCGGGTAGATGAGCGTACGGTGGTGCGAGACGCCCGGGTGGCCGGCTCCCGTGGCGTGACGGCCAGCGAAGCGGGACGGAGGCAAGCCCATGCGCCCAGTACGCTTCGTCGCCCTCTCCGAGGACGGCCAGGCCCTGGTGCTCGCCGACGAGGTGGGGCGCCTGCTGGCGCTGCCCATCGACGAGCGGATCGCGTCGGCGCTGCACGCCGAGCCGGGCGCCCCGCCGCTCGCGGTGGTGCCGAGCGCCACCGACCCGACGCCGTCGCTGTCCCCACGGGACATTCAGGCCCGCATCCGCTCCGGTGAGTCCGCCGAGGACGTCGCCCGCATCGCCGGCGTGCCGGTCGACCGGGTGCTGCGCTACGCCGGCCCGGTGCTCCAGGAGCGGGCCATGCTCGCCCAGCACGCCCGCCGCACCCGGCTGAAGGGCGCGGAGAAGCCGACCCCGCTGGCCGAGGTCGTCAACGGCCGGCTGGCCCAGCACGGCATCGACACCGAGAAGATCTCGTGGGACGCCTACCGCCGCGACGACGGCACCTGGCGGATCATCGCGACCTGGCCGTCCGGCAAGGCCACCGCGCAGGCGGTGTGGGACCTGGACAAGACCCGGCAGAACGTCGCCCCGCACGACGACATGGCGCAATACCTCTGCGCCGAGCGGCCCACGCCGATCCTCGGCCAGGAGCCGGCGCCGGAGCGGGGCGGTCACGCGCTGCCCGGTCCGTCGCGTGGCGAGCCGAGCCGGGGCGGGCACGGCCTGCCGGCCGCCTCCGAGCACGCCCGTCCGGGGCGTGACCCGATCCGCGCCGGCCGGGACGCGCTGCTCGACGCGCTCGACCGGCCGCTCGGCGGCACGTCCGGGCGCGGTCTCGACACCCGCTCCCCGGCCGCGCAGGAGGCGCCCCGCCAGCGGGCCGTCGCCGGTGGCGCCGCCGCGCTGCTCGGGGGCGGGCAGGGCTCGGCCTTCGACGACGACTCGGACGCGCCGAAGGAGATCCCGGCCGTACCCTCGCTGGCAGTGCTGCGGCCGCGGCGCACCGGTGCCGCGGCGGCGACCGGCGGCGCGGGCGGCGAGTCCACCGAGGCCGGTGGCAAGCCGCGCAAGCGGCTGCCGAGCTGGGACGACGTGCTCTTCGGCACCGGCCCGGCGGCCCGCGAATCCTCCTGATCCGCAAGCTCCACCCTGGCTCGTTGAGAGGGCACTCCAGGTGCCGGCGTGCCAGGGTGGAGCCATGGAGTACACGAACCTGGGACGCACCGGCCTGTCCGTGAGCCGACTCTGCCTCGGCACGATGAACTTCGGTCCGCAGACCGACGAGCCGGACAGCTTCGCCATCATGGACCGGGCGCTCGAACACGGGATCAACTTCTTCGACACCGCGAACGTCTACGGCTGGAAGCTCGGTGAGGGCGTCACCGAGCACATCGTCGGCCGCTGGTTCGCGCAGGGCGGCGGGCGCCGCGACAAGGTCGTCCTCGCCACCAAGGTGTACGGCAAGATGGGCGAGTGGCCCAACGAGCAGGGCCTGAGCGCCCGGCACATCATCCGGGCCTGCGAGGACTCGCTGCGCCGCCTCCAGACCGACACGATCGACCTCTACCAGATGCACCACATCTCCCGGACCACGCCGTGGGAGGAGATCTGGCAGGCGATGGAGACGCTCGTCGCGCAGGGCAAGGTGCTCTACGTCGGCTCGTCCAACTTCGCCGGCTGGCACATCGCGCAGGCGCAGGCCGCAGCCGGAAAGCGCAACTTCCTCGGCCTCGTCTCCGAGCAGTGCATCTACAACCTGCTGACCCGGTACGTCGAGCTGGAGGTCGTGCCGGCCGCGCAGCACTACGGGCTGGGCATCATCCCGTGGTCGCCGCTGCACGGCGGGCTGCTCTCCGGCATCATCCGCAAGATGGCCGAGGGCAGCGCGGCGCGCGGCACCACGGGCCGCTCGGCCGACGCGCTGGCCGAGCACCGCAGCACCATCGAGGCGTACGAGAAGCTCTGCGCCGACCTGGGCCACGACCCGGCCGATGTGGCGCTGGCGTGGCTGCTGTCCCGTCCGGGTGTGACCGCCCCGATCGTCGGCCCGCGCACGATGGACCAGCTCGACCGCAACCTCGGCGCGCTCGACGTCCACCTGGACGAGCCCACGCTGACCCGCCTGGACGAGCTGTTCCCGCCCGTAGGCAACGGCGGCCCCGGCCCCGAGGCCTGGGCCTGGTGAAAGGAAGGGCCCCTTCTTAACGCCTCAGGTAGAGAAGGGCCCCCTTCTTAACACGCCGCCGAATTAACGCGCCGCCCGCATCAACGCGCCGGCGCGAGCGCCCACGCGGCGATGCGCGTGTGGCGGGGCGTACGGCCCGGGTGGCTGCGGGTCAGCATCACCTCACCGGCCGACCACTGTGGGCCGGCGTACCCGTTGAGGGTGTCCCGGTCGGCGTGGAGGTCGGCCTCGGGCACCCGGTCACCGGGGCGGGCGATGGTCAGGTGCGCCCGGAACGGCTTGTCGTCGCAGGGCAGCCCGGCCTCGCGCAGCCCGCCGCGGATCGAGCGGGCGAGCGCGTCGAGCGCCTCGACGTCGCCGCGTACATCGACCCAGAGCACTGTGGACCGGCCCTGACCGAAGCTGCCGCCGCCCGCGAGGCGCAGCAGTGGGGTACGAGCTGTCCGGGCGGCCGAGGCGAGCGCGTGCTTCACGTCGGGGAGCCGGACGTCCGGCACCTCGCCGAGGAAGGCCAGCGTGAGGTGCAGGTCCGCCGGGTCGGCCAGCCGGGCGTGGCGGGCGGCCGCGACCCGCAGGCCCTTGACCCGGGCGGTGAGGTCGGCGACCGCCACGGCAGGTGGGTAGATCGCCGCGAAGAGACGCACCAGGTCAGCGGTGCCGCTGGTGGTGCGCGGCGCGGGCAGCCGGCAACGTCAGCCCGGCGGCGTGCAGCAGCCCTTCGACGCGTACCCGTTCGATCTCCCGGTCGACGCCGTCCAGTTCGGCCAGGTGCTCGTCGATGCCGAGCGCCCGGCAGGCGGCGCACAGCCGTTCGTCGTACGCCTCGATGACCGCGCCGTGCCACACCACGCTGCGGTCGTTGGCGGCGAGCCGGTGGCCGCCGAGGCGGCGCAGGTCGGTGGCGAGCTGGTCCAGCGGCCGTCGGCCGTCCCGGTCGAACTCGGTGAGGTCGATGTCGCGGGTCAGCGCCTCGGACTCGATGGCCCGGTCGAGCCGCGCGATGGTACGGCGTTCCCGGCGCTGCTCCCGCCACTCGGCCCACCCGCACGCGACCCGGTCGATGATCTCGTCAGCGCAGAACAGCAGCGCGAACAGGGCGGGCAGGCAGCAGACGGCGAGGATCGCCAGCGCCAGCAGCAGTCCCTGCCCCACTTCCACACATCGACGCTAAGCCCTGCCGCACCGGCCCGCCACCCGTTTGGGTAATCGGGCCGGTACGACCGGCTATCGGGGCTACTTGGCTCCGGGCGACACGACGTAGAAGCGGGGCATCGGGAGCACCCGCATCCGCAGCCGCGCGCCGGAGCGGCGCAGCTGCCAGGTGAGCGCCAGCAGCGCGGCGGTGAGCGAGATCAGACCGCCGGCCCAGATGCTCGCGCCCGCGCCGTATTTCTCGGCGACCCAGCCGATCAGCGGCGCGCCGACCGGGTTGGTGCCCAGGAACACCAGCACCCACAGCGCCATCACCCGTCCCCGGAAGGAGGCGTCGACACCGAGCTGTACGCGCTGGTTGGCGGCCTGGGCGAAGTAGATCATGAAGAACCCGGCGGGCAGCAGCAGCGTCACGACCAGCCAGTACGCCGGGGCGAGCCCGACGAGCGTGCCGAAGACCGCGCAGCCGATCGCGGCGCCGAGCACGAGCCAGACCGAGGGCCGGCTGCGCCGTCCGGTGCCGGCCAGCGCCCCGACCAGCGCACCGGCCGCGAGCGCGGTGCTGAACAGGCCGAACGAGGCGGCGCCGGTGTTGAACACGGTCTTCGCGAGCGCGGCGAGGGTGAGCTGGAAGTTGAACAGGCTCATCCCGATCACCGACATGAGGACCATCGGCAGCAGGATGTCGGGGCGGCGTGCCACGTACCGGAGGCCGTCGACCACGCGGGCCTGGTCCCGCTCGCCGACCGGCGGCAGGTCCTTGCGGTGCAGTTCCTCGGTACGCATCCGGACCACGTTGACCAGCGGGGCGATCGAGCTGAGCGCGGTGACCAGGAAGACCGGGCCGACGTCGACGGCGGCGATGGCCAGGCCGGCGACGGCGGGGCCGACGATCCGGGCGGAGTTGAACACTGCCGCGTTGAGCGAGAGCGCGTTCGGCAGCAGCGGCATGCCGACCAGCTCGGAGACGAACGCCTGGCGGACCGGCGTCTCGATCGCGTTGGAGACGCCGAGCAGGGCGGCGAACGTGAAGACGTGCCAGAGCTGCACCAGGCCGGTGAGGACCAGGACGCTCATGGCCAGCGCGAGCACGGTCCAGAACGCGTTGGCGACGAAGAGCAGCATCCGCTTGTCGTAGCGGTCGGCGAGCCGTCCGGAGAGCAGCGTGAGCAGGAGTACGGGCGTGAACTGCAACGCGGTGACCACGCCGAGCGCGGTCGCCGAGTTGTCGCTGAGCTCGAGCACGAGCCAGTCCTGGGCGATGAACATCATCCAGACGCCGATCAGTTTGATCAGCTGCCCGGTGGCGAAGAGTCGGTAGTTACGGACCCGTAGGGACTGGAACATCGTGCTCAATTTGGCCTGCACTCTAGGTGCGCCTCCTTGCGTCGGTACGCTTCATCCACAGCTGACGAAGCGAACCGCGGGCGGCGGTGTCAGGCGCGAGCGATGCCCTGGAGGATGTCCGCGGCGCGCCGTAGCGTTTCGCGTTCGTCCTCGGTGAGCTCGGCCAGCCGGGTGGCCAGCCACTCGTTGCGGGCCCGCTCGAACTGGTCGAGTACGGCCCGTCCCCCTTCGGTAGCCGCCAGGATGACCTGCCGTCCGTCGGTCGGGTGGGGGGTGCGTTGCACGAGGCCCCGCTCCTCCAGCTTCGCGACGATCTTCGTCATCGTGGGCGGCTGCACCCGTTCGACATCAGCGAGTTCCCGTGGTGTGAGGGCGCCCGCCAGGTTGAGGCTGGTGAGCGCCGACAGCTGGGTGACTGTGAGGTCGCCGACCGGCCGGGCCTGTCGGACCCGCCGGTTGAGCCGGGTGATCGCATCTCGCAGCTGAGGGGCCAGCTGCGCCGGTGGCACGCGTTTCGCCGTCACCGTCCGCTCCGTCACGGTAGTTAGCTTAACTAATGAGCCTGGCTAACGACACGCGTTATGACCAGGCTCACCAGCGTCAGAGCAACACGGACTCGACCGGCCCGCGCAGGAAGTACACGATGAACAGCGCGGCGACCCCGTACAGGAGCGGGTGGACCTCCCGGGCCTTACCCTTCGCCACCTTCAGCAGCACGAAGCTGATCACGCCGGCCCCGATGCCGTTGGAGATCGAATAGGTGAACGGCATCAGCGCGATGGTGAGGAACGCCGGGATGGCGATCTCGTAGTCGGTCCAGTCGATCGTGCGGACCGCCGTCATCATCAGGAAGCCGACCACCACCAGGGCCGTCGACGCGGCCTCGAACGGCACGATCAACGACAGCGGCGCGAGGAACATGGCCAGCAGGAACAGGCTGCCGGTGACCAGGTTGGCCACGCCGGTCCGGGCGCCCTCCGCGACACCTGCGGCGCTCTCGATGTACGACGTGTTGCTGGACACCGAGGCGGCGCCACCGGCCGCGGCGGCGATCGAGTCGACGAGCAGGATCTCCTTGGCCTTCGGCGGGGTGCCCGTCTCGTCGAGCATGTCCCCTTCCTGGCCGATCGCGACCATCGTGCCCATGGTGTCGAAGAAGTCCGTGATCAGCAGCGTGAAGATGAACATCAGCGGCACCAGCCAGCCGACCCGGCTCCACGAGTTCAGCACGTTGAACTGGCCCAGCAACGACAGGTCGGGCACGTCCACGATCTGCTTCGGCAGCTCGGGCACGTTCAGCGCCCAGCCCTTCGGGTTCGGCTTGCCGTCGACGAAGGACGGGCCGACGTTGGCGATCGCCTCGACCACGATGGCCAGCACGGTGGAGGCGAGGATGCCGATCAGGATCGCGCCCCGGACCCGGCGTACCACCAGGACCAGCGTGATCAGCAGGCCGACCACGAAGACCAGCATCGGCCAGCTGACGATCTTGCCGTTGATGCCCAGCCCGACCGGCACGGTGGAGTTCGCGGCGTCCGGCACGCGCCGGACGAAGCCGGCGTCGACCAGGCCGATGATGGTCAGGAACAGACCGATGCCGACGCCGATCGCGGTCTTGAGCTGCGTCGGCACCGACCGGAACACCGCGGTACGCAGTCCGGTGAGCACCAGGATGCCGATCAGCACACCCTCGATGACCACCAGGCCCATCGCGTCCGCCCAGGTCATCTGGGGCGCGATCTCGTACGCGACGAGCGCGTTCACACCCAGGCCGGCCGCGAGCGCGATCGGGAACCGGGCCACCACGCCCATCAGGATGGTCATCAGGCCGGCGACCAGCGCGGTCGCCGCGGCGAGCGCCGGAATGGCCAGCGAACGGCCGTCGCCGTCCTTCCCGCTGCCGAGGATCAGCGGGTTCAACACCACGATGTACGCCATCGTGAAGAACGTGGCGAAACCGCCCCGAAGCTCCCGGCTCAGCGTGGACCCGCGTGCCGAGATCAGGAAGAAGCGGTCGAAGCCGTTACGTGGATGCGCGGGATCGGGCGGAGTGCCGTGATCGGGCGGTGGAGCAATGGACATGGTTCCTCATCTGGTCATCGGCCGGGTTTTGTCGCGCGCATCGTCCCAGATCACCTGGCGGGCAGGGAAGAACGATCACGTAGGCTGGGCCGGTGTCACAGGAGCAACAGCCGCGGCCGGAGCCGCTCGACCCGCCGATGGTGCCGTTCGCCGTCGCCGGGCTGATCGCCTGGGCGGTGGCCGGTCTGGTGCTACTGATCTTCTTCCGGGACTGGCTCACCGAGTCCGGGCGTCAGAACTGGCTCTGGACCTGCCTGGCCGGTTTTCTGTGGGGCTTTCCCGGCTTGGCGGTGATGATGCGGCACGACGCCAACCGGCGTCGCCGACGCGGGGCCGCCGCGCAGCGGCCGCGCTGACCGGTCAGGGGTGGCCGTACGGCTCCGCCGGCTCGGACGCCTCGACCGACCCGGGGGCCCGGCTGACCGTCATGGCCTCGACCGCGCTGTCGTCGTAGACGGTGGGCAGTTCCTCGACGGGCGTCTCGGGCGTCTCCACAAGCGTCTCCGAGTGCGCGCCGCACCCGTGGTCGGCGCTGACCACCCGGCCGTCGTCGGGCGCGTAGAAGTTGCCGCACGCGCCGAAGGCCAGTCGCAGCGCCCCGGCCAGCGGCAGGTAGAAACCGCAGGTGCCGCAGCGGGCGGCGGCCGGCGCGGCCGTCGAGATCGCGGCGTCCGGGCCGTGGTCACCGTCGTACCAGCGCTGGGCGGTCTCGGCGCGCCCCTCCCGGGACAGCACCCGGGCCCGGCCCAGCCCCAGCTCCCAGGCGGTCTCCTCGACCGCCGGGTCGTCGGAGAGCAGGTAGCCGGGCGCGAGCCGCTCGTCGTCGGCCGGGGTGGGCAGCAGGTCGCCCGGGCCCAGGTCGCCCGGCTTGAGCCGCTCCTGCCAGGGCAACCAGCCCGGGGCGAGCAGCGCGTCCGGGCCGGGCAGCAGCACCGTCTCGCAGATGGTGACGTGCCGGCTGCGCGGCACCCGGGTCACCGTGACGGCCCAGCGCCAGCCGCGGTAACCGGCCATCCGGCATTCGAAGTAGTGGGTGACGACCCGGTCGCCCTCGGCGACGGCCTGGAGATGGTCGCCGATGTCTGTCGGCTCCACCTCGGTGATGGCGTCGCGGGCCACCTCGACGGCGGCGGCGCAGACCTGGTCGAGCCGGGGAGCGCGGGCGGAGGCGGGCCTGGTCACCGGACCATTGTTCCCCATGCCGGTCCACGGGTGACAGGCACTCCCCGGAGTCGTTCTCCGCGGGTGATGCGGCGCGCGTGGATCGAATGGGCGAGGATGGGACGCATGGCGCTGTCCTCCCGCTCCGGCCGCTCCTTTCTGGGGCGGACCGTCGGCACCGGCATCCGCGCCACCCGGCTGCTGTTGCGCGGGTCTCTGCACGGCGGGCGCTGGATGACCCGCCGCGCCGGCACCGCCCGGGCCCGCAGCGCCGGCAACGAGGTGGGCATGGTCCGGCTGTTCGACCTGCACGCCCTCTCCTGCGCCGGCGACACGCTCATCGCCATCGGCCTGGCCGGGACGATCTTCTTCGACGTGCCGCTGGGCGAGGCACGCAACAAGGTCGCCCTCTACCTGCTGGTGACCATGGTCCCGTTCGCCATGCTCGCCCCGGTGGTCGGCCCGCTGCTCGACCACTTCCGCCACGGCCGGCGGTACGCGCTGGCCACCACCATGCTCGGCCGCGCGTTCCTGGCCTGGCTGATCTCCGACTACATCGGCGGCTTCGGGCTCTACCCGGCGGCGTTCGGCGTGCTCGCGCTCTCCCGGGCGTACGGCGTGGCCCGCTCGGCAGCGGTCCCCCGGCTGCTGCCCGAGGGCCTGGGACTGTCCCAGGTCGGGGCGCGGGCGAGCGTCTACGGCACGGTGGCGGGCGCGCTCGTCGCGCCGATCGGGCTGGCCGCGTTCTGGTTCGGGCCGCAGTGGCCGCTGCGGGTCGCGTCGGTGATCTTCCTGGTCGGCATGGTGATCTCCCTGCGGCTGCCGCCGAAGGCCGACTCCGAGCCGCCGGAGCGGATGCCGCACCCGCTGCGCGCGATGCGCCGCCGTGACGGCGAGCGCCCGCTGGGCCGGGACACCCCGGCGGGCCGCCTGGTGATCGCCACGCTGATCGGCGCGGCGGCGCTGCGCGGGCTCTACGGCTTCCTGCTGCTCTTCCTGGCCTTCGCCATCAAGGCCGGTGACCTGACCACCGACTTCTTCGGCCGTGACCTCGGCGCCCAGGGCGCGCTGGGCCTGGTCGGCGGCGCGCTGGCCGTCGGCACGTTCCTGGCCACCGCGATCGGCACCCGGCTGCGCATCCACCGGCCCACCGCGCTCCAGTCCAGCGGCACGATAGTGGTGGCCGGCGTGGCGGTGCTCGCCGCGCTGAAGTTCTCCCTGCCCATGGTGGCGCTGCTCTGCCTGGTGGCGGCGATGATGAGCGGGATCGCCAAGCTGACGGTGGACGCCTCGATCCAGGAACGGATCCCGGAGCGGCTGCGGGCCAGTTCGTTCGCGCACTCGGAGACCGCGCTGATGCTCGCGTTCGTAGCCGGGGGCGGGCTCGGGCTGGTGCCGTTCACCGGGCTGATCGGGGTGACCGTCGCCGCCGTGGTGGCCGCGCTGGTGGCCGTACGTGGCGTGCTGGTCGCCGGCAAGCTGCGGGGCGAGCACCTGGTCGGCCGGCCGCTCGGCGACGAGGAACTGGCGGCGGAGCAGGCCACCCGGGCCGCGGAACCGGCCACCACCTCGTTCGACGACCCGGCGCCCACGTCACCGGCGCCCCAGCGTGCCGGCCCGCCGGACGACGACGGGCTCGCGCCGCCCGGCTTCCACATCTACCGGCCCTCCTCGTCGGTGGGCGGCTCCGGCGGCGTCGAGGACACCGAGCGACGGGATCCACGGGGGCCGGTGGCGTGACCGGGCTGCTCGTGGTCACGGCGGTACCCGCCGAGGCCGAGGCGATCCGTGCCGGCCTCACCGCATCCGCCGCGCCGGACGGGACGGCACCGCCGGACGTGACGGTGCTGCCGGTCGGGGTCGGGCCGGCCGTCGCCGCTGCCGCCACGGCACGGCTGCTTGCGCTGGCCGAGGCGGCCGGGCGGCCGTACCGGGCGGTGGTCAGCGCCGGCATCGCCGGTGGCTTCGTCGGCCGGGTCGCGGTGGGCGGCACGGTGCTCGCCGACCGCAGTGTCGCCGCCGACCTGGGCGCCGAGTCGCCCGGCGGGTTCATCCCGGTCGAGGACCTGGGGATGCCCCCCGAGCTGCTGGGCGGCGGCCGGATCGTGCCCGCCGACCCGGGCCTGCTGGCCGGGCTGCGGGGCGCCCTGCCGGGGGCGACTGTCGGCACGGTACTCACCGTGAGCACGGTGACCGGCACCGCCGCGAGCACGGCGGCGCTCGCGCAACGGCACCCGGACGCGGTGGCCGAGGCCATGGAGGGGTACGGCGTGGCGGTCGCCGCCGCCCAGGCCGGTGTGCCCTTCGCCGAGCTGCGTACGGTCTCCAACCCGATCGGTCCGCGCGACCGGAGCGCGTGGCGGATGCGCGAGGCGTTCGCCGCGCTGACCAGCGCCGCAGCCGCCCTCCACTGATCTTGTCCACCTGTGGACAACCCTGTGGACAACTCGCCGGGCTGGGGACGACGGCCTCAGATGGTGACGACGACCTTCGCCCGCGCGTGCTCGGTTTCGAGGTAGCGGATGGCGTCGGGCACCTCGTGGAGCGAATAGGTACGGTCGATGGCCACGGTGAGCCGGCCGGCCTCGGCGTGCTCGCGGAGCGCGTCCAGGTGCGCCCGGCCGGGTGAGGTGGCGAGCGCGACGATGCGCTGCCGGACGAAGGGCGCCGTCAGCCGTCCGCGGGCGAGCAGCCCGACCGGTCCGATGAGGCTGCCGCCGCGGTAGACCCCGCCGCCGGAGAGCACGAGCGTCCCGGTCGGCGTCAACGCGCGCCGCAGCGCGCGCAGCGAACGGTTGCCGACCAGGTCGAACACCACATCGTACCGGCGCCCGGCGCGGGTGAAGTCGTCGCGGGTGTAGTCGACCACGTGGTCGGCGCCGAGCGAACGGACCAGGTCGACGTTGCGGGTGCGGCACACGCCCGTCACCGTCGCGCCGAGCGCCTTGGCCAGCTGGACGGCGAGCGTGCCGACGCCGCCGGACGCCCCGTTGATCAGGACCCGGTGGCCGGGCCGGACCTGCCCGGCGTCGCGCAGCCCCTGGAGCGCGGTGACGCCCGCGAGCGGCAGGGCGGCGGCCTGCTCCGGGGACAGGTTCGCCGGCTGGGGCGCGACCAGGCGTTCGGGTACGCACACGTACTCGGCGAACGCGCCGTCGGCCTCGCCGAGGTCGGCGAAGACGGCGTCGCCGGGACGTATCTGCCGTACCCCGGCGCCGACGGCCTCGACCCGCCCGGCCACGTCGCGGCCACGGATGCGCGCCCGGGGCCGCGTGAGGCCGAGCGCCAGCCGCGACAGCCGGGGATCGCCACGCATGACGTGCCAGTCGTACGCGTTGAGCGCGGCCGCCTCGACCCGGATCAGCACCTCGTCAACGGCGGGCACGGGCGTGTCGACGTCGGCCAGCGTGAGTGTCTCGGGTGGGCCGTACCGGTCCTGGACGATCGCTCTCATGGTCCCGCTCCCTCCCAGGTGTACGGCGTACACCTCGATGGAAACAGGCTAGGTGTACGCCGTACACCAGTCAAGGCGGATACTGTGACAACCGCCCCCGGGAAGGCGAGGAACCACATGCCGAAGCAGGCGGAGAAGGTGCGCCGGGCACCGCTGAGCAGGGACCGGATCCTGCGTGCCGCCGTCGCGCTCGCCGACGGGACCGGCATCGAGTCGCTCAGCATGCGCAACCTCGCCCAAGACCTGGGCGTCGTGCCGATGGCGCTCTACAAGCACGTGGCGAACAAGGACGAACTGGTCGACGGCATGATCGACGTCGTGGTCGCGGAGATCGATCCGCCGGAGCCCGGCGACTGGAAGCAGGCGATCCGGCGGCGCATCCTCTCGGCGCGACAGGTGCTGCTGCGCCACCCCTGGGCGCCGCTGGCGATCGAGTCCCGCAGCACGGCGACGCCGGCCGTGCTGGCGTACCTCGACTCCACCGTCGGGGCGCTGCGCGCCGGAGGGTTCTCCACCGACCTCGCCCACCACGTGATGCACGCGATGGGCAGCCGGGTGCTGGGCTTCAGCCAGGAACTGTTCGACGCCACCCGGCAGGCCGGCCGGTCCGGCGCGACAGTGCCCGAGCCACCGGCCGACCTGCCGCCGGAGATGGCCGCCCGGTTCCCCAACCTCGCGGCGATCGCCACCGCGGCGTCGCACGACGGCGACTCGGTCGTCGGGCCGGGCTGCGACGACCAGTTCGAGTTCGAGTTCGCGCTGGACCTGCTGCTCGACGGCATCGAACGGCTGCACCGGAACGGCTGGACGTCACACCGGACGCTGTGACGGGCGGCCCGGCCCCCGGGGTTACGGTGGGGACGTGGCGCTCTCCCTGGCGATCTCCCCCTGCCCCAACGACACGTTCGTCTTCGACGCCCTGGTGCACGGCCGGGTGCCCGGCGCGCCGCCGGTCGAGGTGACCTACGCGGACGTCGACGTGACCAACACGGCCGCCGAGCGGGGCGCGTTCGACCTGGTGAAGGTCAGCTACGCGGCGCTGCCCTGGCTGCTGGACGACTACCACCTGCTGCCCTGCGGCGGCGCGCTCGGCCGGGGCTGCGGCCCGCTGGTGCTGACCCGCGGCGACCGGACCGACCTGTCCGGCGCGACGGTGGCGGTGCCCGGCGAGCGGACCACCGCGTACCTGCTGTTCCGGCTCTGGGCGGCCGACCAGGCGCCGGCGCGCATCGAGGTGGTGCCGTTCCACGAGATCATGCCGGGCGTGGCCGCCGGCCGGTACGACGCCGGCCTGGTGATCCACGAGGCGCGCTTCACCTACCCGCGGCACGGGCTGACCGCGCTCGTCGACCTGGGCGAGTGGTGGGAGGGCGACACCGGGCTGCCGATCCCGCTGGGCGCGATCCTGGCCCGCCGGGGCGCTGTCGACCCGGCCGAGGCCGCCGCCTGGATCCGCGAGTCGGTACGCCAGGCGTGGGCCGACCCGGCTGCGAGCCGCGAGTACGTCCTCACGCACGCGCAGGAGATGGAGCCCGACGTGGTGGACCGGCACATCGGCCTCTACGTCAACGAGTTCACCGCCGACCTGGGTGAGGCCGGCTTCGCCGCCGTGGAGGCGCTGCTGGGCCGGGCCGCCGACGCCGGGCTCGTCCCTCAGACCTCCAGCGCGCTCGCCACCGCGTGGACCAGCTGAGCGATCTTCTGGGAGGTCTTCCGATCCGGGAAGCGACCCCGGCGCAGGTCCGGCTGGACCTTCGCCTCCAGCACCTTGATCATGTCTTCGACCAGGCCGTGCAGTTCCTCGGCCGGCCGGCGGCGCAGCTCCGCCACCGAAGGTGGCGCCTCCAGCAGCTTGACCCCCATCGCCTGGGCGCCCCGCCGGCTGTCCACGACGCTGAAATCGACCCGCTGGCCACCCTTCAGGTCGGCGACACCCGCCGGTAGCGCGCCCTTCGGCAGGAACACGTCGCCACCCTCGTCACTGGTGACGAACCCGTACCCCTTGGCGGCGTCGTACCACTTCACTCGACCCGTCGGCACCTGTTGAACCCCGCTCCACTCGAACCGTCTACCCCTCCAAGGCTAGCCCGATGATCCGGTCCAGCGCCCTCGGGAATTCGACGAGATCATCAAGCACCAGGTACGCCCCGGCCTCGGTCAGTTCGTCGGCCGAGCACGGGCCGGTCGCCACTGCCACGCCTGGGATTCCCGCAGCTCGCGCGGCGGCCATGTCGGCCACATGGTCACCCACGTAGAGCGTCGCGCCGTGCTCGCGCAACGCGACCGCCTTCTGCTCGGCGAACACGTCCCCGGCCAGCTCGTCCACCGGTAGCCCGAGGTGGTCCAGGTGCAGCTTCGCCAGCCGGCCGATCTTCGCGGTCACCACCATCGTCCGGCCGCCGCGCGCCTGCACCGCGCGCAGCGCGGCATCCGCGCCCGGCATCGGCACCGTCGGAGTGATCGCGTACGCCGGATACAGCTCCCGGTAGACCGTCACCGCCTCCTCGATGCGCTCCGGCGGGAACCAGTGCGCCAGCTCGGTGCGCAGCGGCGGGCCCAGCCGCGACACCGCCAGATCCCCGTCCACGTGCACGCCGGTCCGCGCGGTGAGCGCCCGGAACGCGGCGGCGATCCCGGGGCGGGAGTCGACCAGTGTCATGTCGAGGTCGAAGCCGACCATCAGCGGAGGCATGCCGAGAACCTACCCAGCGGGCTAGCGTGGTACGACGATGACCACCTCACTCGCCGACCACCTGCGGGCCCTCCCCGACGAGTCCCTCGCCGCGCTGCTCCAACTGCGGCCGGACCTCGTCGTACCGGTGCCGGCCGACGTGTCCGCCCTCGCCCTGCGCGCCCAGTCCCGGGTCTCCGTGGCCCGGGCGCTCGACGGGCTGGACCAGTTCACCCTCCAGATCCTCGACGCCGCCCGCCTCACCCGCGGCCCCGAGGGCGCCACCTCCACCGACCAGATCCTGGCCATGGCCACCGCCGGGCCACGGCCCCCCGCGCCCACCGCGGTCCGCGCCGCCGTCGACCGGCTCCGGGCCCGGTTCCTGCTGTACGGCCCCGAGCACGACCTCTGCGTGGCCGGGGGCATCGACGAGGTGTCCCCGTACCCGGCGGGGCTGGGCCGGCCGGCGGCGGAGCTGGACCCGCGCGTGGCAGCCCTCTGCGCGGACCCGGCGAAGCTGCGGCGGACGCTGCTGTCCGCCCCGCCCTCGGCCCGCGCCGTCCTGGACCGGCTCGCCGCCGGACCGCCGGTCGGCACCGTCGCGCCGGGCGCGTTGGAGGCCCCCGCCACCGGCGCCGAGGACGTGCTCCCGCCGGACCTGGTGAACGGCGGCGCGCCGACCGGCTCCCCGATCCGCTGGCTGGTCGAGCACCGGCTGCTGGTGCGGATGTCCGGCGGCCGCAACGGCACCGTCGAGCTGCCCCGCGAGGTGGGGCTGGTGCTGCGCCGCGACTCCGGCCCGCTCGGCCCGCTGCGCACCAGCCCACCCGTGGTGTCCGGCCCGCCCCGCGAGGTCAAGTCCGTCGACTCGGCCGGGGCCGGGCAGACCATGGAGGTGGTCCGGCACACCGAGGCGCTGCTGGAGGCGCTGATCGTGGAGCCGGCCCCGGTGCTGCGCTCCGGCGGCGTCGGCGTCCGCGACCTGCGCCGGCTCGCCCGTGGACTCGGGCTGGACGAGACGACCACCGCGCTGCTGTTCGAGGTCGCGTACGCGGCCGGGCTGACCGGTGAGATGGAACTGACCGGCGCGGCCACCACCCGCTACGGCGGCGACCAGCAGATCCTGCCCACCGGCGGGTACGAGGTGTGGCGCGCGGCGTCGCTGGCCCAGCGCTGGGAGCAGCTCGCCCGCGCCTGGATGTCGATGCCCCGCCAGGCCGGCCTGATCGGGCAGCGCGACGACCGGGACCGGCCCATCTCGGTGCTCTCCGCCGAGGCGGAACGAGCCGGCGCGCCCGCCGCCCGGCGTGCGGTGCTCGCCGTGCTCGCCGACCTGCCGGCCGGCACCGCGCCCACCCCCGACGAGGTGCTGGAACTGCTGGACTGGCGCGCGCCCCGGCGGGCCCGGGGGCGGGAGACGGCGCACCGGGAGGTGCTGGCCGAGGCGGCCTCGCTGGGCGTGACCGGGCTCGGCGCGCTCACCACGTACGGGCGGCTGCTGCTCGCCGAGCTGACCGACGCCGACGAACGCGGCGACGACCCGCTCGGGCTGCGCTCCGACGCCGAGTCGGGCGACCCGTCGACCACCGTCCGCGCGCTGGACGGGCTGCTGCCCGCCCCGGTCGACCACGTGCTGGTGCAGGCCGACCTGACAGTGGTGGTGCCCGGCCCGCCCGACCCGGCGCTCGCCGCCGAACTGGACGTGGTGGCCGAGCACGAGTCGGCGGGCGGGGCGAGCGTGCACCGGGTCACCACGGGCAGCATCCGGCGGGCGCTGGACGCCGGCTACACCGCGGAGGACCTGCACGCGCTGTTCCGCCGCCGGTCCCGTACCCCGGTGCCGCAGGGCCTGACCTATCTGGTCGACGACGTGGCCCGCAAGCACGGCGGGCTGCGCGTCGGGTCGTCCGGCGCATACGTGCGCAGCGACGACGAGGCGCTGCTCACCGAGGTGCAGGCCGACCGGCGCCTGGAGCCGCTGGCGTTCCGCCGGCTCGCACCCACCGTGCTGGTCACGCCGTACCAGGTCAACCGGATGCTCACCGCGTTGCGCGACGCCGGGTACGCCCCGGTGCCCGAGGACGCCAGCGGAGCGACGGTGCTGGCCCGGCCGAAGACCCGGCGGGCGCCGGCCCGTACCGGGATCGGCCGCGCGGTGGACCCGCTCGCCACGCCGAAGCTGCCGATGCCCCGTCTGCTCGGCGTGGTGGAGCAGATCCGCCGGGGCGACGCGGCGGCCCGGGCGGCGCGACGGGCCCCGGCGGTGGTCCGGGGCGGCGCGGCGGCGGGCGGTCCCGCCCCGGTGCCCGGTCACGGTGACGCGCTGGCGGTGCTCCAGCAGGCGGTACGGGACAAGGCGCTGGTCTGGGTCGGCTACGTCGACGCGCACGGGGCGACCGCGTCCCGGCTGGTCCGGCCGGTGTCTATCGGTGCCGGCTACCTGCGCGCCGAGGACGACCGGACGGAGATGCTGCACACGTTCGCGCTGCACCGGATCACCGCAGCCGTGTTGGAGGAGTGAGGCGTCACTCCCCGTTGCGGCGCAACGTGCCCACCACCGACACGGCCAGCAGCAACGCGAACGCCGCGCCGGCCGACTCGCCGACCGAGTCCACGAAGCCCTGCTGCTGCACCAGCAGCCCGAACAGGAACCAGCCGAACACCCCGACGGCGGCGGCCGCGTAGCCGAACAGGACCGCCGTGGGCACCTCCTGCTGCTGCGTCCGCTCCTCGTCGGGAAGCACGTCCTGGTCAACGGTCATGGCAGTCCCTCCCCGCCCCGGCTTGGACCCGGCTTCCAGAGTGGCACCTGCCGGACCGGGCGGACAGGGGTTAAAACCCTGATCCGGGCCGTCCGGTCACGGGTGAGGGCGGGTTCCGGGCCGGTTCAGGTGCCGGGGCGGCGGCCGATCACCACCACGCGGGTGCCGACCGAACCCAGCTCCCACAGGCGTACCGCGTCGCGGTGCAGCAGGTTCACGCAGCCGTGCGAGCCGATCGCGCCGTTGTGCAGGTATGTCGTGGTCTCGTGGAAGCCGATCCCGCCGTTGAACTGCTGCCAGTACGGCAGCCACACCTCGTACGGGTTGGACCACTCGCGCGGGTTCTTCCGCCCCACCGTGTACGTGCCGGCCGGGGTGGCGTAGCCGGACATGCCGGTGCGGGTCACGGTCGGGCCCATCACCACAGTGCCGCCGCGCATCGCCCAGACCGTCTGCCGGGTCAGGTCGACGCAGAACGTCAGCCGGGAACCGGCCTTGCACCGCGCGGTGTCGGTGGCGGCAAGCCGCTTCGCCACGTCGTACGTGGTGGGGCCGGCGCGACCCGAGGACGGGCTGATGCCGTACCGGACCTGGAACTTCTTGATCGCGGCGCAGTCGGCGGCGGACTGCTCGCCGTCCACGGTCAGCGTCCCGAAGCCGCCCAGCCGGGTCAGGTACGTCTCCACGGCCCGCTGGTGCTCGCCCTGCGGGCACCCGGCGGAAGCGCTCGGCTTCGGCTTGGGTTTCGTCGTCTTCGTCGCCTCCGGCGATCGGGAGGGTTTCGGCGAGGCCGTCCGGCTCGGCTGCGCCGACGGGGACGTGACCGGCTGCTCCGGCGTGGGCGACGCGCTCGCCCCCGATGCTCCCTCCGTCAGCCCGACCGGGCCGGGGGTGCTCCCCCCGGCGCCGTCCGCCTGCGGATCGAGCGCGCAGGCGCCGACACCGACCAGCACGACCACCGCCAGGGCGGTGACCCGGGCGAGAAACCGGACACGCTGCATGGGCCCTCCCTGGACAGTCGTCCCGCTTGCTAGACGTGTGGGACGAGTATGACGTTGCCTGTCCAGCCGGACTTTTTTACGCAGCCCTCCGGCGTGCAACACTGGTTGGTCGGCCTCCGGCAGGTCAGCCGGGGTGCGGCGGGGTTCCGGGCAGCGGGGTTCCGGGCGATGCGAGAGGACGCTGGCGTGAGCGGTGGACCACTGATCGTGCAGTCGGACAAGACGCTCCTACTGGAGATCGACCACCCCGACGCGCAGGCGTGCCGGATGGCCATCGCGCCCTTCGCCGAGCTGGAACGCTCCCCCGAGCACGTGCACACGTACCGGCTGACGCCGCTGGGCCTGTGGAACGCGCGGGCCGCCGGCCACGACGCCGAGGGCGTGGTCGACTCGCTGATCAAGTACTCCCGCTACCCGGTGCCGCACGCGCTGCTGGTCGACGTGGCCGAGACGATGGACCGGTACGGCCGGCTCCAGCTCGCCAACGACCCGGTGCACGGCCTGGTGCTGCGCGCGCTGGACCGGGTGGTGCTGATCGAGGTCGCCAAGAGCAAGAAGCTCGCCGGCATGCTCGGCGCGAAGCTCGACGACGACACCATCGCGGTGCACCCGTCCGAGCGGGGCCGGCTCAAGCAGGCGCTGCTCAAGCTGGGCTGGCCGGCCGAGGACCTGGCCGGGTACGTGGACGGCGAGGCGCACCCGATCGAGCTGGCCGAGGCCGGCAAGGACGGCGGCAAGCCGTGGACGCTGCGGTCGTACCAGCGGGAAGCCGTCGAGGCGTTCTGGGCCGGCGGCTCCGGCGTGGTGGTGCTGCCCTGTGGCGCCGGCAAGACGCTGGTCGGCGCGGCGGCCATGGCCGAGGCGAAGGCGACCACGCTGATCCTGGTCACCAACACCGTGGCGGGACGGCAGTGGAAGCGGGAGCTGATCGCCCGCACGTCGCTGACCGAGGAGGAGATCGGCGAGTACTCGGGCGAGCGCAAGGAGATCCGCCCGGTCACCATCGCCACGTACCAGGTGCTCACCTCGCGGCGCGGCGGCGCGTTCACCCACCTGGACCTGTTCGGCGCCCGCGACTGGGGCCTGGTCGTCTACGACGAGGTGCACCTGCTGCCCGCGCCGATCTTCCGCTTCACGGCGGACCTCCAGGCCCGTCGCCGGCTCGGCCTCACCGCGACTCTGGTACGCGAGGACGGCCGCGAGGGCGACGTGTTCAGCCTGATCGGCCCGAAGCGGTACGACGCGCCGTGGAAGGACATCGAGCAGCAGGGCTGGATCGCCCCGGCGGAGTGCACCGAGGTACGGGTGACGCTCACCGACGCCGAGCGCATGGCGTACGCGACGGCGGAGGCCGAGGAGCGCTACCGGATGGCGGCCACCGCCCGCACGAAGCTGCCCGTGGTGCGGGCGCTGGTGGACCGGCACCCGGACGAGCAGGTCCTCGTCATCGGTGGGTTCCTCGACCAGCTGCACCAGTTGGGCGAATACCTGGACGCGCCGATCGTGCAGGGCTCCACCACGAACAAGGAACGCGAGCGGCTGTTCGACGCGTTCCGCTCCGGCTCGTTGCGGACGCTGGTGCTCTCGAAGGTCGGCAACTTCTCCATCGACCTGCCCGAGGCGGCGGTGGCGATCCAGGTGTCCGGCACGTTCGGCTCCCGGCAGGAGGAGGCGCAGCGGCTCGGGCGGGTGCTGCGCCCGAAGGCCGACGGGCGGCAGGCGCACTTCTACACGGTGGTCTCCCGGGACACCATCGACACCGAGTACGCCGCGCACCGGCAGCGCTTCCTGGCCGAGCAGGGGTACGCGTACACCATCGTGGACGCCGACGACGTGCTCGGGCCGACGCTGCCGACTGTCGACTGACCGGCGCGCGGCCGGGCGGGCCGCCGTGGTGCGGCCCGCCCGGTCTCGCGGTCAGCCCTTGCCGCTGGCGCGGAACGCGACCCAGGCGTCGCTCATCCGGTCGGCCTGGCCCGGGGTGAACATGTTCATGCAGGAGTCCTGCGTGTAGTCCATGAAGTTGTGGATCGGGTCCAGCCCCGGCGCGGTGCAGGTGTCCGCCCCGATCGGGCAGTTGAACTGCGGCGCCGCCTCACGCGGCGTGTCCGCCACGAAGTCGCCGGACGCGGAGCAGCCGTGCGCGAACGTGTGCTCCAGCATCAGCCAGTGCCCCACCTCGTGCGTGAGCGTGTCACCGAGCGCGTACTTGCCGGCCGTACCGCCCGGCATCGACTCGTCGAGCATCACCACGCCGTCGATGTAGTCGCGGCCGTTGTTGTAGCCCTTCGGGAAGTACGCCCAGCCGAGCAGCCCGTCACCGATGTTCGCCGCGTAGACGTTCAGGGTGCGGGAGTCGCCGGTGTAGAGCGCCTTCTTCATGTCCCGCTCGTTCTTGCCCGGCACCACCGTGTACCAGGTGCTGTTGACGGTCCACGTGGTGTCGACCAGCGAGAAGCGGAACGGCGTGTCCGAGGCGTCGGCCGCGGTACGACCCGCGAACGAGTCGTTGAGCACCGTCATCTGCGCCGAGATGAGCGTGTTCCAGCGGGCCTTCTCGGTCGCGCTCAGCTCGTGGTCGGAGATCATGTGGAAGACCGTCGGCACGGTGACGCTGCCGTTGGCGAGGCGCGGCGAGTCCTTGATGACGCCGTACGCCTTGGCCTCGTTCGTCGAGTAGAGCGCGGGCTCCTTTGCGGTGGCGCCCTCACGTACCCGGGCGGCGCTGTGGTTGTCCGCGCCCGGCTCGCACTCGGCGGCGGCGGGAGAGGCGGCCGTGGCCGCGACGGGGGCTCCGCCGGCGGTCAGGAAGGTGGCGGCGGCAGCGACGAGCACTGCCAGGTGGATCGTCGGTTTCCTGTGCATCGTTGCACCTTTCGGAAGGCATGAAAGGAGTACCGACGCGGGGTTGTCAAAGCTGCGGATCGATGACGTCGTCGTTCCGCCATAAGACCACGTCAATGGGCCTCGGCAACAGTCCCGTGCGGGGATGCTCGTCCTGGGGCGGATCAGGCCGCGCTGAGCTTCCTTAGCAAGTATTGGTTCAGGCTCATGCCTTCTTCGGCGGCGTGGATGGCCAGTTCGCGGTGCAGGCTCTCGCCGACCCGCAGGTTGAACTTGCCCGAGTACCTGCGCTCGGACAGCGGCTCCGGGATCTGCTCGCCCTGTTCCGCCATGTCCGCGATCACCTCGCGCAGCATCTCCTGAAGCCCCTGGAGCGCCTCGATCTGGGTGGTGGCGAGCCACGAGAGAGACGGGAACTCGGCGCAGGTGGCGACGAACTCCTGGTCTTCGACGGACCAGGTGACGCGGTACGTGTAGTGCGAGATCTCCGGACGGGACTCGGACATCACATGGCCTCCTTCTTGTCGATCGCCTTGAGCACCTGCCGTACCTGATACGCCTTGGCCTTGCCCTTGTCGTCCTGGATGTTGACGCGCGGGTCTCCCGCCCACGGCATCTTGAACACGGCGTGCGAGGTGCCGGCCTGCCGTGGTTTGCCAAAGTGGTGTTCGCAGACCCGATAGAGATCGTTGTACGCGACGTTCTGCTGGCTCTTGCGCATCGCTTCGACGAGCCTGGCTATGGACGGCACCCACTCATGGTACCGCAAGTAGTACCACTACCGCCCCGTCGCGGCGTCGGCGATCACCCGCGCGACGCACTCGTAGTCGCGTACCAGCGGCCCGACCAGCTTGGGGTCCGGCTCGAACGCGGCGACCAGTCCGCGTACCAGATCTCTCAGCCGGTCGTCCGGGCCGAGCCGCCGCCCCCGGTGCCGGCGGGCGACGCTGTGCCAGCGGCGCAGGCCGACGTCGGCGAGCCGTTCGTGGAGCTCCGGCGCGGGCACCGGGCAGCCGTTCGCCCACAGATCGGCGAGGCCCCGCATGATCGCCGCCCGGATCGCGTCAGTCACGCAGGTAGCGGGCGCGGCGGCCGAAGTCGCGGAAGCCCAGCCGCCGGTACAGCCCGGCCGCCGGGTTGTCGTCGTTGACGCAGAGCCACGCGGCGTCCGCCCCCGCGTCGGCGAGGCCGCGCAGCACGCGCGCCACCAGGTACGCGCCGACCCGCCGCCCGCGCCAGTCCGGCACCACGCCGACCTGGTCGATCCAGTTGTCGAGCACGGTGACGAAGCCGGCCGCCACGCCGTCCGGGCCGCGCGCGAGCAGCGTCAACTCCGGCCGGAAGTCCTCGTCGTCGCGCAGGTCACCCAGCCACTCGTCGGCCTCCGGCTCCACGAAGCCGGGCCGGTCGGCGAACGACGCGCGGTAGGTGGCGAACAGCTCCAGCCCCGGCGTGGCGGGCTCCACCGTGACGCCGTCCGGCGCGGTGACCTCGGGCAGCGCGTCGAGGCCGTGCCGCAGCACCCACTCCAGGAACGTCCGCGTGTAGCCGCGCTTGGCGAACAACTCCTCCGCGCCCGCGTTCCACGTCTCCGTGGTGACCAGCAGTCCAGCGTCGCCGGCGTGCTTCTCGGCCCAGTCGAGCAGCGCGCCGCCGAGCCCGCGACCGCGCCACGCGGGGTGCACCAGGCCGGTGGCGGTGGCCGGCGTCCGCTCGGCGCCGACCCCGACGGCCGCGACCAGGTCGCCGCCGGACCACGCCCCGTGGGTACGCGACTGAAGCAGCCGCGCCCGCACCAGCGGGGTACGCCCGAACAGCGGCAGCCCGCCGTCAGTGGCGAGGCACGCCTGCGCCAGGCCGGTCAACGCGGGCAGGTCGTCCTCGCCGACTTCCCGCCACACAAGCGCACCCGTCCCGCTCAGGCCCACTCCGGTTC
>NZ_MAGP01000158.1 GCF_002926165.1 Micromonospora chalcea | reverse complement strand
GTGGCGGGGTGGCGGGGTGGAGCGGTGAGGCATGCGGCGTTGGTTACGCAGCGTGCTTGATTGCGCCTGGGGTGGGGCCGTGGCGCCGGGAGAGCGCCCCAGGTCAACGCGGTGCTGCGCCGGTGGCGGCAGAGCAAAGGCGCGGGGTGCGGGACATGGCGGGGCGAGCGCGCCCTCACGCGCCGTGACAGCGGCGTGAGGGCGCGTTGCGGGCGCGCGGCAGGGCAGAGCGGATCAGGAGTCGAGGTTGCGGTGCCGGCTGCGCAGCTTGAACGGCATCAACGCGCTCTCGATCTTGGTGGCGGTGGTCATCTTCGAGTCGCCGTCGCGGCGCTCCTCGAAGCGGATCGGCACCTCCAGGATGGTGTGGCCCAGCTTGGTGGCGAGGTAGTGCATCTCCACCTGGAAGCTGTAGCCGTTCGACTGGACCCGGTCCAGCCCGATCGCGCGCAGCGCCTCGGCCTGCCAGATCTTGAAGCCGGCGGTCAGGTCACGGATGCGCACGCGCAGCAGCGTGTGCACGTACAGGTTGGCCCAGCCGCTGAGCGCGCGCCGGTACAGCGGCCAGTTCTCGTCCAGCTCACCGCCGGGCACGTACCGCGAGCCGATGACCACCGAAGCCTGCGTGGACAGCAGCGCGCCGAGCATGCCGGGCAGCGCCTCCGGCGGGTGCGACAGGTCGGCGTCCATCTGGGCGACGAAGTCCGCGCCGTCGTCGAGCGCCCGGCCGATGCCGTCCACGTACGCCCGGCCGAGACCCTCCTTGCCCGGGCGGTGCACCACCGTCACCCGGTCCGGGTGCTCGATGGCCAGCTTGTCGGCGACCTCACCGGTGCCGTCCGGGGAGTTGTCGTCCGCGACCAGCACCTTCAGCCCCGGCAGAGGCAGCGCGAGCAGGCGCTCGACCAGCACCGGGAGGTTGCCCGCCTCGTTGTAGGTCGGAACGACGACGGTCAGGCGCGCATCCCCCCACGGGGAGGGTAACTGCACGGGTTCGATCATCACGGACATCCTCGGTCAGCGGACAGGTTCATCTGAGAGGGTATCCAGTGGGCCGTGCGGCGGCCGCACAGACGCCCCGCCGAGGGGTCGATCCCGCTCCGGCTTCTGCCGGGTCGCGATGTCGGACAGCCGGGCCAGCGTCTCCCGGTTGCGAAGATGCAGCACCAGGTCGTTGAGCTTGGTCCGGACCCACCGCAGCGGCCCGGCGGCGAAGTCCTCGCCGATGGTCACCCGGGTCCGGCCGTCCTCCAGCGGTTCCAGAGCGAACGCCACGATCGCCTCGCCGGCCGGCCACAACCCGGCGCGCAGCACGAGCCGGTGCGGCGCCCGGCACTCCAGCACGGTGGACTTGTCCTGGAGCGAGAACGGCCAGGGCCCGGCCCGGTGGTGCAGGTTGCTGCCGACGCGGGGCCACGTGTCGTCCACGTCCCGCACGTGCACGGTGCCCACCACCCAGTCGCTGTACGTCCACCCGTCCGCGAGCACCTCGAAGACCTGCTCCGGAGGTGCGTCGATCACTTTCTCCACAACCGCCATCACCAACCGGTACCCCGCCCCGGGCCGCCGCTAACGGCGATGCGGGTTAGCTTCTCGGGGGCGGCGGGTATCGCCGGACCGGAACGGTCGTGGCAACGTGTGCGCCGGCACCGGCGGGGCGCGCCTGGCGCCGACGTCGACGTTTACTCCTCGGGGGCTCGGGAACCCGCCGCCCGTGCGACGGGACCAGGAGCGGGATCAGTGCAGGTCAGCCCGGGTTGACCCGGGTGCTGACCGGTTCCCGTCCGGCCTCTACGACGCGGTGCTGCTGGACCGGGACGGCACGCTGATCGAGGACGTGCCGTACAACGGCGACCCGGAGAAGGTACGGCCGGTGCCGGGCGCCCGGGAGGCGCTGGACCGGTTGCGGGCGGCCGGGTTGCGGCTCGCCGTGGTGACGAACCAGTCCGGCCTGGCCCGCGGCTGCTTCACCGCGGACGAGCTGAGGCTGGTCAACGCCCGGGTGGAGGAACTGCTCGGGCCCTTCGACCACTGGGCGATCTGCCCGCACGCGGAAGCCGACGGGTGCGCCTGCCGCAAGCCGGCGCCCGGGCTCGTACACGAGGCAGCCCGCGCGCTCGGCACCACACCGACCCGGTGCGTGCTGATCGGCGACATCGGCGCGGACACGGCCGCCGCCGCGGCGGCCGGCGCTGCCACGATCATGGTGCCCACTCCGGCCACCCGGGCCGCCGAGGTGGCCGCCGCGCCGACCGTCGCCGCCGACCTGCCGGACGCGGTGAGCACAGTGCTGGCCAGGATGCGCCTCACGGCCGCGCCGCAACGCGCGGGCCGTAACCGCCGGGGCACGATCCTCGTGGTCCGCAGCGACGCCGCCGGTGACGTGCTGGTGACCGGTCCCGGCATCCGCGCGGTGGCGGCCGGCGCGCAGCGGGTGGTGCTGCTGTGCGGGCCACGCGGCCGGGCGGCGGCCGAACTGCTGCCCGGCGTGGACGAGATCATCGAAGCGCCGTTGCCGTGGATCGACGCGCCCGCCCCACCCGTCGACCCGGGCGACATGCGCGCGCTCACCGACCGGCTCGCGGCCGTACGCGCCGACGAAGCCGTCGTCTTCACCTCCTTCCACCAGTCCGCGCTGCCCCTGGCGCTGCTGCTGCGCCTGGCCGGGGTGCCCCGGATCAGCGCGATCAGCGACGACTATCCGGGCAGCCTGCTCGACGTGCGCCACCGCGTCCCGGCCGGCGTACCCGAACCGGAACGCGCCCTGTCCCTCGCCGCCGCCGCCGGATTCGCGCTGCCCGGCCACGACGAACCCGCCCTGCGCATCCGCTCCGACCGGCTTCCGCCGCCCGCGGCCGAGGCCGGGGCGCCCGGCTACGTGGTGCTGCATCCCGGGTCCTCGGTGGAGACCCGCGCCTGCCCGGAGGAACTGGCCACGCGAGTGGTCCGGGTGCTCGCCGCGGCCGGTCACCGGGTGGTGGTCACCGGCGGGCCGGACGAGCGGGAGCTGACCGCCCGGGTCGCGGCGGCGGGCGGCGTCGACCTCGGCGGGCGTACCGGGCTGGCGGAGCTGGCCGCTGTGGTCGCCGGCGCCGGCGCGCTGGTGGTCGGCAACACCGGCCCCGCGCACCTGGCCGCCGCGCTCGGCGTGCCGGTGGTGAGCCTGTTCGCGCCCACGGTGCCGTTCGGGCAGTGGGGGCCCTACCGGGTGCCGACAGTGCGCCTCGGCGACGCGGCGGCGCCCTGCCGGGACACCCGCGCCACCGTCTGCCCGGTCCCCGGGCACCCGTGCCTGTCGGCGGTCGAGCCGGGCCGGGTGCTGGAGGCGTTGCGGCTGCTCGGCGTGCCGGCGCCGGTGGCGGGCGGGGTGGTCGGATGAACATCCTGCTGTGGCACGTCCACGGGTCGTGGACGACGTCCTTCGTGCACGGCAAGCACCGCTACCTGGTGCCGGTGACGCCGGACCGGGGCCCGTACGGGCTGGGCCGGGCGCGCACCTACCCGTGGCCGGACAGCGCGGTCGAGGTCACGCCGGAAGACCTGCGCGGCGCCGACGTGGACCTGGTGATCCTGCAGCGCCCGGAGGAACTCGACCTGGCCGCCGAGTGGCTCGGCCGCCGCCCCGGACGCGACGTCCCGGCGATCTACGTCGAGCACAACACGCCGAAAGGCGACGTGCCGAACACCCGTCATCCCATGGCCGACCGCGACGACCTGCTGCTCACCCACGTCACCGCGTTCAACGAGCTGTTCTGGGACAACGGCGGCACCCGCACCACGGTGGTCGACCACGGCGTCGTACCGCCCGCCGTCGAATGGACCGGCGAACTCGACCGCCTCGCCGTGGTCATCAACGAGCCGGTACGCCGCTGGCGCGTCACCGGCACCGACCTGCTCGCCCGGTTCGCCGCGCTCGCCCCGCTCGACGTCTACGGCATGAAGGTGGCCGGTCTCGCCGCCCACCTCGGACTGCCCGAGGACCGGCTGACCAGCCACGACGACGTACCCCAGCACGCCATGCACGCCGAACTCGCCAAACGGCGCGCCTACCTGCACCTGTGCCGCTGGACCTCACTGGGCCTCAGCCTCGTCGAGGCCATGACCATGGGCATGCCGGTGGTGGCGCTGGCCACCACCGAAGCGGTGGAAGCCGTCCCGCCGGAGGCGGGCGCGCTGTCCACCCGGGTCGACACGCTCGTCGAGGCCGCCCGTGGCCTGCTGGACGACAGGGAGTCCGCCCGCCGGGCGGGCGCCGCGGCGCGGGCCGCCGCCCGGGGCCGCTACGGCCTGGAGCGTTTCCTCGCCGACTGGGACCGGCTGCTGGAGGAGGAAGTATGCGCATCGCGATGATCTCGGAGCACGCCAGCCCGCTCGCCGTCCTCGGCGGGGAGGACGCCGGTGGCCAGAACACGCATGTCGCGGAGCTCTCCGCCGCGCTCGCGGCCGCCGGTCACGACGTCCGGGTCTACACCCGGCTCGACGCGGTGGACCTGCCGGTGAGCGTGCGTGCTCCGGACGGGTACGAGGTGGTGCACGTACCGGCCGGGCCGGCAGAGCCGGTGGCCAAGGACGACCTGCTGCCGTACATGCCGGCGTTCGGCAACTGGCTGGCCGACCGGTGGCGCACCGGCGACTGGCAGCCCGAGGTGGTGCACGCGCACTTCTGGATGAGCGGGCTGGCCGGGCTCGCCGCGGCCCGCCGCGCGGGCGTGCCGGTGGTGCAGACCTACCACGCGCTCGGCACCGTCAAGCGCCGCCACCAGGGCGCGCAGGACACCAGCCCGCCGGGCCGGGTCGAGCACGAGCGGAAGCTGGGCCGCTCGGTGGACCGGGTGGTCGCCCAGTGCCAGGACGAGGTCGCCGAGCTGGTCCGGATGGGTGTGCCCCGCTCCCGGATGACAGTCGTGCCGTCGGGGGTGAACCTGTCCACGTTCGCCCCGCTCGGCCCGGTCGCCGACCGTGACGGCGGCCGGGCCCGCATCCTCACCGTCGGCCGGCTGGTCGAGCGCAAGGGCTTCCAGGACGTCATCCGGGCCGTCGCCGAGGTGCCGGACGCCGAGTGCGTGGTGGTCGGCGGCCCGCCGGCCGGACTGCTGGAGACCGACCCGTACGCGCTGCGCCTGCGGACGCTGGCCCGCTCGCTCGGCGTCGCCGACCGGGTACGGCTGGTCGGCGCGGTGCCCCGGGAGGAGATGGGCCGCTGGTACCGGTCGGCGGACGTGCTCGTCGCCGCCCCCTGGTACGAGCCGTTCGGGCTCACTCCGCTGGAGGCGATGGCGTGCGGCGTGCCGGTGGTCGGCACCGCGGTCGGCGGGCTCATCGACACGGTGGTGCCCGGCCGCACCGGCGACCTGGTGCCGGCCCGCGATCCGGCGGCGCTCGGCGCGGCGATCCGGGGCCTGCTCGGTGACCGGATCCGCCGCTTCGCCTACGCGACCGCGGCCCTGGAGCGGGCGCGCACCCGCTACTCGTGGGCCACCACCGCGGACCGCCTCACCGAGTTGTACGGCGAGGTGGCCAGCGTCGGCCGTCCCACCCGGGTGGTCGCCTGATGACGGCGACCCCGCCGGCCGCCGGCGGCACGCTGCTGGAGGACCATCTGGCGCTGCTGGCCGCCGCGCTGCTGCCGCTGCGGGAGTCGGAGCGGATGCTGGCCCGCTGGGGTGAGGATCTGGCGCACCGGCTCGCCGCCGGCGGGCGGCTGCTGGTGGCCGGCAACGGCGGCAGCGCCGCCGAAGCCCAGCACCTCACCGCCGAACTCGTCGGCAAACTCCGCCACGACCGCCAACCCCTGTCCGCCATCGCCCTGCACGCCGAAACCAGCGCCCTCACCGCCATCGCCAACGACTACGGATACGACGAAACCTTCGCCCGGCAGGTGCGCGCCCACGGCCGACCCCACGACATCCTCCTGCTTCTCACCACCAGCGGCACCAGCACCAACCTCCTCACCGCCGCCCACGCCGCCCACCAGACCGGCCTGCGCACCTGGGCCTTCACCGGACCCGCGCCCAACCCCCTCGCCGACCTCTGCGACGAGCACCTGGCGATCGACTCGCCGGACGGGCAGGTGGTGCAGGAGTTGCATCTGGTGGCCTCGCACGTGCTCTGCGAGTACGTCGAACGGGCGCTGCCCGCGGCGCTCGCCGCCCCGGCGCCGGCCGAACCGGTGCGTACCGGTGTCGAGGTGGTGCTCGGCGACCCGGACCCGGCGGCGCCCGCCGGACCGGGAGGCCGGGCATGAGGGGGCCGGTGGTGGTGCTCGGGGACACGCTGCTGGACCGCGACGTCGAGGGTCTGGTGAACCGGCTCTGCCCGGACTCCCCGGTGCCGGTGCTGGACGAGACCTCCTCCGTCGACCGTCCCGGCGGCGCCGGCCTGGCCGCGGTGTTCGCGGCCGCTCAGGGCGCCGAGGTCGCGCTGGTCACCGCGGTCGCCGACGACGCCGGCGGGGCCCGGATCGGCACGCTGCTCGCCGCCGCGGGGGTGCGGTTGTACGCGCTGCCGCTGGCCGGCGCCACCCCGGAGAAGGTCCGGCTGCGGGTACGCGGCCGGGTGCTGCTGCGCCACGACCGGGGCGGCGCGGCCGGTGTGCCCGGTCAGCCGAGCGACGCCGTGCTGCGGCTGATCGCCGACGCGTCCGCAGTGCTGGTGAGCGACTACGGCCGGGGCGTGGCCGGGCATCCCGCGCTGCGCGCCGCGCTGGCCGCCACCCGGGCGCCGGTGGTCTGGGACCCGCATCCGCGCGGTCCGGCCGCCGTACCCGGGGTGCACCTGGCGACTCCGAACGAGCCGGAGGCCCGCGACCTGGCCAAGACGCCGCCGGGCGGGTCCCGCCTCGCGGCCGCGTCCCGCAGTGCGCAGGCGCTGCGCCGGCGCTGGCAGGCGCGCGCGGTAGCGGTGACGCTCGGCGGGGACGGCGCGCTGCTCTGTCACGCCGGATCCACGCCCCTGGTGGTGCCGGCGCCACCGGCCGAGGGGGACACCTGCGGGGCGGGGGACCGCTTCGCGTCCACCGCGACGCTGGCCCTGGCCCGTGGGGCGCTGGTCTCCGAGGCGGTGCAGGAGGCGGTCGCGCAGGCGTCCGCGTACGTGGCCGGGGGTGGCGTGGCCGCCGCGCTGCCGGCCCCGGTACGGGCGGTGGCCCCGGCGGTGGTCACCGGCGGCGGCGACCGGGTCGGCGCCGGGGCGGCCGGTGAGGTGGTGGCCCGGGTACGCGCGGCCGGCGGCACCGTGGTCGCCACCGGCGGCTGCTTCGACCTGCTGCACGCCGGGCACGTGGCGACGCTCCAGGCGGCCCGGCAACTCGGCGACTGCCTGGTGGTCTGCCTCAACTCCGACGCCAGTGTGGCCGGGCTCAAGGGACCGGAGCGCCCGGTCGTGCCGCAGGGCGACCGGGGCCGGCTGCTCGCCGCGCTCGGCTGCGTCGACGCGGTGCTGATCTTCGACGAGCCGACCCCGGAGGCGGCGCTGTCCTGGCTGCGTCCGGACATCTGGGTCAAGGGCGGCGACTACGCCAGCGGCGGCGGCGCCGAGACGTTGCCCGAGTCGGAGATCCTGGCCCGCTGGGGCGGGCACACGGTGGTGGTGCCGTACCTCGACGGGCGCTCGACCACCGACATGATCGCGGCCGCGCGGGCCGGACGGGGCAGCGGCGGCTGGCCGGCCACGACGCTCGACCCGGCGGAGGCCGTCGCGCAGACGGTGGTCCGGTCCACGGCGAAGGGAGCACGATGAACGAGCGACGCATCCGATCCGGCGCGGTCGCGCGGGCGGCGGCATGAACGCCCCCGCTCCCGGTGCCGGGCCCGCGGTCCTGGTCACCGGCGGGTCGAGCGGGCTCGGCGCGGCGGTGGTCGCCGCGGTGGCCCGCTCCGGTGGACGCCCGCTGGTGCTGGACCGGCAGCGTCCCGCCGACGGTGTGCCCTGGGCCGAGTGCGACCTGGCCGACACCCGAGCCGCCGAGGCCGCCACGCGCGATCTCGCGGAACGCTCCGGCGGGCTGGACGCCGTGGTCACCGCCGCCGGCATGGACGTGCCGGGGAAGCTGGCCGACATCCCGGCGGAGACCTGGGAACGGATCATCACGGTGGACCTGCTCGCCACGGCCGCGGTGATCCGGGCCGCGCTGCCCTGGCTGGAGGCGTCCCGCGGCAACATCGTCACGGTGGCCTCGACGCTGGGCGTGAAGGCGGTGAGCGACGCGACGGCGTACTGCGCGGCGAAGTTCGGGGTGGTGGGCTTCACCCGGGCGCTCGCCGCCGAGCTGGCCGGCACTGTGGGCGTGACGCTGCTGATCCCGGGCGGGATGCGGACCGCGTTCTTCGACGAGCGGGACGCGCAGTACCGCCCCGGCCCGGACGCGGTGCTCAACGAGCCGTCCGACACCGCCGCCGCGGTCATGTTCGCGCTCTCCCAGCCGGCCGGCTGCGCGGTACGCGAGATGGTGGTGTGCGCCGCGCAGGAGTCCTCGTACCCGTGATCCTGGTGCTGCGGGCGCTCGGCGTCGGCGACCTGGTCACCGCCGTGCCGGCGTTGCGTGGCCTGCGCGCCGGCCTGCCGGGGCGGGAACTGGTGCTCGCCGCGCCGGACTGGCTGGCGCCGCTGGCGGAGCTGACCGGGGCGGTCGACCGGGTACTGCCCACCACCGGACCGGACCGGATCGCGTGGACCGGACCGCCGCCGGAGGTGGCGGTCAACCTGCACGGCCGGGGGCCGCAGTCGCACCGGGCGCTGGCCGCCGTACGCCCCGGCCGGCTGCTCGCCCACCGCAACCCGGACGCCGGGCACCCGGACGGCCCGGCCTGGGACGACGACGAGCACGAGGTGCGCCGCTGGTGCCGCCTGCTGCACGCGTACGGCCTGCCGGCCGACCCGGGAGACCTCGCGCTGCGCCGTCCGGCGGCGGGCGGCGTACCGGCCGGGTTGACGCTGCTGCACCCGGGCAGCAAGATCCCGGCGAAGCGCTGGCCGGCGCGGCGGTTCGCCGGGCTGGCCCGGGAGCTGACCGCGCGCGGTCACCGGGTGGCGGTGACCGGATCTGCCGGCGAGCGGGCGCTGGCCGAGCGGGTCGCCCGCGACGGGGGGCTGCCGCCGGAGGCGGTGCTGGCCGGCCGGACCGGGCTGGCCGAGCTGGCCGCGCTCGTCGCGGGCGCGCGGCTGGTGGTCAGCGGGGACACCGGCGTGGCGCACCTGGCCACCGGCTACGGCACCGCCTCGGTGGTGCTGTTCGGGCCGGTGCCGGCGGCGCACTGGGGGCCACCGGCGGACCGGCCTCGCCACCGCGCCCTCGGTGCGATCGAGCCCACGCACGTCAACCCGGATTCGACCGGGTCACGCGGGGTAGGAAGCCACCCGACATTGAATGCCATCGGGATCGACGAGGTGGTGGCCGCGGTGGCCGACGTGGAACGGGTATCTGGTGCGGTTGCGGCGTAGCGATCCGGGCCGGCCGGGGTACGCGCGCCGGCGGCGCGGCAAGGGCTGGCTGTTCCTCGACCCGGCCGGCGAGCCGGTGCGCGACGCCGGGGAGCTGGCCCGACTGCGCGAGCTGGTCATCCCGCCCGCCTGGCAGGACGTGTGGATCTCGCCGTACCCGAACGGCCACATCCAGGCCACCGGCATCGACGCGGCGGGCCGCAAGCAGTACCTCTACCACCCGGGCTGGCGGCGCAAGCGCGACGAGGCGAAGTTCGACCACGTGCTGGAGGTGGCCCACCGGCTGCCCGCGCTGCGGGACCGGGTCACGCAGGACCTGGCGCTGCGCGGCCTGCGCCGGGAGCGGGTGCTCGCCACCGTCGCCCGGCTGCTCGACATGGGCGCCTTCCGGGTCGGCAGCGACCAGTACGCCACCGGCGACGACCCGACCTTCGGGGTGGCCACGCTGCGCCCCGAGCACACCCGCTCCCGGGGCGGGTGCGTGGTCTTCGAGTTCCCCGCCAAGGGCGGCATCGAGCAGGTCCGCCGGATCGAGGACGCGGAGCTGTGCCGGGTGCTGCTCAACCTGCGCCGGCGGCGGCGGGCCCAGGAGCGGCTGTTCGGCTACTGGGACGGCCGGTCCTGGCGCGACGTGCGCAGCGACGAGGTGAACGACTACCTGCGCGACGCCAGCGGCGGGGAGATGACCGCGAAGGACTTCCGTACCTGGCACGCCACCGTGCTGGCGGCGGCCGAGCTGGCGAACGTGGGCCCGCAGCGCTCCGCCACCGCCCGCAAGCGGGCGGTGGCCGGGGTGATGCGGTCGGTCGCCGAGTTGCTCGGCAACACCCCGACGGTGGCGCGGGCCTCCTACGTGGACCCGCGGGTGGTCGACCTCTACCACGACGGGGTGCTGGCGCCGGTGCAGCCGGAGATGCCGCGCGAGGCGGTGGAGAAGTCGGTGCTGGCGCTGCTGGAGGAGGAGGCCGGCTGACCGGCCCCGTCGGTCCTGGGGGGAAGCGCGACGGGGCCGGAAACCTCGTCCGGCGCGGATGCGGGGAGACCGCCACCGGGGCGGCCGCCCGCGGCCGGGCCGCCGCGGACGCCACGCCACGGCCCCCCGATACCAGTGGGCCGCCGCTGGGAGCGGTCTCAGCCCTGCGTTCAGTATGTCCGCGCCGAGTTGACTGCGGATGCCGTGGTGTTGACGATCCGTGCCGGTTCCAGATGACGGGCCCGGAATGCCTGCGGTGTCTCCGCGTGCGCGGCCCGGAAGGCCCGGCTGAAGTGTGCCTTGTCCCGGAACCCCCAGCGGGCGGCGATGAGCTGGATCGAGCGGTCGCTCAGCGCCGGGTCGGCGAGATCGCGCCGGCACCGGGCCAGCCGCTCGTCCCTGATGTACGCCGCGACGGTGGTCTCCTCGTCCTCGAAGAGCCGGTGCAGCGAGCGCACCGAGATGTGGTGCGCGTCGGCGATCCGGCCCGGGTCCAGCGAGGCGTCCCCGAGGTGCTGCTCCACGTACGAGCGCACCTGGGCGAGCAGGGCGCGCCGCCGGATCTCGGTGGGGACCGCCTCCTCGGAGACCAGGTTGCGGCCGAGCAGCGTGGCGACCAGGTCCAGGCCGATCCCGCCCAGCCGCTCGGCGTCGGCGGCGTGGTACTGCTCGGGGTGCGCGGTGATCCGGACGAGGAAGTCGGCGAGCAGGCCGCCGACGCCCTCGGAGCCGGACATCCGCCCGGCGAACAGGGGAGCGAGACGGCGGCGCGGCAGCGGCAGCGCGTCGTACGGCATCAGGGCCACGATCGAGCGGGCGTACGCGGGCCCGGCCGGGTCGGCGTGGTGGCTGACCTCGTGCGGGCGGGAGCAGTCGTAGAAGGTGAGGTCGCCGGGGCGGCAGCAGGCCCGCTGCCCCGCCTGGTCGGCCTGGCTGGTCCCGGTGAGCGTGAGCGCGAGCAGGTAGTAGTCCGGGTCGGAGCGCTGGATCAGCTTCGAGGTGCGGACGCAGTCCACCGACGGGTAGCGGTAGCGGATGAGCCGCATCCGGCCCAGCTCGACGAACTCGGCCCGCGCGACGAAGTCGTCGGCGTGCGCGGTGTGCACCCGCAGCGGCGTCGGGGTGCTGGCCATCATGTCCAGCCACATGCCGAAGCGCTCGCGTGGTGGCAGATCCTCCGTGTCGAGCACCTGCCGGCGCAGCTTCCCGTCCATCAACCGACCCCCGTGGTTCGTCACACCTGCTAGAACCAGGACGCCCCACGGGGCCGAAAAGCGACACCCGTGGGGCCGTGACGTCCGTCATTGACGGACCGGGGAGCCTTCTGTTAGCAGTCCGTTCAGTCGTTCAGCACCTGGGCCAGCCGGTCCCGGAACCGTCGCTCCGAGTCGGTCACCGTGTCGCCGCCGAGGCCCAGGATGCCGCCGGTGGAGGCCGCGCCCACCACCTGCTCGGCGATGTCCACCAGCCAGTGCCGGTACGCCCCGGCCTGGCCTTCGTCCACCCGGGCGGCGAGCAGGGCGGCGGCCTGGCCGGCCCGGGCCAGCACGTCCTCGATCATCGCCTTCGGGTCCTCCGGCGTGAGCACCGGAAGCTCCGCGCCGGCCTCCGGGTCGCCGACCCGGTCGACGATCTCGCCGGCCACCGCCGCGACGAGCGGGCTCGCCGACTCGCGGCCGGCGGCGATGGTCTGCAGCCCGGCGGCGTTCTCGGCCATGGTGCGGCGGGTGCCGTCGGACTCGGCGGCGGCCGCCGCGGTGAGCACCGACTGCGGCAGCCCCACCAGCAGCCCCCACTCCTCGTCGGAGACGCCGAACCGGGTGTACGCCGGCTGCTCGATCACGATCAGGCCCCTTTCGCCGTGGTCGTCGTTCGTCGACGGGCGCCGCCGCGGCGCCCGGGTCAGGCTAGTCGAGTTCCAGCAGTCCCTGTTCGGACACCACGGGCACGGAGAGCGTCTTGTAACCGACCTCGTCGAAGAGCACAGTCATCCGGTCCTCCTCGTAGCTGAGCACCAGGCCGGCGCCCCACTCCGGGTGGCGCACCTGGCTGTGCACGGGGAACGGCCCGACCGCGCCGTCGGCGGCCACGCTGGTGCCGGCGTGGCAGTTGTCGCAGTGCCCGCAGACCTCGTGCATCTGCTCGCCGAAGTACGCCAGCAGGGCCTGGCCCCGGCACCCGGTGGTCTCGGCGAACGCGCGCATCATGTCGGTACGCGACCGGGTCACCGTCTGCTGCCGTTCCGCCTCGGCCAGCGCGGCCCGGCCGGACTCGGCGGCCGCCGGGGCGTACCGGGGCGCGCCGATGCGCTGCCGGGCGCGCGGCTCGGCGGCGCCGACCTGCTCCAGCAGGGACAGGTACTGGCCCAGTTTGCGCGGGCCGAGCCCGGTCAGCTCGCGCAGCTCCTTGCGGTTGCGGGCCTTGCCGCGCAGCACCGCGGCCAGCTCGGTCAGCTCCTTTTCGTCCGGCAGCCCGCCGCTGAAGTAGCGCTGCAGGCCGACGTCCTCGGCGCGCCACAGCAGCAGCACCCGGGCCGGTGAGCCGTCGCGCCCGGCGCGGCCGATCTCCTGGAAGTAGCTGTCCGGCGAGTCGGGCAGCGCCATGTGCACCACCCAGGCGATGTTCGGCTTGTCGATGCCCATGCCGAACGCCGACGTGGCCACCATGATCGGCACCCGGTCGGCGAGGAACGCCTCGTGCAGCTCGTGCCGGGCCGCGGTGGGCATGCCGCCGTGGTAGAACTCGGCCGGGAAACCGGCGCCGGTGAGCCGCTCGGCCAGCTCCTCGGCCGCCCGCCGGGTCGGCACGTAGATGATGCCGGGCCGCTCGTCGTCGCGCAGCAGCGCGATCAGCCGCCGCCACCGGTAGTCGTCGGTGGGGCAGTGGGCCACCTCGAGGAAGAGGTTGGGCCGGTCCAGCCCGGAGACCACCACCTCGGGCTCGCGCAGCCGCAGCCGGGCGATGATGTCGTCGCGTACCGGCGGGGAGGCGGTGGCGGTGAGCGCCACCACCGGCGGGCGGCCCAGCCCGTCGATCAGGTGACCGAGCGCCAGGTAGTCCGGCCGGAAGTCGTGGCCCCACGCCGAGATGCAGTGCGCCTCGTCGATCGCCACCAGCGCCGGCCTCAGCTCCCGTACCTCGGCGAGACGGTCCGGGTTGCTCAGCGCCTCCGGCGTGATGAACAGGAACTCCGCGCGCCCGGCCCGGATGTCCTCGATCGCCTCGGCCTGCTGGGCGGCGCTCTCGTCCGAGCTGATCCGCACCGCGCGCAGCTCCGGGCGCTGCCGTTCGTTGAGCGCGGCGATCTGGTCCTGCTGCAACGCCAGCAGCGGGGAGATCACCACCGTGGGGCCGGGGATCAGGCTGGCCGGGATCTGGTAGATCGCCGACTTGCCGGCGCCGGTGGGCAGCACCACCAGCGCGTCGCGGCGCTTCATCACGGCGCGCATGGCGGCGAGCTGGTTGGGCCGCAGCGCGGTCCAGCCGAACAGGTTCCGTGCCGCCCGGCGCAGGCTGGAGGAGTGAGTGGTCAGTTTCATCAAGCGCCTCAGCTACCCCCGGCGATCCCGCGCGAAACCGCCTGCGCCGCTCACCCGCCCGGTGCGGATCAGCGGCGGAACATGGCGCGGATGGCGATCAGCAGGAACAGGCCGCCGACGATCAGGCCGAGCAGCCGTACGCCGGGGATGTCGGCGGCGCTGGTGGCGTCGGCGAGCGGCAGGGCGGACATGTGGGAACTCTCCCACGGGAGGTCGCGGGACGCCACCGGCCTAACAGTAAGGATTGTTGACTATTTAGCTGCGCGGTGTGACCATGTCAGCACCCGCCGGCCCCGGCGGGTCCGTGGGGGAGACGGGGGTACGACAGCACATGAGCGAGCGGACCGAGGGATCGACCGGAGATCTGGCGGCGCTCGCCGCCGCCGTCCTGCAACCGGGGTTCGTCGGCACCACGCCGCCGCCGTGGGTGTGCCGCTGGCTCGGCGAAGGACTCGGCTCGGTCGTCCTGTTCGCCCGCAACGTCGTCGACCACGAGCAGGTCGCCACGCTCACCGCGAACCTGCGGGCCGAGCGGCCGGACGTCATCGTGGCGATCGACGAGGAGGCCGGCGACGTCACCCGGATCGAGTCCGCCCGGGGCAGCTCCCGGCCCGGCAACTACGCGCTCGGCGCGATCGACGACCCGGCGCTGACCGAGGAGGTCGCCCGCGACCTCGGCGCCGAACTGGCAGCCGTCGGCGTCACTCTGGACTACGCCCCGGACGCCGACGTCAACTCCAACCCGGCCAACCCGGTGATCGGGGTGCGCGCGTTCGGCGCCGACCCGGACCTGGTCGCCCGGCACACCGCCGCCTGGGTACGCGGCCTGCAGTCCGGCGGCGTCGCCGCCTGCGCCAAGCACTTCCCCGGGCACGGCGACACCCGGGTCGACTCGCACCACGACCTGCCCCGCATCGGCGGCGACCGGGCCCGCCTCGACGCGGTCGAGCTGGCCCCGTTCCGGGCCGCCGTGGCCGCCGGGGCGCAGGCGGTGATGACCGGCCACCTGCTGGTGCCGGCGCTGGACCCGGAGTTGCCCGCCACGCTCAGCCCGCGCGTGCTGGGCGGGCTGCTGCGCGAGGAGATGGGCTTCGGCGGCGTGGTGGTCACCGACGCGGTGGAGATGCGGGCGGTGGCCGACCGGTACGGCTTCACCGGCGCCGCGGTGCGCGCGCTCGTGGCCGGCGCGGACGCGATCTGCGTGGGCGGGGAACGGGCCACCGAGGCCGACGCCCGCGAGCTGCGCGACGCGATCGTCGCGGCGGTGATCAGCGGCGAGCTGCCCGAGGAGCGGCTCGCCGAGGCGGCCAAGCGCGTCGGTCAGCTCGCCGCCTGGAGCGTCGCCGCCCGCGCCCGCCGGGTCGCCGGCACGCCACCGGCCGACGGCTCACCGATCGGGCTGGCCGCCGCCCGCCGGGCGGTCCGGGTCAGCGGCGACGCCGCGCTGCTGCCGCTGGCCGGGCCGGCGCACGTGGTGGAGTTCGCGCCGCCGCGCAACATCGCCATCGGCGAGGAGACGCCGTGGGGGATCGCCGCGCCCCTGGCCAGCCTGGCGCCGGGCACCACGACCGCCCGCTACGCCGCCGACGCCGTACCGGCCGACCCGGGCGACCTGCCGGCCGGACGGCCGCTCGTGCTGGTGGTGCGGGACCTGCACCGGCACGACTGGATGCGGGACGCGGTGCGCCGGGCGCTCGCCGCGCGCCCGGACGCGGTGGTGGTCGAACTGGGCGTGCCCGAGCTGGTCACCGGCGCGGTGCACCTGGCCACCCACGGCGCCACCGCCGCCGCGGCCCGCGCCGCCGCCGAGGTGCTCAGCGGCGGCCGCTGACTCCCGGGCCGGCCGGGTGGGGAGGTCCCCCGGCCGGCCCGGGCCTCACGCCGGGTCGGCCACCAGGTCGGCGTACTCGGGGTGACGCTTGACGAACGCGGCCACGAACGGGCAGCTCGGCACGATCCGGCCGCCCCGGGCGCGGACCTCGTCCAGCGCGCCCCGGACCAGCGCCGCGCCGACGCCCTGACCCTGGAACCGGTCGTCGACCTCGGTGTGCGTGAAGACCAGCACCCCGTCGCCGGGGGTGTACGCGGCGAACCCGGCCAGCGCGTCGTCCACCAGGATCTCGAAGCGACGCTTGGCGGGGTTGTCCTCGACCTGAAAGCTCACCGGGCCATTCTCCCTCCGGGGCCGGCCAGCCGGTCCAGTTCGGTCAGCAGCCGGTCCACCTCCTCGACCGTGTTGTAGTGGTAGACGCTGGCCGGGACCGCGCCGCCGTCGGCGCGCAGGCCCATCGTGCGGAAGTACTCGTAGGCGTAGTAGTCGCCGTGCGACAGGCACAGCCCCGCCTCGCCCAGCGCCGCCGCCGTCTGCGCCGGGGCCAAGCCGGCCACCCGGAACGACACCGTCGGGCAGCGCCGCGCCGGTGCGCCGTAGACGGTCACGAACGACCGGCCGGTCAGCCCGGCGAGCAGCCGCTCGAAGACCGCCTCCTCGTGCGCCTGCGCGGCGGCCAGCCCGGCGCGTACCCGCTCCCGGCGGTCGCCGGTCGCGGCCGGGTCCAGACCGGCCAGGTGGTCCACCGCCGCGGTCACCCCGGCCAGCAGCGGGAAGCTCGGCGTGCCGTACTCGAACCGGTCCGGCACCGAGTCGGCGGAGGGAAGCAGCTTCGCCGGGCGCAGCGCCTCCCACCGCGCCGGGTCGGCGGCCATCGCCGCCAGGTGCGGCCCGGACCACTTGTACGCGCTGGTCACCAGGAAGTCCGCGCCGAGCGAGGCCAGATCGGTCGGGCCGTGCGGCACCGCGTGCACGCCGTCCACGCACACCAGCGCGCCGGCCGCGTGCGCGGTCTTGGCGATCGCCGCCACGTCCGGCACGGTGCCGATCGCGTTGCTGCCGGCGGTCACCGCGACCAGCCGGGTCCGCTCGGTGACCAGGTCGGCGTACTGGCCGGCGGGCAGCTCGCCGCTCACCGGGTCGAACTCGGCCCAGCGCACCGTGGCGCCGGCCGCCTGCGCGGCCTGCACCCAGGGCCGGACGTTCGCGTCGTGGTCCAGCCGGGACACCACCACCTCGTCGCCCGGCCGCCAGCCGGCGCCGAGCGTCCGGGCGAGGGTGTACGTCAGCGCGGTCGCGCTCGGCCCGAGCACCACGCCCGACGGCTGCGCGCCGAGCAGGTCGGCGACCGCCGCCCGCGCCCCGGCGACCAGCTCCAGCGCCCGGCGGCCGGGTACGAAAGCGGTGCTGCGGTTGCCGGTGGCGGCGCGCATGGCGCCGGTCACCGCCTCGATCACGCCGGCCGCGGTCTGGGTGCCCCCGGCGCCGTCGAAGTGGGCGAATCCCTCGGCCAGGGCAGGGTAGGCGGCCCGGACCCGGGCGACGTCGAAAGCCATTCCGGCACCCTAGCGCGCACCCCGATCGCCGCGCCCGGCGTGGCCCCGGGCGTACGGGCGCGCTGGCGCAGTCCGCCTATCCTTGGGCGGGTGACGATCCGACGCGCCACCTCCGCCCCCGCCCGCCGTGCCGCCGGTCTGCTCGCCGGTCTCGCCCTCGGCGCCGCGCTGCTCGCCGGATGCAGCTCCGAAGGCGCCGAGACCGACTGCGGCCTCGACGCCTGCACGATCACCTTCGACCGCGGCGTGGAAGCCAGCGCCCGGATCCTCGGCGTCGAGGCGAAGCTGGTCGGCGCCCAGGGCGACCAGGTCACCGTCGAGGTGGCCGGGGAACAGCTCTCCCTGACCGTGGGCCAGCAGGCCACCGAGGTCGCCGGCTTCCAGGTCAGCCTGGACAGCGTCACCGAGCAGCAGGTGGTGCTGCGGGTCGCCCGCGACCTCGCCGGCTGATCCGTTTCGGCCGCTCCCGGCGGGCGCGGACGTTTGGAAAATCGCCCGCCGGGAGATTGAGGGCTCATGTCTCTCACCCGGAATGCCGGAGCCACCGCCGCCCAGGCTCGAAACAGCCGGTGGCTCGAACTGTTGACCCGTGGCGGCTTCATCGGATACGGAATCGTGCACCTTCTCCTCGCCTGGCTGGCGCTGCAGATCGCCTTCGGCAAGTCCGGCGAGGAGGGGAACCAGAACGGCGCGCTGCGCACCCTCGGTGAACAGCCGCTCGGGAAGTTCCTCCTGATCGCGATGGCGGTCGGCCTGTTCGCCATGGCGATCTGGCAGGCCTTCGAGGCGATCTCCGGCCACGTCTCCCGGACCGGCAAGGAACGCACGTTCGAACGGATCGCCTCGGCGGTCCGGGTCGTCGTGTTCGTCTGGCTGGGCTGGACCGCGATCAAGGTCTTCCAGGACGCCAGCGCCAACGCCTCGGACCAGCAGCAGCAGTTCTCCGAGAAGCTGATGGCCTCCGACGGCGGCCGGTGGCTGGTCGGGCTGGCCGGACTTGCGCTCGCCGCGCTCGGCGTCGGCATGGTGATCTACGGCCTGAAGAAGAAGTTCGAGCGCAACCTCAAGACCGGCGAGATGAGCCCGAAGACCCGCCAGCTCACCCGCCGTCTCGGCATGGCCGGGTACGCCTCCCGGGGCACCGTGTTCGCCATCGCCGGCGTGCTCGTCGTGGTCGCCGCGGTCAACTACGACCCGGAGAAGGCGCGTGGCCTGGACGCCGCGCTGCGGACGCTGCGCGACCAGTCGTACGGGCCGTGGCTGCTGGCGCTCATGGCGCTGGGCATCGCCGCGTTCGGCATCTATTGCTTCTTCCAGTCCCGGTACCGCAAGGTCTGATCCTGGTCGATACCCGGGCCGCCGGGCACCATTGGGCCTTTGCGCCCGATTCCGCCCGGTCGGAGGGAGAGAGAGTTCGTGCAGAGTTACGTCGTGACCATCGCCGCCGCGCTCGCCGCGGCGGCGATCGCGTTGGTGCTGGCCCAGGTGGTGCACCGGGTCACCCGCCGGCTGGGCCGCCGCTCGCTGCTGATGACCGAGCTGACCGAGCACGCGCACCGCGCGTTCCAGGTGGCCGCCACAGTGGTCGCGGTGCAGATCGCGGTGCGGTTCACCACCCTGTACGCGGTCGGCAGCCCGTGGCGGCAGTTCGTCCTGCACACGCTCGTGCTGGCGATGATCGCCGCCACCGCCTGGCTGGTGGCCTCGCTGCTGGTGGTGGCGGAGGACACCGCGCTGGCCCGGTTCCGGGTGGACGTGCCGAACAACAGGCACGCCCGCCGGGTGCGTACCCAGGTGGTGCTGCTGCGCCGGCTGACCATCGCGGTGATCGTGATCCTCACCGTCGGCGTCATGCTGATGACGTTCCCGGCCGTACGCGGCGTCGGCGCGGGTGTGCTGACCTCCGCCGGTGTGATCGCCGCGGTCGCCGCGCTGGCCGCGCAGAGCCTGCTCGGCAACGTCTTCGCCGGTCTCCAGCTCGCGTTCAGCGACGCGGTGCGGCTGGACGACGTGGTGGTGGTCGAGGGCGAGTGGGGCCGGATCGAGGAGCTGACGCTCAGCTACGTGGTGGTGCAGGTCTGGGACGACCGCCGCCTGATCCTGCCCACCTCGTACTTCACCAGCCGGCCGTTCCAGAACTGGACCCGGACCGAGGCGGCGGTGCTCGGCACCGCCGAGTTCGACCTGGACTGGGCCATCCCGGTGCAGGCGATGCGGGAGGAGCTGCGCCGCCTGTGCGAGGGCACCGAGCTGTGGGACGGGCGGGTCTGCGTGCTCCAGGTGACCGACGCGACCGGCGGCATGGTCAAGGTCCGCGCGCTGGTCAGCGCCGCCGACGCGGGCAGCCTGTGGGACCTGCGCTGCCTGGTCCGCGAGCACCTGGTGACCTGGGTACGCGACCAGCGCCCGACCGCCCTGCCCCGGCTGCGCGCCGAGGTGGGCGACGCCACCGGCCCCCTGCCCTGGCAGGCGGCGCAGCCGCGCCGCCCGGTCCGCCGCCCGGCCGGCACCGAGGCGCCCGACGACGCGCGGGTCTTCGGCGGCAGCGACGACGGCGAGGCGCGCAGCGAGGTGTTCGTGGGCCGCGAGGACCACGCCGAGGCGCGTCGCTGACCCCGTACCCCCGATCGGGGACCCCGGCTGCCCACGGCGCCGGGGGTTCCCGCGTTCGGGCGGCTTTCCGGCCGGACGGGTTTGGCCGGACGGTTGCGGGGGACGTGGTGCGCACGCCCCGGATCCGGCGCTCACGGCGCCGGGTTCCGGCGGCGCGCGGCCGGGCGGACCGGCCGCGCCGCGCAGGATTGACGGGCGGCGACTCCGGGCATACAGCGCGGTGATGACGAAAGGAGGACAGCATGGCTGACGTCGCGAGTCGCAGCACGTCCCGGACCGGGAACGAGCCGTCCACCGCGGAACTGGTCCAGCGCGCCACCGAGCAGGTCACCCGTCTGGTACGGGACGAGCTGGCGCTGGCCCGGGCGGAACTGACCCAGAAGGGCAAGCACGCCGGGATCGGGATCGGTCTGTTCGGCGGCGGCGGGGTGATGGCGCTCTACGGCGCCGGCGCCCTGGTCGCCACCGTGATCCTGCTGCTGGCGCTGGTCATGCCGGCGTGGCTGGCGGCCCTGATCGTGCCGGTGGCGTTGTTCCTGCTCGCCGGGATCCTGGCGCTCGTGGGCAAGAAGCAGGTCAGCCGTGCCGTCCCGCCGGTGCCCGAGGCGGCCGTCCGTAGCGTGCGGGCGGACGTCGACACGGTCACCGCCGCGGTGAAGGACGGGAGACGGGCATGACCGGCAACGGAACCGGGGACGTGGCGGCGCTCCGGGAGGAGATCCGCCGGACCCGGGTGGAACTCGGTGAGACGATGGAGCTGCTCGCGGCCAGGGCCGACCCGAAGGCGCTGGTGCGGCACTCCGCCGAGGCGGCGAAGGCGCGGATGCGCGAGCAGGCGTCGCTGACCGCGGCCCGGGTGCGCGGGCGGGCGGCGGAGCGGGCCCGGCTGGTCCGGGCGCAGGCGTACGAGAAGGGTGAGGCGGTCGGGCGCAACCCGTTGCCGTGGGCGGCCGTCGCGGCCGGGGCCCTGGTGACGGTGGTGGTGCTGGCGATCGTCCGAGGGAGGCGCAGGTGAGCGGGAAGATCGGCAAGGCGGCGTACAAACCGGTGGGGGTGCTGCTCGGCCTGGCCGCCGGTACCGTCGCCGGCGTGATCTTCCGCCAGGTCTGGAAGTTGACAGCGGGCGACGGCGAGGCGCCGAGCGCCACCGACGAGGACCGCCGCTGGGGCGAGGTGCTCGCCGCCGCAGCGCTGCAGGGCGCCATCTTCTCGGTGGTGCGGGCCGCCGTCGACCGAGGTGGAGCGGTGGGCGTGCGCCGGTTGACCGGTCGCTGGCCGGACTGACGAAAGGCCGGAAAGGCCCCTTTCCCGAGCGCGGGAAAGGGGCCTTTCGCATGGCTCCGGCGGGGCCGCGCAGCGGCGTCGGCGCGACCTTCAGGTCACATGTCGGAGAATTTCGTCCGCTAGGCTGTGCGAAGTTTTTGCGTACGTGGTTTGCTGTCTCACGCTGTTGAGAGACGCGTGGGTTGAGAGAAGTCTCCGGTACTGGGGGCCGCCTCAGGCGCCGCTGCTCGAAAACGGCCAATCGGCCGCACGGCGTGCTCGGCCGCCAGTTTTAGAAGGAGATACACATGGCGCAGGGAACCGTGAAGTGGTTCAACGCTGACAAGGGCTTCGGCTTCATCACCGTCGACGGCGGGGGTGCTGACGTGTTCGTCCACTTCTCGGCCATCCAGACCAGCGGCTACCGCACGCTGGAGGAGAACCAGCGGGTGGAGTTCGAGATCGCCCAGGGTCAGAAGGGTCCGCAGGCCGAACAGGTCCGCCCCATCTGAGCTGACCGCACCGGCCGCGCCGGCCGGTGCCGGAAGCCCCGCATCCCGTACGGGAGGCGGGGCTTCGCCTTGCCCGGCGCCTCAGCGGCGGGCACGCATGCCCCACCACAGCCCGACGAGTCCGATCAGGATCAGCACCGCGCCCACGTACGCCCAGAGCCGCTCGTCGCTCAGCGCGCTGCCCTCGACATACCCGAGCCCGAGCACCGTCCACAGCGCACCCAGCACCACGGCGAGCAGCCCCACTGTGAGCCGGAACCAGCCCCTCATCGTTCCCCCTCCGACGACGACAGTTCCGCTCCAGCATGCCCGGCGGCGCGGGCGGCCGGCGACGCCGCGCCGACCGGCCGGCTCACCACCGGTCGTGCACCTGCGGGCGGATCAGCTCGTCGTAGGCGGCCCGCACCGCGGCCAGCTCCACGTCGGTCAGTGCCGGCTGGCCGGCTGCCTCCGCGTTGCGCCGCGCCTGCTCGGGGGAGCGGGCGCCGGGGATCACCACCGTCACGCCCGGCTGGTCGAGGATCCAGCGCAGCGCGAACTGCGCCATCGTGCGGTCGTCGCCGACCAGCGGGGCGAGCCGGCGCACCGCGGCCAGGCCCAGGTCGTAGTCGACGCCGGAGAACGTCTCGCCGACGTCGAACGACTCACCGTGCCGGTTGAACGTGCGGTGGTCGTCCGCCGGGAACGTGGTGTTCTCGTCGTAGCGGCCGGAGAGCAGGCCGCTGGCCAGCGGCACCCGGGCGATGATCCCGACCCCGGCGGCAGCGGCGGCGGGCAGCACCTGCTCCAGCGGCTTGTGCCGGACCGCGTTGAGGATGATCTGCACGCTCGCCACCCCGGGCCGGGCGATGGCGGTGAGCGCCTGGTCGCAGGTCTCCACGCTGACGCCGTACCCGGCCACGCGCCCCTCGGCGACGAGCGTGTCGAGGGCGTCGAAGACCCGGTCGTCGGCGAAGACGGCGGTGGGCGGGCAGTGCAGCTGCACCAGGTCGAGCGTGTCGACGCCGAGGTTGGCGCGGGATCTGTCGGTCCAGGCCCGGAAGTTGTCGAGTGTGTACGCCTCCGGCGTCTGCTCCACCCGGCGGCCCATCTTGGTGGCCACGGTGAGCCCGTGCCCGGGGCGGGAGCGCAGGAACCGGCCGATCAGCGCCTCGCTGCGGCCGTCGCCGTACACGTCGGCGGTGTCCAGGAAGGTGACGCCCGCGTCGACGGCCGCGGCGAGCACGGCGAGCGCCGCGTCCTCGCTGACCTCGCCCCAGTCCGCGCCGAGCTGCCACGCGCCGAGTCCGATGATGCCGACGTGCCGGCCGAGCCGGTCGAAGCTGCGCTGTTCCACCCGGCCGAGCCTAGTGAGCCGCTTGCCGTGGCGCGCGGCGGGCCGTACGGTCTAACAAGACGTACGTACGGTTTGGAGGCTGTCATGTGGGATCCGCGCACCTACCTGCGCTACGGCGACGAGCGCTCCCGGCCGTTCCACGACCTGCTGGCCCGGGTCGGCGCCGAGTACCCGCGTGCCGTGGTCGACCTCGGCTGCGGCCCCGGCACGCTCACCGCCACGCTCGCCGGCCGCTGGCCCGGCAGTCGCGTCACCGGCCTCGACTCCTCCCCGGAGATGATCGCCCGGGCGAGCGCCGAGAGCGGACCGGTCGGCTACGCCGTCGGCGACGTCCGCGACTGGCGGCCCGAGCCCGACGTCGACGTGCTGGTCGGCAACGCCGTGCTCCAGTGGGTGCCGGAGCACCGCGACCTGCTCCGCCGCTGGGCGCACGCACTGCCGGCGGGCGCCTGGATGGCGTTCCAGGTGCCGGGCAACTTCGACGCGCCGTCGCACCGGCTGCTGCGCTCCGTCGCCGCGCGGGAACCGTGGCGCGACGCGCTCGCCGGCAAGCTGCGCGAGGCGCCGGTCGACGAACCCGTCGGCTACGCCACGCTGCTGACCGGCGCGGGCTGCGCGGTCGACGCCTGGGAGACTACGTACGTGCATCTGCTGCCCGCCACCGGCGCCGACCACCCGGTGCTGGCCTGGATGGAGGGCACGGCGCTGCGCCCGGTCCGCGCCGCGCTGGACGCCGCCGGCTGGGCCGCCTTCCGCGCCGAGCTGGGGGTACGGCTCGCGCAGGCGTACCCGGTGCGGCAGGGTCAGGTGTACTTCCCGTTCCGCCGGATCTTCATGGTGGCCCGCACCGGCGCCCGCGCAGAGGAGAACTCGTGACCGACCTGCCCACCTTCATCGCCGGACTACCAAAGGTGGAGCTGCACGTGCACCACGTCGGCTCCGCCTCGCCCCGGATCGTCGCCGAGCTGGCCGCCCGGCACGAGGGGCGCAGCCCGGTGCCGGCCGACCCGGAGGCGCTCGCCGACTACTTCGCGTTCCGCGACTTCGCCCACTTCATCGAGGTCTACCTCAGCGTGGTGGACCTCATCCGCGACGCCGACGACGTCTGGCTGCTCACCCACGAGGTCGCCCGGGAACTGGCCCGCCAGCAGGTCCGGTACGCCGAGCTGACCGTCACGCCGTACTCGCACGTGAACCGGGGCATCCCGGCGCCGGCGTTCTGCGAGGCCATCGAGGACGCCCGCAAACGCGCCGAGGCCGACTTCGGCATCGCGCTGCGCTGGTGCTTCGACATCCCCGGCGAGGCCGGCCTGCCCGCCGCCGAGCAGACGCTGCGGATCGCGCTCGACGAACGACCCGACGGGCTGATCAGCTTCGGCCTCGGCGGCCCCGAGATCGGCGTGCCCCGGCCGCAGTTCAAGCCGTACTTCGACCAGGCGCGGGCGGCCGGGCTGCGCTCGGTGCCGCACGCCGGCGAGACCACCGGCCCGGAGACGATCTGGGACGCGCTGCGCGAACTGGGCGCCGAGCGGATCGGCCACGGCATCTCCGCCGTGCAGGACCCGGCGCTGCTCACCTACCTGGCCGAGCGGCGGATCCCGCTGGAGATCTCCCCGACCTCCAACGTGCGGACCCGGGCCGTGCCGAGCATCGACGCGCACCCGCTGCCCCGGATCGTCGAGGCCGGCGTGCCGGTCAGCATCAACTCCGACGACCCGCCGATGTTCGGCACCACGCTCAACGACGAGTACGCGGTGGCCGCCCGGCTGCTGCGACTCGGCCCGGACGGCGTCGCCGCGCTGGCCCGCGACGCGGTGGCCGCTGCGTTCCTGCCCCCGGCCGAGCAGGCCCGGATCAGCGCCGAGATCGACGCGTACCGGGTGAGCGCGGCACGCTGAGCGGCCGTACCGGCGTCGGCCGCCGGGAACCCCGGGGCGGCCGGCGCCGCGCGGTCAGCATCACCCCGGCCAGGGCCAGCGCGGACAGCGCGGCGGCCGGACCTGACGCGACAGCCGCCGGCCGGACCGGGCCGTGGGCGAGCACCGGGTCCTGCCAGAAGGCGAGCGTGAGGGCGATGCCCAGGCCGATCACGGCGGCCCAGCGGAGCAGACGGCCGACGGTCGGCGTCATGACGGTCACCTCGCCCGGAACGACGGGAGAGCGCGCGACGGGAGCGAGGTGTGGGGGGACCGAACTCCCGCCGCGCGCACCGATCCGTCGGCCGAAAGGTGTTACGGGGCGTCCCGGCCGACGGAACTGATGGGTTCTGTCGGTAATCCTGGCAGTTCACGGCGGTTTCCCGGCCGTCGTTAAACCACCTTTAAGGAGAACTTGCGCCGGCCCACAGTCAAGGCGTCAGCGCGGACGCGGCCAGCGCCGCCCGGCACGCGGCTCGCGGGCGTCCCGGGCCATCCGTCCGACCAGCCCGAACCGGTTCACCGGCCGGGGCGCCGCGTCCGGGTCGGCCAGCAACATGACCACGCTGGCCCCGCCCAGCCGGGCCCGGTCGATGCTCACCGAACCGTTGGCCTGCAACGCGACCCGCTTGGCGATGTCCAGCCCGAGCCCGGTGGAGCCCTGGTCGCTCTCGCCCCGGCGCAGCGCCCGGTCCGGGTTCGGGATGCCCGGCCCGGCGTCGGCGATCCGGGTCTCCACCCAGCCGTCCCGGCGGCTCACCGCCACCTCGAACGCGGTGCCCTGCGGCGTGTACCGGAACACGTTGCCGATCACCGCGTCCAGCGCGGCGGCCAGCTCGGCGCGCGGCACCGGCGCCGGGATGCGCAACTGCGCACCGACCACCCGGTGCGGGCGGTTCTGGTCTCCGGCCAGCGCCGACCAGAACACCATCCGGTCCCGCACCACCTCGCTGACGTCGCACGACGCCGGCGCCGACTCCTGGCTCACCGCCTTGCGGGTCGTCTTGATCAGCTGGTCGACCTCGCCCTCCAGCGTGACGATCGCCTGCCGGATACGCCGGATGCCACGCCGCCGGTCCAGCTCCGCCTCACTGAACGTGCCGATGCTCGTGTCGTCGGACTCCAGCGCCTCGGCGTCCAGCCGCAGCGCGGTCAACGGCGTCCGCAGCCGGTGCGACAGGTCGGCGACCAGCTCGTGCTCGTCGGCACGCAACGCGACCAGCCGTTCCGTCATCCGGTTGAACGCGTGCCCGGCCTCGGCCAGCTCGCGCGGTCCGGTCGGCTCGACCCGTACCCCCAGCTCGCCGTCACCCACCGCGAGCGCCGCCTTGACCAGGTCGCCGGTGGCGTCCACGGCCCGGGCCGCCACCCGGTCGACCACCACCACCGCCGCGCCGACCAGCGCCAGCGCAATCCCGAGCAGCAGCAGCCAGCGGCCCCCGCCCTCGTCGAGCGCCTCGTCGGGTACGAAGACCTCCACCACGGCGACCCGCTCGCCGAGCACCACCGGGTCCAGCCGCAGCACCCCGCCGTCCACCTCGGTCACCACCGAACGCCGCTGCGCGGCGGCGTCGGCGAGCGCTGCCGCGTCGGCCCGGCCGGCGGACTCGTCCGCCCCGATGCCGTGCACCACCGGGCGCAGCGCCGGGTCGTCGCCGGCCGCGGCGGCCACCGCCCGCTCGACAGCAGCGGTGTCGGTGCTCACCGCCAGGGCCCCGGTCACCAGCGCGGCGCGACGCGCGGCGTCGGCCAGTTCCGCCTCCCGGGCCCGGTCGGCGAGGGTGAGCCCGAGCGGGACGAGGAAGGCGAGCGCGATCAGGCCGCACATGCCGGCGGTGAGCCCGGCCAGCGTCAGCCTCAGTCCGGCGCCACCAGCCGGAAGCCGACCCCCCGCACGGTGCGCAGGTAGCGCGGCTTCGCCGCGGACTCGCCCATTTTGCGGCGGAGCCAGTACAGGTGCACGTCGATGGTCTGGTCCTCGCCGACCGATGGCTGCCGCCATACCTCCTCCAAGAGTTCCCGCCGGGACACTACCCGGCCGGGACGCGCGGCGAGATACGCCAGCAGGTCGAATTCCTTGCGGGTCAGCGCCAGCGGCTCCCCGTCCAGCACCGCGCTGCGCTCACCCACGTCGACCCGCAGGCCGCCGACCGTGTGCACGGCCGGCGCGACGGTACGGCTGGCCCGCCCGGCCCGCCGCAGCACAGTGGTGATCCGGGCGTCCAGGTGCGCGCCGGTGAACGGCTTGACCATGTAGTCGTCCGCCCCGGCGCGCAGCAGACGCACCACCGACTGCTCGTCGTCGCGGGCGGTGGCGATGATGATCGGCACGTCGGTGATGCCGCGCAGCATGCGCAGCGCGTCCGAGCCGTCCAGGTCGGGCAGACCGAGATCGAGCACCACCAAATCCGGTGTCTCGGCGGCGACCCGGCGCAGCGCGTCGAGCGCGGTGCCGACGGCGTGCACCGCGTGCCCCCGGTCGGTGAGCGACCGCAGCATGGCGCCGCGCACGACGTGGTCGTCTTCGACCAGCAGGACGGTTGCCACGTCAGCACCGTACTCGTCGTGGCAAGCCGGTCGCGTTGCGGCGGTCCGGCGAAGCGGGCAAGCTGGGACGGCGATGACGTTCACGCTCTTCCCCGACACCCGCCTCACGCTCGCCCGCGACGCGCTGGCCGGCCTGTCGGTGGGCGACGCCCTCGGCTCCCAGTTCTTCGTTCCCGGCCGGCGCCCGGACGACCTCGCCGCCGGCCGGCTGCCCGCGCCGCCGTGGGAGTGGACCGACGACACCGAGATGGCCTGCTCGGTGGTGGCCGAACTGGCTGCCGGGGCACGGATCGACAGGGACCGGCTGGCGTTGGCGTTCGCGCAGCGCTGCGAGCCCTACCGGGGGTACGGGCCGGGCGCGGTGAGGGTGCTGCGGCTGATCCGTACCGGCACGCCGTGGCCGGTGGCCGCCGCGTCCGCGTTCGACGGGCAGGGCTCCTGCGGCAACGGCGCGGCCATGCGGGTCGCGCCGCTCGGCGCCTGGCACGCCGACTCCACCCGGCGCGCCGCCGAGCAGGCCCGGGCGTCGGCCGAGGTGACCCACGCCCACCCGGAGGGCGTCGCCGGCGCGGTGGCGGTCGCTGTCGCCGCCTCGCTCGCCGCCCGCGCCCGCCTCGACGGCGGCCGGCCCGAGCCGGCCCGGCTGCTCAGCGCCGTCGCCGGGGCGCTCGACCCGGCAGGGGAGGTGCACCAGGGGGTACGCCGGGCCGCCACGCTGCTCGGTCGTCCCGCCGCCGAGGCGGCCGACGCGCTCGGCAACGGATCCCGGGTCACCGCGCAGGACACCGTGCCGTTCACGCTCTGGGTGGCGGCCACGCTGCTGCACGACTATCCCGCCGCGATCCGCGTCTGCGTGGAGGCGGGCGGCGACGTGGACACCACAGCCGCGATCGTGGGCGGGATCGTTGCCGCGTACACCGGGGTCGGCGGGCGCGGCGGCGTGCCGCAGGACTGGCTGACCGCGCGCGAGCCCCTTCCCGGCTGGGTCACCACCCCCGCCTGACCCGTCCCACCCGCACCCGCGCTCGCGGTCCGCCGCCGTAGGAGTCCGAGATCTTGGTACGGGACGGCCCTCCTGGGGGCCGTTCCGTACCAAGATCTACTGTGGTCTCGCGGTGCTCCCGCTTGCTGGGCGGGCGGCGGTCAGGGGCGCGTGGAGGCGGTGCCGGCGGTGACGGCTTCGGAGGTCGCGCTCTCAAGGGCTGCGTTGCCGACGCGGGGCACGCTGTCTTGGGTCGCGGTGGCGTCGGGAGGTGTGCGGCTGTCGGGGGCCGCGGTGGTGTCGTCGAGCGGCAGGGTCATGGCGTCGCGCCGGCGGCGCCTGAGCAGCCAGCCGATCGCCGCGCCGCCGGCCAGTCCGGCGAGCAGGCCGCCGCCGAGCAGCAGGTCCGCGCTCGGCCCGTCGTCGGCCGTGCCGGCCGTCGGCGCGCCGTTCGGGGCACCGTTCTGAGCACCGCCCTGCACCCCGCCCTGGGCTCCGCCCGCCGCGCCGTGACCGCCGTGCGCGCCGCCGTTCGTGCCGGCGCCGTTCGCGCCGGGGTCGCCGTTGTGCGTCATGGTGCCCGGCAGCGGCGGCAGCAGGTCGACGGTCGGCGCCGGGTGCTTGCCGCCCGCCGGGTCGGCCCACTGCACGACGGTGCCGTCGGCGTACGTCTGGGTCACTGTGAACGTGAGCCGGTCGGTGGCGGGCATCGGACCCATGCCGAGCGGCAGCCGGGCCGCTCCGGCGCCGGTGCCGGGTACCCGCAGCCAGGTCACCGAGTGGGTCACCTGGTTCAGCTCGGCCGCGTGCATGCCGGGGACCGGCTGGTCCAGGGTGCGGGTGGTGATGGTCGGAGCCCAGTCCGGCACCGACAGCGGGTACACCTCGCCGATCGGGGCGTCCGGGGGCATGGTCAGTTCGATCTTCGTGGTGCGGGTGCCGGGGCGGTCCGCCGGCACCACCACAGACAGCTGGATCGCGTCGCCCTGGCGTACCTCGGCGGGGGAGGTCGTGACCGTCACCCCGGCCGCGCTCGCCGCGCCCGGCCAGCTCACCGCTCCGGCGAGCGCGGCGGCCAGCAGCGCCGCCGCCCACCGGCCCTGACGAATCATCCTCATCGTGGCCCCCATCCATCTCGACCGGGGCCGGTCCGGCTCCGGCCCCACCTGGTAGTTCGGGCGGCGGGGCGAAAAGGTTCAACGCGGGCCGAACTCGTTGCCGGCGGGCAGCGGCGTCGGCGACGGCACGCCTCGGGGCGACCGATAGCATCGCAGGGGCCGGTCACCGGCCGATCCGTACCGTCGACGACTAGGAGTCACCGTGTCCGCACCCCGTACCCCCGTCGTGGCCGACCCCGTCGTCGTCGCCGCCGGGACCACGGCGGCCGACGCGGTGGCCGCGGCCGGCCTGCCGATGAGCGGGCCGAAGGCGATCGTGGTGGTCCGCGATCCGCAGGGCCAGCTGCGCGACCTGGACTGGCGTCCGGCCGAGGAGGTCGCGGTCGAGCCGGTCGCGCTGGACAGCCCGGACGGGCTGAACGTGCTGCGCCACTCCACCGCGCACGTGCTGGCCCAGGCGGTGCAGGACGTCTTCCCGGAGGCGAAGCTCGGCATCGGCCCGCCGATCGAGAACGGCTTCTACTACGACTTCGGCGTCGACAAGCCGTTCCAGCCGGACGACCTGGCCAAGCTCGAGAAGCGCATGCAGGAGATCGTCAAGTCCGGCCAGCGGTTCCGCCGCCGCCGGTTCGCCGACCTGGACGAGGCGCGGTCCGAGCTGGCCGCCGAGCCGTTCAAGCTGGAGCTGATCGAGGTCAAGGGGGAGGGGCTGGACTCCTCCGAGGTGATGGAGGTGGGCGGCGGCGAGCTGACCATCTACGACAACCTCGCCGCGAACGAGGACAAGGTCTGCTGGTCGGACCTGTGCCGCGGCCCGCACCTGCCGAACACCCGGCTGATCGGCGCGTTCAAGCTGATGCGCTCGGCCGCCGCGTACTGGCGCGGGTCGGAGAAGAACCCGCAGCTGCAGCGCGTGTACGGCACCGCGTGGCCGACCCGCGACGAGCTCAAGGCGTACCTGAAGCTCCTGGAGGAGGCCGCCCGCCGCGACCACCGCAAGCTCGGCGCGGACCTCGACCTGTTCAGCTTCCCCGACGAGATCGGCTCCGGCCTGCCGGTCTTCCACCCCAAGGGTGGCGTGCTCAAGCGGGTGATGGAGGACTACGTCCGGGCGCGGCACGTCGAGGAGGGCTTCGACTACGTCGGGACGCCGCACATCTCCAAGGAAGGGCTCTTCCACACGTCGGGACACCTGCCCTACTACAAGGACACGATGTTCCCGCCGATGGAGATGGAGGGCAGCGACTACTACCTCAAGGCCATGAACTGCCCGATGCACAACCTGATCTACCGGTCGCGCGGGCGGTCCTACCGGCAGCTGCCGCTGCGGCTGTTCGAGTTCGGCACGGTCTACCGGTACGAGAAGTCGGGCGTCATCCACGGCCTGACCCGGGTGCGCGGCTTCACCCAGGACGACTCGCACTCCTACTGCACGAAGGAGCAGGCGCCGGCCGAGATCAAGCACCTGCTCGGCTTCGTGCTCAGCTTGCTGCGCGACTTCGGCATCGACGACTTCTACCTGGAGCTGTCGACCCGCGACGACTCGAAGCCGGACAAGTTCGTCGGGTCCGACGAGGACTGGGCGACCGCTACCGCCGTGCTGGAGCAGTGCGCGCTGGAGACCGGGCTGGAGCTGGTGCCGGACCCGGGCGGCGCGGCGTTCTACGGCCCGAAGATCTCCGTGCAGGCCAAGGACGCCATCGGCCGGACCTGGCAGATGTCGACGATTCAGTACGATTTCAACCAGCCGAAGGGCTTCGGGCTGGAGTACCAGGCGGCCGACGGCACCCGGCAGCAGCCGGTGATGATCCACTGCGCCAAGTTCGGGTCGATCGAGCGGTTCATCGGCGTGCTCACCGAGCACTACGCGGGCGCGTTCCCGGCCTGGCTGGCGCCGGTGCAGGTGGTCGGCATCCCGATCCGCGAGGAGCACGGCGACTACCTGGTCGACTTCGCCGCGACGCTGCGCCGGCACGGCGTCCGGGCCGAGGTGGACCTGGGCGACGACCGGATGCAGAAGAAGATCCGCAACGCGCAGCAGCAGAAGATCCCGTTCATGGTGATCGCCGGGGACGACGACGTGGCCGCCGGCACCGTCTCGTTCCGCTACCGGGACGGCTCGCAGCGCAACGGCGTGCCGATCGACGAGGCGGTCGCGCACGTGCGCGAGGTGGTGGAGTCGCGCACCAACGCCGGTCCTGCCGCCGAGCGGGCCGGATCGTAGGATCGCCGGTGTGACAGGGGCGGAGCGGGACACCGGGTACGGCGGCGACAACGGTCTGGCGGACGGGCTGGACCGGCTCTGGACGCCGCACCGGATGACCTACATCTCCGGCGAGGACCGGCCCGAGGGCGGGTACGAGAAGCCGGCCGGCTGCCCGTTCTGCCTCGCGCCCGGGCTGCCGGCCGAGGAGTCCCTGGTGGTGGCCCGGGGCGAGCACGTCTTCGCGGTGCTCAACCTCTACCCGTACAACCCCGGGCACCTGCTGGTCTGCCCCTACCGGCACGTGGCCGACTACACGGAGCTGGACGAGCCGGAGACGGTCGAGCTGGCCGCGTTCACCAAGGCCGCCATGCGGGTGGTCCGGCACGTCTCCAGCGCGCACGGCTTCAACCTGGGCATGAACCAGGGTGGCGTGGCGGGCGCGGGCATCGCCGCGCACCTGCACCAGCACGTGGTGCCGCGCTGGGGCGGCGACGCCAACTTCATGCCGGTGATCGGCCGGACGAAGGTGCTGCCGCAACTGCTCGCCGACACCCGGGAACTGCTCGCCAAGGCGTGGGCGGCGGCCTGACGCCGGCCCGTTCCGACAGTACGATCTTGCGCATGGCTCTCCTGCACCGCGCGGAACTGCGCCCCTCGAAACTGGAGCTGCTCGTACCCTGGCTGCCCGGCCGGTCCTGGTTCGCCGGGGAGGCGGGCGCGGAGGTCACCCGGGTCGCGGCGTACCGGTTCGACGATCCGGCCGGTGAGGTGGGCGTCGAGACGCTGCTCGTGCGCGCCGGTGACGGCCCGGTGCTCCAGGTGCCGCTGACCTACCGGGGCGCGCCGCTGGCCGGGGCGGACGACTTCTTCGTGGGTCTCGTCGAGCACTCGGTGCTCGGCCGCCGCTGGGTGTACGACGCCTGCGGCGACCCGGTGTACCCGCCGCTGCTTGCTGCCGCAGTGCTCGCCGATGCCGGCCAGGCCGAGGAGTACTTCGAGGTCGACGGCAAGCGTGAGATGCGTCCGGCGAGCATGACGCTGACCGGGAGCCGGACCGGCCGCCCGGTGCCGACCGGTCCGGCTTCGGCTGGTTCGGTGTCGGCTGGTTCGGTTTCGACTGGTTCGGTTTCGACTGGTTCGGTTTCGACCGGCTCGGGTGACGGCGGCGTGACGGTGGTCCGGGTGGGGGACGTCGAGCTTGCGGTGGTCCGGCGGCCCGTACCGGCCGAGGTGCCGGGCTCCGGCGGGCTCACCGGCTCCTGGCCGGGTCAGGACGAGCCGGTGCTGCTGGCCTACGCGCGCTGACGGCTCGCCGGGCAGCGGCGTTCCTCCGCAGAGCCGGATCGGGAGGGATGACCTCGGACCGATATACCTCAGAGGCATATTTATGGGTCTTGTGACGTGTCTGTGGGTGGTTGGGCGCGTCGTTGATGGCGCACGCCGTTGTCCTGCCTAGGTTCTGGCTTGTCGAAGGTCAGAACTTGATGGGCGGGAGAACGGCGTGCGTTCTGCCAG
>NZ_MAGP01000157.1 GCF_002926165.1 Micromonospora chalcea | reverse complement strand
GTGGTGAACGCGGGTACGAATCTGGGTGCGCTTGTGGTGTTCGGGTTGACGGGGCACGTGTGGTGGGCGTTAGGTGCGGCGATGGCGGTGTGCAACGTGGTGGGGGCGGCGGTGGGCGCGCGGATGGCGTTGCGGCGGGGTGCGGGGTTCGTGCGGGTGGTGCTGCTGGTGGTGGTGCTGGCGTTGGTGGCCCGGTTGGGTTACGACCAGTGGTTGGCGGGCTGATCGCGGTGGCGGTGCGGGCGGAGCACGATCGGGCGGTGCTGGCGGGTCTGTTGGGCCGGGATCCGGTGTTGCACGCGTACCAGTTGGGTGATCTGGACGATTTCTTCTGGCCGTACACGTCGTGGTTCCGGCGTGGCGACCAGGTGGTGTTGCTGTATCACGGGGTGGAGTTGCCGACGTTGCTGGCGTTCGCGGCGCCGGATCGGGTGCCGGAGTTGGCGGGGTTGCTGGCGGAGGCGGCGCCGGTGTTGCCGGCGCGGATGTGGGCGCACCTGTCCCCCGGGCTGGAGGCGGTGGTGGGCCGCTGGTTCGTGGTGTCGGAGGCGGCGGCGCATCACCGGATGGCGTTGACGGATCCGGGTCGGTTGGCGGCGGTGCCGGCGGTGGGTGAGCCGTTGGGGCCGGCGGACGCGGTGGAGCTTTCCGGGTTGTACGCGGTGGCGTATCCGGGGAACTGGTTCGATCCGCGGATGCTGGACACGGGCCAGTACGTGGGTGTGCGGGAGCGGGGCCGGCTGGTGGCGGTGGCGGGGGTGCACGTGTTCTCGCCGCGGTGGCGGGTGGCGGCGTTGGGGAACGTGACGACGCATCCGGACGTGCGGGGTCGGGGTCTGGGCGCGGGGGTGGTGGCGGCGTTGTGCGCGCGGCTGCGCACGTCGGTGGATCATGTGACGCTCAACGTGCGGGCGGACAACGCGGCGGCGGTGCGGCTGTACGAGCGGTTGGGGTTCTCCCGGGTGGCCGGGTTCACCGAGTGCGCGTTGACGTCAGCGGCCGCGGCTGGGTGAGTCGAATCGGCCGGCGCGGATCTCGCGCAGGGCCCGGCGGCGGGTGTCGCCGCGCAGGGTGTCGACGTAGAGGCGTCCGCGCAGGTGGTCGGTCTCGTGTTGCAGGGCGCGGGCGAGGAAGCCGCTGCCGGTGATGGTGAGGGGTGCGCCGTGCTGGTCGTAGCCGAGGGCGGTGGCGTGCAGGGCGCGGGGGGTCGGGAAGTACAGGCCGGGGATGGACAGGCAGCCCTCGTCGTCGTCCTGGAGTTCGTCGGACAGTTCCAACGTGGGGTTGATCATGTGGCCGCGCCGGCCGTCGGCGTCGTAGACGAACACCTGGGCGTTGACGCCGATCTGGGGCGCGGCGACGCCGGCGCGTCCGGGTGCGCCGAGCAGGGTGTCCATCAGGTCGGTGACGAGGGCGCGCAGTTCGGCGTCGAAGCTGGTGACGGGTTCGCTGGGGGTGCGCAGCACGGGGTCGCCGATGATCCGGATCGGGCGCATAGTCATGTCCGGAAGGCTATCCGTTGCTTACCGCTGCGCGGGGGGCACCCGCCGGGGCGGCGACGCTCGTAGGGTGTGCGGACACCGACGCTGGGAGGCCGCCGCATGTATCCGCCGATCGAGCCGTACGCCCACGGGTTGCTGGACGTCGGGGACGGGCAGCGCGTGTACTGGGAGACGTGCGGTAATCCGGACGGCCGGCCGGCGCGGGTGGTGCACGGCGGGCCGGGTTCGGGCGCGGGCGCGGGGTGGCGGCGGCTGTTCGACCCGGCCGCGTACCGGGTCGTGTTGTTCGACCAGCGTGGCTGCGGGCGCAGCACTCCCCTGGCGTCGGATCCGGCCACGGACCTGTCGGTGAACACCACCGGGCATCTGCTGGCCGACATGGAGGTGCTGCGCGCGCACCTGGGGATCGACAGGTGGCTGTTGTGCGGCGCGTCGTGGGGGTCGTCGCTGGCGCTGGCGTACGCGCAGCGGCACCCGCAGCGGGTCACCGAGCTGGTGCTGTTCAGCGTGGTCGCCAACACCAGCCGGGAGATCGAGTGGTTGACCCGGGACATGGGCCGGGTGTTCCCGCAGGAGTGGGCGCGGTTCCGCGACGGCGTGCCGGAGGCCGACCGCGACGGTGACCTGTCGGCGGTGTACGCGCGGCTGCTCGACGACCCGGACCCGGCGGTGCGGGAGCGGGCGGCGCGGGACTGGTGCGACTGGGAGGACGTGCACGTGTCCCTCGCGGGCGGGTACGCGCCGGATCCGCGGTTCGCCGATCCGGTGTTCCGGTACGGGTTCGCCCGGCTGGTGACGCACTACTTCGCGAACCGGGGTTTCCAGCCGGACGGGCAGGTGCTGCGCGACGCGGGCCGCCTGGCGGGCATTCCGGGGGTGCTGGTGCAGGGCCGGCTGGACGTCAGCGGCCCGCCGGACATCGCCTGGCTGCTGAACCGGGACTGGCCTGATGCGCGGCTGGAGATCGTGGAGTCCGGCGGGCACGGCGGCGGGCACGGCATCAGCGAGCGGGTGGTCGCCGCCCTCGACGAGTTCGCCGCCGGCTGAGCCGCCGCGCACGGCCGCAACCGGCCCGCGGAGCCGCCGGCCGCCGCGAGAAGGGCCGACGGCGCCGGCCTGTCAGCCGGCGAGCAGGGCGCGGATCGGGGCGGCCTTGGCGGCGGCCTCGGCGACCTCGGCGGCCGGGTCGCTGTCCCAGGTGATGCCGCCGCCGGCCCACAGGTGCAGCAGGTCGCCGTCGGCGGCGGCGGTGCGGATGGTCAGGCCCAGGTCGAGGCGATCGGGTCCGACCCAGCCGAGCGCGCCCATACTCGCGCCGCGTCCGACCGGCTCCAGCGCGGCGATCTGCGCCAGCGCGGCGCGTTTCGGGGCGCCGGTGACCGAACCTCCGGGGCAGACCGCGCGCAGCAGGTCGGCCAGGCCGAGGCCGTCGGCGGGCGCCGCGGACACCGTCGACTCCGCCTGCCACAGGTCACACCAGCGGCGTACGGCGAACAACTCGTCGACGCGCACCGAGCCGGTGCGGGCGACGCGGGCCAGGTCGTTGCGCTCCAAGTCGACGATCATGACGTGTTCGGCGCGTTCCTTGGCCGAGGCGAGCAGCTCGCGGCGGCCGGCGAGGGTGGCCGGGCGGGTGCCCTTGATGGGGCGGGTGACCAGCCGTCCGTGCTCGACCGCGATCAGGGTCTCCGGGGAGGCGCAGCCGAGCGCCCAGCCGGGCCCGCGCAGCGTGCCGCCGTAGCGGGCGCCGGGCAGCGCGGCGAGGCGGGCCAGCGCCGGCCGGGGGTCGCCGGTGTACGGGGCGGCGGCGTGGCCGACGAGGTTGGTCTGGTAGACGTCGCCGCGGGCGATGGCGGCGCGGACCGCGTCGACGGCGGCGGCGTGCGCGGCCGGGGTCCAGCTGTCGCGCCACGGTCCGAGCCGCCACCCGGCGCGGGCCGGTGGCAGGGCCGGGGTGGGCCGGTCGGTGTGGTGGTAGACGACCACGACCAGGTCGGGCAGCGTCGGCGCGGGGCTCGGCGCGCCGGGCGACACGCCGAGGGTGTACGCGCCGGCGGCGGCGGACAGGTAGAGCGCCGCGCCGCAGACCGCGTCGTCGGGGTCGTGGCGGCCGGGGCGGGTCAGGTCGTCGCGGGTGACGCCGTGCGCGGCGAGGAAGCGTTGTGCCAGGTCAGCGGGGTCGCCGCCGTCGGTGGCGGACCAGTGCAGGCGGGCCGTCTCGACCAGTCGGCGACGGCATCCGGGCGGGGCGCCGGGGGTATCGACCTCCACCTGTGGGAGCGCTTCCACAACGTCTGGCCCGTTACGGGTCATCCGTTCAGCCCATTCTCGGTGAACAAGACGCATCCTTGCTCGTTGCCGCTCAGTTTTCCTTGGTACTGTGCGTCACTGGTCATGTGAACCATGACACAGTGCCCCCACAGTCCGGAGAACCCGATGTGTCAGCACCAGCCCACCTGCCCCTCCGCCGACGCGACCGACCGCGAGGCCGCCCGCGTCCTCGCCTGCTTCCCTGAGCAGGGCTGGAGCCTGCTCTGCAACGGTGTCATCGTCTTCGAGGACACCGGTGAGCTGCTCCCCGACGGACGCACCATCGCCCCGCACCGGGGTCCGGCCCGTCACGCTCTCGTGGCCTGAGCCATCACGCAGCGTCAGTGAGCGTACGCGCCGGTCATGACCGGCCGGCGCGCCGGCCGGGGCGGCGAGAGCCCACCGCCCCGGCGTTCGCCGCTCAGTCCTCGAACGCCTCCGGCGCGGGACACGAGCAGACCAGGTTCCGGTCGCCGTACGCGCCGTCGACGCGCCGCACCGGAGGCCAGTAGCGGCCCGCCCGGTCCACGCCCGCCGGGTAGGCGCCCACCGACCGCGGGTACGGGTGCGGCCACTCGTCGGCCGACACCATCGCCGCGGTGTGCGGCGCGTTGGACAGCGGGTTGTCCCCCGCCGGCCACTCCCCCGAGCCGACCTTGTCGATCTCCGCCCGGATCGCGATCATCGCGTCGCAGAACCGGTCCAGCTCGGCCAGGTCCTCACTCTCGGTCGGCTCCACCATCAGCGTCCCGGCCACCGGGAACGACATCGTCGGCGCGTGGAAGCCGTAGTCGATCAGCCGCTTCGCCACGTCGTCCACGCTCACGCCGGTGGCCTTGGTCAGCGGCCGCAGGTCCAGGATGCACTCGTGCGCGACCAGGCCCTTGTTGCCGGCGTACAGCACCGGGAAGTGGTTACGCAGCCGCGCCGCCACGTAGTTCGCGGCCAGGACGGCCACGCCGGTGGCGCGGGCCAGCCCGTCGCCGCCCATCATCCGCAGGTACGCCCACGGGATCGGCAGGATCCCCGCCGACCCGTGGTTGGCCGCCGAGATCGCCGGCCGCCCCTCGGCGGGGGCACCGAGGGGGTCGCCGGGCAGGAACGGCGCCAGGTGCGAACGCACCGCCACCGGCCCGACGCCGGGACCGCCGCCGCCGTGCGGAATGCAGAACGTCTTGTGCAGGTTCAGGTGCGACACGTCCGCGCCGAACCGGCCCGGCTTGGCGAACCCGACCAGCGCGTTGAGGTTCGCGCCGTCGACGTACACCTGACCGCCCGCGTCGTGGACCTTCGCGCACAACTGCGCGATGCCGGTCTCGTACACGCCGTGCGTCGACGGGTACGTCACCATGATCGCGGCGAGCGCGTCCCGGTGCTTGTCGATCTTCGCGTCGAGGTCGACCAGGTCGACGTTGCCGTCGGCGTCGCAGCCGACCACCACGACCCGCATGCCGGCCATCACGGCGGACGCGGCGTTGGTGCCGTGCGCCGACGACGGGATCAGGCACACGTCGCGGTGGGCCTCGCCGCGCTCGCGGTGGTAGCCGCGGATCGCCAGCAGCCCGGCCAGCTCACCCTGCGACCCGGCGTTGGGCTGCACGCTGACCGCGTCGTAGCCGGTGACCTCGGCCAGCCAGCCCTCCAGCTGCGCGATCAGCTCCCGGTACCCGGTGGTCTGCGCGTTCGGCGCGAACGGGTGCAGGTGCGCGAACTCCGGCCAGGTGATCGGCTCCATCTCGGTGGTGGCGTTGAGCTTCATCGTGCACGACCCCAGCGGGATCATGCCCCGGTCCAGCGCGTAGTCGAAGTCGGCCAGGCGGCGCAGGTAGCGCAGCATCGCCGTCTCCGAGTGGTGGCTGTGGAACACCGGGTGGGTGAGGAACTCCGACGTGCGGGCCAACCCGTCGGGCAGGGCCGCGTCGACCTCGCCGTCGAACCCGTCGACGCCGAACGCCGCCCACACCGCCTGCAGGTGCGCGGCCGTGGTGGTCTCGTCGCAGGACACGCCGACCCGGTCGGCGTCGACCAGCCGCAGGTTCACGTTGCGCGCCGCCGCGGCGGCCACCACCTCGGCGGCCCGGCCCGGCACGACAGCGGTGACGGTGTCGAAGAACGGCACGTCGGCCACGTCGACGCCGCCGGCCCGCAGCCCGGCCGCGAGCCGCGCCGCCGCCTCATGGGTACGCCGGGCGATGGCGCGCAGCCCGTCCGGGCCGTGGTAGACGGCGTACATGCCGGCCATCACGGCGAGGAGCACCTGCGCGGTGCAGATGTTGCTGGTCGCCTTCTCCCGCCGGATGTGCTGCTCGCGGGTCTGCAACGCCAGCCGGTACGCCGGGTTGCCGTCGGCGTCGCGGGACACCCCGACCAGGCGGCCCGGCAGCATCCGCTCCAGCCCGGAGCGCACCGCCAGGTAACCGGCGTGCGGGCCGCCGAAGCCCATCGGCACACCGAACCGCTGGGTGGTGCCGGCGGCGATGTCGGCGCCGATCTCGCCCGGCGGGCGCAGCAGCGTCAACGCCAGCTGATCCGCCGCGACCGTCACCAGCGCGCCCACGCCGTGCGCCGCCTCGACCAGCGCCCGGTCGTCGCGGACCGCGCCGGACGCGCCCGGGTACTGCAGGTGCAGGCCGAAGAACTCCGCCGGCAGCTCGTCACGCTCCACGTCGATCACCCGCACGTCGATGCCGAGGGGCTCGGCGCGGCTGGTGATCACCGCGACGGTCTGCGGCAGCGCGTCGGCGTCGACCACGTACACCGGGCTCTTGCTCCTGGACGCGCGGCGCGCGAGGGTCATCGCCTCGGCCGCGGCGGTGCCCTCGTCGAGCATCGAGGCGTTCGCAGTGGCCAGACCGGTCAGGTCGGTGACCATGGTCTGGAAGTTCAGCAGCGCCTCCAGCCGGCCCTGGCTGATCTCCGGCTGGTACGGCGTGTACGCGGTGTACCAGGCGGGGTTCTCCAGCACGTTGCGGCGGATCACCGCCGGGGTGTGCGTGCCGTGGTAACCCAGACCGATCATGGACACGGCGACGGTGTTGCGCGACGCGAGGGCGCGCAGCTCGGCGATCGCCTCCCGCTCACTGGCCGGGGCGGGCAGGTCCAGGGTGCCGTGCCAGCGGATCACCTCGGGGATCGCGGCGTCCATCAGCTCGTCGACGGAGCCGTAACCGACGGCCTCCAGCATCCGGCGCTCGTCGGCCGGGCCGGGGCCGATGTGCCGGTCGGCGAACTGCTCTGCGGTCATGCGCTGCGCTCCTTGGGGGGCGAGGTCGACGGGTCGGCCTCCCCCTGAGTCGCGCTGACGCGCTCCACAGCGCCTGCCCACGTGGTCCTTTTGCCTGAGAGGTTCCGGGGAGAATCTGCCCCTTCGGCGCCGCCGGGATCGGCGGTCTCTCCCACGTGGGTGGTACCGGCACCCCCAACGCTACCAGCGGGCGTGTTTCCGGCTCATGTCCCGGGGTTGTCGATCACACCGGCGCCGGGGCCGCCGCGCACCGGTCCGCCAGCGCGCGCAGGGTGGCGCCCAGCGGCGCGTCCAGGCGCAGCGCCGCGTACCCGTCGCCGCGGGTGACGCCCTGGTTGACGATCGCCACCGGGATGCCGTGGCGGGCCGCGCGCAGCACGAACCGCCGCCCCGACATCACCGTCAACGACGACCCCAGCACCAGCAGCGCCCGGGCCCCCTCCACCAGCGCGAAACAGTCGGCCACCCGCGGCGCGGGCACCGTCTCGCCGAAGAACACCACGTCCGGTTTCAGCATGCCGGTGCCGCACAGCGCGCAGTCGACGGTGCGGAACCCGGTCACCGCCTCGTCCGGCAGGTCCACGTCGCCGTCGGGGTTGACGCGCGCCACCCGCGCGTCGAAACCCGGGTTCGCCTCCGACAGGCGCCGGTGCAGCTCCTCGCGGCCGGTGGCGTTGCCGCAGTCCAGGCACGTCACCTCGTCGAGGCGGCCGTGCAGCTCGATCACCCCGCTGGCGCCGGCGGCGGTGTGCAGCCCGTCGACGTTCTGCGTGATGATGCCGCCGAGCAGCCCGGCCGCCTGCAGCCGCGCCACCGCCCGGTGCCCCTCGTTCGGGGCGGCCCGCGCGATGGTCTGCCAGCCCAGGTGGCTGCGCGCCCAGTACCGCCGCCGCGCCAGCGGATCCCGGGTGAACTCCTGGTACGTCATCGGGGTGTGCCGGCGGGACGCGCCGCTGGGCCCCCGGTAGTCCGGAATGCCCGACTCGGTGGACAGGCCCGCGCCGCTGAGCACCACCACGTCCCCGGCGGCCACCAGCCGCGCCAACGCCTCGAACGCCTCACTCACCCGTCCATGGTCCCTCGCCGGACCCGCACCTCCCACCCGGACGCCCGGCGGGGCGCGCCCGGCCGGGCTACGTTGATCGCATGCGCGTCGTCATCGCCGGAGGGCACGGCAAAATCGCCAAACTGCTGGAGCGGGAACTGGCCGGACGCGCAGACACCGCGCTCGGGCTCATCCGCAACCCCGACCACGCCGCCGCGCTACGCGCCGCCGGCGCCGAACCGGTCCTCTGCGACCTGGAACACACCGACGTCGACACCCTCGCCGCCCACCTGGCCGGCGCCGACGCCGTCGTGTTCGCCGCCGGCGCCGGACCCGGCAGCGGCGCCGCCCGCAAGGACACCGTCGACCGCGGCGCCGCCGTGCTGCTCGCCGACGCCGCCGCACAAGCCGGCGTACGCCGCTACCTGCTGGTCTCCTCCATGGGCGTGGACGACGCACCCGCCGACGGCACCGACGACGTGTGGGCGGCGTACCTGCGGGCCAAGAAAGCCGCCGAGGACGACGTCACCGGCCGGGACCTCGACGTGACGGTGCTGCGGCCCGGCCGGCTCACCGACGACGAACCCGAAGGCCGCATCACGCTGGCCCGGCACGTCACCGGCGGCGCGATCAGCCGCGCCGACGTCGCCCGGGTCCTGCTGGCCCTGCTGTACGCCCCCGGCACCGCCGGGCACACCCTCGAACTGGTCGGCGGCGACACGCCCATCGCCGAAGCGATCACCGCCGTCACCACCTGAGCCATACTGCCCGGCCCGCCGCACCGCAGGCCGGGCGGTACGGTCACCGCTGATGCCGGGGCAACGCCGGCTGCGGCGCGCCGCCACCAGCCGCCGGCAACTCCCGGGAGATCCGCTCCATCGTGCGCGCCAACTGCTCACTACCGTCGTCGAGATGCCGCGCCGCCGCCTGCATGTGGGAGATCATCATCTCGCCGAAGATCCGCAGCGCCTCCCGCGTCGCCACCGAGTCGTCGAAGCTGCCCCCGGCGGCGCTGCGGTACTCCGCCACCGCCCGCTCGGCCTCCTGCTTCGCCTCCTCCGCCGCCGCCCGCATGTAACTCTCGTACTGGGTACGGGCGTACTCGGCCACCCGGCGCGCGTAGTCGTGCGCCTGCGCGATGATCTGCTCGGCCTCCCGCTGCGCCGCCGACAGCAGGTTGACCTCCTTCGCCGCCGGCGCCGCCGGCGCCTTCTCCGCGCTCGGGATCACCCCGTGCCGGTGCAGCTCCAGATGGTCGTTGAGCCGCTCGTTCTCCGCCCGCAGGTCCCCCACCTGCGCCGCCAGCAGATCCAGCTCGTCGGCCACCTGCAACCGGAACCGGTCCACGTCCGCCGGGTCGTACCCGCGCCGGGTGAACGCCGCCGACCCGAACTCCCACCGACGCACCCGGTCCGCGGTCAGCCGCACCTGCACCGGACCCGACACGTGCTGCGAGTCATAGCTGCTGATCGGGCTCGCGCTCACCGGATCACCTCTGTTCGCGACTGCGGGGCTCGCAACCCCGGCTCACTCCTCGCGCTCACCGGATCACCTCTGTTCCCTCGGCCACCGTCCGCCAGGACGGGCCGTACCAGTGCTTGCCGAAACCCTCGTGGTGCAGCTGGCCCGGCTGGTAACCCGCCGCGGTCAGCGCCGCCACCGAGTCACCGACCATCTCGTCGGACCCGCACACGTACACGTGTCTCGACCGCCAGTCCCCGTCGGCCAGCACCCGGTCGGCCAGCCGCACCATCTCCCCCGGCCGCTGCGGATCCGATCCGGCCACGTACGACACCCGCAACCACGGATGCGTCGCCGCCAGCTTGTCGATCGCCTCACTGTCGTAGAACTCCGTACGCGAACGGGCCCCCACATACAGGTCGACCCGCCGCCCGGAACCCTCCGCCGCCACCTGCTCCACCAGCGCCTTCACCGGCGCCCAGCCGGTCCCGGCGGCCAACAGCAGCAGATCCGACGACCCGGCCTGCCACAACGTCAACCGCTCACCCACCGGCGACGCCAGATGGATCTGATCACCCGCCGCGCACCCGTACACCAGACGTGACGACACCACGCCACCCGGCGCGGCCCGCACGTGCAACTCCACCGTGCCGTCCGAACGCGGCGCGTTCGCCGGCGAGTAGTACCGCCACGACCGCACCGCCGGATGCGACACCCCGATCGACTGCCCCGGCCTGAACGGCAGCAGATACTGCGGGCGCACCGTCAGCACCGCCACGTCGAACGTGCGCTGCTCGTGCGACAGCACCTCCGCCACCCACCACGGCGGCGACTGCGACTCCGCCGCCTGCGCGCCGTCGGTCATCACCTGCGCCACCAGGCCGTACGCCGCGGTCCAGTCGGCCGCCAGCTCGTCGGTCCACGCCTCACCGCAGAAATGCCGCAACGTCGCCAGCAGCGCCTCACCGACCGCCGGATAGTGCTCCGCGCGCACCGCGAACTTCCGGTGATCCGCGCCCAGGTCCCGCAGGAACCCGACCAGCTGATCCACCTGGTCCACGTGGGACACCACATGCCCCAGGGCCGCCACCAGACGATCCCGCTGCCCGGCCATGTTCGTCGGGAACATCTGCCGGGTCTCCGGATGCGCCAGGAACAGCGTCGAATAGAAGTAGAGCGGCACCTGGTCGCCGTGCGCGGCGACCAGGGACCAGCTCTGCTTCAGCCGTGCCGCGTCCACGCTCAGGCATCCCCCGCCGACACGACCTGATCGCGGACCTGCCCGAGCACGACCTGCACGTCGGCGATCACGTCGGCCGGCACGCCCAGCTCCACCAGCGTCGCCGTCAGGTGCTCACCGACCTTCGCGTAGTGCTCACCCGGAATGTTCAACGGCTGGTGCGCCTCGGCCAGCCCACGACCGGCGTACTCGTTCGGCCCACCGAGCACCACCGCCAGCATGAGCGCCAGGTGCCGCCGCTGCTCCACCATGTCCACCCCGGTGAAGTAGCCCGCGAGATCCGCATCGGCCAGCACCTTGTCGTAGAACAACTCCACAGCGGCCTTCACCGCCGCCGCGCCGCCGATGCGCTCGTAATGGGAGATCGGGGTGGTCTCGCTCGTCACCGTCATGCTCGGTCCTTCCACCAGGGGTCCGCGGGCAGCGCCGCGTCAGGGGCTCACCGTCCGGCGCGCGAAGTCACACAGCGTTCCACCGTGACGTCGACACGCCGACGATCGGAACGGACGATAGCGCGCCCCCCACCACGCTTCACGCCGCCCCTGTCCCGATCCCGAGAACCGTCAACTACGGACAGTCAACAACAGCCGCGGATACGATGAACACACCGCAGTCAGCCGAGCACCCCCGGTCAACCCGCAGCGCGTACCGTCCCTTTCGGACATTGCGCACCGACCAGCCGCGACCTGCGGATACACCGACCGGGCCGCGCCCGACCACCGGACCGGGCCCGCCTGGCCCCCGCACAGCACACCCCGTCACCAAAACACGAATCGCGCCGCACCCTTTTCGGGCGCGGCGCGATCCCGTCAACGAGACGCGACGCAGGTCACCCGGCCCGGCGCCGCGCCCGACGCGCCGCCAGCTCGTCACCCACCGCGTCCGCCTCCGGCTCCGCCGCCGGAGCGGCCGGCTCCTGCCCACCCACCGGCTCCGCCGGCAGATGCGACAACGAACCCTGGATCTCCTTGAACGCCCCACCGATCGCGATGCCGAACACGCCCTGGCCGCCCTGCAACAGGTCGACCACCTCCTCCGGCGACCGGCACTCATACACAGTCGTCCCGTCGGAAATCAACGTGATGCCCGCAAGATCATCCACCCCACGCGACCGCAACGCCTCGATCGCCTTCCGAATGTTCTGCAACGACACCCCGGCGTCCAGCAGCCGCTTCACGACCTTCAACACCACCAGGTCGCGGAACGAGTACAACCTCGACGTCCCCGAACCCGAAGCATCACGCACACTCGGCACCACAAGCGCCGTACGCGCCCAGTAGTCCAACTGCCGGTAACTGATGCCCACCGCCGAACACGCGGTCACACCCCGGTAGCCGACCTCACCGTCACCGACCGACTCAGGCCCCACACCCGCCTGCTGCTCCGCACCCGGACCAGGATCCCGCGGCTCGTGCATCCGGACCAACCTCCCCGCGTCCGTGGCGGTGCCGCGCCGACTCCCCGTCACGCGCACCCCTCGACACGGCAACCCTATCGCCGCCGCCCGCACTTCACCCGCAGGAGACACCGCGACACGCCGCGCGACCCCCCGGCACCAACGACACACGGCGGCCAGCCATCACCCACAGTGACAACCACCGCCGCGCCGACCCCGGCCACCCGGCCGGGCACACCTCAACCCGCGAAGTCCTCCGGACGCACCTGATCCAGGAACTCCCGGAACTTCTCCACCTCGTCCTCCTGCTCGTCCGGAATCACGATCCCCGCCTCGCCGAGGACCTGCTCCGCACAACGAATCGGAGCGCCGACCCGCAACGCCAACGCGATCGAGTCACTCGGCCGCGCCGACACCCGCACCCCGTCACCCAGCAGCAGATCCGCGTAGAACACGTTGTCCTTCAACTCGGTGATCTCCACCGCCCGCAACGGCGCCTGCAACGCCGCCAGCACATCCCGCAGAAGATCATGCGTCAACGGCCGGGCCGGCTTGACCCCCTGCTGCTCGTAAGCGATCGCCGTCGCCTCGACCGCGCCGATCCAGATCGGCAGATAGCGGTCCCCCTCGACCTCCCGCAGCAGGACGATCGGCTGGTTGCTCGGCAACTCCACCCGAACTCCGACCACGCTCAGCTCGCGCACCGCCGCCTCCGTGTCGTCGTCACCTTGCACCGCGCCCCTCCCTGCACGGTACACGGACCAGGACACAGGAGTCCCACACGCTACGTGCACCACGCCTCGCCGGAGGGGCTTACCCCGGCAAGCCTACGACACGCTCCCCCGACCAGATCTTTCCGCGCCACCCCACGACGAAGGGCCGGGCGTCCACGACACCCGGCCCTTCACCGACAACCTCACCGGCCCAACGTCGACCGCAGCCCCACCCGCACCAACGCCGCGTGCAACCGCTGCGACAACGCCACCAGCTCCCGCGCCGTCTCCGCCGCACGAGCCCGCGCCGCCGGATCACTCTGCCGCGCCAACGGCGCCACAAGCTGCGCGAACAAACCGACCTCACGATCCGCCGCCGACCGGTACGCCCGCAGATGCCGAGGCTCCAACCCGTACGCCGCCAGACCCGCCACCGCACTCGCGATGATCAAAGCATCCGCGTCGTACCACCCCGGCGGATCCGACACCAGCACACCGAGCCGCTCCAACTCCGCAAGCGTCGACTCGTCCACGCCGCTACGCGAGATCAGCCCCGCCCGGTCCAGCCGCACCTCCGACGACTCGACCGAATCCACCGGCTCCCGGCCCGGCACCTCACCACCCGGACCCACAGCCACCAGATTCGGCCGCCCCCGCCCCGGCGACGGACCAGAACCGTCCCACTCGGCCAACTGCTCCCGGATCACCCGCAACGGCAGATACTGATCCCGCTGCGCGGTCAACACGAACCGCAGCCGCGCCACATCGTCCCAGCCGTACTTGCGATAACCCGCCGGCGTCCGCTGCGGCTCCACCAGGCCCTCGGCCTCCAGGAACCGCAACTTCGAGATCGTGACGTCCGGAAACTCCGGCCGCAACTGAGCCAGCACCTCGCCGATACTCATCAGCGCAGGCGCCCGCCCAGCCCCGGACGGCGTCGAAGCCGCAGGCTCGTTCACCCCCGGCCGGCCTCACCCTCCGGGCGCGGACCGGCGATGAACACCACCCGGAACTTACCGATCTGCACCTCGTCACCGTTGCTCAACGTCGCCGCCTCGACCCGCTCACGATTCACGTACGTGCCGTTCAGGCTGCCCACATCCCGCACCGTGAACGTCCCACCGTCCCGGTGGAACTCCGCGTGCCGACGCGACACCGTCACATCGTCCAGGAAGATGTCACTGTCCGGGTGCCGCCCACTCGTCGTCACGTCGTGGTCCAACAGGAACCGGGCGCCCGCGTTCGGACCCCGGCGAACCACCAGCAACGCCATACCCGGCGGCAAAGAACCGGACATCCGGCTCGGCACCACATCGGTGTCCGGCCCCTCCAGCACTTCGTCGAGCGAACCGAGATTGAGCGTCGAAGTGACGTCGAGCGGGGGGAACTCGTCGTCTGGGCGCGTCATGGGACCACCTCACGGATCTGTTCGGTCGGCGTCAGGAAATGGCGGGTCTGGCCGCCGGGCAACACCACACCCGGCGGCTGGCTCCCCGTGCCCGGGAAGGCGCATTCCGCAACGCTCAAACTATTGGTTCTCGGTCGACTGGGCGAGCCTAGCCAGCGCCGAAATGCAGGGCAACCGGACGCGCGGAACCACGCCGCCGCCCGGAACAGCACGAACTCAGCTCTCGGTGAGCTCGCGGTACGCATCAGCGGTCAACAACCCCTCGACCGCCGCCGGATCATCCGGAGTGATCTCCACCAACCACCCCGCACCGTACGGATCCGTGTTGATCACCTCAGGGGTGTCGGCAAGCGCCTCGTTGCGCGCCGCCACCGTGCCGCTCAACGGCGCGTAGATCTCCGACACGCTCTTCGTCGACTCGATCTCGCCCAGCGACTCGCCCGCCGCCACCACCGAACCGGAATCCGGCAGCTGCACGAACACGATGTCACCCAGAGCGTCCTGCGCGAAGTGCGTGATACCGACGCGGACGACACCACCGTCACCACCGACCACCCACTCGTGCTCGGCGGTGTACCGCAGATCCTCAGGAATCACCAACTGCGTCCTTCGTCATCGGTGCACCGGAAAAACCGGCGCGGCCGCGCCCGGTCAGGAAACCGGCCGCGCGTGGTCCAGCTTGATCGGCGCGTGCAGCTGCGAAACCTCCACAACCTCACGATCCTCGGAGGTCACGTTACCGCCGCCGTCCCGCACCGATGCGACCACCCCGCCAGGAATGTTCAACGCCGTACGCATCGTCGCCGGATCCCCGATCACCATGATCGTAAACGGACCCGTCAACCGCCGCCCGTCCACCACCAGAACACCATCGGCCCCGTCCACGAAATACGTCGACGCGATGATCCGCACCGCCGAACCATCAGCGCCCTGGATCTGCATCGCCTCCGCGCCCGCACCCCGCAGCTCCTGCACCGCGTCCAGGATCCGCGTCGACGACACCGCCTTCGCCGGCCCCGAGAACCGCACCTCCAGCCCCGGACCCACCGCCGGCAACGTACCCGCCAGGATGCCCAGCTCGTCCGCCCGCCGCGTCGCCTCCTCCAGCGCCGCCTGCCGGCCCTGCTCACCCGAGCGCAACTGCCGCTGACTCTCCTCCAGGGCGTCGATGTCCTGACGCAGCCGCCGCTCCCGCGAATCCAGATCCGACGAGATCCGCACCAGATCCTCCTCCCGCGTCGCCGCGAGCGTCGGATCCGTCGACGTCGTCTTCAACTGCACCACGAGCGTGAAACCCAGCAACGCCAGCAGCACCGCGATCATCAGACCCGCCGAGGAGAACCGCCGCGACCGCGACGGCCGCGCCACCGCACCCGGCTCCGGCTCGGACTCCGGCACCGCCTCCCGCTCCGCCGGCTCCGACGACTCATCCGGCGCCGGCTCCACCGGCGCCAACGGGCTCAACTCGTCCGGATCGGGCGCGTCCGGGCGCGGATCCGGCTCACCCGCCGGACCCGACGGCCGCTCCGGCTCCACCGGACGCGGCCACCCCGTCCCCGTCTCCCTGTGTTCCTCACTCATCGCCACAAACCTACGCCCGGAACAGGTGCCGACGGATCGCCGCCACATTTCCGAAGATGCGCACCCCGAGCACGACCACCACACCCGTGGACAACTGACCACCCACGCCCAACTGGTCACCCAGGTACACGATCAACCCCGCCACCAGCACGTTCGAGATGAACGACACCACGAACTGCTTGTCGTCGAAGATCCGGTCCAGCTTCGCCCGCACCCCACCGAACACCGCGTCCAACGCGGCCACCACCGCGATCGGCAGATACGGCTGCAACGCCGCCGGCACCGTGGGGTCCAGATACACCCCGAGCACCACACCGGCGAGCAACGCCAGCACCGCGATCATCGGCCACCTCCCGAGGGGCTGGAAGAACCACCCGGGCCGGACGACCCGGGACTCGACGAACCGGCAGCCCCCGAACCCGACGGACGCGGACTCGGACTGACCGAAGGCTCGGCGTAGCGTAGCCGCGGCTGCGGCGCCGCCGGCAAGGTGAGGTCGTCGACCCGCTTCACCCCGAACGACAGCCCCGTCGTCCGCGCCACCTCACGCATGAGCGCCGCCGCCCGGCTCTCGTTGAACCGGTCCCGCATCGACCGCGGCCCGATCGCCTGCACCTCGTACGGGCCCGTCACCGGCCGGTAGTCCACCAGGATCGCCTCACCCGCCGACCGGATCGTCGACGTCGCGGTCAACCGCTGGCCGTTCACCGCCACCGCCTCGGCGCCCGCCGCCCACAACGCGTTGGCCACCTTCTGCAGATCCGAGTACAGCACCCGGGACGGGCCCGCGTCCCCGCTGGTCACGCCGTCCTGGTCCGCCGTCGCGTCGGCCAGCCGCACCACCACGCCGTCACCGCGCACCCGAGCCAGACCGGTGCCCGCCTCCAGCGTGCGCAACCGGGACGCCTGCGAACCGCTCAGCGCCGCGTCCCGCTGCCGGCCGACCTCCTCGCGCAACTGCTCGGCCCGCTCGGTCAACCGGTCGGTCGCCGCCTCACGCCCCTTGATCTCGGCGATCAGCCCCGCCCGCGCCGTCGCCCGGCTCGGCTCCTCCGCCATCGTCTCCCGGTACGCCACCGCGAACAGGAACCCGATCACCGCCAGGACGAGCAGGCTCACCGGGCGGCCCAGCACCTGCCGCACCCGCGACATGCCACCCGCCGCCCGGCGCGCCGCCGCGTCCCCGTACCCCGGGTCCAGCGGATTGCGGAACAGCTCGGTCAGGAAGTCCGGCGCGTACACCCGGCTCGACGGGTCGCGCTCCTTCTCCGCGTCGCCGGACGCCGGCCCGGTCACACCGCCACCTCCGCGCGCCGCGCCCGCATCTGCCGTACGAGACGGCTCGCCTGCACCACGTACATCGCGCCGGCCACCCAGTAGAGGACCAGACCCCACCAGCCCAGGCCCCAGCCGATCGCGCCGGCCGCGGTGCCGATGTCCGGCACGGCGTCGGCCAGCAGCAGGATCGGGAACGCCGCCAGCAGCAGGAAGGTGGCGGTCTTGCCCACGTAGTGCACCGGCGGCGGGCCGTAGCCGTAGCGGCGCAGCACGCCGAGAGAGACCAGCAGCAGCAACTCGCGGGCCAGCAGCGCCCCGGTGAACTGCCAGGGCACCACCTCCCGCGCGGTGAAGGCCAGCAGCGTGGCCAGGATGTAGAGCCGGTCGGCCAGCGGGTCGAGCAGTTCGCCGAGCCGGCTCACCTGCCCCAGCCGGCGGGCGATCCAGCCGTCCACCCAGTCGCTGGTGCCGCCCACGGCGAGCACCACGATGGCCGCGACGTCGGCGCGGACCACGAGGAACAGGTAGAGGAAGATCGGCACGCCGACGAGCCGGACGAAGCTGATCAGGTTGGGCAGCGTGAGGACGCGGTCTCCCACGACCGTGGCGTCCCCGGAATCCGGGTGCTCCGCTGGAGCCGGCCGACGCGACACCGAACCCTCCCTTCGCAGCACGGTCCGGCAGCCGGACGAGCGGCCGCTGGAGGGACGTGCGCGTTGCCGGCCGGTCAGACGCCGGCGCCCTCTGTGATCCCGGGCTGGGACCTCCCCCGACGCGGCCGGTGATCACCGGCCGCTCAGTTGCGCTGCCACTATATCGGGCTCCCCCGCTCCGGCCGGTGGCCGCGCTGCGCCGTTGCTCAGTGTTGTGAGGGTGGGGACCGTCACAACCGCTATGGCATCCTAGGACACTAGCTGACCATCACGGCCGTTGGTCAGGATCAGCGCCCGGGGTGGGACTCAGGCGGTGCGGGCGGTGGAGTCGGAGCCCGCCTGCGGCGCGACCGCCGCGGCGGCCTGACTGAACGCCACGAGCGCCAGCAGCAGCTCGTGCTGCGCACGGTTGGGCATCCGGTCGAGCACCGCCTGGACCGCACGGTGCCGGCGCTGCTGCAGGTCGCGCAGCAACGTGTCCGCCGCCGCGGTCGGGATCAGGCGCACCTCTCGCCTGTCACGCGGGTCGGCCACCCGGCGCAGCAGGCCGACGGCCTCCAGGCGGTCACAGAGCCGGCTCGCCGACGACGGGACCACGTCCAGCAGCTCGGCCAGCCGGTTCACGTTGGTGTCCGGATGGGACACGATCAGCGACAGCACCCGCAGCTGCGTCGGCGAGACGCTGACGGTGTGCCGTGAGGTCGCGGAGTCGAGCACACCGATGAGCGCCTCGGCAGCCGACTCGATGGCCGCGGCAAGATTCGGAGGTCGCTCCACCCGCTGTCCCCTGCGATCGTCCCGCTCGTGTTCGCTCCGCCGCCCCGATCACTGCCCCGTGACGTCGTCGGACCGGCCGGAACCGCGCCAGTCCAGGCAGACGACGACCGCGTCGTCACGGAGATCCGCGTCGGCGTGGTACGCATGCAGTTCGCGCATCACCGTACCAACTGCCTCGGTCGCCGGCTGCAGCCGAGTAGCCCGCATCGCGCGCGCCATGGCCCGGACGCCGTACGGCTCCTGCCCGTCGGGCTCCGCCGCGTACACCCCGTCGCTGACCACGAAGAGACGATCGCCCGGCTCCAGAGTGAACTCCTGCACGTCGTACCGGGTCTCGGCGAACATGCCCAACGGCAGTTGCTGCTCCAACGCGATCGGGGTGACCCGCCTCCCCCGCAGCCGCAGCAGTTGCGGGGAACCGGCGTCCACCGCCCGCACCACGCCCCGGCGGCTGTCCAGCTCCAGCAGCAGCGTGGCCACGTGCCGGCCGCCCCGGTGCTGGTAGTAGATGGTGTCCGAGGCCAGCTCCGCCTGCTCGACCAGGCTGCCGCCGGAACGCCGGGCGTTGCGCATGGCGTTCACCGTCATCGCCGTGAGCAGCGACGCGGCCAGCCCGCTGCCGGTGCCGTTGAGCACGGTGAGGGTGAGCCGCTCACAGTCCACCGACCAGTCGAAGTGGTCACCGCCCACCGTGTACGCCGGTTCGAGCTGCCCGGCCAGCAACGCGTCGCCGTGGCGCACGCTGCGCCCCGGCAACAGGTCCCACTGCATCTCCGCAGCCATGCTCAGCCGTTCCCGCCGCCGGGCGCGGCGGTACCTGTCGGTCTCCCGGTCGGCCGCGCGGATGGCCACGGCCAGCTCGCCGGCGGCGTCCCGCGCCGCCTCCACTGTGGCCGCGTCCGGGTCACCGGGCAGCTCGACCATCAGGACGCCGAGCCGCTCCCCCCACACCGACAGCGGCAGGTAGGCCCGGCAGCGGCCGTCGTCGATGATGTCCAGGACCGGCTCCTGGCTGCTGAAGCAGCGTTGCGCCACGGTGTGTGCCGGCAACGGGCCACCGTCGGGCACGTCCGGGTCGAGCACCGGCCAGAGGCCGCTGGCGCGGTAGTCGGCGACGAACACCTCCGCCCGCGCGGCCCCGAGCGTCTGGCGCAGCACCGCGTCCGCGGTCTCCACCAGCTGGTCGGGTGGCGCCGTGCGCAGGGCACGTGACACCGATCCGGACGCCTCCGGCATGCTCATCCTCCGATGACGACTATTGCTACAGAGCAAACATCATACGAAGGACCCCCGACCGCCGAACGGCCCGCCTCGACCGGCGCGGCTCAGTCCGCCGGCCGCAGCGCCAACGCGCCGTAGAACGCGTCCGGCACCGGCTCCGGCTCACCCTCGGGCCGCCACCGGGCCACCGGCACGACGCCCTCGTCGGTGGGACGCCAGCGGCCCAGCAGCGGCGCGAACCGCTCGGGCGCGCGCATCCGGAACGCCGGGCCCATCATGGCCAGCGCCTGCGGATGCCCGGCCAGCTCCTCGCTGTCGAAGTCGATCGCCAGCCGGCTGCCCGGCGCGACCGCCCGGTACAACTCGTCCAGCGTACGGGCGAGCGTGTCGTCGTCCAGGAACGCGGCCAGCCCGAGGAACACCACTCCTACCGGCCGTCTCCCCCACCCCGGCACGAAACGGTGCAGCTGCGCCCGGTCGACGGTGCCGATGTCGGTGGCGTCGCCGTAGCCGTAACCGGCGCGGTCACTGCCGGCGAGCAGGCGCTGGCCGAGCCGGACCGTCTCCGGGTCGACGTCGGTGTAGAGGACCGTCGCCTCCGGTGCGACCTCGTGCACGTTTCCGCAGGTGGGCACGCCCGCACCGAAGACCAGGAAGCTGTCCACGCCGTCGCCGGCCATGGCGCGAACGGTCCGGCCCAGGAAACCGCGCAGCGAGCGGAAGATCGCCGCGCAGGGCCCGTACGCCGCCTCGAACGCGGCGGCCGCGGCGACGTCGACCGGACGGTGGTGCCGGCCGCCGAGCCAGTAGTCGATCATGCGGGCGGTGCTCGGTCCGTCCGGCTGATCCATCGACGGGCCTCCCTCCCTGGGCGCTGTCCGCCAGCGTACCGACCGGGCGACCGGCGCGGTATCGCCCCGGGCCGGTCCCGCCCGCCGCGATACTGGCCGCGGGAGCGCCGGCCACGAGGAGGTACCTGGTGAACTCCGCTGACGGTGCGGCCGTGGTGGTCGGGGTGGACGGCTCCGAGCCGGCGACCCGGGCCGTGCTCCTGGCCGCCCGGGAGGCCGCCCGCCGCAACCGGCCGCTGCGGGTGGTCCACGGATTCATCTGGCCGCTGCTGGGCGTACCGGTGGCCGCTCCGGCCGGGGCGCCGCCGCACGCCGGCCTGCGTCACCAGGCCGAGCAACTGGTCGCCGACGCGGTCAACGCGGCCCAGGCGCAGGAGCGCGGGCTGCGCATCACCGGCGAGATCATCGACGGGGAGGCGGCCGCCGTGCTGATCGGCGAGTCCCCCACCGCCGCGCTGATCGTGCTCGGCGACCGGGGTCTCGGCGGGTTCGCCTCGCTGGTGATCGGCTCGGTCGCGCTGCAGGTCACCGCGTACGCCGACTGCCCGGTGCTGGTGGCCCGGGGCGCCGCCCGCGACACCGGCCCGGTGGTGGCCGGGGTGGACGGCTCCGCGCTGTCCCGCGCCGCCGTCGAGTTCGCCGCCGAAACGGCGTCCCACCGCGGCGCCCCGCTGCGTGTGCTGCACGCCCATTCGGGCGGCCGGTCGGCGCAGGCCGACGAGCAGGAGCGGGTCCTGGCCGAGTCGGTCGCCGGCGTCGCCGAGCGCTGGCCGGACGTGCCGATCAACCGGGAGGCGGTGCGGGCCCGCCCGGTCACGGCGCTGACCGAGGCGTCCCGGGACGCCCAACTGGTCGTGGTGGGCCGGCAAGGCCGCGGCGAGCTCAGCGGCTTGCTGCTCGGCTCGGTGAGCCAGGGGATCCTGCACCGCGCCGCGTGCCCGGTCGCTGTCGTCCGCGCCCCGGCCTGAGCGCACGGTTGGCCCCGGCCCGGGCGGGTAGACGGGTTCGTCAGCCGACGGCGACCCGAGGAGGCAGTGATGGCAGGACCCCGTCCGGGCAGCAACGCGTACGACAAGCAACGGGCACGGCTGCGCGACCTCGTCGAGCAGTCCGGGCGCGCCACCGACAAGGAGGCCAACCAGGTCGCCAACCGGATCCTGCAGGACGACCGTGGGCAACGCGGCGTGGTCCGGGGCGAACGGACCTACGGCCCCAAGGGCAACCGGGAACCGGGTGACCCGAAGTGAGAGCGGCATCCGCCGTCGACGGCGCCATCGCGGGCGCCGTCGGCAGCGCCGTGCTCAACGCGGTCTCCTACCTCGACATGGCGCTGCGGGCGCGGCCGGCGCGCAGCACCCCGGAGTCGGTGGCCGGACGGCTGGCCGACGTCACGCACGTCGACCTGGGCCCCGGCGACGAGGCGGCGAACCGCCGTTCCGGTCTGGGGCCACTGCTCGGGTACGCCACAGGCATCGCCGCGGGGGCCGCGTTCGGTCTGCTCGCCGGACACCGGCGGATCCCGTTGCCGCTGGCCACGGTGCTGCTCGGCGGTGGGGTGATGGCCACCTCGGACGGCTCGATGACGGTGCTGGGCGTGACCGACCCGCGTACCTGGCGGCGCGCCGACTGGGTCTCCGACCTGATCCCGCACCTGGCGTACGGGCTGTCGGCCGCAGCCACCTGGCGGCGGCTGCGGCCGGCGTCGGCTCGCGGTTAGCTCTCGTCGTCGGCAACCGGCTCACCGGCCGGACCGTACGGCGACACCTGACCCTTCGGAACGGGCCGTCCCGCGTCGGCGTTCGACGTGCCCCGGCTCCGCGAACGGCCGCCCGCCTGGGTGGCCGTCTTGCGGCTGTCCTGGCTGGTGGCGCCGAGATCGTTCCGGCGCAGTTCCTCCTGCTGCGGCTTGACCACGGCTCTCTCCTTCCCGGTGGGGCGCACGGCCGTCGGCCGCGCACCAGACAGGCGTACCCGTCGCCGCCCGGCGCATTCCGGATCGGCCCAGGGGTCTGGCCGGGTCCGGGACGGGTAAGCCGGATGGATGCCAGACGATCGCAACGTCGCGCGCGCCCTGCTGGACCGGCAGTCCCGCACGTACGCGGAGGAGGCGGGGATCACCCTCGCCGACCGGCCCGGCCCGCTCTACCAGTTGCTGGTGCTCACCACGCTGCTGAGCACCCGGATCCGGGCGTCGGTGGCGGTGGCCGCCGCCCGGGAGCTGTTCGCCGCCGGTTACCGCACGCCGCAGACGATGGAGGCGGCGAGCTGGCAGGACCGGGTCGACGCGCTGGGCCGGGGCCACTACCGGCGCTACGACGAGCGGACCGCGACCATGCTCGGCACCGGCGCCCGGCTCTGCCTGGACCGCTGGCACGGCGACCTGCGCCGGCTGCACCAGGAGGCCGGCGCCGACCGGGCCGCGCTGCGCCGGTTTCTCACCGAGTTCCCCGGCATCGGCCCCACCGGGGCGGACATCTTTTTGCGCGAGGCGCAGTCGGTGTGGCCGGACGTGCGCCCGTACGCCGACCGGCGCACGCTGGCCGGGGCGAAGCGGCTGGGCCTGCCGGCGAGCCCCGGCGACCTGGTCGGGCTGGTCGGCGAGGCCGACTTCGGGCGGCTGGCGTCGGCGCTGGTGCGGGTGGCGCTGGGCGAGGAGTCGGCCGGCGAGGTGAGCCGCAGCGCCGCCACGGCGCGCTGAGAGCGCTACTTGGCCGGCCCGGGCTTGGTCAGGTTCCAGGCCAGCAGCGAGGCGAGCAGCGCGAGCAGCACCACACCGCCGGAGACGCCGCCCTCGCTGTCGTCGCCGCGGCTTCCCGAGAAGCCGAAGTAGATCACGGCCAGTCCGGCCAGCACGGTGATGAACGTACGCAGTCCCCTGTCCTTCACGCCCGCACCGTACGACCGGCAGCGCCGCCCGGGGCGGGGATCGGGCGGCCGTCCCCCGTCCGGGTGTCAGTCCGTCTCCAGGTCGTCCAGGGAAATCGCGTGGGTCATCAGCCAGCGGGCCAGCGCGGCCATCCCGAACAGCCACAGCGGCGCCGACTCGGTGGGGCCGTTCGTGGCGTAGATGGCGAACCTCAGGTCCGGTGCGCGGTACGCCTCGATCCGCCACTTGTGGTTCTTGTCCCGCCAGACCGCGGAAGGGTCCATGGCGTCACGGTAGGTGACCGGAGCGGGCGGGCGACGCCTGTTGCGTCAGCCCGGCGGGCGGAGCACCTCGCGGGCGTCGTCGGGCAGCCGCCGGGTGGCGCCGCGCCGGTCCAGCAGCTCCAGCAGCGGCACCGCCACCCGGCGGGTGGTGCCGAGCGCCTGCCGGGCGGCGCTGAGCGTGAACGGCTGCGGCAGCCCGGCCAGGACGCGCACCGCGTCGTCCGGTGCGCCGGGGAGCAGCACCACGTTCTCGGCGAGCTTCAGCAGCGCGCCGGCCCGGACGGCGGCGCCGATCTCGCGGGGGCCGAGCCCGAGGTCGGCCAGGTGGTGCGCCTCGGGCGCCTGGAACGGTCGGTCGCCGTACTCGGCCCGGACCCGGTCCACCGCCCGCGCCACCGGATCGGGCAGCGTGTGCTGCCCGGCGGCGGTGACCAGGCCGTCGCGCAGCCGCAGCGGCGGGCGCAGCAGCGCCGTGACCAGCGCGCGGTCGGGCACGTCGAGCCGGTGCCGCAGCACGTCGACCGGTACGCCCGCGGCCAGCGGATGCTCGGCGGTGTACCGGGTCACCTCCTCGGTGAGGCGGCGGCCCAGGTCCCGCCAGTGCTCCGGGTCGGCCAGCCACTGCCCGGCCACCGGCGTCGCGGTCGGCGGCACGCCCATCCGGGTCAGGTCCCCGGCCCGGATCAGCAGCCGCCGGCGCAGCTCCCCGGCCAGGTCCGGGCGCCCGTCCAGCCGGGCGAGCACTGCTGCGCGGGCCGCTGCCGCGCCTCGGCGGCGCAGCGGCGGCGGGTCCACGTCCAGCACCGTGACGCCACCGCAGACGTGGTGCCGGCCGGGGTCGCGCAGCAGCGCCCGGTCCCCGATGAGCAGCGGCAGCGGCCGGGCCAGGCGCAGCCGGACCGTGTCCGGGCCCAGCGGCCGGACCCGGGCGGGCACCGCCGCCGAGCCGGCGTGCAGCATGAGCGTGGCCGGCAGGTCGGCGGCCGGGTCGCCGGACAGGCGCACGTCGAGCAGGTCGGTACGCCCGAACCGGCCGGGTGTGAGCAGCGCGTCGCCACGCCCGACGCGGTCCCGGGGCAGGCCGCGCAGGTTCACCGCGACCCGGGCCACCGCCTCGACGGCGGTGTGCGCGGCGCCGAGGGAGTGCAGCCCGCGTACCCGCACCGCCTCGCCGGTGCCGGCCAGCTCCAGTTCGTCGCCGACGCGCAGCCGGCCGCCGCCGAGCGTGCCGGTGACCACGGTGCCGCTGCCGCGTACCGTGAACGCGCGGTCCACCCAGAGCCGCACCGGCGCGTCAGCGGCCGGGTCGGGCAGCCGGGCGGTCAGGCGGTCCAGCGCGGCGCGCAGCTCGGGCAGTCCGGCGCCGGTGACCGCGGAGACCGGCACCGCCTCCACCTCGCCCAGCGACGTCGCGGCGATCTCCGTGCGGGCCCGCGCCGTCGCCGGCCCTGGGTCGGCGAGGTCCGCGCGGGTCACCGCGAGCAGCCCGTACGACACACCCAGCGCGTCCAGCGCGGCCAGGTGCTCGGCGGACTGCGGCATCCAGCCCTCGTCGGCGGCCACCACGATCAGCGCGGCCGGGACCGGGCCGACACCGGCGAGCATGTTCGGCACGAACCGCTCGTGCCCGGGTACGTCGACGAAGGCGACGGTGCCGCCGGAGGGCAGCGTGGTCCAGGCGAAGCCGAGGTCGATGGTCATGCCCCGGCGGCGTTCCTCCGCCCACCGGTCCGGTTCCATCCCGGTCAGCGCCCGCACCAGCGTCGACTTGCCGTGGTCGACGTGCCCGGCGGTGGCCACCACCCACATGCCGGTCAGTCCTCCACGCTCAGCACGGCCACACGGACCCGGTCGTCGGCGCCCTCCGGCACGGCGCGCAGGTCCAGCAGGAGCCGGCCCTGCAGCACCCGTCCGAGGACCGCCGGGTCGCCGGCGCGCAGCGGCTCGGCGTACCGCTCGGGCAGGCTCAGCGCCCACGAGTCCAGCTCCACGCCGGGCGCCCCGCCGCCGCCGACGACTGCCGCGCTGGGCACCACCTCGGCCTTGCAGCCGTCCTCACCGAGCCGGTCACGCAGCCGCTCCACCCGCTCCCGCAGCCGGACCGGGTCGGCGTGCAGCGCGTCGCGGGTGGGCGTGGTCGGGGCGTACAGGGTGGCGGCGAGCGCGGCGAGGGTGAGCTTGTCGACGCGCAGCGCCCGCGCGAGGGGGTGCCGGCGCAGCCGGTGCACCAGGTCGGCGTCGCCGAGCAGCAGACCGGCCTGCGGGCCGCCGAGCAGCTTGTCGCCGCTGGCGGTGACCAGGTGCGCGCCCGCGCGCAGCGTGGTGGCGGCGTCCGGCTCGTCGGGCAGCAGCGGGTCGGGCGCGAGCAGGCCCGACCCGATGTCGACCACCACCGGTACGCCGAGCGTGGCCAGCTCGGCGACCGGCACCGCCGAGGTGAAGCCGGTGACCACGAAGTTCGACGGGTGCACCTTCAGCACGAACCCGGTGTGCTCGCCGATCGCGGCTTCGTAGTCGGCGCGCGTGGTGCGGTTGGTGGTGCCCACCTCGCGCAGCCGCGCGCCGGTGCTGGCCAGCAGGTCGGGCAGGCGGAACCCGTCGCCGATCTCGACCAGCTCACCGCGGCTGACCACGATCTCCCGGCCGGCGGCGAGCGCGGTCGCGGCCAGCGCCAGCGCGGCGGCGCCGTTGTTCACCACGTGCACCGCCCCGGCGTCCGGCACGGCGGCGGCGAGCGCGTCCAGCGCCTCCCGGCCGCGCCGCGCCCGCCGTCCGGTACGCAGGTCCAGCTCCACGTCGGTGTGCCCGGCGGCGGCCACGAGCGCGTCCACGGCGGACGGGGCGAGCGGGGCACGGCCCAGGTTGGTGTGCAGCACGACGCCGGTGGCGTTGAGCACGGCGCGTGGCGTACGGCCGGGCAGGTCGGCGAGCGCCGCGTCGCGTACCTGATCGGGGGTCAGCTCGCCGCGGCGGGCGCGGTCCTGCGCGCTGACGATCGCGGCCTTGACCCGGTCGCGGCCCAGCGTCACGGCGGCGGCGGCCAGCGCGGGATCGGCGAGCAGCGCGTCGGTGCGCGGCACCCGCCGTCGCGGGTCGACCTCACGCATCGCGCACTCCCGGGAACGGTTTGGCGGAGACGGACGGGAATCGAACCCGCCTGGCCCGGGTCCCGGACCACACCGGTTTTGAAGACCGGGAGGGGCACCAGCCGCCTGAACGCCTCCACGCAGCAGTCAACCACAGCGGACGGGAGGCCGCCCGGGGAGGTGTCAGACCTGGTCGGCGGCCCGCCGGTCGGCGCGTTCGCGCTGCGGCACCACCGTGTACCGCGGATCGCGTGCCGAGGCGACGCCGCCGTGGAAGATCCCGAACCGGGTGCACACCGACGCGGCGATCAGCGCGCCGCCGGACAGCGCGGACAGCACCCGGCTGCGGCGACCGACCAGCGCGCCGACCACACCGGCGGCGGTCAGCGCGCGGCCCGCGCGCAGCAGCTTGCCGGGTGTGCCCTGCGTGTAGGGCTCGCTGAGCAGCCCGAGCCGGTTCTCCACCCGGTGCGAACCCCACAGCTCCATCGCCGCGCCCGCGACCGCGAGGCGCCGCGCCGGACCGGCCTGGGCGCAGGGCGCGGCCACCAGCCCGACACCGGCGCCGCTGGCCAGCGCGCTGCCCGCGAAGATAGCCGGCAGTTCCGGGTACGCCTCGTGCCACGACGGCACCGCCGTGTCCGCCAGCAGCACCCCGGTGTACGTGGCCAGCGCGGGCGCGGTGACGGCGGCGACCACACCGGCGGTGTGCCCGGCCGGGGGCAGCAGCCGGCGGCCGAGCCCCAGCACGCCGCGCTCGGGCAGCAGCGGCGCCGCCTCGGCGATCGCGGCGAGCCCGGCGGCCGGGCCGAACACGCTGAGGATCCAGGTGCCCACCGACATCGGCGAGGTCACCTTCGCCACCCGCAGCATGTGGTGGAACCGGGACGGCCGGCCCAGGTCGTGGACCAGGAAGTACGTGCTCGCGCCCACCGCCGCCAGGGCGGTGACCCGGCCGGCGCGGCGCAGCGCCGGGCGGCCGGTGAGCTGCCCGCCCGCGGCCAGCAGCGACGAGCCGGCGGCGAGCCCGCCGGTGAACAGGTACGCGGCGATGTCCCACCGCCACACCGGCGGCTTGAGGACGGGCCGGCCGTAGTAGGAGGTGAACTCGGCCGGCGGCACGTTGAGCTGCTCACCACCACCCTTGCCGCCCCGGCGCCGGCGCGGGGCCGCGTCGCGGGGCGGGTGCGGGGCCAGCCGCGCGTCGCGGGAACCCGCGTCGGTGCGTCCCACGCCGGGACCGGCCGCGGTGGCCCGGCTGCCGTTCTCCCGCTCGGCGGCGCCGCGGTCCTCCGGTCCCGTGGACAGGCGCTCGCGGAAGCGGCGGAACAGGTCACCGACCGGGCGGTCCGGGCTCACGACGATCCTCCGACGAACGCGGCGACGGCAGCCGCCGCCATGGCCAGCGCGGCGAACCCGGCCCGCTTCCACATCTTCGGCAGGTCCCGGGTGGTGACCACCGGGTCCGGCGGCAGCCCGTACGCCTCCGGCTCGTCGAGCAGCAGGAAGAACGCGCCGTCGCCGCCCACGCCGTCGGTCGGGTCGTGGCCGTACAGCCGCGCCTCCGGCACGCCCCGCTCGTGCAGCGCGGCGACCCGCGTGGCGGCCCGTTCCCGCAGCTCGTCGAGCGGGCCGTACTGGATCGACTCGGTCGGGCACGCCTGCGCGCAGGCGGGCGTCATGCCCGCGCCGATCCGGTCGTAGCACAGCGTGCACTTCCACGCCCGGCCATCGCCCTTGCGCTGGTCGATCACGCCGTACGGGCAGGCGGAGATGCAGTAGCCGCAGCCGTTGCAGATGTCCTCCTGCACCACCACCGTGCCGAACTCGGTGCGGAACAACGAACCGGTCGGGCACACGTCCAGGCAGGCCGCGTGCGTGCAGTGCTTGCACACGTCGGACATCATCAGCCAGCGGAAGTCGGTGCGGGTCTCCGCGCCGCTGTCCCGCCCGGGCGGCTGCGCGCCGGGCATGCCGAGGAACTCCGGACCGGCCGCCATCCGTGCCGCCGCCTCCGGCCGCCCCGGCGGCAGACCGGGGTTCGTGCCGGTGTCGGGGGCCGTGCCCGCGCCGACCGCCGCGGACGCGGGGCTGGTCGCCGGGCCGGTCGGGTCACCGGCGAACGCCGGCGTACGGTGCCCGGCCGGGCGGGGCTGCTCGATGAACGCCACGTGCCGCCACGAGTTCGCGGTCAGCGCGCCGGTGTTGTCGTACGACATGCCGAGCAGGTCGAACCCGGAGTCCGGGACGCCGTTCCACTCCTTGCAGGCCACCTCGCACGCCTTGCAGCCGATGCAGACGCTGGTGTCGGTGAAGAAGCCCATCCGGGGCGGCGCTTCGACCCAGCCCGCGTCGGGGGCCGGGTCCAGCGGACCGTACAGGCTGTTGGCGTCAGGCATGCGGCTCCCCGTCCTGGTGCGCGGCGGGCGACTGCTCGTCGGTGCTGCCGGCGGCGTCGTCCCCGCCGGCCGCGTCGGTGGTCACCAGCGGGATCTTCCGGTCCGGCGTCATCCCGGCCCGCCGCTGGTAGTCGCCGACCAGGTCCAGCAGCGGCGGACCGGTGGGACGACGGCCGGGCCGGATGTCGCAGGTGCCGACCTTGCTCTCCTGGATGAGCACGTTCGGGTCCAGCGTGATGCCGAACAGGTCGTTCGCCGAGTCGCCGGTGACCAGACCCTCGGTGCCGAAGTGGTACGGCAGCCACACCTGGTGGATGATCCGCCCGTCCACCCGCAGCGGAGTGAGCCGATCGGTGACCAGCACCCGCGCCTCGATCACCGCGCGGCCGCTGATCAGGTGCGCCCAGCCCAGGTGCGCCAGCCCGACCTCGCCGGCCAGTTCCGGGGACACCTCGACGAACATCTCCGGCTGCAGCTCGGCCAGGCGCGGCACGGTACGGCTCATCCCACCGGCGGTGTGGTGCTCGGTGAGGCGGCTGACCGTGAACACGTACGGGAAGACCTGGCTGTGCGGCTCCGGCGGACTCGGGTTCATCCGGTTGATCGGGTGCTCGTAGATCTTGCGGGTCGGGTTGGCCTGCTGACCGTAGAGCGGGTTGCGCATCGGCGACTCGGCCGGCTCGTAGTGCGTCGGCAGCGGGCCGTCCAGGACGCCGCTCGGCGCGTACAGCCACGCCTTGCCGTCGCCCTGCATGACGAACGGGTCGTCACCGGCGAGCGCGGCCGGCCCGGAGGCGCCCTCCGGCGGCCGGTACGACGGCGGCTTCGTCTTCTCGAAGTCCGGCACGTCGTAGCCGGTCCACTCGCCGGCATCCGGGTCCCACCAGACGTACTTCTTGCGCTCGCTCCACGGCCGGCCCTCGGGGTCGGCGGAGGCGCGGTTGTAGAGCGTGCGGCGGTTCGCCGGCCACGCCCAGCCCCACTCGGCGGCCACCCAGTCCTGCTCGTGGCGGGACCGGCGGCGGGCCGCCTGGTTCACCCCGTCGGCGTAGACGCCGGAGTAGATCCAGCAGCCGATCGCCGTCGAGCCGTCGTCGCGGGCCTCGCCGAACGCGTTCAGTGGGCGGCCGGTCGCCACCTCGTACCCGTTGATCTCCTTGAGCACCGCCTCGGCGCTCGGCTCCGCGTGCGGACCGTGCGTGGGGTAGTCCCAGGCCAGGTCCAGCAGCGCCCGGTCGCGGCGCTCGGTGGAGCCGGCCAGCTTCTCCCGCAGCACGCGGCCGAGGTGGTAGAAGAACCACAGCTCGGAGCGGGCGTCGCCCGGCGGGTCGACGGCCTTCTCCCGCCACTGCAGCAGCCGCTGCGTCTGGGTGAACGTGCCCTCCTTCTCCACGTGCGAGGCCGCCGGCAGGAAGAACACCTCGGTGCGGCACTCCTCCGGGACGATCTCACCGGTGGCGACCTCCGGGCCGTTCTTCCAGAACGTGGCGCTCTCGATCATGAACAGGTCGCGGACCACGAGCCAGTCGAGGTTGGCCATGCCGAGGCGCTGGGCACGGCCGTGCGCCGAGCCGACCGCCGGGTTCTGGCCGAGCAGGAAATAGCCCTTCACCTTGCCGTCGATCATGTTCAGGACCTGCTGGTACGTGCCGTGGTCGCCGGTCATCCGGGGCATGTAGCCGTAGCAGAAGTCGTTCTCCGGCGTCGCCGCGTCACCCCAGTACGCCTTGAGCAGGCTCGCCGCGAACGCCCGCGAGTTGCCCCAGAAGCCCTTCTGGCCCGGGTGCCGGATGCTGTCCACCCACCTGTCGAACGTCGGGTGGTCGGCGTGGTGCGGCATCGGCAGGTAGCCGGGCAGCAGGTTGAACAGCGTCGGGATGTCGGTGGAGCCCTGGATGCTGGCGTGACCGCGCAGCGCCAGGATGCCACCGCCCGGACGGCCCATGTTGCCCAGCAGCGTCTGAATGATCGAGCCGGTGCGGATGTACTGCACGCCCACGCTGTGCTGCGTCCAGCCGACCGAGTAGACGAGCGCGCCGGTGCGCTCCCGCCCCGAGTTCTCCGTCCAGGCGCGCGCCAGTTCGAGGAACTTCTCCTCCGGGATGCCGCACACGCGGGCCACCATCTCCGGGGTGTAGCGGGAGAAGTGCCGCTTCAGGATCTGGTAGACGCAGCGCGGGTGCTGCAACGTCTCGTCCCGCGGGGCCTGCGCCGGCACCGGCTCGCCGTGCGACTCGTGCTCCAGCCCGGAGGCCGAGTCGCGTTCCTTGCCGGTGCCCCGGACCTTGGCGTTGTCCTCCTGCCCCTCGTACTGCCAGCTCGCGTGGTCGTACGAGCCGGTGTCCGGGTTGTAGCCGGAGAACAGGCCGTCCAGGTCCTCGGTGTCGGCGAACCGCTCGCTGACGATGTTGGCCGCGTTGGTGTACGCCAGCACGTACTCCCGGAAGTCGAGCTCGTTGTCCAGGATGTAGCGCACCACGCCGCCGAGCAGCGCGATGTCCGTGCCCGCCCGGATCGGCAGGTACGTGTCGGCGAGCGCGCTGGTGCGCGTGAACCGCGGGTCGACGTGGAAGACCTTCGCGCCGCGCTTCTTCGCCTCCATCACCCACTGGAAACCCACCGGGTGGGCCTCGGCCATGTTCGAGCCCTGGATGATGATGACGTCAGCGTTGGCGAGATCCTGCTGGAAGTCCGTGGCGCCGCCGCGACCGAAGCTGGTCCCCAGACCGGGGACGGTGGCGGAGTGTCAAATACGGGCCTGGTTCTCGATCTGGAGTGCCCCCATCGCGGTGAACAGCTTCTTGATGAGGTAGTTCTCCTCGTTGTCCAGCGTCGCGCCGCCGAGGCTGGAGATGCCGAGCGTCCGGTTCAGCGGACGACCCTCGTCGTCGACGTCCTCCCAGGTCTCCGCGCGGGCGGCGAGGATCCGGTCGGCGATCATGTCGAGCGCGACGTCGAGGTCCAGGTCTTCCCACTCGGTCGCGTACGGCCGGCGGTAGCGGACCTTCGTCTGGCGCAGCGGGCTGGTCACCAGGCTCTTGCTGGCCGAGCCCTTCGGGCAGAGCCGGCCACGCGAGATCGGGCTGTCCGGGTCGCCCTCGATCTGGGTGACCTTGCCGTCGGAATGGAAGACGCGCTGCCCGCAGCCGACCGCGCAGTACGGGCAGACCGAGCGGGCCATGCCGTCGGCGGTCTCGGTGCGGGCGGTCAGCGCGGCGGAGCGCGCCGACTGGGCGGCGGCGCCGCGACCGAGCGGATCGGTGCCGGTGAGTTGCCGGTAGACCGGCCACCCCTGGATGAAGGTCTTCAGACCCACCCGGGCACCCCCTCAGCGTCGAGAACGGCTCTCACCTCTTCCTTCTCACCCTAGGCCAGCCGCCGGAGGCGTGCGAGTCGAGCCCACAGACAGAGCCGCCCCGGCCATTCGGCCGGAGCGGCTCTGGGCGTCGGTGTGCATGTCGCCTCTCGGCGAGTGGCGCGACGCGGCTCCAGCCGAACGGTATTCCGCGAAGGCAATTTAGGTGAGGCCCGGGGACACTGGACACACCGACGCTCTGCACAACGGTACCGGGGTCACGGTTCTTCCGCTCGTTCCTCGTGACCCCGGTCACCGCCGGGTCAGCTGTTCCAGTGCTCGGCGACCAGGTCGGCGGCCTGCTGCTCCCACTGGGCGTAGTGGTCGGGGTACGCGCTGACCTGGACGGTCTGGGCGGCGACGGTCAGCGGCATGTCGCGCCAGCCGTCGACCTGCTTCAGGCCCTTCAGGAACGCGGTGGTGGAGTATTCGGGGTCGGTGATCTGCTCGACCGTGCCCCAACCGGAGGAGGGGCGCTGCTGGAACAGGCCCTGCGAGTCGTGGTCGTTACGGTCACCGAGGTGGCCGAGGTTTTCCAGCTTCGACTCCTGCAGGGCGGTGGCGATGGAGACGACGGCGGCGCGTTCGTCCATGCCGGCCTTCTTGGTGGCGGCGATGATGGCCTTGACGTTGGCGGTCTGCTCGTCATTGAGGTCGATGTGGGACTGGGTGCCCTGCACGCCGTGCGGGATCAGCGCGGCGCTGTCGAGCTTCGCGGCCTGGGTGGTGGTGACCGCGGCGGCGTCGCGGGTGGTGGGGGTGCTGGTGTCGTGGTTGAGGGGGCCGGCGGCGAGGCCACCGGCGACGGTCAGACCGGCGATACCGAGGATGCTCTTACGCAGGATCGTGTTCATGAGGGGGCTCCATTCGGGG
>NZ_MAGP01000156.1 GCF_002926165.1 Micromonospora chalcea | reverse complement strand
GAGCAGGAAGTCCTCGTCCGGCAGGACGGGTATGCGCGGTGCCGCATCGGGAGGCTGGCGGCAGGGGGCGCGGACGGCATGGGTGACGGCGACGGAACCGTGATCATCGGGGCGGGGCCGGCCGGGTTGACCGCCGCGTACGAGCTGCTGCGGCACGGCGAGCCGGTCCGGGTCTACGAGGCCGACGACGTGGTCGGCGGGATCAGCCGGACCGTGGAGCGCGAGGGCTGGCGCTTCGACATCGGCGGGCACCGCTTCTTCACCAAAGTGTCCCGGGTCGAGGACTTCTGGCACGAGATCCTGCCGGACGAGGACTTCCTGCTCCGGCCGCGGATGAGCCGTATCTACTACCGCGGGGCGCTGTTCGACTATCCGCTCAGCGCCGGGAACGCGCTGCGCAACCTCGGCCTGCTGGAGGCGGCGCGCTGTCTGGCCTCGTACGGCCGGGCCCGGCTGCGCCCGCCGAAGGACCAGTCGCACTTCGAGGGGTGGGTGTCGGCGCGGTTCGGCTGGCGGCTCTACTCGATCTTCTTCAAGACGTACACGGAGAAGGTCTGGGGGATGCCGGCGGACCAGTTGCAGGCCGACTGGGCGGCCCAGCGGATCAAGAACCTGTCGCTGGCCACCGCGATGCGCAACGCGCTGCTGCCCCGGCGCGACCGCACGGACGTGACCAGCCTGATCGAGGAGTTCCAGTACCCGAAGCACGGCCCCGGGATGATGTGGGAGCGCTGCGCCGAGGAGGTCGCCCGACGCGGCGGCACGGTACGCACCGGCGCCTGGGTGACCGAGGTACGGCGGGACCCGGCGGCCCGGCGGGCGACAGCGGTGACGCTCGTCGACGCGGACGGTGAGCGGACCGAGCCGGCCGATCATGTGATCTCCTCGATGCCGATCTCCGCGCTGGTGCGGGCGATGCGGCCCGAGGCGCCGCCCGAGGTGCGGGCCGCCGCCGACGACCTGCGGTACCGGGACTTCCTGACCGTCGCGCTCGTGGTGCCGGAGGAGTTCTCATTCCCGGACAACTGGATCTACGTGCACGACCCGGCGGCCCGGGTGGGCCGGATCCAGAACTTCGGCTCCTGGTCGCCGTACCTGGTCAAGGACGGGCGGACGTGCCTGGGGCTGGAGTACTTCGTGTTCGAGGGCGACGAGATGTGGCGGACGCCGGACGCCGAACTGGTCGCGTTCGCCACCGCCGAGCTGGAGCGGCTGGGCCTGGTCAAGCCCGGCTGTGTGGAGGCCGGTTACGTGGTCCGGATGCCGAAGGCGTACCCGGTCTACGACGAGCGGTACCAGCGCAACGTCGACGTCATCCGGGGCTGGCTTGCTGCGAACGTGCCGAACGTGCACCCGGTCGGGCGCAACGGCATGCACCGGTACAACAACGCCGACCATTCGATGCTCACCGCGATGCTGACCGCGGAGAACATCGCGCACGGCGCGGAGCACGACGTCTGGACCGTCAACGTGGAACAGGACTACCACGAGCAGCGCAGCCCGTCGCGGCACGGCACCGGCCGGGACGCGCCGGTCGTCCCGGCCCGTCGGTAAGGCGCCGCGCGTGAGGGTGGTCATAACCGCTGGACGGCCGCCCCGGCGGTGCTGCTAGCCTTCTGGGCAGGTCATGAGCGCCAGCGCGAAGCCCCGGCTCGCTGGCCGGCAACCCTCCTCCGCGGTGGGGTGCCCCGGGTGAAGACCAGGCACCGGCAGCCGCCGGTGCAAGCGTGGCCTGGCACCCAGGTCAGCACCAGACCAGGGAGACCGATGTCCGCACCACCCTCCACCCCCTCCGGCGACGTCGCCGCGTACCCGGCCCGCTTCGCGCTGGTCAAGCGCCGCCACGTCGACCTGATGCGGGTGTGCAGCGACGCCTGTCGCCCCGCGCGCTGAGCGAGCGCCACCCCCTCTTCCCGATCCACCCTTCTCCGGCCCGGCCGTCTGTCCGGCGGGCCGGCGCCGACGCGCACCTCCGCGCGTCCATCCACTCTGGAGAGACATCGTGCGTTTCCGTACCGTCCTGACCCGTGCCGCCGCCGTCGGCGCGGCGGCCCTGCTCGCCGTCACCGCGCTCACCGCCTGCGGCGGCGACGACACCGACGCGGCCGACAACCCGTACGGCCTGCTCCAGCCCGGCGTGATCCGCGCCGGAACGCTCACCGACGCGCCGCCGAACGTCTTCCTGAAGGACGGCAAGTTCACCGGCTTCGACAACGAGCTGCTGCGGGCCGTGGCCGCCAAGATCGACCTGAAGGTGGAGTTCGTCGGCACCGACTTCTCCGCCCTGCTCTCCCAGGTCAACAGCGGCAAGTTCGACGTGGGCAGCTCCTCGATCACGATCACCGAGGCGCGCAAGAAGACAGTGGACTTCGGCAACGGCTACGACTTCGGCTACTTCGGCCTGGACGTGCCCGCCGGCTCCACGCTCACCGGCTTCGACCAGCTCGCCGGCAAGCGCGTGGTGGTGGTGCAGGGCACCGTGCAGGACGACTACGCCACCAAGCAGAACCTCGACCCGGTACGCGTGCCCGACTACAACAGCGCGATCAACCAGCTCAAGGCCGGCACCGCGGACGCCTGGATCGCCCCGGCGGAGATCGGCGACAAGTCCGCCGCCGACAGCAACGGCAAGATCAAGGTCGCGGCGAAGCAGCTCAGCCCCACCCCGACCGCGTTCGCCGTGGCGAAGGGCAACGACAAGCTGCGCGAGGCGCTGAACAAGGGCCTCGACGAGGTGATCGCGGACGGCACGTGGAGCCGTCTGCAGGCGGAGTACTACCCGGGGCGGCCGATCCCGGCCGACTTCAAGCCCGGCAGCGGGTCGGTGGCGGCGCCCGCGCCGTCGGCCGCCTCCTGAGCCGGTAACCGAGCACGAGCAGGGCGGACGGAGCGGACATGGACCCACTGAGCACCCTCTGGGAGACGTTCTTCGACTGGGAGTCGATGCGCGAGGCGCTGCCCGAGATGCTGACCGTCGGGCTGCCCAACACGCTCACCCTGGCGGTCTCCGCCGCCCTGCTCGGCTCGGTGCTGGGCATGCTGCTGGCCGTCGCCGGCATCTCGCGTACCCGGTGGTTGCGCTGGCCGGCGCGGATCTACACCGACGTGTTCCGCGGCCTGCCGGCCGCGGCGACCATCCTGCTCATCGGCGTCGGCCTGGCGCCGCTGGGCATGCAGGTCTGGGGCCCTAACCCCTATCCCCTGGGCGTGCTGGCGCTCTCCCTGATCGCCGCCGCCTACCTCGGCGAGATCTTCCGGGCCGGCATCCTGAGCGTGGAGGCCGCCCAGTTGGAGGGCGCGCGGGCGCTCGGCTTCTCCTGGGGCGAGGCGATGCGCCTGGTGATCATCCCGCAGGGCGTACGCCGGGTGCTGCCCGCCTGGGTCAACCAGCTCATCTCGCTGATCAAGGACTCCAGCCTGGTCTACTTCCTCGGCCTGCTGGCCAGCCAGCGGGAGCTGTTCCGGATCGGGCAGGACTACGCCGCGAACACCGGCAACCAGTCCGCGCTGCTGCTGGCCGGGCTGTTCTACCTGTTGCTGACCGTGCCGCTGACCCACGCGGTGAACTGGCTGGACCGGCGGCTGCGGCAGGGCCGCCCGGCCGCCCCGCCCGAGCCGGACACCGAGCCCGCCGACCTCACCCCGTCCGGAAAGGACCCGCGATGACCACCACCACCTCGGTCAGCCTGGCCGTCCGCGACGTGCACCTGGCGTTCGGCGCGCACCGGGTGCTGCGCGGCGCGGACCTGGACGTGGCGCGCGGTGGCGCCGCGTGCGTGATCGGCCCGTCCGGCTCCGGCAAGTCCACGCTGCTGCGCACCATCAACCGGCTGATCGAGCCGGACCGGGGCGACGTGCTGCTGGACGGCCGCAGCGTGCTGCGCGACGACCCGGACGCGCTGCGCCAGCGCATCGGCATGGTGTTCCAGCAGTTCAACCTCTTCCCGCACCTGAGCGTGCTGCGCAACATCACGCTGGCGCTGCGCAAGCTGAAGAAGCTCGACGAGGACGAGGCGGTGGCGCTCGCCCGCGCCCAGCTCGACCTGGTCGGCCTGGCCGGCAAGGCCGACGCGCGGCCGGCGCAGCTCTCCGGCGGGCAGCAGCAGCGCGTCGCGATCGCGCGGGCGCTGGCGCTGCGCCCGCAGGTGATGCTCTTCGACGAGGCGACCAGCGCGCTGGACCCGGAGCTGGTCAAGGGCGTGCTCGCGGTGATGGCGGACCTGGCCGCGGCCGGCATGACGATGGTCGTGGTGACGCACGAGATGGGGTTCGCGCGCAGCGTCGCCGACACGGTGGCGTTCATGGACGCGGGCGTGGTGCTGGAGTCCGGCCCGCCGGAGGCGGTGTTCGAGGCGCCGGAGCACCCGCGGCTGCGACGCTTCCTGTCCCAGGTTCTGTGACCGGCCGCCTCAGCCCTTCACCGCGCCGATCAGCACGCCCTTGACGAAGTGCCGCTGGATGAACGGGTAGACGGCGACGATCGGCGCGACGGTCAGCACCACGACCGCCATCTTGACCGCCTCGGTCGGTGGCATGGTCACCCCGCTGCTGCCGCCGGAGGTGTGCGGGGCCTGCCCGGCCAGCAGGTAGCTCTGCAGCACCCGCTGGATCGGGTACATGTCGTTGCGGTCGATGAACAGCAGCGCGTCGAACCAGACGTTCCAGTAGCTGACCGCGTAGAACAGGCCGACCACGGCGATGACCGCGCGGGACAGCGGCAGCACGATGCGCGCCAGCGTACGGAAGTCGCTCGCGCCGTCGATGCGGGCGCTGTCCAGCAGCTCCGACGGGATGCCCTGGAAGAACCCGCGCACCACGACCAGGTTGAACACGCTGATCGCCGGTGGCAGGACCAGCGCCCAGATGGTGTCCTTCAGGCCCAGCCCGGTGACCACCAGGTAGCGGGGCACCAGCGGCGGGTAGACCAGGAACGGGATCAGGAAGTACGCCAGCAGCCAGCGGTGCCCCAGCGAGCCGGGCCGGGACAGCCCGTACGCGGCGAGCACGGTGACCGTCAGCGCGATGGCGGTGCCGATCACCGTGACGAGCGTGCTGATCCAGAGGGCCCGGGTGACAGCACCCCCGGCGAAGATCGTCTCGTACGCGGACGTGTCGATGCCCCGGGGCACGACCACCAGGCCGCCGGCCCGCGCGATGGTCTCCCGCGAGGACAGGCTGGTCACCAGGATCACCCAGAGCGGGAACAGCACACCCGCCACGAGCACTGTGAGCACGACGGCCTTGAGGCCCTGCCCGACCGGGGTGGGCGGTTCCTGCCACACCGGCCGGCGGGATCGGTCGCCGGCGACCCGGCGGATCAGCGTGGTCATGACTTGGAGTAGATCCCTCGTTCGCCGAGCATGTGCGCCACCCGGTTGGCGGCCAGGATCAGCACCAGCCCGATGACGGCCTTGAACAGTCCGGCCGCGGCGCCGTACCCGTAGTTCCCGGTGGCGATGGAGAAGTGGTAGACGAAGGTGTCGAGCACCTCGGCGGCCTGCCGGCCGACGGCGTCGCGTTGCAGCAGGAACTGCTCGAAGCCGACCGAGAGCGCGTCGCCCAGGCGCAGGATGAGCAGCAGCACGATCACCGGTCGCAGGCCGGGCAGCGTGATGTGCCACAGCCGCCGCCACCGGCCGGCGCCGTCGGCGGCGGCGGCCTCGTAGAGGTTCTGGTCGATGGTGGACAGCGCGGCCAGGAAGACGATGGTGCCCCAGCCGACGTCCTTCCACACCGCCTCGACGGTGACCAGCACGATGAACGTGTCCGGGTTGGTCATCACGTTCCACGGCTGCATCCCGGCGTCGCGCATGGTCTGGGCGAGCAGCCCCGCGCCGCCGAGCATCGCCACGAAGAACGTGACCACCAGCACCCAGCTGAAGAAGTGCGGCAGGTAGACGATGGTCTGGATGAGCCCGCGCAGCCGGCTGGACAGCAGGTTGTGCAGCGCGATGGCCAGCACGATCGGCAGCGGGAAGAAGAAGACGAGCTGGAACGCGGTGATCGCCAGCGTGTTGCGGAACGCGTCCCAGAACGCCGGGTCGGAGAACAGCAGCTGGAACTGGCCGAAGCCGATCCAGTCGCTGTGCGCGAACGCCTGCCACGGGTTGTCGCCGAGGTAGGGGTTGTAGTCCTGGAACGCGATGACGTTGCCGGCGATCGGCAGGTAGCTGAAGACCAGCAGGATTCCGAAGCCGGGCGCCACCATGGCGAGCAGCTGCCAGTCCCGCCGCAGCCGGGTGCGCAGCGGCACCCGGCCGCGGCGGGGAGGTCGGCCGGGCGGTCGGCCGGGCGAGGCCGGGGCGTCCGGCCGGGCCCGCTCGGGCCCGGCCAGGACGGCCGGCTCGCTCATCGGCCCGCCTTGGGCAGCGCGTCGGCGAGCAGCTTCCGGGCCTCTTCGCCGCCGGCGGCCTTCCACTCCTTGACGATGGCGTCCACGTCGCTCAGCGGTCGGCGGCCGCGCAGCACGTCGGTGAACTTGTCCTCGGTGGGCACCTGGTTGGCCTTGTACGCGGCGGGCATCTCCAGCTTCACCCCGGCCCACGGGTTGGGCTCCATGTGCTTGACCATCTCGTTGGAGTACGCGAGCACGTCCGGCACGAAGCGCGGGGTGTCCGGGAACGGCCCGATGGTGGGGTTGCGGCCGCTGATGAAGAAGTACTGGTTGGCGATCTCCTTGAACGCCAGGTCGGTCTTGACCGGCCCGTTCGGCGACGGGTTGTGGTGCTTGCCCGCGACGCCGAAGTCCCGCAGCTGCGCCTCCTGGCTGCCCAGCGGCGCGGAGCACCAGTTGATGATCCGCAGCAGCTCCTGGACCCGGTCCTTGCCGAGGCCCTTCTTGACGAACGTGTAGGAAATCGGCTCGTCGTCGCCCCAGACCAGCGGGTCGCCGCCGGTGGCGGAGAAGATCGGCACCGGCTGGATGTTCAGCTTGGGGTTGGTCTTCTGGTGCTCGGCCTGGGCGCCCTGCCAGAAGCCGACGCCGTCCTGGAGGAACACGATCGCGCCGTTCTTGGCGAACAGCTGCTTGGCGTCCGCGCCCCTGCTGGCCACGATGTCCGGGTGGACCAGGCCGTCCGCGTAGATCTTAGCCATCACCTCCAGCGCGCGGCGGAACTCCGGGGTCTCGTACTTGAACTCGGGGGTACCGTCGGACTTGACCCGCCATCCGCCCTTGTGACCCGGCACCTTGTGGAACATCTGGATCATGGCGAAGACGTCGTTGAACGCCCACACCTTGCGCGCCGGGTCGGTCACCTGCTTGGCCACGGCGAGCAGGTCGTCCAGGTTCGCCGGCACGGCCAGGCCGCGCGCGTCGAGGACGTCCTTGCGGGTGAACAGCGCCCACGGGAACGGCCCGTCGGTGGGGTTGGGCACGGACATGAGCCGCTCGTTCCAGACCGCGCGCCGCCAGGCCCCGGTGGGGAAGCTCGCCAGCATCGGGTACGCGGCGGCGGCGTCGCCGCTGAGGTGGTCGGTCAGGTCCTCGAAGAGCACCTTGATGGCCTCGGCGAAGCGCGGGATCTTCTCCACCTCCCACCCCGGTACGCACAGCAGGTCCGGCACGTCGCGCGCGCCGAGCATCGCGTTGAGCTTGTCGGCGTACGTGTTGCCGTCCTGGATGGTGAAGTTGACGGGCGTGCCCAGCTCGGCGTTGACCGCCTGGAGGTAGGCGCTCTGCGCGACGCCGGGCGGCGCCGGGCCCCAGGCGGGGGTCATGGCGGTGACCTGCTTGCCGCTGGTGCCGGGCTTGTCGGTGACGGCGTCGACGAGGCTGGCCGGGTAGCGGGTGTAGCCGTCGGGCACCGGCCGGGTGCCGACGATGTCGGGCTTGATGCCGCCGGGCAGGTCCTTGTGGTTGGGCAGCAGGCCGGAGACGGCGTCGAGGTTCTGGGCGGCGCCGGTGCCGGCCGGCTTCTCCGAGCAGCCGGCGAGCAGCGGGCCGGCGGTGGTGGCGGCCACGCCGAGGCCGACCAGGCCGAGGAAGCGACGGCGGGAGGAGCCCGGGTCGGGGTGGTGCGCGGTCATCGGTCCCCCTTCGGGAAGGGATGCGCAGTGGATTAGTTCGTATGGATGGTCAACAAACTAATCACGACCGTGAGCTTGCACAAGGGTGGACCGGGCGGGACGACGGGTCAGGCCGGGCAGCGGTCGGACAACGCGTAGCGGGTGAGCACCACGTCGCCGATCTGGCGTACCTCGACCACCCGGGCCCGACGGCCCGGGTGCCACGGGAAGCGGCCGTCCCCGACGAAGCGCGGCGCCCGACGGTCCCCCACAAAGAACGGGGCGACCACCAGGTGCAGCTCGTCGGCCACGACGGCGGTGAGGAACTGGCGGTGCATCGAGCCGCCGCCCTCCACCATCAGGCGCGTCACGCCGCGCCCGGCCAGGTCGGCCACCACCGCCTCCGCGGTGGCCGGATCGCCCGCGTCGACCACCGTCGACACGGCGCCGACCTGCTCACGTGCCTTGTCCACCACTCCGCTCGGGCAGTACACCAGCTTGAGCCCGTCACCCATGGTGAAGAAGCGCGCCCCCGGGTCGAGGTCGCCGCTGCCGGTGACTGTCACCTTCACCGGCGACGGGGGCAGGCCGCGCGCCACCCGCTCGGCGCGCCGCCGCTCGCTGCGCACCAGCAGACGAGGGTCGTCGCGGCGCACTGTCGCCGCGCCCACCAGGATCGCGTCGCACCCGGCCCGGGTCGCGTCGACCCGGTGCAGGTCGTCGTCGTTCGACAGCAGCAGCCGGTCGGTGGTCGCGTCGTCGATGTAGCCGTCGATCGACATCGCGCAGCTGAGCAGGACGTACGGGCGGGTGGTCACGGCACGAACGGCAGGTCGAGGGCGTGATCGGCGCGGGTCACCTTGGCCGCCAGGTAACCGGCGTTCGCCGGCGACAGGTGCACGCCGGTGGACACCCGGTCGGCCACCGTGACGCCCAGCCGTTCGAGCTGGGCCGCCTTGTCCGGGTTGTTGCTGAGCAGGGCCACCCGGTCCACGCCCAGCGCGCCGAGCATCTGCGCGGCCACCGTGTAGTCACGCTCGTCCGCGCCGCGCCCGAGCGCCAGGTTCGCCTCGTACGTGTCGAGGCCGTCGTCCTGCAGCGCGTACGCGTCGAGCTTGGCGTACAGGCCGATGCCCCGCCCCTCCTGCCGCAGGTAGAGCAGGTAGCCACCGGCCTCGGCGATGCGCTCGACCGCCTCGCGCAACTGCGGCCCGCAGTCGCAGCGCTGGCTGCCGAACACGTCCCCGGTGAGGCACTCGCTGTGCGGGCGGACCAGCGGCGGGTCGGCGTCGACGTGTTCACCGAGCCCGAACGCCAGGTGCTCGCGCCCGTCGACGAGACCGTGGAAGGTGTGCACGCGCGCGGTCGTCACGTAACCGTCGGGGAACCGTAGCGGGACCGTCACGCGGGTCCGGACCGTCGCGGTGGGCAGGGTTTCGTCCATGGTTCTCCTGTCGTCCGGTCGCCGGGCGGACCCGGCGACGCACACCTCGCTCCCCCACCGTAGGCGGGATCACCGACAGTTGCCGGGCTCCCGCCGGGGCATCCGCCGCGCCAGCAGCACCGCGGCGCCGGGCAGGCTGGCCACCAGCACCAGCGCGCCGTACACCGTGCCGGTCGCCACACCCTGCGCGGCGGTCAGCCCGGCCGAGGCGAACGCCCACGCGGCGACCCCCTCGCGCGGGCCGAACCCGCCCACGTTGAGCGGCACCGCCATGGCCAGCAGGGCGAGCAGCGTCAACGGCAGCAGGCGGGACAGCGGGGCGTCCGTCCCGGCGGTGCGGGCGGCCACCACGAACGTGGCCAGGTGGCCGGCGAACACCACCGTCGAGGCGATCACCACACCGGCCCAGGTCCGGCGGCCCAGCACGCCGGACTGCACGCCGGCGACCACGGTCCGGGCCGCCCGCGCCCAGCGGGACGCCCCGGAGCGGGGCACCGCGCGGGCGGCCAGCGCCAGCGCCAGCGCCACCACGGCCAGGCCGGCCGCCAGCCACGGCAGGTACCGGCGCACCGGTGACGGGAACGCGGCGAGCAGCGCCACCGCGATGACCACCTGCACCACCTGACCGGCGGTGCGCTCCCAGACCACCGCCCGTACGCCCCGGGCCACGTCCCCGGCGTCGCGGCCGTGCCGGACCGCCCGGTGCACGTCGCCGAGCACGCCACCGGGCAGCGTCGAGTTCAGGAAGATCGCCCGGTAGCAGTGCGCCACCGCGGCGCGCATCGGCAGCCGTACGCCCAGCCCGCCGGCGACAAGCGACCAGCGCCAGGCGCAGCAGACGGTGGTGATCACGCCGATGCCGAGCGCGGCGGCCAGCGCCGGCGCGTCGATCAGGCGCAGCCCGGCCAGGAACGGACCGGTGCCCACTGACGCGACGAGCACGGCGAGCACCGCGAGCCCGAGCAGCGGGCGTACCCAGGTCCGGCGCGGCCGGGCCCGGCGCGGCGGCGCGGGCGTGACAGCCGGTACGGGTCCGGCGACGGCGACGGCGACGTGTGACAAACGGTCCTCCCTTGTTCCCACCGGTTGTCACGTGCCAGCAGCCGGTACGGTTCAGCCGGCGAGCAGGTCGGCGTGGTGCAGCACCACGTCGAGCCGGTCGGCGGCGGCCTCGGCGAGCCGCCACTTCTGATACGTCCCGGCGGGCCCGGACAGATGCGGTAGTTCCTCGACCGCTGCGGCGACCCAGCCGGTGAGCCATTCGGCGGCCAGTTCCGCCTGCTCCGGGCCGAGCCGCCACGGGGTGGGGCGCACCACGACCTCGACGCCGTGACGGGAGAACGCGGCCACGGCGGCGTCCACGGCGTCCGGCCCGAGCAGCGCCCGGCCGTCGACGGTGCGCCGCTGGTGGGCGTTGAACGCGGCGGTCAGCTCGGCGTCGAGCGGGTGCGGCGGGGTGAACTCGGCCCGCCCGGTGACGGTGAGCGCGAACAGCGTCGGGTGCCCGGCGCAGGCCGCCGCCATCCGCTCGACCTCCTCGGCGGTGAGCATGTCCAGCAGCGCGGACGCGGTGACCAGGTGCGCGCCGGCCAGGTCGGCGGCGGTCAGCCGGGTGATGTCCGAGTCGAGCGTCGTCACGGTGACCTCGGCCCCGTCGGCGGCGGTGAGCCGCGCCGAGCGGGCCAGCGCCAGCAGGTCCCGGTCGCGTTCGTGCAGCACCCAGCGTTGCGGGCCGGGCAGCCGGGGCGCGAGCCAGCGGGCCATCGAACCGGTGCCGCTGCCCAGGTCGTGCACGACGAGCGGCCGGCCGGCGGGCATCCGGTCGCGGACCGCGTCGGCCAGCTCGGCGCTGCGGGCCGCCGCGTCGGCGGGCTCTCGCAGCCGCAGCCAGTCCGCGAAGCCGGGCGGGAGTGAGGTGGTCATGCCGCGGTCGCCTCCTTCAGCGCCGTCGCCAGCCGGTCCACGGTGACCGTCCAGCCGGTGAGGGTGTCCCGCCGCTGCCGGGCGGCGCGGCGCAGCCGGTCCCGCAGGCCGGGGTCGGTGAGCCAGCGGCGCAGCGCCGCGGCGGTCGCGCCCGGGTCGTCCGGTGGCACCAGCAGGCCGGGCCGCTCGCCGCCGGGCGCGTGCCCGAGCGTGGCCGGCAGGCCGCCGGTGTCGCTGGCCAGCACCGGTACGCCCCGGGCCAGCGCCTCGGTGACCACCATCCCGTACGTCTCCTGTCGCGAGGGCTGAACCAGCAGATCGGCGGCGGCGTAGGTGGCGGCCAGGTCCGGCCCGGTACGGGGGCCGGTGAGCCGGACCCGGGCGCCCAGACCGGCGGCGGCGAGCCGCCCGCGCATCCGGTCGGCGAAGGGCCGGTCCCGCTCCAGCGGTCCCACCCAGTCGCAGGTCCAGTTCAGGTCCGCCACCTCGGCGAGCGCGGCGGCGAGCACGTCGTGGCCCTTGACCGCCGTGACGGCGGCGACGCAGAGCAGCCGCCCACCGCCGGGCGTGCCGGGGGCGACGGGCGCCGGGTCGACGCCGGGTGGGGCGGCCGTCACCAGTTCGGGGCGCAGCCGGTAGCGGTCGAGCAGCCGGCCGCGGGTCCACTCGCTGGTGGCTACCACTGCGGTGGCCGCCGCCAGCGCCCGTGCCTCGGTCTCCCCCTCGATCGGCAGGTGCACCAGGATCATCAGGCGCAGCCGCGCGGCGTGCGGGGCGAGCACGTCCGGCACGGTGGAGGCGACCAGGCCGTCGAGCAGCACCGTCGCGCCGTCGGGCAGCCCGCCGAGCAGTCCGGCCAGGTCGGCGCGCTCGCGTGGCCCGGGGTGCGGCCAGCCGCCGGGCACCTGGTGTTCCCGGACCGTCCAGCCGCGTCCGGCCAGGCCACGGCAGACGTGACGGTCGTAGGCGTTGCCGCCGCTGGGGTCCGCCGGGTCGTCGATGTCACCCGGCAGCACCACGTGGACGACGCTCATCCGGTCAGAGCGACCGCTCGTAGCTCGCCCAGGCGATGTGTGACTCGTGCAGGGTGACGGTGATCCCGGTCAGGCCGCGCGCCCCCTCCCCCAGCCGGCCGGCCGTCACCGCGTCGGCGAGCCGGTCGGCCACCGTACGGGCCAGCACCTCGGTGGTGGTGTTCACCCCGGTGAAGGCGGACTCGTCGTCGAGATTGCGGTAGTTCAGCTCGCCGAGCACGGCCTTGAGCTGCTCGGTGGCCAGCCCGATGTCGACCACGATCCCGTCGTCGTCCAGCTCCGGCCGGCGGAACGTGGCGTCGACGACGAACGTCGCGCCGTGCAGCCGCTGAGCCGGGCCGAACACCTCGCCGCGGAAGCTGTGGGCGACCATGATGTGGTCCCGGACGGTCACGCTGAACACGTTCACTCCTCGCCGTAGGTGATGAGATGGCACAGCGCCGGAAGACGGCCCGATGCGAGCCGGTCCAGCACGTCGGGCAGGTCGTCGAAGCGGGACCGGCCGGTGAGCAGCGCGTCGAACGCCGGGTCGGCGAGCAGGTCCAGGGCCAGGGCGAGCCGGTCGGCGTAGCTGCGGTCGGCGCGCCGGGGCGACACCGTGCCGACCTGGCTGCTGCGGATGCGCAGCCGTCGGGAGTGGAACGCGCCGCCGAGCGCGAGCGTGACCGGCCGGTCGCCGTACCAGCTCAGCTCCAGCACGGTGCCCTCGGGACGCAGCAGCTCCAGACCGCGCTGCAGCCCGTCGGCGGTGGCGCTGGCGTGCACCACCAGGTCGCGACCGCCGGCCGCGTCGGCGGGCGCGGCGAAGTCGGCGCCGAGCGCGGCGGCCACGTCGGCGCGGGCCGGGTCGGCGTCGACCAGCTCGACCCGGACGCCGGGGAAGCGGGCCAGCAGCGCGGTGACCGCGCAGCCGACCATCCCGCCGCCGATCACCGTGACCCGGTCGCCGACCAGCGGCGCGGCGTCCCACAGCGCGTTCACCGCGGTCTCCACGGTGCCGGCCAGCACCGCGCGCTGCGCCGGCACGCCGTCCGGCACGACGGTCACGGCGTCGGCCGGGACCACGTACGCGCTCTGGTGCGGGTAGAGGCAGAAGACGGTACGGCCGAGCAGCCGCTCGTCGCCGGCCTCGACAGTGCCGACGTTGAGGTAGCCGTACTTGACCGGGGCGGGGAAGTCGCCCTCCTGGAACGGCGCGCGCATCGCGGCGTGCTGGTCGGCCGGGACACGGCCGGCGAACACGAGCGTCTCGGTGCCGCGGCTGACGCCGGAGAAGCGGGTACGCACCAGCACCTCACCCGGGCCGGGCGAGGCGACGCGGACCGGCCGGATCTCGCCCTCGCCGGGAGCGCGGAGCCAGAACGCCTGGGCGTCTACCGTCACGAACTCTCCTCTTCCCCGCATTCCGACCGAGTTGTCGATCATAAACACGGAAGCGGGGCGTCAACGGTTCGAACCGCCCGCGACCCGATGCTCAGGCGGCGCGCCGCCGCTGCTCCGTACGCCACGTTTCCGGCTCGGCCCGGTCGGCGTGCCGGTCCCCGGCCAGCTCCATCGCCCGGTGGGCCGCCGTCAGCGCGTCGCACGGCGCTACCTGACCGTCACACAGCAGGCTCTCGCACCGGCCGGACTCGTCGGGCCGGTGCGCGACGGCCACGTCGTACGCGGCCCGCCAGAGCAACGGGTCGGTGACTCCCCGTGGCAGGTCGGCGTCCTGACTGGACCTGTTGCGGATCATGTCGGGCACCGTGTCCCCCTTTGCGTCGTCGCTACCGTCCCAGTGACCGGTTGAGCGCAGATCAAACCTCTCACCTGCACACATGCCGCGACCAGCGGTGTTTGTCACGCCGGATAGGCGCGCGTCTCGGCTGCCTTGACCGCCGCCCAGACCGGCCGGCCGGGGATCAGTCCGAGATGGGCCGCGGCGGCGGGCCTGACGTCGGCGGCGACCTCGACCGGCCCGGCCAGCTGCACGCGCAGGTTGTCGCCGTGGCGTTGCACGCCGGTGACGGTGGCCGCCCAGACGTTGCGCGGGCTGCCCTCGGGCCGGGACGGGTGCAGCGCCACAGCGGCCGGCGGGTACGCGACGAACACGTCACCGTGGACGGTGTCGGCGGTGGTGAGCGTCAACTCACCGACGGTGACGGTGTGGCCGTCGGCCCGTCCGCGGTGCAGGTTCAGCCCGACCAGCCGGGCCACGTAGTCGGTGCGTGGCCGCGCCGTGACGGTGGCCGCGTCACCCTCCTGCACCACCCGGCCGTGCTCCACGATGACCAGCCGGTCGGCGAGCACCAGCGCGTCGAGGGGGTCGTGGGTGACGAGCAGTGTCGCGCCGGGATGCGCGCCGAGGTGGCGCTGGAGTTCGGCGCGGGTGTCCAGCCGGGTCCGGGCGTCGAGCGCGGCCAAGGGCTCGTCCAGCAGCAGCAGCGCCGGGTCCACGGCGAGCGCGCGGGCCAGCGCGACCCGCTGCGCCTGCCCGCCGGAGAGCTGCCGGGGCCGGCGCCGGGCCTGGTCGCCGAGACCGACCCGGTCCAGCCACTCCTGGGCACGGGCGCGGGCGGCCCGCTTGTCGGCGCCCCGGCGGCGCGGCCCGAACGCCACGTTGTCCAGCGCGCTCAGGTGCGGGAACAGCAGGTAGTCCTGGAACACCACGCCGACCGGCCGCCGTTCCGGCGGCGTCCACATCCGGCGGTCCGGCCGGTCCAGGTCGGCGCCGTCGAGCGTGAGGTGCCCGGCGGTGAGCGGGTGCAGCCCGGCGAGCACCCGCAACGCGGTGGTCTTGCCCGCGCCGTTGGGGCCGAGCAGCGCCACCACCTCACCGGCGGCGATGCGCAGCCGCACGTCGAGGGTGAACCCGTCCCGCTCGGCGGCCAGATGCGCGTCCAGCTGCGCGGTCATGTGCTGCCGACCCACTTGTCGCGCAGCGCGGCGAGGATGACCACGGAGACGGTGAGCAGGATCAGGCTCAGCACGATCGCGGCCTGCAGGTCGGTCTCCAGCGCCAGGTAGACAGCCAGCGGCATGGTCTGGGTGCGGCCCGGATAGTTGCCGGCGAACGTGATGGTGGCGCCGAACTCGCCGAGCGCGCGGGCCCAGCAGAGCACCGCCCCGGCCGCCACGCCCGGGGCGACCAGCGGCAGCGTGACCCGGGTGAACGTGGTGAACCGCCCGGCGCCGAGCGTGGCGGCGGCCTCCTCGTACCGGGGGTCGGCGCCGCGCAGCGCCCCCTCGACGGCGATGACCAGGAACGGCATGGCCACGAACGCCTCGGCCAGCACCACCCCGGCGGTGGTGAACGGCAGCGTCACCCCGAACGTCTCGTCCAGCCACGAGCCGATCAGCCCGCGCCGGCCGAAGACCAGCAGCAGCGCCACGCCGCCGACCACCGGCGGCAGCACCAGCGGCACCGTGACCAGCGCCCGGACCAGCCGCCGCCCGGGGAACTCCACCCGGGCCAGCAGCCACGCCAGGGGTACGCCGAGCGCCACGCAGAGCAGCGTGGCGACGGTGGCGGTCACCAGCGACAGCCGCAGCGCGGTGAGCACACCCGGTTCGGTCAGCCGCCCGGGCAGCGTCGTCCAGGGGGCTCGCAGCAGCAGACCGGCCAGCGGCAGGACGAGGAAGGCCAGTCCCAGCCCGGCGGGCACGAGCAGGGCGATCGGCACCCGCTGCCGGCGTACCGTGCGGCTCATGCGCCGGGCGGCGCCTGGAACCCGGCGGCGGTGAGCACGGCGAGCCCGGCGTCGGAGCGGACGAAGTCGACGAAGGCGCGGGCGCCGGCCGAATTGGCGGCGGCGCGCAGCACCACGATCGGGTAGTCGTTCACCGCGCGCGCGGACTCCGGGAACTCGACCGCGTCGAGCCCGGGAGCGGCGCGGACGTCGGTGCGGTAGACCAGCGCGGCGTCGACCTCGCCGAGGCGCAGCTTGGCCAGCGCGCCCTTGACGTCCTGTTCGAGCGTGGCGGGCGTGAGCCGCACACCGGCCGCGTCGAGCGCGGTGCGCGCGGCGGCGCCGCAGGGCACCTGCTCGGCGCAGAGCGCCACCTTGACGCCGGGGCGGGCGAGGTCGGCCAGGCCGCCGACCCGGGCCGGGTTACCCCGGGGTACGGCCACGACGAGCTGGTTGCGGACCAGCACGGCCGGTTCGCCCGCGGCGTCACCGGCGTCGGTGACCGTCTTCATGGTGGCCGGGGACGCGGCGGCGAACACGTCGGCGGGCGCGCCCTGGGTGATCTGGGTGGCCAGCCCGGAGCTGCCGCCGAAGTTGAACCGGACGGTACGGCCCGGGTGCGCGGCCTCGTAGTCCTTGCCGAGCCGGGTGAACGACTCGGTGAGCGAGGCGGCGGCGAACACCGTCACCGGGCCGGCGCCGTCGGGTCCGGCCGGGGCGTCCGCGTCGCCGCAGCCGGTCAGGCCGAGCGCCGCCACCAGCGCGCCGGCGAGGGCGGCGCGGATCCACCGTACGGTCACGGGCTGGTCCTTCCCCTGGGGGTGGCTCGCTCGACCACGACGGTGGTCGACTTGATCACGGCGACGGCGACGGCGCCGACCTGGAGGTCGAGGTCGTCGACGGCCTCGCGGCTCATCAGCGACACCACCCGGAACGGCCCGGCCTGGATGTCCACCTGGGCCATCACGGTGTCCTTGACCACGGCGGTGACGATGCCGCGCAGCCGGTTGCGGGCCGAGGACAGCTCGGGGTGGCCGGGAGCGCGGACGAACGCTGCGACGTCGGCGCCGTCGAGCACCCGGTGGCCGTGCTCGTCGCGGGTGGCCGGCAGCTTGCCGGCGTCGATCCAGCGGCGGACCGTGTCCGCGCTGACCCCGAGCAGTTCGGCTGCCTCACCGATCCGGAACACCGTCACGCGCTCACCCTAGCGGCCCGCAGGTGCGGGCTGGAAGGGGCATGGTGGCTCGCATCCGCGAACCTCAAGGCGGCTCGGGAACCGGAACTGCAGGTCAGTCGGCCGGGGTGATCCGGACCCGGCGCAGCAGTTGGGCGTTGAGCGCCACCACGATGGTGGAGGCGGACATCAGCACCGCGCCCAGCGCCGGGCTGAGCGCGATCCCGGCCCAGGCGAGGACACCGGCGGCCAGCGGGATCGCGACCACGTTGTAGCCGGCCGCCCAGGCCAGGTTCTGCCGCATCTTCCGGTACGACGCGCGGGACAGCCGGATCACGCCGCCGACGCCGCGCGGGTCGGAGCCGGCCAGCACCACCCCGGCGGACTCGATCGCCACGTCGGTGCCGGCGCCGATGGCCAGCCCGACGTCGGCGCGCGCGAGCGCCGGGGCGTCGTTCACGCCGTCGCCGACCATGGCCACCGTCAGTCCCCGACCGCGCAGCTCGGCCACCGCCTTGTCCTTGTCGGCCGGGAGCACCTCGGCGAAGACCTCGTCGACGCCGGGCCGGAACCCGAGGTCGGCGGCGACCGCCTCGGCCACCGGGCGCGCGTCGCCGGTGATCATCACGATCTTGCGTACGCCGAGGTCGCGCAGCTGGGCCACGGCGGCCCGCGCCTCCGGGCGGACCTGGTCCTCCAGCCCGAACGCGGCGGTCACCTCCGGCGGCCCGCCCTCGGGCAGGCGGACCAGGTGCAGCACCGCGGCGCCCCGGCCCGACCACTCCTGCGCGGCCCGGGCCAGGTCGTCCGTCACCGGGGCGTCGAGTTCGCGCAGCAGGGCCGGGCCGCCGACCGCCCAGTCCACGCCGTCCACGGTGGCGCGCACGCCCCGGCCGGTCAGCGCCCGGAAGCCGCGCGCGACCGGACGCGCCGGGCCGGGCTCGGCGTCGGACCCGGTCGGAGACGTCGGCCCGGGAGACGTCGGCCCGGGAGACGTCGGCCCGGCGTCGGACGTCGGCCGCGCGTCGGCGGCGGCGGCGACGAGCGCGCGGGCCAGCGGGTGCTCGCTGTCGGCCTCGACCGCGCCGGCCAGGGCCAGGGCGGCCGTGGAGTCCAGCCCGCCGGTGGCGGCCACGCCGGTCACCGTGTGCCGGCCGGTGGTGAGCGTGCCGGTCTTGTCGAACAGGACGGTGTCGACGGTGCGCATCCGCTCCAGCGCGAGCCGGTCCTTGACCAGGATGCCGGCGCGCGCCGACAGCGCTGTGGACAGCGCCACCACCAGCGGGATCGCCAGGCCGAGCGCGTGCGGGCAGGCGATCACCAGCACCGTCACGGTGCGTACCACCGCCTGGTCGGGGTCGCCGAGCAGCGCCCACACCGCGAACGTCGCCAGGCCGGCGAACGCCGCCAGGTAGAACAGCAGCGCGGCGAACCGGTCGGCGAGCACCTGCGCGCGCCCGCCGGAGGCCTGCGCCTCGGCGACGAGCCGCCCGATGCCGGCCAGCGCGGTGTCCGCGCCGACCGCCTCGACGCGTACCCGGAGGGTGGAGTCGGTGGCCACGGTGCCGGCGACCACCCGGTCCCCGGCGGCGCGGGCCACCGGCCGCGACTCGCCGGTGATCATCGACTCGTCCAGCTCGGCGGCGCCCTCGACGATCCGCCCGTCCGCCGGCACCCGTCCGCCGGGGCGCACCAGCACCAGGTCGCCCACCCGCAGCTCGCCGACCGGCACCGGATGCGGCCGCCCGGCGTCGTCCAGGCGCTCGGCGTCGTCGGGCAGCAGCGCCGCGAGGGCGCCGAGCGCGCCGCGTGCCTGCCCGACCGCCCGCATCTCCTGCCAGTGGCCGAGCAGCATGATGGTGACCAGCGCGGCCAGCTCCCACCAGAAGTCCAGGTCGAACAGACCGATGCTGGTGGCGGCCGAGGCGAGGTACGCGACGACTATCGCCATCGAGATCAGCAGCATCATGCCGGGGCTGCGTTCGCGCAGCTCACGCAGGCCGCCGGTGAGGAACGGCCAGCCGCCGTAGAGGAAGACCACGGTGCCGAGCACCGGGCCGACCCAGCGCACGCCGGGAAGGTCGATCGAGTAGCCGAACCAGTCCATCACCATGTGACTGGTGGCGACGATCGGCAGGGTCAGCGCCAGGCTCAGCCAGAATCGGCGGCGGAACTGCTCCGGGTCGTGCCCGGCGTGCGCGCCGCCGTGGTCGCTGTGGTGGCCGGGTCCGTGCTCCATCGCACCACCATACCCCCTGGGGGTACCTGCCCACATCGGCTCGGTGAAATGACCCGGGCGACAACGGAGGTCACTGGTCGTAGACCGTCACCGGGATGCCGCGGTCGGACAACGCCCGCCGGATCAACGGCTCGATCCGCTGCCACGAGCCACCGGCCAGCCCGCAGCCGATGCGCGGCATGTGCACCGAGGCGCCCAGCTCCTCGGCGTGCTCGGCCACGGCCGTCAGGCAACGCTCCACCGCGTCGTACCGGATCGGCGGCCCAGAGCTGCCCCGGCGCATCCCGCGCTGGCCGACCATGTTGGCCACCCACAAATCCGGCGCGACCCGAACCAGCCGGACGGCGCCCAGCCCGAAGTCGTTGCCGGCCCGGTGCCGGTGCCACTCCCGGTAGTCGCGTTCCGGCTCCGGCCAACGCCGCGAGACGGCGAGGACGAAGCCCTTCCCCCAGCCGCCCAGATCGTTGCAGACATGCGCGACGATCTTGGGGCCCTTCGCCTGCGGGCTCGTCGCGTCGTCGCGCACGATCCGGAACTCCGCCATGTCCGGCATGCTGCCGCAGGGGTACGACGTTCAGCGCTGGGGGCGGGCGCCGACGCTCGGCCGGTCCGCCGGAGGGCGGCCCTGCCAGGGCCACCGGCCGTCCAGCTCCACCTCGAGGGAGAAGCTGAGGAACGTACGGACCAGCACGATCAGCGCCAGCACGCCGACGCTGGTGAACGTGGGCGACACCGCGACGGTCCGGATGATGTCGCCGCCGACCAGGAACTCCAGGCCGAGCAGGATGGCCCGGCCGACCCCCTGCCGGTACGCGCGGTAGTGCGCCACCACCTGCCGGGTCCGGACGCAGCGCACCGCGAACACGACTGTGGCGACCGCGACGCCGACCGCGATCACCAGCACCCCGGCCAGGTCCAGCAGCGCCCCGACGTGCTGGACGATCTCCTTCGTCGGCACCCGGCACCCCCGCACCAGCCTGGCGTACGGCCGGTCGCGGGGGCGGCGTTTCCGCGCTCCCGCCACCCGGAGGGCGGGTGCGCGGAGGCGTGCTCAGTCCTGGGCCTGCCAGCGGTAGAAGACGGTGGCCAGGGAGTCCTGCGGGCCCTGCCACTTCTCCGGCCGGTACGGCTCGATGTACGGGCCGAGGTCCTGCATCACCTTGCCGAAGGCGGGCTTGTCGCCGTGCCGGTCGCGGGTGGCCTCGGCCGCCGACGTCTCCTGTTCCAGCAGGTGCACGTAGACGTCGTCGATCGAGTAGAGCCAGCGGCCGGTGACCCCGAGGTCGGCCGGGAGCGACCCGGCGTCGGACTCGGCGAAGACCCGCGCCACGTCCGGCTCGGCGCCGGGCTTGATCCGCCCGACGATGACGGTGAGCGTGGTGTCGGCGGGCGGCTCGCCCTCGGGCGCCCAGTGGTAGAACTCCTTCGCCACCGAGTCCGATGGGTTCTTCCAGTAGCGCGGGTACGGGGTCACGTACGGGCCGATCTCCTCGGCGATCTTCTGGAAGGCGGGCAGCCCGCGCGTCTGCCCGGAGATCCGCGGGTCCTGCTCCCGCTCGATCACGTGCAGGTAGAGGTCGTGGTGGGACAGCAGGTACCGGCCGATGACGCCCAGGTCCTGCGGCCGGGTGGCCTGGTCGTAGTGGCCGAACACGTCGCCGACGATCTGCTCGCTGCCGGGGACCATGTGACAGACGATCACGTTGCGGAAGACCATGACTGCTCCTTGATGATTGCGACGGGGGCGGCGGCGCGAGGCGGCGGCGCCGTCAGGCGGTGAAGGTGACAGGCAGTTCCAGCAGGCCGCGGAACGGCGAGGCGGCGGGGAGCCGGCGCACCTGCGCGAGCGGCACGCCCAGGCGCAGTCCGGGCAGCCGGCGCAGCAGCGCGCCGAGCGCGAGTTCGGCCTCCATCCGGGCCAGCGAGACGCCCAGGCAGTAGTGGACGCCGTGCCCGAACCCGAGGTGCGGGCCCCGGACGCGGCGCAGGTCCAGCCGGTCCGGGTCGGCGAAGTGCGCCGGGTCGTGGTTGGCCGCGTTGATTGCGACTCCGACGATCGCGCCACGCGGGATGCGTACGCCCTGGTAGTCGACGTCCTCGGTGGCGATGCGCGGGCTGGCCACGGGCAGCGGCCCGTCGAACCGGAGCAGTTCCTCGATCGCGGCCGGCAGCAGGCGCGGCGTGGCGCGCAGCAGTTCCATCTGCTCGGGGTGGGTGAGCAGCGCCAGCACCGCGTTGCCGAGGAAGTCGGCGGTGGTCTGGTGCCCGGCGAACAGCAGCAGGAACGTGGTGGTGACCAGTTCCGCCTCGGACAGCGTCCCGTCCTGGTCGACCGCCCGGATCAACGCGGCGATGATGTCGTCGGCCGGGTCGTCGCGTTTGGCCCGGACCAGCCCGGCCAGGTAGTGGTGCAGCCGCAGCTGGGCCTCCTGCACCGCGGCCCGTTCCTGCGCCGGCGGCCGGCTGGTGGAGCCGGAGGTGCGGATGACCTGGGTCCAGTCGAGCACCCGGTCGTGGTCGGCCGGCGGCACGCCGAGCAGTTCGCAGATGACAGTCATCGGCAGCGGGATGGCGAACTCGTGCATCAGGTCCGCCTCGCCGTGCGGCGCCATCTTGTCGATCAGCTGGTCGACGATCGACGCCACCCGGGGGCGCAGCGCCTCGATCCGCCGTGGCGCGAACGCCTGCGACACCACGCGACGCAGCCGGGTGTGCTCCGGCGGGTCGGAGTTGAGCATGTTGCGGTTCAGGCCCTCGGAGTTCGGGCCGAAGATCTTCAGGTAGTGCTGGTCCGGGCCGTACAGGTCCTTGGACAGGCGCGGGTCGGTCAGCGCGGTGCGGGCGTCGTCGAAGCGGGTGATCAGCCAGGAGTCGAAGCGCGGCGAGCCGACCGGGCAGACCGGCCGCTCGGCGCGCAGCCGCGCCAGCGCGGGGTACGGGTCGGCCGCGAACGAGTCGGTGTACAGCTCGCTCGCCGGCATCACGTCGTCGGTCATCGCCCCTCCCCCGGCTCGCCGGCCACGCTGTGCAGCACCTGGTAGGTGTGCCGGTCCGCGGACTCGCGCAGCTCCCGGATGACGCGCAGCAGCCGGTCGCGCTGCTCGCTGCGGCCGAACGCGTCCAGCCGCTCGCGGTCGGCCCAGTCGCTGATGACCAGGTAGCTGCGCGGGTCGTCAGCGTCACGGACCAGGTCCTGGTGCAGGCAGCCGTCCAGGGTGCGGATCTGTTCGGCGGCGCTGAGCCATTCGGCCTCGAAGCGCTCCGCGCACCCCTCCCGGGTCCGCATCGCCAGCACGGTCCGGACCCGGCTCACCGCGCGCTCCCGAACACCAGGTGCAGGTGCTTGCGCAGCGCGTCCGGGTCGACCGGCGCGCCCCGGAAGCCGACGTGCCCGTCCGGGCGGATCAGGTACAGGCCGGTGCCGTCCAGCTCGTACCCGGCGCGGAAGCGGCGCTCGGCGTCGCGCACCACCGGCGGGTCCAGCAGTCGCGGTTCGTCGGCGTCCGGGTCGAGCAGCAGGTACGCGTCGAGTTCCCCGCCGGCGAGCCGCCGCGCGTCGGCGCACAGGCCGGTGAACGCGGCGAGTTCCTCCGCGCCGGCCGTGCGGTCGGCGTAGAGCAGCAGCGTGTGCCGGGTGCCCCGGGTCAGGTCACGCAGCCGCAGCGGGTGGCCGACGCCGCGGCGGCGCAGCCCGTCGACGTCGGGCGCGATGTCGCCGGGGCGGGGGGCGTCGCCGAGCGCGGCCGGGTCGGCGACGGTCTCCCCGACCAGCGGGCTGCCGGCGTAACTGAGCAGCATGGACATCTCCTGGAGGAACTGCCGTTCCAGGTCGGCGCGGTCCACCTCCTCGGTGCCGGCCATCCGTACCGCCCGGCCGACGATCTCCTCGCCCTCCGGCCGCCGCTCGGTCTCGTAGCTGTCCAGCAGTCCGGGCGCGGCGAGCCCGCGTACCGCGAGCGCGAGTTTCCAGGCCAGGTTCCAGGCGTCCTGGATGCCGGTGTTCATGCCCTGGCCGCCGGCCGGCGGGTGCAGGTGGGCGGCGTCCCCGGCGACGAAGATCCGGCCGTCGCGGTAGCGGTCGACGATGCCGTGGCTGATCCGGAACACCGACGACCAGCGCAGGTTGCTCGCCCGGGTGCCGGGTGGCGCGAGGCGGTCCAGCGCGGCCTGCACGTCTTCGATGGTGGGCTCGTCGAGTTCCTCGCTGAACCCGGGCGGGGCGTCGCGTCCGCCGGTCTGGGCGAAGAACCGGGGCGGGGCGAGGGTGGCGATGCGGTAGCGGTGCTCGCCGCGCAGCGGTACGCAGACGAGCATGCCGTCCATCTGCCCGTCGGTCATGTGCAGGAACCGCAGCAGGTGCCCGTCCGGCATGTCCCAGTCCACGTCGACGTCGACCAGCATGAACAGTTGCGGGAACCGGCCGAGCCGGCCGGTGAAGGTGAGCCCGAGCTGCTCCCGGACGCGGCTGTGCGCGCCGTCGGCGCCGACGACGTACCGGGCGCGTACCGTCTCGGTGCCGCCGTCGGCGGTGCGGACGGTGGCGGTCACGCCGTCGGCGTCCTGGGTGAGGTCGGCGAGTTCGGCGCCGCGCCGCGGGCGCACCCCGAGGGCGGCGAGCCGGTCGGTGAGGATGCGCTCGGTCTCGTACTGCGGCAGGCCGAGGTGGGCGTACGGCAGGCCGGGCAGCTCCCAGCTCATCCGGTGGGTCTGCGCGCCGTTGACGAACACCATGTTGCCGGTGAGCCAGATGCCGGCGTCCATGGCCTCCCGGACGACGCCCTGCTCCTCCCAGATCTCCATGGTGCGGCAGTGCACGCCGATCGCCTTGTCGGCGTGGCCGGGCGGGGTGGCCTGCTTGTCGATCACCAGGCAGTCGATGCCCCGCCGGGCCAGTTCGACGGCGGCGGTCAGCCCGGTGGGCCCCGCCCCGACGACGAGTACGTCTGTTGTCCTGTGCACGTCGGCCTCCCAGCCCGTGGTGGGGTGACTGCTGCCGTCCGCGTCGGGCACGACGTGGAACAGGCGGCGCCGGATGTCGAGAAGGAACGGTGCGATCGGTCCGGCCTGCGCGGAGGCGTGGGCCGGGTCGCTGATCCAGGCGAGGAACGGCGCGGCGCCGTCCCACTCGGCGAAGATGTGGTGGATGTCCGAGCCGGGTTCGCGCAGCAGCTGCTCGCGGCGGTAGCCGGGTATCGCGGTCATCCGCCGTACCACCTCGGGGTAGCCCCGGTGGAACTCGGCGAGCCGGTCGCGCGGCACGGTCAGCTCGACGTCCACGTAGACCGGGCCCTCGCCGTCCCCGGTCTCGCGCAGCAGCGGGTAGCCGGGGCCGTCGGCCGGCTCGGTCAGCGGCTGGAGCAGGCCGGCCAGGCGGGCCGCCACCGGCCCGCGCCGGTACGCGCTCAGCGCCGCCTCGTCGGCCCATTCGGTGACGACGACGAAGCCGCGCGGGTCGAGGGCGTCGCGCAGCAGCTCGTGCCGCAGGTTGCCGGCCAGCGCGCCGAGCTGCCCCGCCACGGTCTCGAACGCGGGCCCGACGGCGGGCTCGCACCCGGGGCGCGCGCGCAGCCGGAGCATCGTCCTGATCATGCAGCCCCCTCGAACCGTGCCGTCGTCGTGCCGCGACCCTGCCGCAGCCCGCGTCACCACCTCGTCACCGTCGCCCCGCCGGAGGTCCGGCCCCGGTGACGCCGCCGGGACGGCGCCCACGACGGTCGGGACCGTGCTGATGCCGTGCGACCGGCGCAGCCGGCAGACGGATTCCCCACCTGCCTCACTCTGCGTCGACCTCACCGAGCGTGAGAGCGTCGGGGTCGGGCAGGCAGGCCTTTCGGCCGCCTTTGCTCTGCAGCCATTGGCGCATCACTGCACTGACCTGCGGCCCGGACGGTCAGCCCGATTTCGGCAAGATCCCGAACGAGCACTGTCAGTGATCGATGCGTACGCGGCTGCAGAGCAAAGGCGGCCATGTGCGCACGCCTCGCCGGACACTCCCGTGACTCTCCGCGACCGGGGTGGGGAGGGGTGGCGGGTGTGTACGGTCACGGCGTGCCGGTCGCGGGGCCGGCGCGGCGCGACGTGCCTGCGGCCCGGCCCGACGACGGTCGCGGCGGGGCGGGGCGCGGCCGGTGGTCAGGCCAGCAGGCGGGCCAGTTCGGTGCGGGAGCGCACACCCAGCCGGTGGAACACGTTGCGCAGGTGGTGGTCGACGGTCCGGGTGGACAACGACATCCGGGTGGCGATCTCCCGGTTGGTCGCCCCCTGCGCGACCAACCGGGCGATGTGCAGCTGCTGCCCGGTCAGCAACTGCTCCGGGCCGTTCGGCGCCGGCCCGACCGACTCCCCCGCCGCGCGCAGCTCCTCGCCCGCCCGGTCGGCCCAGACGGTCGCGCCGAGCACTGTGAACGTCTCCCGCGCCCGGTGCAGGTGGGCCCGGGCGTCGCGGGGGCGGCGCCGGCGGCGCAGCTCGCGGCCGAACAGCAGTTCGGTGCGGGCCCGCTCGAACCGGTCGGTGTCGGCCGGGTGCAGCCGCAGCGCCGCGTGGAACTCCCGTTCGGCCTCCGGGCCGCCCCGGGGCGCGAGCAGCGCGCGGCAGCGCGCCGCCAGGGCCCGCCGCGACGGGCTGGCCGTGCTGCTGGCCCAGTGGTCGAACACGGCGAGCGCGGCGGCCGGGCGCCCGCCGTCGTGGGCGGCGGCCTCCACCAGGTACGGCGTGGCCATCACCTGCACCAGCACCTGCCCCCGCCCGGTGCCGGTGCGGGCCAGCGTGGACAGCCGGGCGACCGCGTCGGCGTACCGGCCGTCGATGAGGTCCAGCACACCGAGCGCCCACCTGGCGTACGCGTCCGGCCGGCTCCCCGGCGCGGCCCCGTCACCGATCTCGGCGATCCGGGCCAGCGCGCCGGCCCGGTCGGCGCGTACCGCGGCCAGCACCGCGAGGATGCCGAGGTGCACCTGGGCGCAGGCGTGCTGGCCGGTGTCGCGGGCGGCGCGCACGCCCTCGCGGGCGGTCTCCGCCGCCGCCTCGTGCCGGCCCAGCCAGTACTCGGCGACGGCGCGCAGCTCCAGCGCCCGGGGCAGCAGGGACAGCTCGCCGCGCGAGCGGGCCACGTCGACCGCCCGGCCGGCGAGCCGGTGCGCGGGCCCGTCCACCGCCACCAGCAGCGCCGCCGCGGCGGCGCAGACCAGCGCGCCCGGGGTGAGCGCGGGCCCGGACAGCCGGCCGCCGAGGACGACGACCCGGCGCAGCGCCGGACCGCCACGGGCGTGGTCGCCGCGCAGGGTCGCCCCGACGCCCACCGCGAAGGTGGCCAGCAGGTCCAGGTCGGGCGGGTCGCCGGGCCGCCGCAGCGCCTCCGCGCGGCGGGCCACCTCGGCGTAGCGGAACTGGTCGCCGGTGACGCAGATGGCCTCGCCCGCGCGGACCAGCGCGAGCAGGGCGGAGCGCCGGTCGGCCGGCGCGACCGCGTCGGCGGCGGCCAGCAGCGTGGCGACCGCGGCGGCGGGCGCGTCGCAGCGCAGCTGCATCTCGCCGCGGAGCAGGTCGGCCCGGTCCTGTGCGGGCGGCGCGGCGGTCAGGTGCCGTAGCAGCCCCCGGGCCTGGTCCGGGTCGCCGGCGGTCCAGGCGCAGCGGGCCGCCGCCACCGTCAGTTCGGCGGCCCGCCCGGGATCGGCGGTCAGCTCGGCGGCGCGGCGCAGCGCGGCGGCCGCGGCGGCGCGGTCGGACGCCCCGTCCACCGCCGCCGTCAGTTCGGCGGCGAGCACGTCGGCCGGGCAGTCGGGGGCGGTGGCGTGGCGCAGCGCGCGGCCCAGCGGGCCGCCGGCGAGCGTGCCGGCCAGCAGCAGGTGCGCCGCGCGCAGGTCGGCCAGCGGCGCGACGGCGGTGATCATCGTGCGGGCGAGCGGGTGCGGGAACGTCACCCCGCCGGGCCCGGTCCGCAGCAGCCCGGCCGCCTCGGCGGGGGCGAGCGCTTCCACGGTCAGACCGGCGGACCAGGCGGCGCGTACCAGCGTGCCCGGGTCGGCGGCGTCGTCGAGCGCGGCGAGCAGCACCATCCGCCGGGTCGGCGCCGGCAGCCGGTCCAGGCGGGCCCGGTACGCGGCGGCGAGCGCGCCGTCCACCGGCGGCGTGCCGGGCAACGGCACCTCGCCCCGCCACTGGGCCGGGGTGAGGCTGCCGGCCAGGTCGGCCAGCGCCGCCGGGCTGCCGCCGCTGAGCGTGGCCAGCGCGGCGGCCACCGGCGCGGACGGCCGGTGCCCCCGGTCGGTGAGCATCGCGTGGCACTCGTCGGCGTCCAGCGGGCGCAGCCGGTGCGCCGGCACGCCGTCGACAGTGGCCGGGGCGGTGGCGGTCAGCAGCACCGCCACCGGCAGCCGGCGCAGCCGGCGCGCCACGACGGCGAGCGTCCAGGCGCTCTGCCGGTCGCCGATGTCGAGGTCGTCCACCGTGCACAGCAGCGGCCGGTCCGCGGCCACGGCGGCGAGCAGGGAGCGGACCGCCGCGGCGAGGGCCAGCCGCTGGTCGGCCGGGCAGCCGTCGCCGCCGAGCACGCGGCGCAGCAGCCGGCGCTGCCGCACCGGCAGCGCGGTGTCCGCGTCCAGCACCGGGTCGAGCAGGCGGTGCAGGCCGGCGTAGGGCAGCGTCGACTCGTCGGCCAGGCCGGCGCCGGTGAGCACCGTGCGTCCCGTCGCCCACCGGCGGGCGTACGCCAGCAGGGCGCTGCGGCCGGCGCCGGGCGGCCCGTGGAACAGCAGCGCGCCGCCGGAGTCCCGGTCGAGGAGCCGGCGGATCGCGTCGCACTCGTCGTCCCGGCCCCGCAGAGCAATATGCACTGTCGATGCAGAAAGCATGCATGCAGTGTCACAGATGGGCAACCCGTCGGAAAAGAGGCGGACATGCTGCCGGGGTGGTCGTCGCGACGACCACCCCGGCAGCGGGCGGGCTCAGGCGCTCGGGCAGGTGTTGCGGTACTCCTGGATCGCCGACCCGCTCGGGCCGGGGCAGAGGAACTGCTCGTAGCGGGTGTCGTCGTCGACGAACCGCTTCAGCCAGGCCACCATCTGCTTCGCCGTCGGCGTGTTCGTCGTCTGCGGGAAGAAGTGGCTCGCGCCGTCCAGCTCCAGGTACGCCTTCTCCGAGGACGCCGGGATGCTGTTGTAGAACGGGATCGAGTGGGTCGCCACCGGCGCGACGCTGTCGGTCTCGCCGCCGATGATGAGCGTCGGCACCCGTACATCGGACCAGGTCTTGTCCAGGTTCCACGGCGCCAGCGGAACGGCGGCCTGCAGCGACGGCCGCGCCGCCGCGGCCTCCAGGCTGCCGCCGCCGCCCATCGAGTGACCGGCCACCGCGAGCCGGGACGAGTCGATCCGGCCGCGCACCGAGCTGCGCTCGGTCAGGTAGTCCAGCGCGGCCAGGAGCTGCCGGCCCCGGCTGGCCGGCTGGTCCAGCCGGGTGTTGGTCTCGATGCCGATCACCACGAAGCCGTGTGAGGCGATCCGCGGGCCGAGCCAGCTCAGGCTGGACCAGGAGGCGGTGTAGCCGGGCGAGATGGCGACCGCGCCGAAGGTGCCCTCGGCGGTGCTGGTCGGGTAGTAGATGACGCCGCCGCCGAAGCCGGTCACGCTCAGCGAGGAGACGTTGATCGACGAGGTGGCGAACGGGCCGCGGCTGGCCTCCAGGATGGCGCTGGTGGGCGCCGGGCCGCGCTCGTAGGGGCTGGCGGCGCTCGCCGCGACCGGGGCGGCGAGCGCGCCGCCGGTGGCGGCCAGCGCCGCCACGGCGAACCGGGCCAGGGCACGGACGGGGGTACGGGAACGGATGGTGGTGGGCACGTCGGTCACTCCTTGCGCCGGAATTACATCGACATGGGTCAGCATCGATGCCTTCGGCGCGCCGCGCATCGGCGAAATCACCGGTCCCCGCGGCCGGCCCGGCTGTCACTCGGTGAACTCGCAGAAGGACAGCACCCTGTCGAACCGCCCGGCGGCGAGGTCGTCGTGGCGGATCAGGAACCGCGCGTTGACGTACTCCTCGTCCGGTACGCCGAACTGGGCCAGCGGCACCCACTCGCGCACCACCCGCTGCTCTTCCTCGTACTGAGCCACCAGCCGCTCCGCGCGGGGCAGGGAGCTCGCCTGCTGCATCCGCTCCCGGTCCGTCATGAACGTCTCGGGCGGATCCTGCGCCGAGATGGTGTAGCCGCCGACGAAGACGTCGTGCTGAATCCACCCGTCCCGCTCCGGCCAGAGCTGCTCGAGCAGCGCGCCCATCTCCTTGCGGTGCGGCAGGTCGCGCAGCAGCTTGATCTGGGTGTCGCACAGCCACTCCTCCGAGCGGTCCAGCCAGTCCGGCAGTTCCGCCTGGAGCCCGGCGTACATCTCGTGCTCGGGGGCGAGGAAACGGCCCAGGTCGGTCCCGGCGGGTAGGACGTCCGCACCGTCCACCGTCTCGGCGCCGGCCGGGACGTACACGACCCGCGCGTACGCCTTCTCGTTCTCGATGCCGCAGACGTCCTGTGCGCCCTCCTGGTCGAGGAAGAACAGCAGCGTGCCGGCGAGCAGCAGGGCGAGGTCGGGCACCCGGGGCAGCGCCGCGCAGTCGAGCCGGAGCAGGAACGGCAACGGAGAGCCCTCCGGGCACGTGGGCCACGGCACGCCCACCGGCAGCCGCGGCCGCCCGCCCCGCCGCCCGGCGTGCACGCCGTCCTCACGCCGCCAGGCGTGGATCCGGAACCGGATCAGCTCCGCGAAGCGGGCCACCTCGCCCTCGGGCACGCCCTGCGCGATCGCCGCCCGCCGGAACTGCTCTCTCTCATCCATGATCGTGGAGAGTAGCGGCACCGTCCGACATGGAGGGTGGGTCAGGGCCCGGCGCGCGGCCTCGATGTCGCCGACCAGGTCACGTCGTAGCGCGCGCCGGCCACCGCCTCGGCGAACGCGGTCGCCGCTGCGGGTGACCCGGCGATGCGCCAGTCCTGCTCCTTGTCCACCTCGAACCAGATCAGCCCGATCAGGTCCGGGTACCGGGGCAGGGAGCCGAACGTCTCCCGGATCCACCGGGCCTTGCGTCCGGCGGTGTCGGCGGCGCCGGTCTCGGTGACCACCAGCGGCCTGCGGGTGACCTTGCGGATCTCGGCGATGGTCGGGCCGAAGATCTGGTCGAACGACCAGTACGTCTTGGTGAACGCGCCGGTGCCGTAGTAGCCGGTGACGCCGACCCAGTCGACGTAGTCGTCACCCGGGTAGAGCCCGGTCAGCCCGGCAGTCGTCTTGTCCCAGCGGGCGTTCGGGCTCCACACCCAGGTGACGTTCGTGGCGCCGGCCCGGGCGAAGAGGTCGTGCACGTGCCGCCAGGCCCGCACGTAGTCGCCGGGGCGGTTGCCGTTGGCCCGCTCGCACCACGGATACCAGTCGCCGTTCATCTCGTGCGCGAAGCGGATCGCGACCGGGTAGCCGAGCGACCGGACCCCCTCGGCCCAGGACCGCAGGTAGGCGTCGAAGTCGCCGCGCGCGATCCGGTCCAGCCGGTAGTCCGGCTGGGTGGCCCGGAGCCGGTCGATCTGCCGGACCGCCAGGCCGGTGCGCCGGGCAGCCAGGTCGACCGTGTGGTCCCACGGCTCCCAGCCGAGCATGGGCATCATGCCCCGCTCGGCGATCCGGTCGAACAGGCTCCGGTCGAACTCGGCCGACGCCCAGTCGGCGCCGAAGAGCATCACCTGCGGCGCCCGCCCGGCCGCCTCGACGAACCGGTCGACCGGCGCGAAGTCGTGCGGTCCCTTGTCGGTCATCACCCCGAAGAACGCCTGCCCGGCCGGGGGGAACAGGCCGCCGCCCGGCGCGCCGGCGCTCGCCTGCGGCGTCGCCGGGACGCGCCCGTGCGCCGATGCGCCCGTGCCCGGGTCGCGCCACGCCCCGGGCGCCACCACGAAGGCGTACGCGAGCAGCAGCAACCCGGCCAGCGCGAGGCCCACCCGGGGCGCGGTCGGCCTCAGCACGGGACACCGCCCTCAGCCGCCGGCTGCTTCCACGCCGCCTCCGCCGACCGGCGCCGGCGGTCCCGCAGGCCCTCCACCCAGGCGATCAGCGGTGGCGCGAGCCCGGTCAGCAGCGTCAGCGCCGGCCAGATCCGCAGCAGCGGATAGTCGTGGCCGAGCGCGAAGCTCGCCGCGAGCAGCCCGGCCGCCGCCAGCGCCCAGCACAGATGCAGCCGGAACGTGCGCAGGGACTCCACAGTGCGCAGCGCCCCCTTGGCGGTCACCACGAAGCCGAGCCGGCGGCGCAGCAGCGCGCCGGCCGCCGCGGCCACGTAGACCGGCCCGGCGAACAGGGCGAGCGCCATGCCGGCCATGCCCACCTCCTCGCGTTCGTGCGGGGCGATGTTGAAGCGCCGCAGCCAGAGCCAGAGCAGGAACCAGGTGCCGACGGTGGTGCCCCACAGCGTCGCCCACACCTGCGGGTCGAGCCGGCCCGCGTCGACGCCGGTCAGCAGGTAGAGCGCGGTGGCGGCGTTGCCCAGCAGCAGGCTCACCGCGACGCTCGGGTAGTAGAACTGGAGCAGGCGGTACTGCCAGCGACGGCGCGACGGCAGGTCGCGCGGCGTACGCATCTCGCGGCGGAGCAGGATCTCGCAGATCCCGGCGGCCCAGCGCTTCTGCTGGTTGAAGTAGTCCGCCCAGGACGTCGGCCCCTCACCGAGCGCCACCACGTCCGGGGTGTAGACGCCCTTCCAGCGGCGGCCGGTGGCCGGGTTGACGGCGGCGTGCACGCGGATGCTGGTCAGGTGATCCTCGATGATCGAGTCCTGGTAGCCGCCGATGGTCCGCCAGGCCGCCGGGCGGTAGAGGTGCCCGGTGCCGGTGAGCAGCGGCGCGTCCAGGCCGTTGCCGCCGCGGGCGATCAGGCCGTTGTAGAGGTACTGCTGCACGGAGGCGCCGTGGGCGACGAAGTTCTGGTGCATGTTGCCGTACACCTGGGGCGTCACCACGAACGCCACATCCGGATCGCGGAAGTAGCCGAGCGTGCGTTCCAGGAAGTTCGGCAGCGGCACGTGGTCCGGGTCGACGTTCGCGACCACGTCGTAGCGGTGCTCGTGCTCGGCCCGCCAGGCGTTGTGGTTGCCGGACTTGGTCCGGGCCCGGAACTCGCCGTCGGGCCGGTTGTACTCGGGCCGGCCCTTGCGGGTGAAGTGGCGTACGCCCAGCCGCGCGGCCATCGCCCGGACCGCCGGGTCGTCGCCCTCGTCGAGGATCCACACGTCGACGTGCCCGCAGTAGACGATCTCCCGGAGCCGGCGCAGCGTACGCTCCGCGACGTCCAGCGGCTCCTTGCTCGGCACGATGGTGGTGAGCAGCGCGACCCGCAGGCCGACCGGCGGGTCGACCGGCACCGGGTCCCGGGCGTGGAAGGCGAAGACCCAGACCACCACGTTCTGCGCCAGGCGGATCAGCTCGACGCCGACGACGACGCAGAACGCGAGCCGGGCGGCGGCGGTCTGCCACCCGCCGAGCCCGACCACGCCGGGGCCGGGCACGGTTGCGGGCAGCAGCAGCCAGCCGACGAAGACGAGCCCGGCGGCGCTGTTGACGAGCACCAGCAGCGTCAGCACCACCCGCGCGGCCACCGAGGCGGTGGGGCGGAACTCGACCGCCGCGTCCGGGCCGCGCGGCGGGCGCAGCGGACCGGCGACGGCGCCGCAGCGGGCGTACGCCAGGCGGGCGCGGACGTTGCGCTGCCGGCGGTCCGGATCGGCCGGCGTCCCGGGCGGGACGGGCGCGATCGGGCGGGCGCCCGGCGGCCCGGCCGTCGTGGCGCGGGACGGGCGTGTATCGGCGGCGACGGCCACGTTTCCCCCATGGTCTGCAGGCTCAGGAGCCGACCGAATGCTAAGCCGACAATCAACCACAAAAAGGGCGAATCAGGCAGACGTCGCCCGTTCGCCGACGGATGCTCCTATGGATGTCAAGGGGTGTTGAGGGCGGTGTAGTCGGCGAGGAGGGCGGTGTGGACCTCGCGGATGATGTAGCGCTTGAGGCAGCGGATGATCTCTTTCTTGGTGAGGCCTTGTTTG
>NZ_MAGP01000155.1 GCF_002926165.1 Micromonospora chalcea | reverse complement strand
TCACGGGAGTGTTCGGCCAGCCCGCCACCCCGCCACAGGCGCGATCTTGCAGTTTGGTGCCCGGCAAAGCCTGGCAAAACCGGCATCCCTCGGGCGCCAACTGCAAGATCGCGCGGGACGTGGGCGTGCGGCGCGGCGGCTGGCGAGGAGCGGGCTGGCCGAACACTCCCGTGACACACCCGCGCGACGATCAGGCACCTAACCGCAGTCAGTACGTCAGCGGGCACGAGACCGCGGCCACGCCAGGCGCGGCCCGCAGATCTTGGTACGAAAGGGCCCCCATGAGGGCCATTTCGTACCAAGATCTGCGCCAGTTCCCGGGATGCGGGCTGCTGATCTCACTTGGCGAGATGAGGGCGGGAAGCGGCACCCCGCCTGTCGGTGGGCGAGCTTCCGGTGCCAGGCGTCCTGCGGTTGGCGGGTCGGGCGGTCAGCCGCAATGGGTGCGACCGGAGGCCAGCCAGGGCGAGCGGACGTCGGCGGAGGTCAGCCGCAGCGGGTGCGCTGACGCGGGCCGGACCCCACTGCCGCGAGGGCGCGGAGGACGGCAGCGGCGAGGGTGGTGCCGCGCAGACGCGGTCAGCGGTAGACGGCGCGGTGGGCGGCGGCGATCGTGCGGGCGTACACCGCGCCGTTGACGGCCCGGTCGCGGGCCAGCGCGGCCCGCGCCGCGTTCGCCCCCGGCGCGCCGTGCACACCGCCGCCGGGGTGGGCGGAGGCGCTGGCCAGGTAGAGCCGGTCCACCGGGGTGTCGGCGCGTCCCAGGCCGGGGATCGGCCGCAGGAACAACTGCTGGTACGCGGCGGCAGTGCCACCGCCGAGCGCGCCGCCCACCAGGCTCGGCTCGGCGGCCTCCAGGTCGGCCGGGGCGGCCACGTGCCGCCCGACGACCGAGGCCCGGAAGCCCGGCGCCGCCTCCTCCAGCACCTCCTCCATCCGCTCCACGTGCCCCGCGACGTCCTCGGCCCGCCAGTCCCGGCGGAACGGCAGGTGCGTGTAGGACCAGAGCGACTCGGTGCCCGGCGGCGAGTGGCTCGGGTCGGCCACCGACATCTGCCCGACCAGCAGGAACGGGTCCCGGGGCAGTTCTCCGCGGGCCAGTTCGGCCGCGTACGTGGTGAGCCCGTCGAGGTCCGCGCCCAGGTGCACGGTGCCGGCGCCGGCCAGTTCCCGGTTCTTCCACGGCACCGGCGCGGACAGCGCCCAGTCGACCTTGAGCGTGGAGCCGTCCCACTTGAAGTGCGCCAGGTCCTCGACCATCCGGGGCGGCAGCGCCGCCGCGCCGACCAGGTCGAGGAAGAGCGCCGGCGCGGGCACGTCGGCGAGCACCGCGCGGCGGGCCCGCCAGTCGGTTCCCCCGGCGGTACGGACGCCCATCGCGCGGCCCCGGGCGGTGAGCACCCGCTCGACCCGGGCGCCGTACTCGATCCGCCCGCCCCGCTCGACCAGCCGGGCCACCAGCGCGTCGGTGATCCGCTGGGCGCCGCCGACCGGCACCGGCCAGCCCACCTGCTGGCCGAGCATGGCGAGCAGCCAGCCGTACACGCCGGAGCCGGCCTCCTCCGGGGACAGGTCGGTGTGCAGGGCGCAGCCGACCAGCAGGACCGTGCCGCCCTCGCCCTCAAACAGTTCCGCGCCGAGCTTGCGGACGGGCAGCAGGAGGCGGCGGGCCAGGCCGAGCGCGCCACCGACCCGGAGTTGCCGCAGCAGGCCCAGCCCGCCGCGTACCGGCGGGAACGGGGTGGTGATGGTCTGCAGCATCGGCTCGGCCACCTGGCGCCAGTCGGCGTACGCGTGCCGCCAGCGCTCCCCGTCGCCGGGCGCGAACGCCTCCAGCGAGGCCGCTGTGGTGTCCAGGTCGCGGTTGACCACGGCGGCCCGGCCGTCCGGAAGCAGGTGCGCCAGCACGTCCGGGGCGTGCGTCCAGGACAGACCGTGCCGTTCCAGGCTCAGCCCGTCCAGGACCGGAGATGCGTACCCGAGCGGGTAGAAGGAGCTGTAGAGGTCGCTGAGGTAACCGGGCGCTGTCACGTACGCGGAGCGGACGGCCCCACCGGGCGCCTCGGTGGCCTCCAGGACGGTGACGTCCCAGCCGGCGTCCACCAGCAGGTTCGCGGCCACCAGCCCGTTGTGCCCGGCTCCGATGACGACGGCGTCGGCGGTCGAGGTCATCAGATCCGCCTACCCGGCCGGTCACCGGGCGAAACGCGTTTGCCCGGCCCAGGCCGGGGCAAGCAGGGCCGCATGTACACGGTTGCGCAGCTCATAGGTGGAGTGTGGGGTGCCGGCGGCGAGGGCGGCGAGCTTGTCGTCCACGATCCGGCGGACGGGTCGCCGGTGACCCGGACGCCGGTGGCGACCGCCGACGAGGTGGCCAAGGCGGTGGAGGCGGCCCGGGGCGTGGCGGCGGAATGGGCCGCGACCCCGACCGCGGAGCGGGCCGCGGCGCTGCACCGGGCCGCGGACGCGGTCGAGGCGGCGGCCGGAGATCTGGCCGAGGCGACCACCGCGGAGATGGGCAAGCCCCTGGAGGACGCGCGGGGCGGGGTGGCGGCGGGCATCGGCACGCTGCGACAGTACGCCGAACTGGCGCCGGTCCGGGGCGGCCGGACGCTGCACGGCGCGCACGACGCGCTGGACTTCATGGCCCCCGAGCCACGCGGCGTGGTCGCCGCGATCACCCCGTGGAACGACCCGGTGGCGGTGTCGTGCGGCCTGCTCGGCGCGGCCCTGGTCACCGGCAACGTGGTGGTCCACAAGCCGAGCGAGCGCACCCCGGCCACCGGCTGGCTGCTCGCCCGCGCGCTGGACTCGGCGTTGCCGGCCGGGGTGCTGTCGCTGCTCAGCGGCGGCGGCGAGGTGGGGGCCGCGCTGTCCGGGCAGGACGTCGACGTCGTCGCCCACGTCGGTTCCACTGCGACCGGCCGGGCGATCGCCGCCGCGGGCGCCCGTACCGGCGCGAAGGTGCTGCTGGAGAACGGCGGCAGCGACCCGCTGGTGGTGGACGCGGACGTCGACCCGGTCTGGGCGGCCGAGCAGGCGGCGCTCGGGTGCTTCGCCAACGCCGGTCAGATCTGCGTGGCGGTGGAACGCGTCTACGTGCACCGGGACGTCGCCGAGGGCTTCCTGGACGCGCTCGTGGCGCGCGCCGAGGCGCTCACCGTGGGCCCCGGCCGTGACCCGGAAACGCAGCTCGGCCCGCTGGTGGACCGGCGGCACCGGGACCACGTACACGGGCAGGTGACGGCCGCGCTCGCCGACGGCGCCCGGGTACGCGCCGGCGGTGTGCTGCCGGAGGGGCCGGGCGCGTTCTACCCGGCGACAGTGGTCGAGGGGTGCCGGCACGACATGGCGCTGGTCCGCGAGGAGACGTTCGGGCCGGTCGCCGCGGTGGTGGTGGTCGACTCGTTCAGCGAGGGGCTGCGCTGCGCGGCCGACTCCCCGTACGGCCTGGCCGCCACCGTGCTGACCGGCTCGATGAGCCACGCCCAGCGCGCCTGGCGGGAACTGCCGGTCGGCACCGTGAAGATCAATTCGGTGTTCGGCGGGGCACCGGGGGGCGCGGCCCAGCCGCGCCGGGGCAGCGGTCAGGGCTTCGGGTACGGCCCGGAACTGCTGGACGAGTTCAGCACCGTCAAGGCGGTGCACCTTCAGGCGCCGGGCGGCGGCCACTGGTGAGACGGCACGACACGAGCCCGGGACCGAGGCGGTCCCGGGCTCGACGCGTACCCCCAGGGGTCAGCGACCCCCGCGGGCCTTGCGGGTCGCGTTGTTGTTGGCCTTCTCGATCGCCTTGACCAGTTCCGGCTTGGTCATCCGGGACCGGCCGCGCACGTCCAGTTTCTTCGCCACCTCCATGAGGTGGTCCTTGCTGGCGTTGGCGTCCACCCCGCCGGCCGTCGGCGCGCGCCGGGCCGGGCCGCCGCCTTCGGCCTGCTCGTCGCTGGGCCCCTTGCGGCCCTTGGGCTCCCAGTGGTCGCCCACCTTCTCGAACTCGTGCTTGACCGCGGCGAAGGCGGTGCGGTGCGCCCGCTCCCCCTCGCCGTACGTCTCGACCGCCGAGTCGTGCGTCTTCTCCCAGGTCCGCTGCGCCTTCGCCGGGGAGCGCCGCAGCGTGCTGGGCAGTACCTCGCGCCCGGGCATCTCGTCCTCCTCCTGGAGTCTCGATCGGCTGCCTGGTGTGGTTCCCTCCCGTCCGGCGGGCAAACCGGCGCCCCGGTTTGTCGATTTCCCCCCGGGGGTACCGCCCGGGCCACGCCCGGTGGCGGAGCCTGGAGGAGGCGGACATGACCGTGACGACACCACAGACGGTCGGCGGCCGGACGCGATCCCGTCTCCCCCGCCGGATCCGCCAGCTCAACTGGCGTACCTGGCGCGGCGTGCTGGTGCGCAGCGGCAAGGGTTTCGTCACCGACAACTGCGCCGACTGGGCGGCGGCGCTCACCTACTACGGGGTGCTGGCGCTGTTCCCGTCCACGATCGTGGTGGTGGCGCTGGTCGGCCTGGTCTCCGACGGCCCGCGCACCGTCGACACCGTGATCGACCTGGCCGGGGAGATCGGCGCCGGCTCGGTGGTCGGCAACGACGCGTTCGTGGGTGTGGTGCGCAACGTGGTCGAGCAGCAGGGCTCGGCGAAGGTGCTGCTCAGCTTCGGTCTGCTCGGCGCGCTCTGGTCCGCGTCCGGGTTCATCGGCGCGTTCACCCGCGCCTCCAACGCGATCTACGGGGTGCGGGAGGGCCGTCCGTTCTACCGCCTGCGCCCGTTGCAGATCGGCATGGCCGCGGTGACGATCGTGCTGCTCGCGGTGGTGGCCACGGGGTTGATCGTCAGCGGCCCGGTCACCGACGCGGTGGGTGACCTGCTGCACGCCGGCGCGGTGGCCCGCACCACGTGGTCGGTGGCGAAGTGGCCGCTGCTCGCCGTGGTCGCCATGACGCTGCTGTCGCTGCTGTTCTGGATCGCGCCGAACGTGCAGCAGCCGCGGTTCCGCTGGCTCACCCCGGGCGGCGCGCTGGCGCTCGTGGCCTGGGTGCTCGCGTCCTTCGGCTTCGGCCTGTACGTGGCCAACTTCGGCTCGTACGACGTCACCTACGGCAGTCTCGGCGCGGTCATCGCGTTCCTGGTGTGGCTCTACCTGTCCAACTGCGCGTTGATGCTCGGCGTGCAGGTCAACGCCGAGCTGCAGCGCGGGCGGGCGATGCAGGCCGGGGTCGAGGAGCCGGACGACCCGGTGCTGCCGCCGCGCGCCCCGGCCGACGACGAGAAGGCGGACGGGCAGCGGCCGGCCGACCGGTTGCCGCCCGGATGACCGGCTCTCCCGGCCGGCGCCGGTTTACCGGCGGTCCCCCGGGGCATCTCCCAAGGCATGGAACGTGGCAGCAGCAAGCACTCGCCCAGGGTCGACGACCAGATGAGCAGCGAGGTCAGCGGTCTCGTCCAGAGCGCCGGCACCGGCGGTTCGCGGGCCGAGGAGTTCCGGATCCCGGAGCCCGCCGGCGAGGACCAGCCGGAGGCCACCACGGCGCCGGCCGGGGAGCTGCGCAGCGGCACGCCGCAGGGCATGAGCTCCGAGGACGTCGAGGCGCGCAGCCGTCTGGGGCGGTTCATCACGATGACCGCCCTGCCCGGCGACCGGGAGGCGCTGCTGGCGAACGCGCGGGAGAACGAGGCGCCGACGGACATCGTCGCCGCCCTGGAGACCCTGCCCGCGGACGCCCACTACCAGACGATCTCCGAGGTGTGGGCCGCACTCGGGCACAGGAACGAGACGACGCGCTGGTGAGCGGGCCGGCCCACGGCCCGTACGAGACACACACCGGCGGAACAGGAGGAACCCAGACATGAGTGGCGTTACCGAGCACGTGGACGTGGACGTCCCGATCCGGACCGCGTACGACCAGTGGACCCAGTTCGAGGAGTTCCCCCACTTCATGGACGGCGTGCAGGAGGTGCGGCAGCTCTCCGACACGATGACCCACTGGACCGTCGAGATCGCGGGCGTGAAGCGCGAGTTCGACGCCGAGATCACCGAGCAGCTGCCGGACGAGCGGGTGGCCTGGCGCTCCACCGGGGGCACCCAGCAGGCGGGCGTGGTGACCTTCCACCGCCTCGACGAGGGGCACACCCGGGTCACGCTGCAGATGGAGTTCGAGCCGCACGGCGCGGTCGAGCAGGCCGGCGACAAGCTCGGCGTGGTCGACCGGCGCGCCAAGGGCGACCTGGAGCGGTTCAAGCAGTTCATCGAGCGGCGCGGTCAGGAGACGGGCGCCTGGCGCGGTGCGGTCGACCGGCCCATCCCCTGAGGCAACCTCCCCCGCCCTCAGCGGTCCAACGCGGCAGCCAGCGCCTCGGGCCGGCTGAGGGCCAGCAGATGCCCGCCGGGCAGGCGCTCGGGCGTGACGCCGAGCCGCTGCTGGGCCACCCGGGTCTGGAACTCGGCCGGGAAGAACCTGTCCGCGCCGCCGCTCAGGACCTCGGTCGGCACGTCGGGCCACGCATCAAGCGGCCAGGGCTGCGTGAACGGCGTGCCCGACTGCGGTGACCCACCCGCCATGGCCTGGTCGGTGATGTCCTGCGGCACGTCGTGGAAGAAGTACACCAGCGGATCGAACGGCCCGTCGGGAGAGCGGCCCTCGCGCCTGTCGCACTCCCGGCGGGCCTGGTCCTGCCCGGTGTTGGTCCACCAGTCGCCGCCGGTCTCACCGGGCGCCGGGATCATCGCGTTGACCAGGACCAGCCGTGAGACCGGCAGTCGACTGCAGACCAGTGGCGCGGTCAGGCCGCCCATCGACTGGGCCACCACCACCAGGTCTCCGCGGTCACCGGCCGCCTCGACCACTGTGTCCGCGTACTCCGGCAGTCCCGCGCTGTCGTCCGCGGCCGGGAGGTCGACGGCGATCGCCTCGTGGCCGCGCTGCTCCAGCAGGGGAACCAGGCGGTGCCAGTACCAGGCGTCGCCGCCGGCTCCCGGGATCAGGATGTACGTCGTCACGGTGCGAATTTAGCACCAGAGAGTGCTGTAGCGATACCATCAGCGGATGGCGCGCGCATACGACGATCCCTGCGGTCTGGCCCGGGCGCTCAACCTGGTCGGCGACAGATGGGCGTTGCTGATCGTCCGTGAGTTGCTGCTCGGACCGAAGCGCTTCACCGACCTGCGGCGCGGCCTGCCCGGCGCCAGTCAGAGCATGCTCACCGCCCGGCTCGCCGAGTTGGAGGAGGCGGGAGTGGTGCGCCGGCGGCGTCTCGGGCCACCGGCGGGCGTCCGGGCGTACGAGCTGACCGAATGGGGGCGGGACCTCGAACCCGCCCTGCTGGGGCTGGCCAGGTGGGGCAGCCGGGGTCCGCTGACCTCGTCGGCGCAGCTGAGCGTCGACGCGCTGGCCCTCGCCATGAAGACCACCTTCGACCCGGCCGCGGCGCGCGACTTCGCCGTACGGTGTCAGCTTCTTCTCGACGGCGACAGCCTGCTCGTCACCGTCGAGGACGGACGCGTCGACGTGGTACGCGCCGACGCCGCCGATCCCGACCTGGTGATCCGGGCCGGCGCCGGGACCTTCCGCTCGCTCATCTTCGGTGGCGTGCCGTTGCATGCCGCCGACGTCGTCGTCCGGGGCGACGGCGAGGTCGCGGCCCGCCTGCTGCGGCTGTTCCGGCGCCCCACGCCGGCCGATGGCCCACAGCGACGAAGCGAATGCTTTCAGCTACCTTTCAGGTGGCGTTGGTAGTCTCCCCGCGCGGCGTGTTCCATTATGGACGCCGTTGATCTCGTTGCGGCACAAGGGTTCCAGGTGAATCTCTCCCCGGATCCCGGGTGCCGGACGTCCGGTGGCCGTCAAGGGAGATGTTCGTGGTGTTCAAGAGGATGCTGGGCGCGTTCGGGGTGGGCGGCCCCGCTGTCGACACGGTCCTGGCCAATCCGGGTACCCGCCCGGGGCTGATGCTGGGCGGGCAGGTGAACCTGACCGGCGGCAGCCACGACGTGGAGATCGACCACATCACCGTCGGGCTGGTCACCCGGGTGGAGATGGAGGGCGCCGAGCAGGAGTACGACGCCCTCGTGGAGTTCCACCGGGTCCAGGTCGCCGGCGGTCTGCGCCTGTCCGAGGGACAGCAGATGTCGCTGCCGTTCCAGGTGGCGATGCCGTGGGAGACGCCGGTGACCGACCTGTACGGGCAGCGCCTGCACGGCATGACGATGGGACTGCGCACCGAGGTGGCGATCCGCGGCGCCGTGGACAAGGGCGACCTCGACCCGGTGTACGTGCACCCGCTGCCGGTGCAGGAACGCATCCTGGAGGGCTTCGGCCGGCTCGGATTCCAGTTCAAGGGCGCCGACCTGGAACGCGGGCACATCTCGGGCCTGCGCCAGAGCCTGCCGTTCTACCAGGAGATCGAGTACTACGCCGCCCCGCAGTACGCCCACGCCGTCAACGAGGTCGAGCTGACCTTCGTCGCGAACGAGTACGGCGTCGACGTGGTGCTGGAGTTCGACAAGCGCGGTGGCCTGTTCTCCGGCGGCCATGACTCCTTCGGCCGCTACCACGTCGCGCACACCGACGCCGACCAGGTCGACTGGGCCGCTCAGGTCGACGCGTGGGTCCGCCAGGCCCTCGACGGCTACCAGAGCATGCACGCCGGCCACGGCTACGGACAGCCCGCCTACGGCCCACCCGGCTACGGGCACGCCGCGTACGGCCACCACAAGGAGGAGCACCACGAGCGGCACGGCGGCCCGGGCATGGGCGCCGTCGCCGCGGGCGTGGTCGGCGGCGCCGCGCTCGGCTTCGCCGGCCTGATGCTCGCCGACGAGGTGTTCGACTCCTTCGGCGACGACGAGGGCGGCGACGAGGAGGAGTGAGCCCGGGGATCCACAGTGGATCTCTGGTACCGCTTCATGATCTAATTCCGTCAGGTTTGTCCGCAACCGGTCGGATTGTCTGGCCGGAACTCGAAGGAGTGTGCATGCCCGTCACCGCCGACCTCACCAAGCTGGTCGACAAGGCCTACCAGGACAAGACCCTCACCGAGATCGTCGACGCCCCGGTGTCCGCCCTCGCCGGGGTCAGCGACGGCGACGCCAAGCTGCTCAAGGACGCCTTCAACATCACCACCGTCGGCGACCTCGGCCGCAACCCGTACTTCCGCACCGCCAACGCCCTGGTGGCCCTCACCGGCGCCAAGTAGCGCCATCGCCGATGCCCGGTGGCCCGGGAAGCGTTCCGGGCCACCGGGCATCGGGATCGAAACGAGCCGGGACCGCGGCTGTCGCCGTGCCCGGCCGTTTGCGATCATCCGGTCCGGGTACCGCAGGGGAATGACCGACAACGACCGCCACGTGTGGCGCGACGAGGACCGCACTCCCCTGCACGAGCTGGACCAGGCCATCGCCCGGTCGGCCACGGACGGCCAGGGCGACGACGTCACCGCCAACGACGCCGGCGAGGAGGCCGCGTTCGGGCACGGCCCGGAGGCGGTGGACCGGGGCGCCGGCCCGGAGGCCGAGCGGCGCGAGATGACCGATGCGGACCGGGCCTACCGGCCGTCGACGATCGGGCGGACCGGCCCGGACAGCATGTGATCCCCGGACGGCTGCGGGCACCCGTGCCGATGCCCGTGGCCGCCGGATTCATGCTCGGCCGATACGACAAAAAGTGCGGTACGGACAGCCAGGAAAACGGACAGCCCATCCAGAATCGGCCGAACGGCTGACGGCACTCCCCCTGTCGCGCGCAAGACTTTCGGGATGCAACAGGGCTCCGGTTTCCTCTCCAACCGTCAGCGCAAGCTCGCTTGGCTGGGCTTCCTGCTCGCCGCGATCCAGGCTCCGGTCTCCGCCCGGTTCACCGAGGACAGCTCCTGGCTGTTCAGCCTGGTGGTCGCGCTGATGGTCGCGACCGTGATCATCGCCGACGACGGCGCGCGCCGCCGTCCGGCCGACGCCCGCTCCTCCGACTGAGTCAGCGTATGCCGGGGCGCGCCTCGTGCCCCGGCATCCCCCGGCTGCGGCGGCGTTCCTTCATCTCGGCCTCGTAGAGGTGCCGCCGGCCCTCGACCAGCTCGTCGCGGGCCTGCCGGTCCAGCTCCCGGAAGAGCGCGTAGTACCCGTCGTCGAAGTCCTCGACGATCTGGAACGTCCACCGCCCGGCGATGACGTTGCGCCCGAGCAGCTCCCGGTCGATCCGCTCGGCCAGGCCCGGGTGCCCGGCGCGGCGGAACATCTCCACGGCGTCGTCGAGCATCAGATCGGCGTGGCCGATCAGCTGATGCAGCTCGTAGAGGTGCCCGCGTGCCCGCTCGACGCACTCCAGGGCCTCGCTGAGCCTGCCCAGCGCCTCGACCGTGGCGTCACTCACCCCGTCGGGGCGGCGGTGCGCCCGGTCCGGTCCGTCGGCCAGATGTCCCATGGTGTCCCTCCGTGGGGCTGCTGCGTGCTCCTCGTGCCGGACTTCTGCCCCCGCACGGGCGACTCAATCCCCGCGGACGACGTGGCCGCTCTCCCGGACGACCCCGCAGTCCGCCGGTCGGCCGAGGTCGGTCCGCACCGGGCGGCGTTAGCCTCGGACACCATGCGCGTGCCGAACAACCGGGTCGCGACCCGCTCCGCGGCAGTGGCCGCGCGGTCGACCCTCACCACGCTGACCGCCGCCGTCGGCACCGCCGGCCTCGCCGCGGCCCACGCGAACCCCGGGCTGCTCGCCGAGGTCGACCAGCACGCCGCCGGGGTACGCGACAGCCTCGACGGCGACCGCCACCCGCTCACCGTGGCGGCGCTCGCCGGATACGCCGAGGGGCTGCGCGACGCGGCGGCGGAGCACGGCTGGACGCCGCCGGCCGAGCCGGTGGACTGGTCCGCGCCGGACTGGGTGCTCACCCGCCTGCTGGCGGTCTGCCTGCTGGCCCGCGGACTCGACCCGCGTCACCTGGCCTGACCGGCAGCCGGCCGGACCCGGACACGGTTTCGGGGCGCCCGCCACCATCCCGCGGACACCCCGTCACCCGTTGCCGTCAGCCTCCCGGCCGGCGGAACTGCTGCGTCTCGTCGCCCATCTCGCCGGAGCGGTACGTGCCCGCGCCCGACATCGACGACTGCGGCGCGGCCGGCGTCGGCTGCCCGCCCCGGTCGGCCATGTTGCGTTCGTAGTCACCCCGGCCGGCCTGCTGCGCCTGCCGCTGCTGCCGGATCGCCCGGGACTCCTCGGCGGCCCGGTGCAGCCACCCGTCCCAGCGGTCCTGCATCGGCTTGATCAGACCACCACCGACACCGACGATCAGGATGCCGGCCACGGTGGCGAGGAAGGCCACGAGCACCGGTGTGGTCACCGTGGTGGCGATACCCACCTGGTTCAGCGCGGCGATGATGCCGAGCGCCAGGATGAAGATCGCCGTCACGTCGGCCAGCACCCGGCCGTACGAGAGCCCGCCGAGCGCGCCGGAGACCAGGTCCCGGACGGCGTTGGCGATGGCGGCGGCGATCACCACGATCACGATCGCCACGAAGGCTCTCGGCAGCCAGGACACCACCCCGCGGATCAGGTCGCTGATCGCGTTCGGCCCCCACACCCCGAAGGCGAACTGCAGGGTGAACAGCAGGACCGCGTAGTAGGCCAGTTTGGCCAGGATGTCGCTGGCGTCGTACTTGGTGCGTTCCAGGGCCCGTTTGATACCGCCCCGTTCCACGGCGCGGTCGAACCCGACCCGTTCCAGTGCCGCGTCCACGATTTTGAGTACGGCTCTAGCGATGAGCCAACCCACGACGAGAATCGCGATGAACGCGATCGCCCGCGGTACGAAGAGCAGCACCGACCTCCAGAAGTCGGTCCAGGCCGCACCGATGTCGACCTGCCCGACCGCGAGGGTTTTCGGCATGATGTCCCTCCTGTCGCGTGAACTGCGCCGCCCGCATACCCGGTGACCTGGGCAGCACTCCGAGCCGGACCGGGCCAATTTCCCGACATGGGTGATCGAACCGGCCGTGACCTGCCCGAACGTCCGCGCCGCCGGAAGCCGGGACCCGCCACGAACGCATGATCGGAACCAGCCCGCCACGCTCCGGTTAGGCTGCGGTCATGCCAGGCACCGTCGGTCGGGTTCCCACACCGCCCGCCCCCGCACCGGGAGCGCCCGCCGATCCCGTCGTCCACGGGCCGCCCGCGCAGACCGGTCATCCGTGGGCCGGCACGCCGCTGGGCGCACCGCAGGGCTGGGATCCGGCGGTACGCGCCGTGATGGACGTGGTGCTCGCCTCCCCGGTGCCGATGGCGCTGCTCCTCGGCGACGACCTCGTCGTCTTCTACAACGACGGGTACGCCGAGCTGATCGGCGACCGGCACCCGCACGCGCTGGGCCGGCCGGCGGCCGAGGCGTTCGCCGAGGTGTGGCGTGATCCCGGCGCCGGCGAGGCGCTGGAGCGCGTCTACCGGCACGGTGAGCCGTTCCTGCAGCGGGAGGCGGTGCTGCCCGCCGACCGGCAGGGTCCGGCCGAGCCGGCCGTGTTCACCCGTGGGCACTGCGCGGTACGCGACTCCACCGGCCGGATCGTCGGCGTGCTCACCGTCTCGGCGCAGACCACCCAGCTGACCCAGCAGTTGCAGAGCCTGAGCGACTTCGCGGCGGCGCTGTCCGGCACGCTCACCCTGGACGACGTGGCCCGGGTGACGCTGCGCTACTGCCTGCACTCCTTCGACGCGGACCGGGTGTCGTTCGCGGTGGACGAGGGCAGCGCCTGGCGGCTGGTCCGCCGCATCCGCGGCGAACTGCTCGACGAGGCCGACGAGCGGCTGCCCCCGCTGTGGCGGCGGATGTCCGCCGAGTCGGCGCTGCCGGCGGTGGTGTCCGCGCGCAGCGGCGTGGCCTCGTTCACCGCCGACGGCCAGCCGCTGCGCGGCGTCGCGGCGGACCGGCACGACGAGAAGATCCGCGCGCTGGCGGCGCTGCCGCTGCGCACGAGTGTGGTCCGTGGCTCGCTCACCATCGGTTACCGGGAGCCGCGTCCGTGGTCCCCCGCGGAACGGGCGCTGCTCGCCGCGTCGGCGGAGCTGGTCGGCCAGGCCGCCGAGCGGGCCCGCCGCTTCGAGACCCAGCACGGCACCGCCCAGATGCTGCAACGCAGCATGCTGCCGGAGCGGCTGCCGGACCTGCCCCGGCTGCGTATCGCCGCCCGGTACGACCCGGGCGTGGACGGCAACGCCGCCGGCGGCGACTTCTACGACGCGTTCCTGCTGCCCACCGGCGCGCTCGGGGTGGTGCTGGGCGACGTGGCCGGGCACGACCTGCAGGCCGCCGCCCGGATGGGCCAGGTGCGCGCCGCGCTGCGCGCGCTCGCCCTGGTCGACCCTCGCCCGGACGCGGTGCTCGACGGCCTGGACCGGCTGGTCGCCAGCCTCGGCGTCGCGTGCGGCACCCAGGAGCTGTTCGTCACAGTCGTGTTCGGCGTGATCGACGCGGACCGGGAACTGGTCACGCTGGCCAGTGCCGGGCATCCCGCGCCGCTGATCCGGCGCGCCGGACCCGACGCGGCGGTGGCCGAGTTCGTCGACGTGCCGCCCGCTCCTCCGCTGGGCCTGGGCGGGCGGGCGCGTACCGTCACCGTGCCGTTCCGCCCCGGTGACACCCTGCTGCTCTACAGCGACGGCGTGGTGGAGCGCCGCTGGCAGGACGTGGCCGCCGGAATGGCGGGCCTGGGCGCGGCGGTGACCGGAGCGGCCGGCGGGGACCCGCGCGCGCTGTGCGCTGTCGCGACCGCCGCGGTGCCGGGCGCCACCGAGGACGACGTGGCGGTGCTCGCGGTGGAGTACGCGGTCCGGCCGAGCCGGTCGGCGAGCATGGAGGTGCCGGCCGAGCCGACCGCGCCGAGCCGGGTCCGGCACTGGATGACCGCGCAGCTCACCGAGTGGCAGGTGCCCGAGGCGGTGATCGGCGCGGCGGTGCTGTGCACGAGCGAGCTGACCACGAACGCGCTGCTGCACGCCGGCACCGCCGCCCGGGTCGAGGTGGACCTGTCCGCGGAGCGGCTGCTGGTGTCGGTGGCCGACTCGGGCACCCGGGGTCAGGTGACCCGCGCCCAGACCGACACGCTCAGCAGCCGGGGCCGTGGGCTCGGCCTGATCGAGGAGCTGAGCGACGCCTGGGGGACCGACCCGACCGTACGCGGATCGACTGTGTGGTTCGAGATCCTCATCCCGGCGGACGGACCGCGCGTCGGCGACGCCCCGGCCGGGTAGGAGCCGGACATGACCGACGACAAGCGCCGCGGTGTCCTCTTCGACGTGGACGGCACCCTGGTCGACACCACGTACCTGCACACGGTGAGCTGGTGGGAGGCGCTGCGCCAGGCCGACCACCGGGTGCCGATGGCGCGGATCCACAGGTCCATCGGCATGGGCTCGGACAAGCTCCTCGACCACCTGCTCGGCGCGGAGCGCGACCGGGACGCCGACGGCCGGCTGCGCGACGCGCACGACGCGCTCTACGGCGAGTACTGGGAGCGCCTCACGCCACTGCCCGGGGCGCGGGAGCTGCTGCGCGCCTGCGCGGAGCGCGGGCTGCGGGTGGTGCTCGCGACCTCGGCCGCCGAGCACGAGGTGACCGCGCTACGGGCCGCGCTGGACGCCGACGACGTGATCGACTCGGTCACCTCGTCGGCCGACGCGCGGGAGAGCAAGCCGGCGCCGGACATCCTGGTCGCCGCGCTGGAGCAGTCGGGGCTGGCCGCCGAGCGGGTGGTGTTCGTCGGCGACTCGGTCTGGGACGTCGCCGCCGCCGGCAAGCTCGACATCCCCTGCATCGGGCTGACCTGCGGCGGCACCGGCCGCGCGGAGCTGGCCGGCGCGGGCGCGGTCGCGGTGTACGACGACCCGGCCGCGCTGCTGGACGCCCTGTCCGACAGCGCCATCGCCTCGCTCGGCTGAGCGGCGGTCAACCGGCGGGCGCGCGCAGGCTTAGCCGGGTCCGCTTCGGGGCACTGCTGGACTCCACCGCCCGGCCGCCGGGCGTCGGAAGGGTGGTGCCGTGGAACCGGTCGATGTCGCGTTCGCTCTGCTGGGCGTCGGTGCGCTGCTGGCCGGGGTGCTGCCCCGGGTCCTGGAGCAACGGCCGCTGTCGATGCCGATCGCGTTCCTCGGGCTCGGCATGCTCGTCTTCGTGCTGCCCACCGGTCTGCCCACACCGGATCCGCTGCGCTGGCCGGAGCTGACCACCCACCTCACCGAGGTCGGCGTGATCGTCGCGCTGATGGGCGCCGGCCTGAAGATCGACCGTCCGTTGAGCTGGGCCCGCTGGTCGTCGACGTGGCGGCTGCTGGCGATCGCCATGCCGCTGTGCATCGCCGCGGTGGCGCTGCTCGGCTGGTGGTGGGCCGGGCTGGTGCCGGCCGCGGCGCTGCTGCTCGGCGCGGCGCTCGCGCCCACCGACCCGGTGCTCGCCTCCGACGTGCAGGTGGGCGAACCGACCGACGTGGAGGACTCCGAGGACGAGGTGCGCTTCGCGCTCACCTCGGAGGCGGGCCTGAACGACGGGCTGGCCTTCCCGTTCGTGTACGCGGCCATCGCGATCGCCACCACCGGGCTCGCGCCGTCCGGCTGGCTCGGCGAGTGGTTCGCGGTGGACGTGCTCTACAAGCTCGCCGCCGGGGTGGGCGGCGGGTTGCTCGTCGGCTGGCTGCTCGGCAAGCTGTTCTTCCGCGCCCCGAGCAAGCTGCGGCTGGCCCGGCACTCCGAGGGGTTCCTCGCGCTGGCCGCGACGTTCCTCGCGTACGGGCTGGTCGAGGTGATCGGCGGGTACGGCTTCCTGGCTGTGTTCGTGGCCGCCCGGGCGATCCGGGCCGCCGAGCGCACCCACGAGTTCCACTCCGTGCTGCACGACTTCGCCGAGCAGGTGGAGCGGCTGCTCACCGTGCTGTTGCTGCTGCTGTTCGGCGGCGCGGTGATCGGCGGGCTGCTCGCGCCGCTGACCTGGCCGGCCGCGCTGGCCGGGTTGGCCCTGGTGCTGGTGATCCGGCCGCTGGCCGGGTGGCTGTCGCTGCGCGGCGCGCCCGGCAAGCCGGCCGAGCACTGGGTGATCTCGCTGTTCGGCATCCGCGGCGTCGGCTCGTTCTACTACCTGGCGTACGCCACCAGCAAGACCGACTTCCCGCAGGCGGAGCTGGTCTGGGCCACAGTCGGTCTCGTGGTGGTGGTCTCGGTGGTGGCGCACGGGATCGCCGCGACACCGGTCATGCAGTTGCTGGACCGGGAGGGTGAACGCACCGGCGAGGACACGCGGGCCGGGTCGGCGGCGCAGCCGGTGGGCGCCACCGGCTGAGCGCGCCCCGGTTCAGCCCAGCCGGGCGGCGAGCGCGCGGCCGAGGTCCCGGCCGGAGCGCCAGGCGGTCTGCACGCGCGGGCGGCCGAACGCGTCGCCGGCCAGGCCGATGCCGTCGTCGTCCAGGTGGAACGTGGCATCCCCGGCGTGCGCGGCCGGGGTCGCGTACGTCCAGCGGTGCACGTGGGTCGACAGCGCCGGCTCGGGCAGCCCGAGCAGGTCGCGGACCGCCTGCTCGATCGCCTCGCGGGCGGCGGTGGGCTGGAGCAGGTGCCGGGCGGCGAACCCGGCGGTGGTGTGCGCTACGAGCACCGGCGCGCCGTCGCCGCGCCGGTCGCCGTCGTCGCAGACCAGGCTGAGCACCGGGTGGTCGTTGACGAACGCGCCCCGGAAGTCCGCCCAGCGGCGGGCCGGGAAGTGCAGCACCCCGGTCAACGCGGACGACCACCGCTGCGCGGCCACCGCCCGGGTCGCCTCGGCCAGCGCCGGGTCCAGCAGCAGCGCGGCCTGCGGGCCGGGCATGGCGAGCACCACCGCCTCGGCCTCGGCGCCGTCGGCCCGGGGGCCCGGCTCGACTGTCATCACCAGCCGGTTGTGGGTCACCGGAAGGTCGCCGGCCAGGTGTTCGACGAGCGAGCGCAGCCCGCGTGGGGCGGCCCACCGCATCGGGCCGGTGACCTGCTCGCGTCCGCCCGGCCCGTACGCGGCGAGCGTGTCGGTCCACTCCCGCGCCAGCCCGGCCGCCCGCCACCGGTCCACCACGGCGGCGAAGTCCGGGGCGTCGACGGTGAAGTACGCGGCGCCCAGGTCCGCCGGGCGGCCGTCGAAACGCTTGCTGGCCATCCGCCCGCCGGTGACCCGGGCGCGCTCGCGCAGCCGTACCGGGATCCCGGCCCGCGCCAACTCGGTCGCGCACGCCACTCCGGCGATGCCCGCGCCGACCACCACCACGCCCGCCCGGTCCGTCGTCACCAGGTGATCGTAGGCGGCGGCCGGCATGAACCCGGCGGCCCGGGGGTAGTGGAACACCTGTTCGAGGAGAGGTGATGAGCATGGCCGACCGCGCCAGCACCAACGGCAGGAACGTGAACCCGGACGCCGCCGTCAAGGACCCGGACGACTGGGTCACCGGCGACGAGCCGCCCACCGCCGCCCAGGAGTCGTACCTGCACACGCTGGCGCAGGAGGCGGGCGAGCCGGTGCCGGAGGGCCTGACCAAGGCCGAGGCGTCCCGGCGGATCGACGAGTTGCAGGCGGAGACCGGCCGGGGCCGCTGAGCGGTCAGCGCGGGGGCAGGCGGTGCAGCTCGACCCGGTCGAGCCGCCCCGCCGCCACCCGCGCGGTCAGGTACGTCGCGTGCGGCTGCGCCCGCCGGTCGGTCGGCGAGCCGGGGTTGAGCAGCCGCAGGCCGCCCGGGGCGACGCTGTCCCAGGGGATGTGCGAGTGCCCGAAGACGAGCAGGTCGCAGTCGCCGTACGCGGCGGCGCAGCGCTCCTCGCGGCGGGTCTTCGGGCCGGTCTCGTGCACCACGGCGACGCGCAGGCCGTCCAGCTCGACCCGGGCCACCTCGGGCAGCCGGGCGCGCAGCTCCGGCCCGTCGTTGTTGCCGTACACGGCGACCAGCCGGCGCGACCGCGCCTCCAGCAGGTCCAGCAGCGCCACGTCCACCCAGTCCCCGGCGTGCACCACGACATCCGCGGCCTCCACGGCCGCCCACAGCGGCCCCGGAAGATCCCGCGCCCGCTTGGGCACGTGCGTGTCCGCCATGATCACCAGCTCCACCCCCTCATCCTCCCCCACCCCTCTCTTTCCCGCGCCGATCATGAGGTTGGCGGCACTCGGGGAGATCGACTACGCCGTCAACTTCATGATCAACGCGGAAAGGCGGCGCGGGCGGCGGCGTCGGTGATGCGGCCGGCGGCGGTGATCAGGCCGATGTGCGAGTACGCCTGCGGGAAGTTGCCCATCTGCTCGCCGGTGTCCGGGTCGATCTGCTCGGCGTACAGGCCGAGGTCGTTCGCGCGGGCGGCGAGCCGTTCGAACAGCCGCCTCGCCCGGTCCAGTTCCCCCGCCTCGGCCAGGCCGGCGGCCAGCCAGAACGAGCAGATCACGAACCCGGCCGGGTCGCCGTCGAAGCGGCGCAGCAGCCCGTCGCGGGACAGCCGCCGCTCCAGCAGGTCCATCGTGGCGCGCATCCGCCGGTCGCTCGCCGGCAGGAAGCCGACCAGCGGCATGACCAGCACCGAGGCGTCCAGGTCGTCGGAGCCGAACACCCCGGTGTACGCGCCGACCCGCTCGTTCCAGCCCCGGGCGAGCACCGCCGCCCGCACCTCGTCGCGCGCGGCGGCCCAGCGGGCCACGTCGGCCGGCTCGCCGATGCGGGAGCCGAACCGGACCGCCCGGTCCAGCGCGGTCCAGCACTCGACCTTGGAGGAGACGTAGTGCCGCTGCGGGCCGCGCGCCTCCCACATGCCGGCGTCGGGCCGGTGCCAGCCGCGTTCGGCCTGGTCGGCGAGCGTGCGCAGCAGGTCACGCACCTCCGGTGACATGGGGTCGAGGTAGTAGCGCATCAGCCAGGCCGCATCCAGCACCTCGCCCAGCACGTCGTTCTGCCGCTGCCGCCAGGCGTCGTTGCCGACGAGCACCGGCCGGCTGCCGGCGTACCCGGCGAGGTGGTCGAGGTCGTGCTCGGTCAGGTCCCGCTCCCCCTCGACGCCGTACATGATCGGCACCGGCTCGTCGCCGATCCGGCCCATCGCCCGCGCCACCCAGGTGAACTGCCGGTCCGCCTCGTCCGGGCAGGCGGCCCGCCACAGCGCCTGGAGGGTGAGGCTGAAGTCGCGCAGCCAGACGTAGCGGTAGTCGTAGTTGCGGTCGCCGCCGAGCCGCTCCGGCACCGAGGTGGTGGCCGCCGCGACGACCGCGCCGCTGGGCGCGTACGTCATGCCCTGCACCGCGAGCGCGCTGCGCCGCACCTCGTCGCGGTACTCGCCCTGGTAGTCGTGCAACGCCGACCAGGACCGCCACCCGGCCACCGTCTCGGCGATCACCTCGGCGGCGTCGGGCAGCGCCGGTTCGGCGCCGGCGTACGTCGGGGCGTACCCGAGGGTGAAGCGGTGCGTGCTGCCGGCGCGGGCGGTGAACCGCCCGGTGGCGGCGCCCCCGGCGATGGTGAGCGGGACGTCGGCGCGCAACTCCAGGCGGCAGGCGCCGGCGGTGGCGCGGATCACGCCGTCGCGTTCGGTCAGGTAGGCGCCGACGCGGCCGTACTCGAAGCGGGGCGCGTAGTCGACGCGCATCGCCACCTCGCCGGTGAGCCCTTCCACCAGCCGGGCCAGCACCCGCGGCGAGCGCATCCCGATGTCGTGACCGCGCGCGCCGGGCTCCAGCGCCAGCGCGTCGGTGACGGCCACCGTGCCGGTCGCGGTGGCGAAGACGGTACGCAGCACGAGCGCGTCGTCCAGGTAGGAGCGCGTGCTCGTCGACTGCCCCTCCGGGCGGATGCTCCAGTGCCCCGCGTCCTCGTAGAGCAGGCGGCCGAACACCGACGGCGCGTCGAACCGGGGCGGGCACCACCAGTCGACCGAGCCGTCGCGGTCGACCAGGGCCGCGCTGCGCCCGTCGGCGAGGAAGCCGTGCTCGCTGATGTGTCGGGTCGGCACGGGTGTGGCTACCCGGCGCGGGGCGTCGGCATGCCTCGCCACATCGGTCCGGGCCGGTGCGTTACCGCTGCCCGGCGAGGGGAACGCGGCGGGTTGACGAAGGAGGATGCTCATGACCAGACCCTCGACTCCAACCACGGCCTGGCAACCCGGCATGCCGGGCAGCGACAACCTCCCGTCCGGCCCGGGCGGTCGCCCGACGCCGCCGAGCGGGGACGGGCACGGACCGCAGGCCGGTTCGGCGACCGTCACAATCGGCTCGTACCCGGACTATCCGTCCGCCCAGCGCGTGGTGGACTATCTGGCCGACAACCGGTTCCCGGTGGAACGTACCTCGATCGTCGGTACGGACCTCACGCTCGTGGAGACCGTGATGGGACGGCTCACCACGGGCCGGGCGGCCCTGCTCGGGGCCGGCACCGGCGCCTGGTTCGGTTTGTTCATCGGGTTGCTCTTCGGCATCTTCACCGCCGGCAACTGGCTCGCGGTGATCCTGGTCGGCCTGGTGATCGGCGCGATCTGGGGTGCCGTGTTCGGCGCTGTCGCGCACGCGATGAGCGGCGGTCAGCGTGACTTCACGTCGGCCAGTTCGCTGCGGGCCGCCCAGTACGCGGTGACGGTGGACGCGGAGATGGCCGGGCAGGCCCAGCAGCTGCTCAGCCGGATGCACCTGACACCGACGGGCGCCACCGCCCGCTGACCGGCAGGGCGATGAGGGGAGGGCCGGGCGGCCCTCCCCTCATTCGTGGTACGCGCGCTCGCCGGCGCGCAGCGGCACGTCCACCCGGTTCTCCGGCGGGGCCAGCGGGCAGGCCCACCTGTCGTCGTAGGCGCAGCTGGGGTTGTAGAGGTAGTTGGCGTCCAGCCGGACCCGGTCGCCGGGCAGCACGGTCAGGCCGCGGCCGAACGTGCCCTTCACCGTGTCGGTGAGATACCGGCCCCCGCCGTACGAGCCGTCGCCGCAGGTGGCGTCCCGTACGGGCAGGAAGAGTCCGTCCCCGTACGCCTCGATCCACCAGAGCGTGAGCGGTCCCCACGGCGTCTCCGCGACGGCCACCCGCCGGTACGCGACCACGCCGTCCGGGCCGCCGGTGTCGATGCGCAGCTCGCCGGAGGCGGCGCGCAGCGGCGCCTCGACCACTGCCGACGGGTCGGGCGGGTACCAGCGCAGTCCGGTGAAGCCGGGCCGGTCGGCGGGCGGCACCGGGCTGCTGGGGTGGGTGCGGAACAGCTCGTCGCGGGCGGCCCGGAAGCCGGCCAGGTCGAGGTCGGACAGGTAGAGCGCCGCCACCCGCTCCCGCCAGTCGAGCAGGTCGAGATCGTCCATTCCCCGACCCTAGCCGGGCGGCCCGTTCAGGTTTTAAGAAGCCCCCTAAGGCACGCTGGTCCGCGCACGCCAGGGCCACTTGTTTAAATTTTAAATAGTGCTACTCTCGGAGCCATGACGGAGAGCCTGGACGCCGAGCGGATGGCCTGCTGGCGCGCGTACATCGAGTCGAGCCAGCGGCTGTTCACCCGGCTCGAGGACGACCTGCGCGCCGACAGCGACCTGAGCTTCGCCGACTACCACGTGCTGGTGCTGCTCTCCGAGGCGCCCGGCCAGCGGCTGCGCATGGGGGAGCTGGCCGACCGGCTGGTGTTCTCGCCGAGCCGGCTGACCTACCAGATCACCACGATGCGCAAGCGCGGACTGGTGGCGAAGGAGGCGTGTCCGGCCGACCGGCGCGGCAGCGAGGCAGTGCTCACCGCGGCCGGCCTGTTCGCCCTGCGCGAGGCCGCGCCGCACCACCTGCGCTCCGTGCGCGCCCACCTGATCGACGACCTCGACGACGCCGAGGTCGCCTGCCTCACCCGGGTCTTCGAGCGGCTCGGCCGGCGCCTGCGCGCCGACCGCACCGCGTCGTCCGTCCCGGCCGACAAGTAAGGAGCCCCGCGATGCCCGCGATCACCGTCGACGACGTCCTCGTCCTGCCCCGCCTGCCGAAGCTCGGCGAGGCCACCGAATACCGCTCCGTCCGCCGGGTCACCACCGCCCCCAGCGGGTACGAGGGCGAGGGCTTCCCGGTCCGCCGGGCCTTCGCCGGCGTGCCGATGACCGAGCTGGACCCGTTCATCCACCTCGACCAGATGGGCGAGGTCGACTACGCGCCGGGCGAGCCGAAGGGTACCTCCTGGCACCCGCACCGCGGCTTCGAGACGGTGACCTACATGATCGACGGGATCATGGACCACCAGGACTCGACCGGTGGCGGCGGCACCATCACCGACGGCGACACTCAATGGATGACGGCCGGAAGTGGCCTGCTGCACATCGAGGCGCCGCCGGAGCACCTGGTGATGAGCGGCGGGCTGTTCCACGGCCTGCAGCTCTGGGTCAACCTGCCCAGCATCGCCAAGATGAGCGCGCCCCGCTACCAGGACATCCGCGGCCGGGAGTCGGCGCTGCTCACCACGCCCGACGGCGGCGGCCTGATCCGGGTCATCGCCGGCGAGGTCGCCGGGCACCAGGGTCCGGGCTCGACGCACACGCCGATCACCATCGCGCACGTCACGTTGCAGCCCGGCGCCGAGCTGAGCCTGCCGTGGCGGTCGGACTTCAACGCGCTGGTGTACGTGCTGGCCGGCCGCGGCACCGTCGGCACCGACCGGCGGCCGATCCACCTCGGCCAGCTCGCCGTGCACGGGCCCGGCGAGGCGCTGCGGATCACCGCCGACCGGACGCAGGACGCCAACGCCCCGGCGCTGGAGCTGTACCTGATGGGCGGCCAGCCGATCCGCGAGCCGGTGGCGCACTACGGCCCGTTCGTGATGAACACCCGCGCCGAGCTGATCCAGGCGGTCGAGGACTTCCAGGCCGGCCGGCTCGGGGTGATCCCGACCGGGCGGGTGCCGCACAGCGACGGCCAGGGCGACCGGCCCTGACCTGCCACGGGCGCCCCGGTCCGCCGGGGCGCCCGGCCGCGGTCTCAGGAGACGGCGAAGATCCCGGCTACCCCGAGGATCACCATCAACAGGACCGCCACCAGCGCACCCCGCTCCCCCTCCACCGCCTGGTCGCGGTCGTCGGTCACGGTGTTCGTCGTCTCGGCGGGCATGTCGGTGCCTCCTCGGTGTCGCGATCCAGGGGTCTGGCGTACCCCTGGCGCGCGGCACCCACGCGACCTGCTGCTCGCCGTGCGGGGTCCTGCCGGGGGTCCTACCGTGTGAGGACGTCGTCGACCTCGGGGGTGGAACGTGACTCTGCGGGACTGGTTCCTCACCGCACAGGAACGCGCCAACCCGGGGTCTGAGTTACCCGTCTGGACCGATGGAAACCTCGCCGAGCCGTTGATTCACGGAGCCGCGTACTTCGACCGCCTGGTCAGCGAGGTGGAATCGCTCACCGCGGGCGATCATCTGTTCTTCACCGACTGGCGCGGCGACCCGGACGAGCGGATGCGCCCGGACGGCCCGACGGTGGCGCAGTTGTTCGCGCGGGCCGCCCAGCGCGGGGCGATCGTCAAGGGCCTGGTCTGGCGCTCCCACCTCGACACGCTGTCCTACAGCGAGGCGGAGAACCGCGACCTCAGCGAGGCGATCCGGGCGGCCGGCGGCGAGGTGCTGCTCGACCAGCGGGTCCGGCGCGGTGGCTCGCACCACCAGAAGCTGGTGGTGCTGCGCCATCCGGGCGACCCGAGCCGGGACATCGCGTTCGCCGGCGGCATCGACCTGTGCCACAGCCGCCGCGACGACGCCGGCCACGCCGGCGACCCGCAGCCGATCGGCATGTCCCCCCGGTACGGCCCCACACCGCCCTGGCACGACGTGCAGCTCGCGGTGCGCGGGCCGGTCGTCGGCGCGCTCGACACCACGTTCCGGGAGCGGTGGACCGACCCGATGCCGCTGGACTCGGAGAACCCGATGGCCTACCTGCGGGACCGGCTGCGCGGCTCCGACCTGCGCCCCGACCCGCTGCCCGAACAGCCCGCCGACCCGCCGCCCTGCGGGCCGCACCACGTGCAGGTGCTGCGCACCTACCCGGCGGTGCGGCCCCGCTACTCGTTCGCCCCGGACGGCGAGCGCACCGTGGCCCGCGGCTACACCAAGGCGGTACGCCGGGCCCGGCGGCTGATCTACCTGGAGGACCAGTACCTCTGGTCGACCGAGGTGGCCGAGCTGTTCGCGCAGGCGCTGCACGAGCATCCGGACCTGCACCTGGTGGCGGTCGTGCCCCGGCACCCGGACGTGGACGGCCGGCTCGCGCTGCCGCCGAACATGGTGGGCCGGGAGCAGGCGCTGTCGCTGTGCCACCGGGCCGCGCCGGAACGGGTGCACGTGTTCGACGTGGAGAACCACGACGGCACGCCGGTCTACGTGCACGCCAAGATCTGCGTGGTGGACGACGTGTGGGCCAGCGTGGGCAGCGACAACTTCAACCGCCGCTCCTGGACGCACGACAGCGAGCTGTCCTGCGCGGTGCTCGACGACACCCGCGACACCCGCGCGCCGGCCGACCCGGCCGGGATGGGCGACGGCGCCCGGAGGTTCGCCCGCGACCTGCGGCTGCGGCTGTGGCGCGAGCACCTGGACCGTGATCCCGGCGGCACGCAGGACGACGACCTGCTGGACCCGGCGGACGCGGTGGCCTCGATCACCGCGGCGGCCGACGAGTTGGACCGCTGGCACGCCGGGGGCCGGGCCGGTCCCCGCCCGCCGGGCCGGTTGCGGCCGCACCGCCCGGAGCGGCTGCCCTGGCGTACGCGGCTCTGGGCGCTGCCCGCGTACCGGCTGGTCTACGACCCGGACGGCAGGCCGCTGCGCGCCCGGCGGGCCGGCACCTGGTGACGGTCGCGCACCTCGTCGGGCACGTTCGGGCGGGCCGGATAGGCGAACGAGACCCGGGGCGAGTAGAACCCCCAGCACACGTGCAGCGGGTTGGCCGGCCGCAGCGCGTGGACCGGATGCTCCGGCGCCGGGAACTCCACCGACTCGACCTCGAACGGTGACACCGGCTCGGCCACGTACGGGTAGTCGGTGACGATCAGCTCGCCGTCGCGGCCGGTGAGGTAGCGGTGGTGGCCGTTGTGGACCTCGGTGCCGGTGTGCCCGACCCGGGCGGTGACCCGGATCAGCACCGTGCCCTCGGCGGCCCGGGTCTCGGCGGTGAGCCGGTCGCCCCGCAGGTCCAGGCGCGTCTCCCCGGCGGCGGCGGGCGCGCCCCGTGCGGCGGCGTACCGCCGGACCCGCTCGCTGGAGGAGAAGTAGTGGGTCCACCAGCCACCCGGCGTCCCGCCGTCGGGGGGATCCATGTCCGTCAGTGAGACACCCAGGTAGGTGAGCGAGTACGCGCCGAAGCCGGAGGTCTGTGTCTCGTCGTCGACCACGTACTGGTTGACGAAGACCTGACGCTGCGGGTGCGGACGCAGACCGGCGGGCAGCAGGGTCTCGACCACGCCGGGATCCGCCGGGAGCCAGCTGAACAGCAGCGTCCGGGCGTTGATGACGAGTTGCGGCGCGGCGGGATCCAGCACGGTGCCTCCGTTGACGTGTCGCTACGGACGGTACGGGCGGTCCCGTCGGCGGGACAACGACAGAAAGGCGACACTTCGCCCACCTGTCGGATTCCGCGTTGACCGATCGGGGCGCGCTATGCCCGGAAAAACGAGGTCCATACCCCGCCACACCTTAAGTACATCGTACTTTCGGCTAGATTTCGGCAGCACGATCGGGCTATGGTGGCTCCCGAACGTACTACGTCACCTAAACCTGAGCGTCACGTCTTTTTTCTTCCGCGGACGAGGTGCAGGGAGGACCACCCATGACCGCCCACACGATCAGCGCCCCGGCGACCACGCCGGCCGGCTCCGCGAAGCTCGACCCCCGCTCGCTCACCGACAGCGCACGCGACCTGCTCGCCGCCATGGCCGCGCTGCCGGCCGGCCACCCCTCGCGGCCTGCGCTGCGCGACCGCGCCATCGAGGCGTGGCTGCCGCTGGCGAACCACCTGGCCCACCGCTACAGCGGCCGCGGCGAACCGAACGACGACCTGGCGCAGACCGCCGCGATCGGCCTGATCAAGGCGATCGACAAGTTCGACCCGTCGCGCGGCGTCGACTTCGCCGGCTACGCGATCCCCACCATCATCGGTGAGCTCAAGCGCCACTTCCGCGACCGCACCTGGGACATCCGCGTCCCCCGCCGGTTGCAGGAGCTGCGCCTGGCGATCTCCGAGGCCAACAGCACGCTGCTCCAGACGCTCGGCCGCTCGCCGACGGTCGCCGACATCGCGGCCCACCTCAAGCTCACCGAGGAAGAGGTCCTCGAAGGCCTGGAGGGCGCCCGCGCCTACAACGCGGTGTCGCTGTCCACGCCGACCGGCGACGGCGAGCGGGCCACCGAGCTGGGCGACCTGCTCGGCGGCGAGGACGGCGAGTTCGAGCTGGCCGAGACGCGCGTCGCCCTCGGCCCGGCGCTGGCCACGCTCGACCAGCGCGAGCAGAAGATCCTCACGCTGCGCTTCTACGGCAACCTGACCCAGTCGCAGATCGCCGAGCAGATCGGCGTCTCGCAGATGCACGTGTCCCGGCTGCTGGCCCGGGCCCTGACCAAGCTGCGCGGTCAGCTCGACGGAACGTACTAGCAGGTGGCGGCGGCCGGGTCGGCGGACCCGGCGCAGCGGTCCACCCGGCCCGGTCGGCGGTGCGCCGGCCGGGCCGTTCCGTGTCCGCCCACCGGGGCCGGTGCGACAGCCCGCCGGGGGCGGGTGCGAGAGTGGGTCGGTGCTCGCCGACGTCGCCCTCGACCTGCCGGTCCGGCCGGTGCTGCCGGCACTCGTTGAAGCGCTGCGCGACCGGGGCGCCGCCGTGCTGGTGGCGCCGCCGGGCACCGGCAAGACCACCACCGCGCCACTCGCGGTCGCCGACGCCGTCGCCGGACGGGTGGTGATCGCCCAGCCCCGGCGGGTCGCCGCACGCGCCGCCGCGCACCGGATGGCCGCGCTGCTCGGCGACCGGATCGGCGACCGGATCGGCTACGCGGTGCGCGGCGAGCGCCGGGCCGGGCCGCGTACCCGGATCGAGGTGGTCACCACCGGTCTGCTGGTGCGCCGTCTGCACCACGACCCGGAGCTGCCCGGCGTGGACGCGGTGCTGCTCGACGAGTGCCACGAACGGCAGCTCGACGCGGACCTGGCGCTGGCGTTCAGCGTCGAGGCGCGCGGCACGCTGCGCCCGGACCTCTGGCTGCTGGCGATGTCGGCCACCCCGCAGGCGGACCGCTTCGCCGCGCTGCTCGGCGCGGGCGACCCCGCCCCCGTGGTACGCGCCGAGGCCGCCCTGCACCCGGTCGAGCGGGTGTGGGCGCCGCCGCCGCGCCCGGTGACGCCACCCGGCGGTGGCCGGGTCGATCCCGCGCTGCTGGACCACGTGGCCGCCACGGTCCGCCGGGCGCTGCGCGAACGCGACGGCGACGTGCTGGTCTTCCTGCCCGGCGCGGGTGAGATCGGCGCCGTCGCGCGCCGCCTGGCCGACCTGCGCGACGTCACGGTGCTGCCGTTGCACGGACGGCTGCCCGGCCCGGCCCAGGACGCGGCGCTCACCCCCGCCGCCGGGCGGCGCGTGGTTCTCGCGACGGCGGTGGCGGAGAGCAGCCTGACCGTGCCGGGCGTCCGGGTCGTGGTGGACGCCGGCCTGAGCCGGGTGCCCCGCACCGACCTGGCCCGAGGGCTGGGTTCGCTGGTGACGGTGCCGGTGTCCCGGGCGGCGGCGACGCAGCGGGCGGGCCGGGCCGGGCGGGAGGCGCCGGGCGCGGTCTACCGCTGCTGGTCCGAGGCGGCACACGAGCGGCTCGCTCCGCAGCCCGAGCCGGAGATCGCCACCGCCGACCTGACCGGGTTCGCGCTGGAGCTGGCGGCCTGGGGCACCCCGGACGGCGCCGGCCTGGCGCTGCCCGATCCGCCGCCACCGGCCGCGCTGGCCGTCGCGCGGGAGACCCTGGGCACGCTCGGCGCGGTGGACGACGACGGCCGGATCACCGCGCGCGGCCGGGCGGTCGCGGCGGCGGGCACGCATCCCCGGCTGGCGCGGGCCCTGCTGGACGGCGCGCCCCGGGTCGGCGCGGACCGGGCCGCCGAGGTGGTGGCGATCCTCGGCGAGGACACGCTGGGCGGGACGGGGGACGACCTGCCCGCCCGCTGGCGGCGGCTGCGCGACGGCGTCGACCCGGCCGCCACCGCGCGCTGGCGCACCGAGGTACGCCGCCTGCGCGCCGCTCTGCCCGCCGACGACGCCGAACGGGAGCGCCTGCCCGACGATCTGGCCGCGGGGCTGATCGCCGGGCTCGCGTACCCGGAACGGCTGGCCCGGACGCGGCGGCCGGGCGGGTCCGCGTACCTGATGGCCGGCGGGACCGCCGCGGAGCTGACGCCCGGGTCGGGGCTGGCCGGAGCGGCGTGGCTGGCCGTCGCGGTGGCCGACCGCTCCCCCGGCGCGCCGGCCGCGCGGGTACGGCTGGCCGCGCCGATCGACGAGGCGACCGCCCGGGGGGCCGGGGCGGCGCTGCTGCGTTCCGGGCGGGAGGTGGCCTGGACCGGCGGCGACGTGGTGGCCCGGGAGGTGGACCGGCTCGGCGCGATCGAGCTGCGCGAGCGGCACCTGACCGCGCCGGAACCGGAGCTGGTCGCGGCGGCGCTGCTGGACGGGCTGCGGCAGGAGGGGCCGGGACTGCTGCGCTGGACGCCGGAGGCGACCGGGCTGCGCCGCCGGATGGCGTTCTGCCGCCAGGCGCTCGGCGGGGACTGGCCGGACGTCTCCGACGCGGCGCTACTCGACCGCGCCCCCGACTGGCTCGGGCCGGAGCTGGTCCGCGCCCGCCGCCGGGCCGACCTGAGCCGGGTGGACGTGGTGGCGGCGCTGCGCCGGCTGCTGGACTGGCGGCAGGCCGCCCGGCTGGACGAGCTGGCCCCGGAACGGCTCGCGGTGCCCAGCGGGTCGCGGGTACGTGTCGACTACGCCGATCCGGGCGCGCCGGTGCTGGCGGTGAAGCTCCAGGAGACGTTCGGCTGGCGGGACGTGCCGCGCATCGCCGACGGGCGGGTGCCGGTGCTGCTGCACCTGCTCTCCCCCGCCGGGCGGCCGGTGGCGGTCACCGCCGACCTGACGTCGTTCTGGCGCACCGGCTATCCGCAGGTGCGGGCGGAGCTGCGGGGCCGCTACCCGCGTCACCCGTGGCCGGAGGACCCGACCACCGCCGAGCCGACCCGCCGGGCCGCTCCGCGCCGCCGGTGAGGGCTACTCCTCGACGACGTCGGCGATCACGACGGTGATGTTGTCCGGGCCGCCGGCCCGCAGCGCCAGGTCGATCAGCCGGGCCGCGCAGGCGTCCCGCTCCATCTGCTCGTTGAGGACCTCGGTGAGCGTGTCCGCGCGGACGACGTTGGAGAGTCCGTCGCTGCACAGCAGCCAACGGTCGCCCGCGCGGGGCACCATCGTCGCGTACGACGGGGAGACCTGGTCGCCCTGCAACGCCTGGGTGACCACGGCCCGCCGGGGGTGGCTGCTGGCCTGCTCGGCGGTGATCACGCCCTGGTCGACGAGCATCTGCACGAACGTGTCGTCGCGGGTGACCTGCTTGAGCACGCCCTCGCGGAACAGGTAGGCGCGGGAGTCGCCGACGTGCGCCAGCGCCAGGCAGCTGCCGGTACGGGCGAACAGCAGCGCGGTGAGCGTGGTCCCCATGCCCTGACGTTCCGGGTCCTCCTCCACCGCCTGGCGGATCCGCGCGGTGGCCAGCTCGATCGCGCCCTGGAGCGCGGCGACGAGCGCGTCCTCCGGCGTCTCCACGTCCAGCGGGGCGATCGCGTCGATCGCGATGCGGCTGGCCAGGTCGCCGGCCGCCATGCCGCCCATGCCGTCGGCCACCGCGACCAGCCAGGGGCCCGCGTGCTGGGCGTCCTGGTTGCCGCTGCGGATCAGCCCACGGTCGCTCGCTCCGACGGAACGAAGCTTCAGGGTCATGGGTCGCAGCCTGCCAGGTCGAGGGCTCGGTTGTCTGTAGGAGATCACCGACATCGTACGTGGCGCGCCGGACCCCTCCGCGAGCGGGCGCTCGGCCGAGCATCGGGCCGGATCGATTGACAGCGACGGAACGCGGTGGAAACATCGGCCTGATATTGGGAGCGCTCCCAGTTCCCGGTCTCCCCCCACCACCCCCGAGCACGGAAGGAACCTCCGTGACCCGATCCCGACGTCGGCTCGCCGCGCTCGCGGCCACCACGCTGGCGCTCACCGGCCTCACCGCCGGCCCGGCCCTTGCCGAGGTGCCGCCGGACGCCCCCGAACAACTCCGCAACGGCGACTTCAGCGCCGGTGTCTCCCCCTGGTTCTCCTACGGCACCGGCGACCTCGCTGTCGTCGACGGCCGGCTCTGCACCACCGTCGCGGCCGGCACCGCCAACCCGTGGGACGCCGGCATCGGCCAGGACGCGGTGCCGCTGATGCAGGGCGCCGAGTACGAGCTGTCCTTCGACGTCTCCGCCACCCCGGGCGCGGCCGTCAAGGCGGTGCTGCAGCTCGGCAGCGCCCCCTACACCACGTACGCGAGCGTCGACGCGACCGCCACCGGCACCTCGAAGCGCGTCACCACCACGTTCACCTCCCCGGCCGAGAACCCCACCGCCCAGCTGATCTTCCAGGTCGGCGGCAGCGCCGAGGCGCAGACGTTCTGCCTGGACAACGTGTCGCTGCGCGGCGGGGAGCCGGCGCCGCCGTACGAGCCGGACACCGGGCCCCGGGTCCGGGTCAACCAGGTCGGCTACCTGCCCGGCGGGCCGAAGCACGCGACTGTGGTCACCGAGGCCACCGACGCGCTGCCCTGGCAGCTGAAGTCGGGCAGCGGCGCGGTGGTCGCCAGCGGGAAGACCACGCCGCGCGGCACCGACGCCGCCTCCGGGCAGAACGTGCAGACCGTCGACTTCTCCGCGTACCGCAAGCCGGGCACCGGCTACACGCTGACCGTGGACGGCGAGACCAGCCACCCGTTCGACATCTCCGGCACGCTCTACGACCGGCTGCGCGCCGACTCGCTGCAGTTCTTCTACGCCCAGCGCAGCGGCATCGAGATCGACGGCGACCTGATCGGCGAGGAGTACGCCCGCCCGGCCGGTCACCTCGGCGTCGCGCCGAACCAGGGCGACACCGACGTGCCGTGCCAGGCCGGCGTCTGCGACTACTCGCTGGACGTGCGCGGCGGCTGGTACGACGCGGGCGACCACGGCAAGTACGTGGTCAACGGCGGCATCGCCACCTACCAGCTCCTGAGCACCTTCGAGCGGACCAAGACCGCCGAGACCGCCGACGGCGGCGCCGCCCTGGGCGACTCCACGCTGCGGCTGCCCGAGCGCGGCAACGACGTGCCGGACGTGCTCGACGAGGCCCGCTGGGAGCTGGAGTTCCTGCTGCGCATGCAGGTGCCGGCCGGCAAGCCGCTGGCCGGGATGGTCCACCACAAGATCCACGACCGGAACTGGACCGGCCTGCCGCTGCAGCCCCAGGACGACCCGGAGCCGCGTGAGCTGCACGCGCCGTCCACCGCCGCCACGCTGAACCTGGCCGCCGTCGCCGCGCAGTGCCAGCGGCTGTACGCCCCGTACGACGCCGCCTTCGCCGCGCGCTGCGGCACCGCCGCGAAGACCGCGTACGCGGCGGCCAAGGAGCACCCGGCGATCTACGCCTCGGCCAGCGACGGCACCGGCGGTGGCGCGTACGACGACTCCAACGTCAGCGACGAGTTCTACTGGGCCGCTGCCGAGCTGTGGCTGACCACCGGCGACAAGGCGTACCTGGCCGACGTCACCGGCTCGCCGCTGCACACCGCCGACGTGTTCGCCCCGAACGGCGCGTTCGGCTGGCAGAGCGTGGCCGCGCTGGGCCGCCTGGACCTGGCCACCGTGCCGAACACGCTGCCCGCCGCGGAGAAGACCCGCATCCGCGAGTCGATCACCGCCGCCGCCGACAGCTACCTGGCCACTATCGCCGGCCAGGCGTACGGGCTGCCGTTCCCGGGCAGCGCCGACGCGTACGTCTGGGGCAGCAACAGCAACCTGGTGAACAACGCGATCGTGCTGGCCACCGCGTTCGACCTGAGCCGGGACGCGAAGTACCGGGACGGCGCGGTGCAGGCCGCCGACTACCTGTTCGGCCGCAACGCGCTGAACATGTCGTACGTGACCGGGTGGGGCGAGCAGCACGCCCGCAACCAGCACAGCCGGATCTTCGGCCACCAGCTGAACCCGGACCTGCCGCGCCCGCCGGCCGGCTCGCTCGCCGGTGGCCCGAACGCCGCGCTGCAGGACCCGTTCGCGGCGAACCTGCTCGCCGGATGCGCGCCGATGTTCTGCTACGTCGACGACATCAACTCGTACGCGACGAACGAGGTGGCGATCAACTGGAACTCGGCGCTGGCGTGGCTCGCGTCGTTCCTGGCCGACCAGGGTGACGCCGGCGCGGTGCCGGCGCCGTCCTGCGCGGTCACCTACACCACGCACGGGAGCTGGCCGTCCGGCTTCACCACCCAGGTGACGGTGCGCAACACCGGCACGACGGCGGTGAACAGGTGGAGCCTGCGGTGGGCGTTCCTCGGCGACCAGAAGGTGGACCACGCCTGGTCGGCGCAGCTCGGCCAGAGCGGCGCCACGGTCACCGCGAAGAACCTGTCCTGGAACGCGAAGCTGGCGCCGGGCGCGTCCACCACGTTCGGCTTCAACGGCACCGCGTCCCGGTTCCCGAACCCGGATCCGGGGCTGGTCACCCTGAACGGGAAGGCCTGCACGGTCTCCTGACCGAGCTGACCGGACGCCATCGCAGGACCGGGTACGGTCCTGCGATGGCGTACCTCTTCCTGCTCGGCGCGATCACCGCCGAGGTGATCGGCACCAGCCTGCTCAAGGCCACAGACGGTTTCACCCGGCTCTGGCCCACACTGGGCCTGGCGGTGGCGTACCTGTCCGCGTTCGGGCTGCTCTCCCTCGCCGTGAAGGACATCCCGGTCGGCGTCGCGTACGCCGTCTGGTCCGGCCTCGGCACCGCCGCCATCATGGCGATCGGCGCGGCGTTCCTGGGCGAGCCGCTGAGCGTGGCGAAGGTGGTCGGGGCGGGGCTGGTCATCGCCGGGGTGGTGGTGCTCAACCTCGGCGGCACGCACTGAGCGCGGCCCGGCTCAGCCCGGCCGCCGCGCGCAGCAGCCGGAGCTGCCCGATCTCGGCCACGTTCTTCATCAGCTCGGCGTTCACCCACCCGACCAGGTGCGCCACGGTGAGCCCGGCGTCGGCGGGCCAGGGGTACGCGGACGGCCGGTCCAGGTCGGCCTCGGCCAGCCCGTCCAGCGCGTCCGTCCACTCCGTCCGCAGCTCCCGCAGCCAGGCGACCGTCTCCGCGCCCGGCCCGGGCCAGCGGATGTCGTCGCGTTCCCGCGCCGGGCGCTGCCGCACGTGGTCGGTCGCGACCGACCACCACCAGCCGATGTGCCAGGTCAGCCACCCGATCGTGGGCGCCGGGACCGGGTCCGGCTCGCTGTCGGCCCAGTCGGGACGCCACCCGCCGCCCGGGCCGGGGCGCATGGTCCAGCACAGCGCGGCCGGCTCCCAGAGGAAATCCGCCGGCTCCAGCCGGTCGAAGTGGTACTCGGCGAGCGCCCAGGTCAGGTCGAACTGCCAGCGCAGCAGGCCGGTCACGGAGGCAGGCATCGCGCGATCGTGGCACGGCCCGCGCCCCCGGTCGACCGGTTAACCGCTCCCGGCCCGCCTCGCGACGACGCCCCTCGCGACGTGGCGGCCCGGCGTGTCGTGGCGAGAACAAGGAACATCCAAAAAGCGATATGACTGTGAGGCATAAATATGGGTCTTGTGACGGATGTGTGGGTCGGGTGTTCATGGGCGGGGTAGTTCGGGTCGGTGGCCGCCGAGGCTGAGCATGGCCATGGCAATGAGGGCTTCGGATGAGTGGAAGCCGAAGGCCAT
>NZ_MAGP01000154.1 GCF_002926165.1 Micromonospora chalcea | reverse complement strand
AGGCCCAACAGGATGTGCTCCGTACCGATGTAGTTGTGGTTGAGCATCCGGGCCTCTTCCTGGGCCAGGACGACAACCCGTCGCGCTCGGTCGGTGAACCGCTCGAACATGCCCTCGTGCTCCTCACCTGAGTCATCCGGCCACCAGAATACTAAGATTTCATATAGCATTCTGTCTATCCTGGATGCGCGACACGGGCCTCCAGGTGGGCGGCATCCCTTTCAGGGTGGGCCTTCGTCGGAACCGGGTCACGCAACCCGGCACGGCCCGCAACTTCTATCAATAGCTTCGCCATATGAAAAAGAACTCCCCGCCGTCGTCGTTCCGCCCGGCGGCCTTTACGCACGTCCCGGGCGGTGATCACGCTGCTCGGGCGGGTTGGCGGCCTGGCCTGCCGAGTTTCCTGAGCAATAGCTGAGTGTGGCGACGTGGTAACCGGATGTGCCAGTCTCGGGCTCACGCTGAGCCTGGGGGGATAGATGATGGAGAGTCGCGCCTGTTACCGGGTCGACCTGTTGGGTCCGCTGCGCGTGCGGCGGAAGGGGCATCCGGTGGAGCCCGGACCGGCCAAGCAGCGGGCGGTGCTCTCGCTTCTGGCGTTACGCCTGGGCGACAGCGTCCCGGTGAGCGAGGTGGAGGAGGCGGTCTGGGGCGGCGTGGTCCCGCCGAGCGCCCGGTCGCTCGTGCACACGTACGTGGCCCGGCTGCGCCAGGTCCTCGAACCGGAGCATCCGCCGCGGCGCCGGGTGCGGGTCATCGCCTCGACCGTCACCGGGTACTCGCTGCGCGCCGAGACCGTCGAGACGGACGTCGCGCGGTTCCGCCGCTGTGTCGCCGAGGCCGAGAAGCGGATCGGCGAGGGCTGCCGTGAGGAGGCGTTCCACCTGCTCGGGCAGGCGCTGGACCTGTGGCGCAGCCCGACCCTCGGTGAGCTGCGCTCGCTGCTGCACGACAACATCGAGGTGGAGGCCCTGGGTGCGGCCTGGGTGGCGACCTCGCACAGCTACGTCGGTCTGGGGCTGCGGCTGGGACGCGCCGCGGCGGTGCTCGACACCGCCACCCGGCTGGCCCGGCTGGAACCCCTGCACGAGGCGATCCAGGCCGACTATCTGGCCGTGCTCGGCAGCAGCGGGCACCGGACCGTGGCCCTGCACCGGTACGCCGACATCACCGAGCGGCTCCGTACCGAACTGGGCGTCGACCCGGGGGAGGAACTGCGGGCGGTGCACCGGGCGCTGGTGCGCCCGGCCGGCCGTCCACCGGTGCCCCGGCCGGCGCCGGCGGTGCCGGCCGCAAGGCGCAGGCCCGGCTGCGGGCCGATCTCCGGGCCGCTGCACTGGCGGGCCGGGGACATCGCCGACCTGGCGGCCCTGCTGGCGAAGTACCGCGCGGTGACCGTCACCGGCGCGCCCGGCTGTGGCAAGTCGGCGGTGACACTGCGCGCCGCCCACCAGGCCGCCCGCGTCTTCACCGGCGGGGTCCTGACGGTGGACACGCTCGATCTCAGTGACCGGCGGCAGCTGGAACGCCGGCTGGCCCGGATGCTCGGGGGCAACGGCGCCGAGGATCCGGTCGAACTGCTGCGCGACCAGCCGACACTCGTGGTGCTGGACAACGCCGAGCACCTGGTCGACGCGTGTGCGGTGGTCGCCGACCGGCTGTTGCTGGCGTGCCCGGACGTGGCGGTGCTGACCGGCTCGCGTCAGCCGCTCGGGCTGCCGTACGAGCGGGTCCAGCGCCTGCATCCGCTCCCGGTGCCGCAGCCGGGCGGATGGCCGTCGGTCCTGTCCAATCCGGCGGTCGCGCTGCTCGCCGAACGGGCGGCCCAGGCCCGCCCCGGGTTCCGCCTCGACCGTCCGGTCGCGGAGGTCGCGGTGGAGATCTGCCGCCGGCTCGACGGCCTGCCGCTGGCCCTGGAGATGGCGGCGGCGTGCCTGGCCACCGAGAGTCTGGACGGGGTGCTGCGCAAGCTGGAGGGACCGCTGGACGGACTGCGCCCGCCCGCCGCCGGACCGGAGTCACGCCACACGTCGCTGCGGGCGATGCTCGACCGTAGCGTCCAGCGCCTCGACGTGGCCGAGCGTTGTCTGTTCCAGCGCGTCGCGTTGCTGCCGGGGGTGTTCGACCTGGCGGCCGCCCAGCGGTTCTGGCGGCCCCATCCGTCCGGGCCCACGGACGTGCGGGTGGTGCTCGCCGCCCTGGTGGACAAGTCCCTGGTGATGCCGGTCGGGACGACCGGCGGCCGGTACCGGATGCTCGGCCTGCTGCGCCGGCTGGCGCTGGAGACGGGCACCCCGGGGGCCGTGACGAGTCCCGCCGCCGAACTGCCCCTGCCGCTGTCCCGGCCGTTGCTGCCGGCCGGCGCGGCGGCCGTGCCGGACTGACCGGCGGCCGTCGCGACGGCCCGCTCCCCGCCGGGGGAGCGGGCCGTCGCGTTCTGGATGCCGATGACACCTGACGATGCCTCAGGCATTGACAGCACGCTTTAAAAACACATAGCTTGAAGTTCGGCGGGACCGGTCGGGTCCGGTCCACCAGCGGCCCTCAGACCGCCGCTGACCCCTGCCGACAGACATTGGAGGTGTCTGGCTTGAGCACCAGAGAGACCTACGAGTCCCTGAACCTCGAACCCAAGCCGATCCGCCCGCACATCCTCGCCGCGGCAACCGTGGTCTTCGGCGAGGACTACTACTCGGGCCGCCGCGAGACGATCAACCTGTCCGGCTTCGTGCAGCTCAACAAGTGGCCCATGCCGGGCTTCGAGCACAAGGTCGACGAGAACGGCTACGCGCAGTTCGCCACCGAGCTGATCAGCGCGCCCGAGGTGGGCATCAAGGGGTTCAGCTACGAGTTGGACGACCGCATCCAGGTCCTGTCCAACCCGTTCCTGCCCAACAGCGGGCACGTGCGGCAGATCGTGCCGGGCAAGAACTTCCCGGCCGAGTTCTACATCCGCCGCTTCGGCATCCTGGAGTCGAGCACGCTGCGGCTCGCCCACCGCAACGTCATCGACATCTACGGCGTGGTCGACAGCGTCCCGCCGTTCAAGAAGCCGCTGACCGGGCCCTACCTGGGCAAGCCGCGCGGTGACGGTCCCTTCGACGTGATGGCCGCGCCGAACGTCGTCAAGGGCACCACGCTGCCGGAGGCGTGGTACCCGGCCAACGACGAGAACCAGCCGGTCGGGATCACGCCGAACCTGTTCTTCGCGCCCAGCGCCGGCCCGTGCATGTCCATGCTGGTCGACCCGTCCATGATCATGCAGACCTCGCTGGAGGGGCAGATCGAGGTCGAGGTCAACGGCAAGACGGTGCGGGTCGACCTGGCCGGGGACTACCGCAAGGCGGCCGGCGCCGAGGTGCTGCTCTTCGGCCCGGACAAGCACGACGAGGGCCCGGGCGTGCTCGCCCAGCTGGCCCGCGTCGCGGTCGTCGGACACAGCCCGGAGCTGGGTGGCCGGGTCATGCTGCGGGCGAGCTGGCCGCGGGTCTCCGGCGGCACGCTGGGCGAGGGCAACGAGGACAGCCTCAGCCGGCTCAAGTTCCCCGGCGACCTGCACATCGACGCCGAGTTCGAGCTGGTCACGCCGCACGAGACGCTCTACGCCGCCAACTCCGTGCACGTCAACGGCAAGATGCGCGGCATGGAGGCCACCGGCACCGAGCTCAAGCTGGACGGCTCGGACACCGCCCTGGTCACCGTGGACGAGCAGCCGAAGGCTCGCCTCACCGGCGTCAACCTGGTGATGCGGGACGCGCTGGTCGGCGAGCACGCCGCGGTGAACGCCTGACCGACGGGTCCGCTTGACGGGCCTGCCGGCCAGAGGTTCTACTAGTAAAACCAATAGCAACGTACCGTCACGATGTCCCTCCCGGCTGCTACGGCGGTCGGGAGGGACGCGCGCTCAGGGGGTACCGCGTGGACCAGCGGCTGCTGCTCATGCACCAGATGATGCTCGGCGACGCGCCCCGGCTGCGGGCGTACGACAGGGCGCTGGAGGAGGCCGTCACCCCCGGCGACGTGGTGGTCGACGTGGGCGCGGGGCTGCTCGCGCTCTCCCTGCTGGCGCTGCGGCACGGCGCCGAGCACGTGTACGCGGTCGAGGCCGACCCGGCCACCGCCGCGGCGGCGGCCCGCATCATCGAGGCCAACGACCTCAAGGGACGGCTCACCCTGGTCACCGGCGACGCCCGTACGGTCCGGCTGCCCCGCAAGGCGGACGTGCTGGTCTCCGAGATGATGGGAAACCTCGGCCCGGAGGAGGAGATGGCCGAGGTGCTGCACGTGATCGCCCGTCGCCACCTGCGCCCCGGCGGCCGGGTGGTGCCCCGGCGGCTGCGGACCTGGCTGGCCGCGGCCGAGTTCGCCGACGAGGGCTGGGGGCTGTGGGGCGGCGACTTCTACGGCTACCGGCTCGACCCGGTGCAGGAGCTCGTGGCCCCGGCGGCCCAGCTGCACTTCTTCCAGCGTCCGCCGAAGCTGCTGACCGAGCCCACAGTGGTGCTCGACCAGGCGCTCGACGGCCGGTCGCCGTCCCGGCAGACGCTGCGGCAGCGGCTGCCGGTCATCGCGCCGGGGAGGCTGCACGCCGTGCTCGGCTTCTTCACCGCCGACTTCACCGACGACGTGACGCTGTCCAACTTCCCGTCGTACCCCGGATGCAACTGGGCGGTCTGGGTGTGGCCGCTGCGGCACACCGACGTGGCCGAGGGCGACGAGCTGTCCGTCGCCCTGCGCCGGCCGGCCCGGCGCGACGTCCGCGCCGTGACCGGCTGGCGGCTGGAGTGCGGCCTGTCCCGGCAGAGGAGGTCCTGATGCCCTTCGCGGTGGGTACCGTCCGCGACATTCCCGTCCGTGGCGCTCTCAAGCTCTGCGGCCTGACCTGGTCCGCGGAGTGCCTCTGGTTCTCCGAGGCGGTCTCCAGCCAGATCGCCTCCCTGGACCCGATCAGCGGCAAGGTGGTCCGCCGGCTCGACTGCCCCGGCGTGCGCACCGACCTGACCACGATCGGCGGGCGGCTGCTGCAGGTGGCGGGCGACGACCGTGTGCTGCGGCTGGTCGATCCCGAGGACGGCGAGCTGCTCGGCGAGTTCGGCAACCCGCGCCCCGGCAACGTGCTGTGCGGGCTGGAGGCGACCCGGCACGGGCTCTGGCTGGGCTACGAGGACCTGCGCCAGGTCGACCTGCGCGACCCGGACGGTTTCGGGCTGATCGACACGTTCCCGGTCCGGCAGCCGATCGCCGGCCTGACCGTCTCCGACAGCTACCTCGTCTACTCCGACCGCGACGCGGCCACCATCAACCTGTACGACGTGGCGGCCCGCCGGGAGGTGGCCGCCTACTCGGTCGCGGGCAACCCGACCGGCATCACCTGGGACGGCCGCCGCATCTGGTACTGCGACTTCACCACCCTGCAGCTCCGGGCGATCGAGGTGCCGGGCATCACGAAGGGTTGACGTCCATGGCGACCACGCGCGCTCTGCTGGCCCGCTCGACCCGGATCGGCGCGGTCGGCGCCGCCCACCTGCTGCCGGTGCTGCCGGCGGCGCTGGTCGAGGCGGTCCGAGGTGACCGGGCGGCGGCCCGCCGGCTGCTGTACCGCCGTCTCACCACGTTGCTGATGCGGCTCGGCCCGACGTTCGTCAAGGCCGGGCAGGTGCTCGGCACCCGGCGCGACGTGCTGCCGGCCGCGCTCTGCGACGAGCTGTCGGTGCTCCAGGACCGGGTCGACCCGATGACCCCCGAGCAGACCAGCCGGGCGCTGGCCGAGGCGTACGGCAGCGAGACGCCCGCGGAGTTCGCGGAGATCGACCCGTCGCCGGTGGCCAGCGGCAGCGTGGCCTGCGTCTACCGCGGCCGGATGCCCGACGGCGCCGAGGTGGCGCTCAAGCTGCGCCGTCCCGGCATCGAGTCGACGATGGCCCTCGACCTCGCGCTGATGCGGCACGGCGCCCGGGTGATGGCCCGGCTGCCGATGCTGCGCGGCGTCCCGGTGCGGGAGGTGGTCGAGAACATGTGCGGAGCGGTGTTCGGCCAGCTCGACTTCGCCCGGGAGGCGGAGAACCTGCGCCGGCTCAAGGAGAACCTCGCCGTGGTGCCCCGGGTCCGGGTGCCCGGCGTACGCGACGACGCCTGCCGGCCGCGCTGCCTGGTCATGGAGTTCATGCCGGACCTCGACGTGGACGTGGCGCGGTCGATGTCGGCGGCCGTGCGAAAGCGGTTCGCCGCCTCCGCGATGACAGCGATCTACCACATGCTCTTCGTGGACGGATTCGTCCACTGCGACATGCACCCGGGCAACCTCTACTTCACCCGGGGCGCCCAGGTGGTGGTGCTCGACGCCGGGTTCAGCGTGCAGCTCACCGAGGAGCTGCGCCGGCTGTTCGCGGAGTTCTTCATGAACATGTCGATCGGGCGCGGCCGGTACTGCGCCGAGATCGTGGTGCGCAGCGGCACCGGCCTGCGGCCGGACGCCGACGTGGAGACGTTCCTGGTCCGGATGGCCGACCTGGTGGAGCGCAGCCACGGGCTGCCGGCCCGGGAGTTCAGCCTGATCGCGTTCGCCGCGGAGATGTTCGACCTGCAACGCCGCTACGGCGTGCACGCCGCGCCGGAACTCATCTTCCCGCTGCTGTCGCTGCTGGTGATCGAGGGGACGGTACGCGAGCTCGACCCCGACCTCGACTTCCAGGAGCTGGCCAAGCCGGTGCTGATGCGGGGGCTCTTCGGCCGCCGGGCCGCCGCCTGACCGCTGGCCGAACGGTCCGCCGGGCCTGGCCGGTCGCTTCGACAGCGCGTCCCCACCTGCGCAAACAGCCGACTAAAATATACGATAGCGGAATGGCACAGACTGGCCTCGCCGGCAAGCGCTCCTACCACCAGTACTGCGGGCTCGCGTCCGCGCTCGACGTGCTGGGCGAACGCTGGACGCTGCTGATCATCAGGGAGCTGCTGATGGGTCCCCGGCGCTACAGCGAACTGCTCGCGGACCTGCCCGGCATCGGCACGAACCTGCTCGCCGACCGGCTCAAGTTCCTCGTCGACTCGGGCGTGCTGCGGCAGGTCGACGTGCACGGCACCGGCGGCCGGCTCTCCTACGAGCTGACCCCGACCGGGCAGGCGCTGCGGCCGATGGTGCTCGGGCTCGCGCACTGGGGCCTGGAGTTCGTCGGTGACCTGAACGCCGAGGACACGGTCCGCCCGCACTGGGGATTCCTCGCCGTGGAGGCGATGTTCCAGTGGGACAAGATCTCCCCGATCGACGAGAGCTACCAGTTCCAGGTCGACGACGAGGTCTTCCGCATCGACGTCGCCGGCGGGGTGCCGCGCGTGGCGAAGGGGCCGTCCGACGACCCGGCGATGGTGGCGACCACCGACGCGGCCACGTTCGTGCGCATCGGCGCCGGGCGGGTCACGCCGCTGATGGCGATGGTCGGCGGGCAGCTCAAGCTGGAGGGCGACATCGACGCGGTGCTGCGCTGCTGCGAGCTGCTCGGCCTGGACGCCGGCGCCGCGCCCGCCGCTCAGACGACCTCCGGTCACTGACCCGCGCCAGGGGGTGACGGGACCGGATCACTATATTATTCTGAACTAGCCTCGGCGTTCGTCGGGGCCCGTCGTCGTCCGGCACGCCGCGCCCGTGCGGCACCTCCCGAGCACTGTGGTCCCACGGGGACGACCGGTCCGCCCTCCGTCGCCCGAGCGCCTGACGGCGTCCGTGCGCGTCGCGGGGGCGACCCCGCGCGGCGCGTACGCCGGCACCGACGACCGGCCGTCAAGCGACAGGAGCCGGCATGACGGACACGGTGCGACACGATCCGGAGGCGCTGCCCAGGGCGGTACGGGACGACTTCCCCCTGCTGGCCCGCCGGGCCGGCGACCTCGTCGCCTACCTGGACAACGCCGCCACCACGCAGAAGCCCCGCGTCGTCCTGGACGCGATGACCGACTACTACACCGGGGCGAACAGCAACGTCGGGCGCGGCTACCACCGGCTCGGCCTGGAGTCCACCGAGCGGTACGAGCAGGCCCGCGAGAGCGTCGCGCGGGCGATCGGCGCGGCGCAGCCGGAGGAGGTGCTCTTTACCGCCGGCACCACCGCCGCGGTCAACCTGGTCGCGGACACCGCCGGGCAACGGGTGGCCGGGCCGGGCCGGCGGGTCGTGGTGACCGGCATGGAGCACAACAGCAACCTGCTGCCGTGGCGCCGGCTCTGCGACCGTACGGGCGCCACGCTCACAGTGGTGCCGGCCGGACCGGACGGGCGGGTCGGGGCCGACCGGTTCGCCGCCGCGCTCGGCCCGGACACCGCGCTGGTGGCGGTCACCCACGTCTCGAACGTGCTCGGCACCGTCAACCCGGTACGGGAGATGACCGCCGCCGCCCGCCGGGCCGGCGCGCTGGTGGTGGTCGACGGCGCCCAGGCCGTACCGCACCGGCCGGTCGACGTGCGCGACCTCGACGCCGACTTCTACTGCTTCTCCGGGCACAAGGCGTACGGGCCGATGGGCGTCGGCGTGCTGCACGGCCGCCGGGACCTGCTCGCCGGGCTGCCCCCGTACCAGGTGGGCGGCGGCACCGTGAAGGGCGTCGCGGCCGACCAGCCGGTCCGCTACCTCGACGGGCCGGCCCGATGGGAGGCCGGCACGCCGCACGTGGCCGGCGCGGTCGGGCTGGCCGCCGCCCTGGACTACCTGCGCGACCTCGGCTGGGACGCGATCCGCCGGCACGACCGGGCGCTGGTCCGGCACGCCGTCGACGTGCTCGCCGCGATCGACCGGGTGCGGGTGGTCGGTGACCCGGCCGCCGACCCCAGCGGCATCGTCTCGTTCGTGGTCGAGGGCATCCACCCGTACGACGTCGGGGCGCACCTGGACCGGCACGGCGTGGCGGTGCGCTGCGGCGTGCACTGCGCCAGCACCTTCCTCGACGAGATGGGCCTGCTCGGCACGGTCCGGCTCTCCTTCGGCGTCTACAACACCACCGCCGAGATCGACCTCGTCGGCGAGCTGCTCGCCGGCGTACGACCGGGTCCCTGGACCACCGACCACCCCGACGTCCGGTTCCTCTGAGCAGCGCCCGGAAGGGAGCGTCATGAGGTTCGACACCCGGCTGGTGCACGTCGGCCAGCGACCAGTGCCCGGCACCGGCGACGTGGTGCCGCCGATCCACCTCACCACCACCTACGACCGCACCGCCCAGGACCCGCCGCGCTACTTCTACGCCCGGGGCGAGCAGCCCAACCGGGAGGCGCTGGAGGAGTGCCTCGCCGCGCTGGAGGACGCCCGGCACGCGACCGTCTACACCAGCGGGCAGGCAGCCGCCACGACGGCGCTGTCGCTGGTGCCGCCGGGCCGGCTGGTGCTCGCCTCCGACGACGTGTACGGCGGCACCCACCAGCTGCTCGCCGCCGCCGCCGAGCGCGGCGTGACGGTCCGGCCGGTGGACTTCGCCGACCCGGCCGAGCGGGACCGCGCGCTCGGCGGGTGCGGCCCGGAGCTGGCCATGGTGTGGCTGGAGACGCCCACCAACCCGCTGCTCAAGGTCGCCGACATCGCCGCGGTGTCCGACCTCGCGCACCGGCACGGCGCGCTCGTCGTGGTGGACAACACGCTGGCCGGGCCGGTGCTGCAACGACCGCTCGCGCACGGCGCGGACATCACGCTCTACAGCACCACCAAGTCCGTCGCCGGTCATCTCGACGTGCTCGGCGGCGCGCTCGTCTACCAGGACGAGGAGCTGCACCGGCGGTTCCTGGCCTACCGCACGGTGGCCGGCAACGCCCCCGGCGGCTTCGACTGCTACCTCACCCACCGCGGCCTGAAGACGCTGTCCCTGCGCACCGCCCGGCAGGTGGAGAACACCCGCGCGGTGGTGGCGGCGCTGCTGGCCGAGCCGAGCGTCGCGACGGTCAGCTATCCGGGCCTGCCCACGCATCCGCAGCACGCGGTGGCGGCCCGGCAGATGACCGCGCCCGGCGCGCTCGCCGCCTTCGAGTACCGCGGCGACCCGGCCAAGCTGCTCGACCGGGTACGCCTGTTCACCGCCGCGGTCAGCCTCGGCGGCGTCCGCTCCCTGATCGAGTGCCCGGCGCTGATGACCCACCGCCCGGTGCCGCCCGAGGTACGCCGGCGTCTCGGGCTGACCGACCGGCTGATCCGGATCTCACCCGGCATCGAGGACCCGGCCGACCTGGTCGAGGACCTGGTCACCGCGCTGCGTGACGGCGCCTGACCCGCTGGCCGGCATTACCGCCCCGCAAAGGAGGAGACATGTCCGCATTCACGACCGGCGGCGCCCCGGTGGTGCTCGACGGAGGACTCGCCACCGAGTTGCAGCGCGCCGGGCTGCCGTACCAGCCCCCGTGGTGGGGCACCGCGGCGCTGCTGGCGGACAGCCGGCGGCGCGTGCTGCGCGACGTCCACGAGCGGTTCCTGACCGCCGGGGCGCAGGTGCTCACGGCGAACACGCTGCGCTGCAACCTGCGGGCGCTGCGCCGCGCCGGACTGGAGGACGCCGGCCTCGGCTGGATGGTGCACGCGGCCGTCGGCGTCGCGCTCGCCGCCCGCAACACGGCCGGCGCGCCCGGCACCCGGATCGCCGCGTCGATGGCTCCGGTGGAGGACTGCTACCGGCCGGACCTGGTGCCGGCCGACGACGAGCTGCGTGAGGAGCACCGCTGGCTGGCCGTTGAGCTGGTCCGGGCCGGGGTGGAGCTGGTGCTGGTGGAGACCATGAACACCGCCCGCGAGGCACGCATCGCGGTGGAGCAGGTACGCGAGGTGGGCGCCCGGGCCTGGGCCGGCTTCGTCTGCGACGACCAGGGCCGGCTGCTGTCCGGCGACTCCCTGGTGGACGCTGCCCGCGCGGTGCGCGCCGCCGGGGCCGAGGTGGTGCTTGTCAACTGCACCGCCCCGGAGGCGACCGAGCGGTGCCTGCGGGCGCTGCGCGACGCCGACGACGGCCCGATCGGCGCGTACCCGAACCTGGAGGACCGCCGCGACGGCGCGCCCGGGCCGCGCCCGCTGCTCGACCCCGCCGAGTTCGGCGACCTGGTCGCCGGCTGGGCGGTGGAGTACCGGCTCGCCGTGGCCGGCGGGTGCTGCGGCGCGTCGCCCGCGCACATCGCCGCGCTGACGGCCCGGCTGAACGCCCCGGTGGCGGCCGTCGACTGACGCCGCCCGCAGGTCCGCCGGCCCGGCGCGGGCCGGGTCAGCCAACGAAGGGAGAACGAGACGGTGAGCGGCTCGACGATCGCACCGCCCGTCGAGGTGGTGCGCAGCCTGCCCGGCCCGGCCGGCTACATGTGCGGCCTGACCTGGGACGGCACCTGGCTCTGGCACTCCGACCAGGACGCCGCGCGGATCTTCGCGATCGACCCGGCGGACGGCGCGGTACGCCGGTCGTTCGCGTACCCGGACGTGCGGGCCGACCTGGGATACGCGGACGGAAAACTGTGCCAGATCGGCGGCCGGCCGAAGCGGATCCTGCTGATCGACCCGGCCACCGGCCAGACCGTCGGGTCGAAGCCGGTACGGCCCTCCAACGGCCGGGTCACCGGCATGGAGACCGGGCCCGAGGGCGTGTGGCTCTGCCTGCGCGCGCCCGCGGTGATCCAGCTACGGGACTTCGAGACCATGACGGTGCAGCGGGAGCACCCGGTCGTGGGGTCGCCCTCGGGCCTCACGTACGCCGAGGGTCACGTGCTCTACGCCGAGTTCGAGGACGGCCTGCTGCACGCGGTCGAGGCGGAGTCGGGCCGGCTGGTCGCCACGGTGCGGCTGCCGGGGCATCCGACCGGGCTGGCCTGGGACGGCGAGCTGGTCTGGTACTGCGACTTCGCCGACCGGCGGTTCAAGGCGGTCCGGCTGCCGGACGTGCTCGGCGGCTGACCGGCCCGGTGGGGGCGGCGGCCCGGCCGCCCCCACCCGCCCGGCGTCAGGGCACCCGGTCGCGCGCGTCGAACTGCTCCTGCCGGCGGTCGCGCTCACCGCCGGGGCCGGCGGACGGCGGCCGGCAGCGGCCGGCGCAGCCGCACGAGCAGCCGGAGGCAGCCGGCTCCGCCCGCTGAGGATCTTCGGTGTCCGGCCAACCGCCGGTGTGGCACGCGATCATCGCTTCTCCCTGCTCTGCGGTGGGACGCGCCGGAGAGCCCGGCGCGGTCGGACGGGGCGGGCAGCGGGTCGACTATTTACTTGAGAATTATATGGTAAATTCGCTGGCGGGTGCCAGCTCCTGACAGGAGGGACGCCATGCGCGTCAGCGTGACCGACGACCCCGCGACCACGACGGCCTCCCGCACCGGCGGGCCGCCCGCACCGGCCGACCCGCTGCGCGCCGCCTCCTTCGCGGAGCTGCGGTCGCTGTTCGCGATGGAGCCCGACGCGGTCCACCTCAACACCGGCACCATCGGCGTGATGCCGTACGAGGTGCTGGACGTCAACGACCGGGTGACCCGGGAGTGGAACGGCGGACTGCGCAACGTCTACCCGCCCGGCATGTACCCCGAGCACCGCGCCGCCATCGGCCGGGCGTTCGGCGTAGACCAGGACGAAATGGTGATCTGCCACAACGCCACCGAGGGGGTGGCCCGCGTCATCAACGGGCTCGACCTGCACGAGGGCGACGAGGTCATCACCACCAGCCACGAGTGCTACTCGGTGCTGTCCAACTTCAACCTGCTGCGCAACCGGCACCGGATCACGCTCACCGTGCTGACCCCGCCGGTCGGGCCGGACGTCACCGCCGAGGAGATCGTCGACATGTTCGCCCGGGCGATCACGCCGCGGACGAAGGTGCTGGCGTTCGCCGCCGTCACGCTGTTCACCGGCACCCGGATGCCGGTGCGCCAGCTCTGCGACCTGGCCCAGCAACACGGCCTGACCACAGTGGTCGACGGCGCGCTGCTGCCCGGCCTGTTCGACACCGACCTGCGCGCGCTCGGACCCGACTTCGTCACCTGCTCCGGCTCGAAGTTCCAGTGCGGGCCGCTCGGCACCGGGCTGCTCTACGTCCGCAACAAGGTCCACCCCGAGCACAACCCGCTGCCGCTGCCGACGTTCTGGCCGGTCATCTCCACCTGGTACCCGATGATGGGCGCCCCGCCACCGCGTACCACCACCCGGGTGGAGAGCTACAACATGGGCGACTACCTGCAGAGCGCCGGCAGCGCCAGCATCGCCCGGGGCGCCGCCCTGGCGAAGGCGTGCGAGCTGTGGGACCGCATCGGCCGGGACCGGATCGAGCGGCACGCGGTGGCGCTCGGCGCGCACACCCGCGCCCGGATCGTCGAGCGGTTCGGCGTCGAGTCGCTGTACTCACCGCTCACCGACGACCGGCTGACCGCGCCGCTGGTGGCGTTCAACCCGTTCCCCGACCGGGCCGACGGCTGGAACATCACCAAATTCGCCCGCCTCGTCGACGAGTTGGAGAGCCGGCACCGGATCTGGACCCGGTGGACCGAGTTCGACGTCGCCGGCTCACCGCACCAGCACTACGCCGCCCGGATCTGCACCCACCTCTACAACACCGCCGAGGAGGTCGACCGCGCCGTCGACGCCATCGCCGACCTCGTCCGGGAGCTGTCATGACCGTCGCCCCGTACCGGCCGGAGCCGGCCACCGCGCGGCGGCGCGGCGGCGTGCTGCGGGTGGTCGCGCCCACCGACGCCGCCCCGCTGGACCCCAGCTGCGCCCCCGCGTCGGCGGCCCCGTTCGTCCGGCTGCACACCCGGCAGCTCGTCACCTGGCAGACCGCCCGGCACGTCCGCGACTGGCAGGCCGTCACGCCGGTGCCTGACCTCGCCCTGGAGGTCCCCTCCACCTGGAACGCCGGGCTCGGCGCCAGCCACCGCAGCTACGTGTTCCACATGCGCCCCGGTGTCCGCTGGGACACCCCCGACCGGCGTCCGGTCAGCGCGCACGACGTGGTCCGCGGCTTCAAACGGATGTGCAACCCGGTCCGGCCCTCGCCGTCGCTCGCGTACTTCGCGAGCACCGTGCGCGGCCTCGCCGACTTCGCCACCGCCTGGGCGGCGGAGGCCACCCACCGGGCCGGGGACGCGGCGACGCTGGCCGCGTACCAGAACGCGCACGAGATCCCCGGCGTCTTCGCGCTCGACGACGAGACGCTCGTCATCGAGCTGGCCCGGCCGGCGCTGGACTTCGTGCACATGCTCGCGCTGCCCGCGGCGTCGGCGGTGCCCGTCGAGCACGACGCGTTCGTCCCCGGCAGCCCCGAGGCCGCCGCCCACCTGCGCGCCAACGGGCCGTACCGGGTGCGGCGGCACCGGCCCGGCGAATGGGTCGAACTGGTCCGCAACCCGGCCTGGGAGCCCGCCGCCGACCCGTACCGGCGGGCCGAGGCCGACCGGGTGGAGCTGCGCCTGAGCGACGGCGCCGGCCGCGCCGACGCGGAGCCCACCGACGCGCCGGCCGAGGTGCCGGTCGCGCCCGCAGTCGGCGGGCTGCCGGCCGCCGAGCCGGTCGACGGCGACGGCGCGCTCGGCTGGGCGCTCGACCCGTACCTCCTGCTCAACCTGCGCGACCCGGTCTGGGCCGACCCCCGGGTACGGCAGGCCGTGGCGCTCGCCGTGGACAAGGCCGCGGTGGCCGACCTGTACCGGCGGCACCGCCCCGGCGTGCCGGTACGGATCGCGGGCTCGCTGATCCCGCCGGGCAACGCCGGGCACGACACGGCCGATCCGTACCCCACCGGTGATCCGGCGCGGGCCCGTGACCTGCTCGCCTCGGCGGGCCACGCCGACGGCACGCCGCTGGTCCTGATCCACCCGCACTCCGGCCTCGGACCCGAGGTGGCGCACGCCTGCGCGAGCGACCTCACCCGGGCCGGCCTGCCGACCCGGGCGGTCGGGCTCGCCGACGCCGCGTACACCGAGGCGCTGCGCGCCCCCGCCACCGCCGGCGGCTGGCAGCTCGCGGTGGCGGCGCGCGTACCCGACTGGCTGGAGCACAACGGGCGGGTCTTCGCGCAGGCGATGCTCCAGGCGACCCCGGTGCCCGGCGGCGCCAACCACGGCGGCTACGCCGCACCCGAGGTGGACGCGCTGATCGAGCGGGCGCTCGACGCGCCGGAGCCGTGGCGGGCCGACGCCGCCTGGCGGGCCGCCGCGGAGCGCGCGGTCGCCGACGTGGCGGTGGTGCCGATCCTGCACCGGGCGCCGGTGGCCGCGCCGAGGCGACCGGACCGGGTCGACGGGATCGCGCCGCTGCCCCCGCAGGGGTACGCGGTGGACCTCACCGCCGCACGCCCGGGGGTGGACGAGTGAACCCGCTGGTCCGCGACTACCTGCCGCGCGGCCTGCGCCTCGGCCGTCTGGTCGACGGGCTCGTCGACTGCTACTACGGTGACCCGGCGCTGCGCGACCAGGTCGCCGCCGAACCGCCGCCCGACCCCCGCGAGCTGTCCCGCCAGGCCGGCCGGACGCTCGCCGCCCTCGACGACAGCGACCTCGAACCGGCCCGCCGCGGGTACCTCACCGCCCAGCTCGCCGCGCTGCGCGCGGTCGCCGACCGGCTCGCCGGCACGCCGATGTCGTTCCGGGAGGAGGTGCGCGCCTGTTACGACGTCGACGTGACCCGCACCCCGCCGGAGCGGTACGCGGCGGTGCACGACGAGATCGACGCGCTGCTGCCCGGGCCGGGACCGCTCGTGGACCGGGTGGAGGAGTTCTACCGGCGCAACACCGTCCCGCCGGAACGGCTGCACCGCTGCGTGCAGGCGGTCTCCGACGCGCTGCGCGAGCGGACCCGGGACCGGTTCGGCCTGCCCGGGACCGAGCGCGTCGAGTACACGGTGGTCCGGGACGCGCCGTGGAACGCGTACAACAGCTACCTGGGCGGCTTCCGCTCCGCCGTGGCGCTGAACGCGGCGAGCGGCCGGTCGGTGGCCGCGCTGCCGATCATCGTGGCGCACGAGTCGTACCCCGGCCACCACACCGAGCACTGCCTGAAGGAGGCCGGCCTGGTCCGCGACGGCGGCCAGGACGAGCACACCATCGCCCTGGTCGACACACCCCGGTGCCTGGTCACCGAGGGCCTGGCCGAGGCGGCGGTCGACGCGGTGCTCGGCCCCGGCTGGGGCGAGTGGACCGCCGGCATCCTGGCCGGGGAGGGCGTCCACGTCGAGGGCGAGCGGGTCGAGCGGATGCGCGGCCTGATCGTGCGCCTGCTGCCGGCCCGCATCGACGCCGCCCTGCTCCTGCACGACGAGGGCGGCGACCGGGCGGAGGCACTTGCCTACCTGCGGCGGTGGATGCTGCTGCCACCCGACCGGGCCGAGCAGATGGTCACGTTCGCCGCCGACCCGCTGTGGCGCGCGTACTCCGTCACCTACTCCGAGGGCGGCCGGCTGGTCGACGCCTGGCTGGCCGCCCGCGAGCCGGACACCAGCCTCGCCGACCGCTTCGACACGCTGCTGCGGGAGCCGCTGCTGCCGTCGCAGCTGCGCGCCGAGGTGGCGGGGACCGCAGAGACGACGAAAGGTGTGTGCCGATGAACGGCGGCCAGCCCCGGTACGGGGGAATCCTGCGGCTCTACGGGCCCGGCAGCATGGACCATCTCGATCCGGCCTGCGCCTACTACATGCTCGGCGGGCAGATCATCCGGCTCTTCGCCCGCCAGCTGTTCACCTACCGGCCGGTCGCCGACCTGCGCGACCCGTCGGCCGTCACGCCTGTGCCCGACGTGGCCGAGGCGGTGCCGACAGTGGACAACGGCGGCATCAGCGCAGACCACACCCGCTACACGATCCGGCTGCGTCCCGGCGTGTACTGGGACACCGACCCGCCCCGCGAGGTGACCGCCGGGGACTTCGTGCGCGGCTTCAAGCGGATGGCCAACCCGGTGCTGCAGGCCGGCGGGATCGGCTACTTCACCAGCACCATCCGGGGGATGGCCGAGTACTGCGACGCGTACGCCGCCGCGATCACCTCGGCCGAGCCGGCCGCCGCCGAGCTGGCCGCGTTCCAGAACAACCACGAGATCGCCGGCGTCCGCGCCGTCGACGACCGGACGATCGTCTTCGACCTGATCCGCCCGGCGGTGGACTTCCTGCACATCCTGGCGCTGCAGTGCGCCTCCGCCGCCCCGGTCGAGTACGACGAGGTGCTGCCCGACAGCGCGGAGTTCCGGCGGCGGGTGCGCTCCAACGGGCCGTACCGGATCACCCACTACGCCCACGGCGAGTCGGTGCGGCTGGACCGCAACCCGGTGTGGCGCAAGGCGTCCGACCCGGTGCGCCAGCAGTACCTGGACGGGGTCGAGGTGACCATGGAGATCGCCAGCCCGCAGCAGGTGGGGGAGGTGATCGACAGTGGCCGCGCCGACCTGTCCTGGGCGTCACCGATCACCGAGCCGTACGACGTGGCGCCCACCGACCCGGGCAACGACCTCGGCTACGCGCTCAACCCGTACCTGGTGTTCAACCTGCTCAGCCCGAACGCCGACCGGGCGATGAGCAAGCTCAAGGTGCGTCAGGCCATCGCGTACGCGATAGACAAGGCGGCGATCGCCGAGATCTACCACGGCCTGGAGGCCGGGACGGTGATGTTGTCCGGGCACACGGCGATCCCGCCCGGCAACGACGGGCACGTCGACTTCAACCTGTACCCGACACCGGGGGACCGGGGCGACCCGGAGCGCTGCCGGGCGCTGCTGGCCGAGGCGGGCTACCCGGACGGGCTCACCCTCACCGCCGTGCACCGGGACGTGGACGCCAACCCGGAGGTGGCCCGCTCCTACGCCGCCGACCTGGAGAAGGGCGGTATCAGCGTCCGTCTGGTCTCGCTCGGCCACGCCGAGTACTACCAGTTCCTGCGCGACCCGGCCAACGCCCGCGCCGGCGCCTGGGACATCTCCGCCCCGTCCTGGACGCCCGACTGGTTCGGCCCGAACGGGCGCACCTACGTCCAGCCGATGTTCCAGACCAACACGTCCCGCGGCACCAGCAACTACGGCGGTTACAGCAACCCGGAGGTCGACCGGCTGATCGAGGAGGCGCTCGGCGCCACCGACCGGGCCCGCGCCACCGAACTGTGGCACCAGGTCGACCTGTGCGTCATGCGGGACGCCGCGATCGTGCCGATCCTCGTGCACGCCCCGACCATCCCGCACCGCAAGGGCCGGCGGGTCCGCAACGCGATCGCCATGCCCACTGTGGACCGCTGGTTCGACCTGTCCAACCTCTGGCTGGAGGAGTCCGCATGACCACGGCAGACGCATCGACGGACCTCGGACTGATCCCCGGCGCGGACGGCCCGCGCCGCGGCGGCACGCTCACCCTGGTCGGCGCGGGCGACGTCGACCACCTCGACCCGGCGCTGGCGTACCACACGGTGACCCGGGGGATCGTCCGCGCGTACACCCGGCAGCTGGTCACCTACCCGTCGACCCGCGACCATCGGCGGGCCGGGGACCTGGTGCCGGACCTGGCGGTGGCGGCGGACGGGCCGTACGACGCCGAGGGCCGCCGCTACCGGTTCACGCTGCGCGACGGGCTGCGCTGGGACCTGCCCAACGGACCCCGGCCGTTGACCGCCGCCGACGTGGTACGCGGCATCAAGCGGCTGGCCCACCCGATGGCGCCCAGCCCCGGCCTGCCCTACTACCTGAGCACCGTCGAAGGGCTTGCCGAGTTCCGCGACGACCTGCTCACCCTGCCCCGCGACCTCAACGTGGTGGCGCCCTACCTGGAGGCCGCCGAGGTGCCCGGGCTGCGGGTGCTCGACGACCGGACGGTGGAGCTGATCACCCGCCGCCCCACCTCCGACTTCCTCAACCTCCTGGCGTTGCCGTTCGCCTCCCCGGCGCCGGAGGAGTACCTCTGGTTCGTGCCCGGCAGCCCCGAGCTGGACCAGCGACTCGGCTCGATCGGGCCGTACCGGATCACCGCCTACGAGCCGGACCGGCTGATCACGCTGGAGCGCAGCCGCACCTGGGACCCGGCCACCGACCCGGTCCGTGCCGCCCACGTGGACCGCATCGAGGTGCGGCAGGGGCTGGACGAGAAGACCTGCCACGACATGGTGATCCTCGGTGACGCCGACATGTTGTGGGACATCCAGCCGCTGACCGAGCGGCTGCCGGAGATGTTCGCCGCCGGGGACCCCCGGCTGGAGGTCTGCCCGGCCGGTCTGTTCAGCCCGTACCTGGTGATCAACGTGCTCAGCCCGAACGAGGGCGGTGCGCTGGGCCGCCGGGAGGTCCGGGAGGCGTTGCAGTACGCGATCGACAAGACCGCCGTGGCCGAGGTCTGGGGCGGGCGTCGCCTCAACGACATCGCCGAGCAGATCCTGCCGCCGCTGTGCCGCGCGCACCGGCCGTTCGCGCCGTACGCGGCGAACGACGGCGCCGGCGACCCGGAGCTGGCCCGCCGGCTGCTCGCCGACGCCGGCTACCCCGACGGGCTCACGTTGAAGCTGGTCTACCGGGACCGGGACATCCACCCGGAGACCGCGCGGGTGGTCCGGTCCGCCGCCGCCCGGGCCGGCATCACCCTCGACCTCGTCCCGGCCGGCATCACCGAGCTGTTCGGCACGTACCTGGGCCGGGCCGACGGCGCCCGCGAGGGCCGCTGGGACGTGGCGCTGTCCGGCTGGGAGCCGGACTGGCACGGCAACAACGCCCGCGTCTATCTCCAGGCCCTCTTCGACAGCTCCGGCGTCTCCGGCAACGACGACTGGGGGTCGAACTTCGGCCACTACCACAACGAGGTCGTCAACGAGCACATCGACGCGGCGCTGAGCTGCGCCGACGAGAGGGCCGCGAACGAGCACTGGCGGGCCGCCGAGCGGGAGGTGCTGCGCGACTGCGCGGTGGTGCCGATCCTCTTCGCCCACCAGTACTGGCTGCGCGGGCACCGGGTGCGCAACTGGCTGCCGTACCCGGTGCTCAACGGCGACCTGACCAACCTGTGGCTGGGGGAGGACTGACGCCCGGGCCGATGAGCGGCGACGACCACCGTCTCACCGTACGTCTCGGCGAGCTGGCCCAGGCCCACGCCGACCGGGCGGCGGCGCGCGCGGGCGTGCCCGCCGTCCGGCTGGACCGGCTGGCCGCCGAGCCGCTGCGCCTGGACGAGGACTTCTGCCGGGAGGTGGCCGACCGCTACGACGCCGCGCCGATGGTCACCGCCGGCACGGCCCGCGGGTACGCCCGGCTGGCCGCGGAAAACCTGCGGCAGTTCCGGCTGATCGGCGAGGCGGGCATCCGGGTGCTGCCGTGGACCGTGCCGGGGCAGCCGTACCGGGACTCGCGGGACCTGGTCGCGCGGGTCCGCGCCACCGGCCTGCTGCACGTCTTCCTCACCCGCCACGGGCACGGGCCGGCCGGCGCGGACGGCGACCATCCGCTGCGCGCCCCCGCCGGAGTCCGGGCCGGCGGGGAGGAACTGCTGCACAACGACATCTTCCGGGCGGTGCACGACGTCTTCGGACACGTCCTGTTCGGCAACACGTTCGGGCCGCGCGGCGAGTTCCGGGCCACCCGCTGCCACCTCGCGATGTACCCGCCCGACCTGCACCCGCTGGTCTTCGCCGAGCTGGTCGGCCAGCTCTGCTGGTTCTTCCACGGGCCGCACCTGCGCCGCCCGGACGGGACGCTGCCCCGGCGCGGCGAGCCCGGGTACGTGCCGCCGCCACGGCGTCCGTACCCGCCGCAGAAACAGCTCGTGTACGACCGGCGCACCCTGGACCGGTTCGCCGCGCTGTTCACGTCGCCGGGCTGACCGCCGACATCAGGAAGTCGGGCACCCGCAGCGGCGGCATCACCATCCGGGTGAAGTAGTCGCCCCACTCCCGGGGCAGCGCCGGCACCGGCCGCCCGGCCTCGGTGGCCCGGGCCAGCAGCGACAGCGGGCTCTCGTTGAACCGGAAGTTGTGCACAGTGCCGACGATCTCGCCGTCCTCGACCAGCCGCACGCCGTCGCGGGTGAGGCCGGTCAGCAGCAGCGACGCCGGGTCGACGTCGCGCAGGTACCACAGCGAGGTGAGCAGCAGGCCGCGCCGGGTGGAGCGCACCATCTCGGGCAGCGTCGGCGCGTCCGGCCCGCCCTCCAGCACCAGGTTGTCCACCATCGGGGTGAGCGGCGCGCCGGTCTGCTCGGCGGTGTGCCGGGTCTGGACGAGCGCGGTCAGCACACCCTCGTCGATCCAGCGGGTCGGCCGCAGCGGCAGCCCGTTGTCGACCACTGCGGTCAGGTCGTCGGTGCCCCGGCTGACCGTGAACGGGGCGCAGGGCAGCAGCGGATGGTCCGGGTCGCTGCGCAGCGTCAGCGGCAACGCGGTGAGGCGCTCGCCGAGCGGCAGCCGGCCGTCCGGGCGGCTGAACGCGGTACGCCCGTCCAGCGCGCCGCGCGCCCCGGCGGCCAGGTAGAGGTGGAGCATCAGGTCGGCCACGCAGTTCGGGGTGAGCAGCACCTCGTACCGTCCCGGCGGCAGCTCGACCCGGCGGCCGGGCCGCGCCAGCGTGGCGGACAGCTCGGCGGCGAGCGCCGGCACGTCCAGTCCGGTCAGGTCGGGCGCCGTCACACCGGCCCACGCCGAGTCGTCGCCGTCGCGCACGCTCAGGTCGAACAGGCCGGTGGACTGCGCGTGCCGCAGGCGGGCGCCGGTCGACGCGGCGAGGTAGGTGGTGACCACCCGGTGCTCGGTGTAGCCGTAGAGCCGCCGCTGCCCGGCCGCCGCGAACGCGTCGGCCAGGCCGGGCAGCACGTCTCCGAACGCGTCGACCGAGGTGCCGCCGGGCGGTTCCGCCCAGGACGGCGTCCGCCACGGCTCGGGCAGCCGCGTCGCGTCGGCGGCGGGCGGCGCGTCGCGGGCGGCCCGCTCGGCCGCGCGGACCAGGCCGGGCAGCGCGTCGCCGAGCGCGCCGCCGTGCCCGACCAGCCCGACGTGTACGCCGGCCGCGCCGTCGCGTACCGCCGCCGCTGTCACCCGGCGGGACCGGACGCTGCCGTTCGTGGTCAGCGCGTCGCCCGCCCAGCGCAGGTGCGCGGCGGCCGTCTCGTCCGCGATCAGCAGCAGCTCGTCGGCGTCACGCCGGTGCCGCAGCGCCGCTTCCAGGGCGTCCTGGATCCCGCTCACCCGTCCCGCCCTCCGGTGTCGACGACGTCGATGCCACGGAACACCGCGGACGGGCAGCCGTGGCTGGCCGCTGCCGCCTGCACCGGCTGACCCTTGCCGCACATGTCGGCGCCGGAGAGCAGCCACGTGCCCTCCCCGCCCAGCCCGCACAGCGCGGACCAGAACGCGGTGGTCTCCGCCTGGTACGCGGCGCCGGACACCTGCCCGGCCAGCCGCCCGTTGCGGATGCGGTGCCAGCGCTGGGCGGTGAACTGGAACTGCCGCCGCCGCATGTCGATCGACCAGCTGTCCGAGCCGGCCAGGTAGAAGCCGTCCGTCACGCCCGCGATCAGGGCCGCGGTGTCCGGCCCGTCCACCGCCGGGCGCAGCGACACGTTCGGCATCCGGGCCATCGGCGTGTGCCGGTACGACTCGGCGTACGCGCAGCCGGCGGAGCGCGGCAGGCCGGCCCGCGCGGCCGAGCCCCGGTCGTGCTGGAACCCGACGAGCACACCCGCCTCGATCAGCGGCCAGGACTGCGCGGCCACCCCCTCGTCGTCGAACCCGACCGTGGCCAGCCCGTGCGGGGCCGACCGGTCGGCGTCCACGCTCATCAGCGCCGAGCCGTACCGGAGCCGCCCGGCGGCGTCGGGCGTGGCGAAGGTGCCGCCCGCGTACGACATCTCGTGGCCCAGGGCCCGGTCGTACTCGGTGGCGTGCCCGACCGACTCGTGGATGGTGAGCCAGAGCTGCGACGGGTCGATCACCAGGTCGTACCGGCCTGGCCGCACCGCCGGCGCCTGCGTCTTCTCGGCCAGCAGCGCCGGCAGTTCGGCCAGCTCGCCGGCCCAGTCCCAGCCCTCGCCGTGCAGGTACTCCCAGCCGCGGGCCACCGGCGGGCCGACGGTGCGCAGCGTCTGGACGCCGCCGTCGCGCGGGCGCCGGCCCACCGCCAGCACCTGCGGGTGCACCCGGACGCGCTGCTGGGTGACGCGGGTGCCGTCCAGGTCGGCGTAGTACGTGTTCTCCTGGGCGGCGGTGGCGCGGGCCAGCACGTGCGCCACCGACTCGTGTGCCTGCAGCCCGGCGCACCAGTGGCTCAGCAGCTCCACCCGTTCGCTCTCCGGCACCTCGAACGGGTTGATCCGGTACGGCGAGCGCCAGGTCGCCCCCGGGTACGCGGGCTCGGGCGCGAGCGCGACGGGCGCGCCGCCGACGTCGGCGCAGGCCCGGGCCAGCGCCAGCGCGTCGTCGCAGGCGCGTACCGCCGCCTCCGGCGTCAGCTCGGGCGTGGCGGCGAAGCCCCACGCGCCCCGGTGCAGCACCCGTACCGCCAGGCCGGTCTCGGTCTCCTCCTCGCTCGCCCGCAGCGCCCCGTCGTGTACGACGGTGCGCCCGGAGCGGACCCGCTGCACCCGCAGCGCGGCGTATCGCGCGCCCCGCTGCCGGGCCCGGGACAGGGCGGCGTCGGCGAGGCGGGCCAGCGGAAGAGCGAGGAAGGAGTCGTCGATCTCGTCGGGCACACGCGCCTCCGGTCGCCGGGGTGCCGCCGTCCGCGCCGGTGGCGCGGCGGCCCGGGGGTTGCGGTGAGGAGACTAGTGCCGCGTGCCGCCCCGGCACAGGGCCCGCGTGGCGGCCGGGCGGCCGGCCAGCGCCGTCGCCGCGCAACAGAGCAATCGGGAAGAAGACCGCTGCCGCGCCGGGGCGCGCTTGAATTGATCGGCGTCGCTCAATAGATTGAGGGCGGGCGCCGCCGAGGTCCGCACGACCGGGCCGCCGGCGGCTGACAGGTTTGTCCCGAGCCGGGCACGTCGGTCGTACGCACCGACTTCTCACAGTGGCGCATCGACGCGCCGCCACCCGAGCGCGTCGCCGCGCCGCCGTCCGTCCGGACGCGCGTCGTCGCGTCGCGCCGCCCGACGCAGAAGGACTTCCCATGACGATTCTCCGTACCCGTTCCGGCCCGGCCCTGGCGGCGGTGACCGCGCTGGCCGCCGTCGTGGCGGCCACCGCGACGGCCCTGCTCGCCGGCCCGGCCACGGCGGCGCAGGGCTGCCGGGTCGACTACACACCCAACCAGTGGCCCGGCGGGTTCACCGCGAGCGTCAAGGTCTCGCCCGGCGACACCGCCGTCTCCGGGTGGACGGTCACCTGGACGTACGCCGGCGACGAGCGCGTCACGAACGGCTGGAACGCCACCGTCAGCCAGTCCGGCGCGACGGTCACCGCCCGCAACATGTCGTACAACGGCGGCATCCCGGCGGGCGGTTCCACCGAGTTCGGCGTGCAGGGCACGTTCAGCGCCGCCGGCGGCGCGCCGGGCGGGTTCACGCTCAACGGCGTGCCGTGCAACGGCGCCGCGCCGTCGCCGACAGTGGTGCCCACCACCGCGGTTCCGACCACCCCGCCGCCGTGCGGATGCGCCGGGGCGGTGCTCTGCGACGGCTTCGAGAACCAGACCGGCTCGACGCCGTCCGGCGACTGGAGCGTGGTGAGCCCGGACTGCTCCGGCGCCGGCACGGCCACCATCGACACGTCCACCACGCACAGCGGCAGCCGCGCGATCCGGATCAACGGCGCCGCCGGCTACTGCAACCACGTCTTCGTGCGGACCACGAAGAACCTCAGCGCCCTGGGCAGCGTCAGGTACGCCCGGATCTGGGTGCGGCACACCACCGCCCAGCCCACCGACCACACCACGATGATCACCATGTCCGACGCCGCCGACGGCAACCGGGACCTGCGGCTGGGCGGCCAGAACGGCGCCCTGCAGTGGAACCGCGCCTCCGACGACGCCACGCTGCCCGAGCAGAGCCCGGCCGGGGTGGCGCAGAGCGTGCCGCTGCCCACCAACCGCTGGGCCTGCCTGGAGTTCATGGTGGACGGCTCGGCCGGTCAGCTCCGCACCTGGCTGGACGGCGTCGCCGTGACCGGGCTGACCGCCGACGGCGTACCGACGCACGACATCGACGGCCAGTGGTACAACCGCACCTGGCGACCGCAGCTCACCGACCTGAAGCTGGGCTGGGAGAGCTACGGCGGCGGGGCCGACACCCTCTGGTACGACGACGTGGCGATGGGCGCCACCCGCATCGGCTGCTGACGGTCCGCCGGGGCGGCCGGGTCAGCGCTCGGCGGTCATGCGCTGGGTGCCGATCACGGAGAGCAGCCGCAGCGCCTCCTCCGAGGGCGAGCCGGGCGTGGCGGTGTAGATGACCACCTGCTGGTCGCGGTCGGTGATGTCGAGGACGTCGCAGTTCACAGTCACCGGCCCGACCAGCGGGTGCCGGAACGTCTTGCACAGCGTCCGCGCGCCGCCGACGTCGTGGGAGGCCCACAGGCGGGCGAACTCCGCGCTGCCGGCGAGCAGGTCCGCTATCAGCGCGGCCATCTCCGGGTCGTCCGGATAGCGGGCCGCGGCGGCGCGCAGCCGCCCGACCGAGTGGCGGGCGAACTCGCTCGCGTCCGACACGCCGTACATCAGGTGCGGGCCGAGGAACGCCCGACGGACCAGGTTGCGGTCCCGCCGGGACACCGCGGAGAAGTCCTCCATGAGCGCCGCCGCGAGGTCGTTCCAGGCGATCACCTCGAACGTCGCCGAGGTCACGAACGCCGCCGCCTGCGGCAGCCGGTGCAGCAGGTCCAGCACGCTCTGCCGTACCTCCCGGGGTGGCCCGGGCGGCGGCGCGGGCGGCTCCCCGGCCAGGTGGTGGAGGTGGTCGCGTTCGGCGTCGGACAGCCGCAGCGCGCGGGCCAGCCCGGCCAGCACCTCCCGCGACGGACGCGGAGCCCGGCCCTGCTCCAGCCGGGTGTAGTACTCGGTCGAGATGAACGCCAGCCGCGCCGCCTCCTCGCGGCGCAGCCCCGGGGTGCGGCGACGCCGCCCGGCGGGCAGGCCCACGTCGGCCGGGGCGATCCGCTCCCGCCTGCTGCGCAGGAACACTGCCAGCTCACGTCGGTCCACGACCCCAGTGTGCCCGTGCGCGGCGGCTGGTAGCCAGGTACCGCCGGTGCCTGGATGGGCTCCGCGCCCGGCCGCAGGCTTGCCGCATGGACACCACACGAACCACTGAGGGCCTGCTCGCAGACAAGGTCGCGTTCATCACCGGCGCCGGGCGGGGCATCGGCGCCGCGGCGGCCCGGCTGTTCGCCGCCGAGGGCGCCCGGGTGCTGCTCGCCGCCCGGACCGAGGAACAGTTGAAGGCGGTCACCGAACAGGTCCGGGCCGCCGGCGGCACCGCCGAGTACGTCGTCTGCGACCTGGCCGACGCGGCGAGCGTGCGCGCCGCCGTGGACCGCGTCGTCGAGGTGTACGGCCGCCTCGACGTCGCCTTCAACAACGGCGCGACGATCGTGCCGCCCGGACCGATGGACCGGGTGCGCGAAGAGGACTTCGACCACCTCTACACCGTCAACCTCAAGGGACCGTGGCTCGCCATGGTCGCCGAGGTCGCCGCGATCCGGGCCACCGCCGGCACCGGCGCGATCGTGAACAACTCCAGCGTCGGCAGCCTGATGGGCAACCCCGCGCTGCCCGCGTACGGCGCGATGAAGCGCGCGGTGAACAGCCTCACCGAATCCGCGGCGATCACCTACGGCCCGGAGGGCATCCGGGTCAACGCGATCGCCCCGGGCAGCACGCTCACCGAGATGATGCGCGCCTGGGATGCGGAGTCACCCGGGATCATCGAGCGGCTCGCCGCCGCCAGCCCGTTGCGCCGGGCCGCCGAACCCGACGAGATCGCCCAGGCCGCCGCGTGGCTGCTCAGCGACCGCGCCTCCTTCGTCACCGGTACGGTGCTGCGGGTCGACGGCGGCGCGCGGGCCTGACCGGCTCAGACGGTGGCGTCCTGGACCGGCCGGGGCGCGACCGTGTCGTCCGTGACCGGCTTGAAGCCCTTGACGACCAGGTAGACGCCGAGCGAGAACTCCCACACCGCGATGGGCAGCGCGGCGACCGCCGCCACCGGGGACAGCCGGTCCCAGGCGCCGAACAGCGTGCCCAGATCGGAGGCGACGAGCAGCGGCGCCCCGGCGAGCCCGAGCACCGGCAGGATGCGCGGCACCAGGCGGGACTGGTAGAGCAGGGAGCCCAGCAGCAGGGCGTTCACGGCCGGGAGGAGCGCCTGGCTGAGCAGGAACACCGAGTCGTAGAAGGCGACGAGTGTCCGGCCGGTGACCAGCGCGTCCGGTTCGGCGCCGGCCCGCCGCAGGGCGACCAGGGTCAGGATGCTCGCGACGCCGATGAAGATGCCGGCGGCCTCCAGCACGCGGGCGGCGACGAAGCCCAGCGCACGCACCTCACCCTGCCGCTTGAGCACCGGGTGCAGCGCGATCGCGGTGCCGATGCAGGCGAGGGCGACGATCACCTCCAGGACGCCGCCGACGACGACAGGGGTGTCCGGCGTGCCGCCGAGTATGTAGTCCGCCTCGCGTATCGGGGCGTACAGCGTGAGGGTCGGGATCGAGACGAAGGTGAGCAGGTAGAACCCGCCCGCGACCAGCGACGTCTTGCGCAGTGAGTCCATCGGGGCTGCCCTCCGCCGCTCGGCCGGTGGTCGTTCCCTCACTCTGCGGCGGATCGGCGCGGCGGCGAATCGGCCGCTCGGTCAGACTCCTCGCGCGATGCGCACGGGCCACCGGTAACGGATACCGGTGGCCCGTGGGCGTACGACAGCGCGGCGACGCTAACGGTTCATCATGAGCGCCACCACTACGGCGACGAGCACCAGCGCGGCGAACACCGCCGCCGCGATCTTCGCGGCGCTGTACGGTCGCTCACCGATCACCTCGCCGGTGCGCGCGTTCACCAGCACCTGGTACGAGCGGCCGGCGTGCAGGTACGCGGCGATCCACACCGGCAGCAGGATCAGCTTGTACGACACGTCGGAGTACGTGGTGTCCACTGCGGACACCCGCTGCTCGTCACCGCCGATGTCCGACCGGCAGTCCCGCTCGATGACCGGCGCCATCCGCGCCTTCGCCTCGGTCAGGCCCGCCTCGGGCTCGGTGTCGTACCGCAGCGCCTGGTATCCGGCCAGGTAGTCGCCGTGGTACGCGGCCGCCTCGGTCAGCGGCCACGGCGCCAGCTTGTCCAGCTGCTCGGTGGGCAGGTGGGTGGTGGCGGGCACCAGCACGTCGTCGAAGTCCCGGCTGACGGTGCCGGCGGCCGGATGCCACCGGGTGTGCCGCACCTGCCGGGTCCGCGTCTCCTGCTTGCCGTCGACGGTCACCGTGTACGTCTCGGTGACGTAGTAGTACTCGCCCCGCTGACCCCGGTAGTCCGACACGGTCCGCGCGTCGAACGTCCAGTGCGGCAGGTACGTGCCCTTCAGCGTCTCCGCCTCGCTGACCTTCTTCAGGCTCCCCGGCGCGAACCAGCGGCTGCGGCACCACTGGCCCAGCGCCGTCCGTACGCCGTTGCGGTCCACCGCGAACGGCAGCACCGCCTCCGGCGCGATCAGCTCGCCCGCCGCGGCGTCGGCCACCAGCGGCGTGGCGCAGAACTGGCAGCGCTGCGCCAGCACGTCGCTCTCCGTCCGGGCCCCGCAGCCCGGGCAGACGAACGTGTGCGCCCCGACGCTCGCCACCGGCTTGCGGGGCAGCGACGCGAGATCCGCGTACGCGTGCTCGCGCACCTCGCGGCGCGCGCCGGCGATCTCCTGCCGGTGCCCGCAGTACGGGCAACTGAGCGTCGTCGTGCCCGGCGCGAACTCCACCCGGGCCCCGCAACCCCCGCACCGGTACGAGGGCGGGGAGACAGTCGTGTCGCTCATGCCGGCACCTGCCCGGTGCGGGGACGACTCACCCGCTGACGCGCGTTCATTGCGGCGGCAGCGGCGGCGGGACGCTGGCCAGCACCGACGCCAGCTCCGGCACCTGCCCGGCGGGCTGCCACTGCGCCATCCCGGCACGCCAGACCAGCGTGTCCGGGCCGAGCGCGCCGGCGCCCGCCTGCTCGGCCAGCCCGCCGAGGTCGTACGGGCCCTGCCGCTGGCCACCGACGCCGACGTACCACTGGGCCTGGCCCGGCAGCGGCGGCGGCTCGGCGGCGCCCGGGTGCGCGGCCGACGGCAGTGCTCGGGCCGGCGCCGGCTGCGTGGCCCCGCCGCCGCCCATCGTCCGGGCCATCTGCTGGCCCATCGCCATGCCCAGGCCCAGGCCGATGCCCGCGCCCGCCTCGCCGCCCGGGTTGTTCGCCGCGGCCTCCATCGCGTTCGCGGCCTGGAAGCGGGTGTAGCGGTCCAGGTCGCCGACCGCGCCCATGCTGGTCCGCTTGTCCAGCGCCTGCTCGACCTCCGGCGGCACCGACACGTTCTCGATGACGAACTTGGGGATCGCGATACCGACCTCGGCCAGTTCCTCGGTCAGCACGGCGGCCAGCCGCCGGCCGATCGCGTCCTGGTGCGCGGCGAGGTCCAGCAGCGGCACGCCGGCCGTGGCGAGCGCGCCGCCGAGCCGGCCCACGATCAGCTGCCGCAGGTACTCCTGCACCTCCTCGGTGCGGAACTGCGGGTCGGTGCCGACCAGCTCACGCAGCAGCTGCGCCGGGTCGACCACCCGCGCCGCGAAGGCGCCGAACGCCCGCACCCGGACCACGCCGAACTCGGCGTCGCGCAGGATCACCGGGTTCTGGGTGCCCCACTTCATGTCCGTGAACTGCCGGGTGTTGACGAAGTACACCTCGGCCTTGAACGGCGAGTTGAAGCCGTACTTCCAGCCCTTCAGGGTGGACAGGATCGGCAGGTTGCGGGTCTCCAGCGTGTACGTTCCCGGCGGGAAGACGTCGGCGATCTTCCCCTCGTTGACGAACACCGCCGTCTGGGACTCCCGGACGACCAGCTTGGCGCCCATCTTGATCTCGTTCTGATACCGGGGGAACCGCCAGACGATCGTGTCCCGGCTGTCGTCCAGCCACTCGACGATGTCGATGAGCTCGCCCCGGAGCTTGTCCATCAGCCCCATCGCAACCCTTTCCTCGGCGCCGTTCTCCGGCGTCGCGGGCGACGATAGCAACCCCCCGCCACCTGCGAAAAGAGAACAATGGTGCGCTGATCGGCACCTACCGATCGCCGTCGTTCAGCCGGTGTCGCCGCTCATCGATTCCCCGCCCCCGTGACGCCGGGAGGCATCTCGGGACGGATCCTCCCAAGCCGGCGCCGCACGTGGACCCCGGTCGGTGGACCACGCGGCGCGCTGGTTCGGCAGCCGGGGCGGGCCTCCGGTCTCCGGGACCGGCCGTTCGGTCTCCTGCACCAGATAGTGCGGCCGGCGTTTGGTCTCGTAGTAGATCCGGCCGATGTACTCGCCGATCACGCCCAGGATCATCATCTGAATCCCGCCGAGGCCGATCACGCTGACGATGATGGTGGTGTAACCGGGCACGTCGATGCCCTTCTCCACGGCGTCGGCGACCACCCACGCCATGTAGCCCACCGCGATGAGCGTGAGGAAGAGCCCGCCGTAGATCGCCAGGCGCAGCGGCCGGTTGTTGAACGACAGCAGACCGTCGAACGCGTAGTTGAACAGCTTGCCGAACGTCCACCGGCTCCGCCCCGCCTGCCTGCTCTCGTTGCGGTGCGCCACCACCACGGTGCGGAAGCCGATCCACGAGAACAGGCCCTTGGAGAAGCGGTTGTACTCGGGCATCGCCAGGATCGCGTTCACCGCGAGCCGGGACAGCAGGCGGAAGTCACCCGCGCCGTCCAGCAGGCGGACGTCTATCCACCAGTTGACCAGGCGGTAGAACGAGCGTGAGGCGACCATCCGGATGAACCGGTCGCCGCGCCGGTCGCGGCGGGCGATCACCTGGTCGAAGCCCTGGCGGTAGAGCGCGACCATCTCGGGCAGCAGGCGCGGCGGATGCTGCAGGTCGGCGTCCATGATGACGACCGCGTCGCCGGTGGCCCGGTGCAGCCCGGCGAGCATGGCCGCCTCCTTGCCGAAGTTGCGGCTCAGCGACGTGTAGCAGACCGTCGGGTCGGCGGCGGCGAGCCGGCGCAGCGCCGCGAGCGTGCCGTCCTCGCTGCCGTCGTCGACGTACACCACCTCGACGTCCACGTCGGGCAGCTCGGCGAGCGCGGTGCTGAGCATCTCGTGCAGCCGCTCCACCGACTCTTCCTCGTTGAAGCAGGGCACCACCACCGACAGCCGCATCGGCGTCGTCCCGCCCGGCCCGGCGCCCGGGCGCGGGCCTCCGGCGCCGGCGGCGTCAGAGCCGGTAGACGAGCGTGCCATCGAGGTCCTCCCGGGTGATGCCCAATCCGTCGACGGGCCGGTTCTCGATGCCCTCCCACGGCGTGCCCGCCGCGCGGCTCGGCACCGCGACGACCGACTGGACGCCGATCCCGCGCAGGTACGCCACGCTGCCCGCGTCGGGGAACGTCGCCACGGCGACCCGGGTCTGCGCCTGGGTGACCGGCTCGAAACCGCCGAGCCCGTTGGTGATCCGGGGGAATCCGTCGGTGGACCAGAGCATGTAGTTCAGGTCGCCGATCCCGCCGGCGGGCAGCACCAGCATCGGCTCCGGCGCGGTACGCATCGCGGCCGGCGGCGTCGGCACGACCGGGTGCGGCGTGCGGTTGACGCCCTCCAGCGTCACCAGCGCGAGCGGCACCAGCAGGACCAGCGGCGCCACGGCCCGGGACCAGCGGTGGGCCGAGGGCCGGTGCCAGGACTCGGCGAGCGCGGTGACCAGCCCGGCGGCCAGCACCGCCAGCAGCAGGCTGGTCCAGTGCATCATCCGGCCCGGCGTGCGCAGCGCGTCCCAGCCGGGCAGGAGCGTGGACAGCGTCAGATAGCCGGGGTCGCCGTCCCCGCCGAGGGTGGCGCCCAGACCGAGCAGCACGGTGCCGACCACGCCGAGCCCCAGCGCGACCCGGTGCCGCACCGGGAACGACGAGACGAACAGCCCCGCCGCGGCCAGCCCGATCAGCGTCATCCCGGGCAGCAGCGCCATCTCCGGCGGCCAGGTCAGCTGTTCCCGGGCGGCGGCGTGCCGTTCCCCCCACAGCCACGAGTCGCCGGGCGCGGTGATGAACCCGATCAGCGGAGGGGAGAACATCTTGGTCCAGTCCAGCGAGCGGACGGCCTGCGGGTTGAGGTCGACGACGCGCAGGTAGACCAGGCCGAGCAGCAGCGTCACGGCGCCGAACACGGCGCCGCCGGCCAGGTCCGCGATCAGCAGCCGGCGGCCGAACGGCGGACGCTCCCGCTTGCGCCACCAGGACCAGCCGTAGCAGCCGGCCGCCACCAGCACGGCGGCCAGCAGGAAGTAGACGAGCGGCAGCCCGATGCCGAAGCCGAGCGTGACCTGCCAGGCGGCGACGAGCCACCCGGCCACCGCCCAGCCGGGACGGCGGCGCTCCGGCCGGTAGCCGTGGCGCAGCGACCAGCCGTGACCCCGGGCCAGCATCGCCAGGGCCAGCGCGATCCCGCCGCTGGACAGGATGTTCAGGTGGCCGGAGTGCGCCAGCCGCCAGGGTGCGTACGCCCACGCGATCCCGGCGACCGCGCCGCCCCAGCGGTTCGCGCCGAGCTGCCGGGCCAGCGCGTACGCCCCGAGGAACGCCAGCGCGTGCAGCAGCACGTAGAGCACGTTGTAGCGGATCACGGCGGCCTCGAAGCCGGAGCCGACCATTCCGAACGGCGCGTAGCCGAGCAGCGTGTCGCTGTAGGCGTAGGTGTAGCGCTCCGGGAAGAACGTGTTCGAGTGCCAGAGGTTGGCCGGGTCGTTGAGCAGGGCGTGCCCCGACCAGGCGACCTGCCACGCCTGCAACGTGGGGTCGCCCAGGTCGCCGGGGATGGTGGTCGCCGGGTGCCGCATCGTCGGCCAGGTCAGCACCACCGCCAGCAGCAGGCTGCCCAGGATCGCCAGCGTCCACTCCGGGTTCGGCCGCCATCGGCGTCTGCCGTCCACAGGCCGTTCGTCGGAGGGGCGGTCGTCCGAGGGCCGGTCGGCGGGAGGCTGCTCGGGACCGGTGTCCTCAGCGGTCGGCGGGGCGACGGCGGGCCGGATCTTCATGGGATAGATGCTTCACGATGCTGCTGGTCCTGTCGATCCACTGTCCGAAATGTGGTTGAAACTTCCGGCCGCATTACCGGAAAACCGCCTACGCGAACCGGTCGGCGAGCGCCGACAGCCGGTCGACGTACGCCGGCCAGTCGTAGCCCTCGGGGACGTTCCGGTTCTCCTGCCCCAGCCCGATCGCGGCGTCGTGCTGCTCGCGCAGGATGTCGGCGTGCCCCGCGTGCCGGGCCAGGTCGACGCAGACGTGCACGAGGACCTGGTGCAGCGTCACGTCCTGCCGGCCGGGCAGCCACCACGGCACCCGCCCCGGCGCGTCCAGCGGCAGCATGTCGATCGTCTCGTCCGCGAACGCCGCGACGCGGCGGTACAGGTCGATCAGCCCGTCCTTGGTCTCGTCCTCGCGGGCGTACCAGTCGGCCTGCGGGTCGGCGTCGAACGTCTCGGTGGCGACCAGCTCCGCCGGTGTGGGGAACTCGCGGCCGAACGTCGGCCCGAAGTAGCCGGCCTCGACGTTCAGGCAGTGCTTGAGCACCCCCAGCAGGTTGTTGCCGGTCGCGGTGCGGGGAAGCCGGGCCTCGCGTTCGCTCAGCCCGTCGAGCTTCCAGATCAGATTCTCCCGGATCGCGCGCAGGTAGTGGTGCAGCGCTGCCTTCGGGTCGTACGGCTCACTCATGCCCGACACTCTTCCGCATGGGTCGGACATCGTGGGGGCGCCGTCAGCCGGTCTGGCTGTTGTCCTTGTGCGCGCCCCACCCGTGCCAGCGCTCGATCTCGATCCACGCGCTGACCCGCTTGCGGTCCCGCCGGGGGTAGGGGCGCCCGGTGTAGTGCTGCGAGATCCGGTCGATGTCCGCCAGGCCCTCGTCGTCGCGCAGCTCGACCACCCGCCCGATCAGGCTGACGTGGGTGTACCAGTTCCCCTCGTCCAGCACGGTCAGGGAGACCCGGGGATCGCTGCGCAGGTGTGCCAGCCGGCGGCGGCCCTCGTCCATGTTCACCAGGACGCGGCCGTCCTCCCAGAGGTACCAGGTGGCCGCGGACACCGGCTGGCCGTCGCGAAGCGTGGCGATGACGGCGGGATTCGGCTTGCCCAGCATGGCGACGGCGGGCTCGGGCAGCGGCGGCTTCGACATGGCTCTCACTCTACGTACCCGCCGGGCCCGCCGCTGGTCATGCGGCGGGCGCCGCCCGGACGGGCTCCCCGGCGGCGTCCGCCGGGGAGCCCGTCGCACGCCGGTCAGGCGCGCGCGCTCCACTGCTGGTTGGTGCCGCCGTGGCAGTCCCAGAGGTTGATCCTCGTCCCGTTGGCGGTGCCGTAGCCCGCCGCGTCCAGGCAGCGCCCGGACTGGACGCCGCTGATCGTGCCGTTGGCGTTGAGGTTCCACTGCTGGTTGGGCTGGCCGTTGCAGTCCCAGATGATCACGCTGGTGCCGTTCGCGGTGCCCCGTCCGCTGGCGTCGAGGCACTTGTTGCCGAGCACCTGCAACTGCTTGTCCGAGGTGTAGGTCCAGCGCTGCATGGTGCCGCCCCAGCAGTCGTACAGCTGCACCGCGGTGCCGTTCGTGGTGCTGCCGTTCGGCACGTCCAGGCACCGGCCGGAGCCGGCGCCGACGAGCTGCACGTTCTGGTACGTGCCGCCGCCGCTGCCGGGGGTGCCGATGCTGCCGGACACCGACTGCAACGCCTGGTACCAGACCGCCGCCATCTTGTCGTAGCCGGTGGCGGTCGGGTGGATGCCGTCGATCAGGTCGGCGGTGGTCAGCGCCGAGTACTGGTCGACCAGGTGGACGCGCTTGCCGGCGTTCACCTTCGACTGCACGATGCCGGGCAGCGCGGCGTTGAACGTGCGTACCGCCGCCGCCTGGCCGGAGTTGGCGAGCGGGATGATCTGCGCGACGAACACGTCCGCGTTCGGCGCGGTGTTGGTGATGCGGTCGATGAGCGAGGAGAGCCGGTTCGGCGCGGTGGAGACGTTGTAGTTCTGCAGGATGTCGTTGGTGCCGATGTGCAGCAGCACGGTGCGCGGCTGGTAGGCGTTCAGCCAGCCGGTGATGTTGGCGTCGATCTGGTCGATGCGCCAGCCGGGGTGGCCCTCGTGGTCGTGGTCGCCGAGGTTGCCCGGCCCGTTGAACTGGGAGCCGACCAGGTCGACCCGGTAGCCGCCGCCGGCCAGCCGCTGCCACAGGCCGATCCGGTAGCCGCCCGGCACCTGGGTGCCCTCGGTGATGGAGTCACCGAGCGGCATCACGCGGGTGCCGCCGTTGGACTCGGCGGCCGCCGGTCCGGTCGCCGTCAGCACACCGGCGGCCAGCACGGCGAGCGCGGCGCCCGCGGTGAGCCATCTCCGCACAGTGGTACGCATGTGTGCTCCTTTCACGGGGTGGTGCAGGTCAGGGACGGGGTGGTCGGCGAGCCGTTGGCGATGAAGCCGAACGTGGTGGAGCCGGACGCGGGCACGGAGCCGTTGTACGCGGCGTTGCTGACTGTCGCGGTGGAGCCGCTGGTGCTCAGCGTGCCGCTCCAGACCTGGCTGATGCTCTGGCCACCGGCCAGGTTCCACCGCACCGACCACCCGTTGAGCGCCGCGGCGCCGGCCGTGACTGTCACCTCGGCCTGGAAGCCGCCCGACCAGGAGTTCGTGGTGCGGTAGGTGGCGGTGCAGGCGCCACCGCCCGGCGGCGGCGTGGTGGGCGGCGCAGTGGTCGGCGGGGGATCGATCGGCGGCGGCGTGGTGGTCGGCGGGTCGGTGGGCGGCGGCGTGCTCCCGGCGGGGGTGAACCGCCAGTGGTCGATGTTGAACAGCGAGCCGCTGCCGCCGGTGAACCGCAGGTAGAGGTCGTGGGTGCCGGTGTCGCCGCTGACCGCGCAGGTCGTGTCGGCCCAGGTCTGCCAGCCGCCGGTGCCGGACACCCGGCAGGTGCCCACCACCGGGCCGCTGGTGCCGTCCAGCCGCAGCTCGATGGTGCCGCCGCTGCCCGCGGAGGCCACCCGGGCGGTGTACGAGGTCGCGCCGGACCCGAAGGCGACGCCCTTGATCTTGAGGTAGTCGCCGTTGTCGATGAAACCGACGTTCATCCCGCCGCCGCTGGCCGGCTCGGTCTCCACGCCGGACGCCCAGGCGCTCGTCTCGGCCTCCTGCCGGATGTACGGGTTGAGCGTGCCGATCTGCGGCGCGCCGGTGGTGGTCATGTTGATCGTCGGGATCGAGCCGTCAGCGCCGTAGGAGAACTTCTCCACCGCCACCGACCTGGTGAAACCGCCGCCGCCGGGCAGCGCGCCGTTGTGGTAGAAGAAGTACGAGCCGCCCTTGTAGTCGGTGATGCCGGGGTGGTTGGTGAAGCTGCTGCCCTGGGTGGGCATGACGGTGCCGCGGTACGTCCACGGCCCCAGCGGCCCGGGCGCGGTGGAGTAGGCGATGAACTCCGAGCAGCACTTGGCCGCGAAGACCATGTAGTAGAGGCCGTTGCGCTTGTACACCCACGGACCCTCCTCGTAGAGGGTCGGCCGGTTCGCGTCACCGGTCCGCGCGCCGAAACCCGCCGCGGTCAGCGGGATCTGGGTCGGGCTGCCCGAGTACGAGATCATGTCTGCGTTCAGCTTGACGTACCACAGGCGGGGGTTGCCCCAGTACAGGTACGCCTGGCCGTCGTCGTCGATGAACACGGTCGGGTCGATCTCACCGTTGCTCACCAGCGGGCGCCCGATGGCGTCCCGGAACGGCCCGGTGGGGCTGTCCGCCACCGCCACCCCGATGCCCATCTGGCCGGTGGCCCGCACGACCATCGGCACGTACCAGTAGAACTTTCCGTTGCGGTGGACCGCCTGGCCGGCCCACGCGTCCTGCTTGGCCCAGCTGAACGTGGCGAGGCTGAGCGGCGATCCGTGGTCGGTCCAGTTCACCATGTCGTCGGACGAGTAGACCCGCCACTCCTTCATGGTGAACCAGGTCGAGTTGTCCTCGTCGTGGCCGGTGTACAGGTAGACCCGGTTGTTGTACACGAGCGGGGCCGGGTCGGCCGTGTAGATGGTCTGCACGATCGGGTTGTCCGCCCGGGCGGCGGTCGGGCTCAGCCCGCCGGCGATGGCCGGGGCCAGCCCGAGCAGGGCGAGCAGGGTCACCGCCAGAGCGAGCCATCGTCTGGTCCGGCGGTCGGTTCTCCATAGCGTTGACGTCACAGGTCATCTCCCGGGGTAGGCCGCGCCGCGGCGGATGGTGTGGTCGGCGAGGGTCGGGCCGTCACGCCCGGCTCCACCTCTGGCTGTTCGCGCCGGTGCAGGCGGACAGGACGATCGAGGTGCCGTTGCCGGTCCCGCCGCCGTTCGGGCTCAGGCACAGTCCGGACTGGACGCCGGTGATCGTGCCGTCGGTGTTGACGTTCCACTGCTGGTTGGCGCCGCCGTTGCAGTCCCAGATGATCACCCGGGTGCCGGACGAGGTGCCCTGCCCCTCGGCGTCCAGGCACTTGCTCCCGTACACCTGGAGTTGCCGGCTCGACGTCGCCGTCCACTGCTGGTTGGTCCCGCCGTTGCACTCCCACAACGTCACCTGGGTGCCGTTGGTCTGGGACTGGTTCGGCACGTCGAGGCAGCGGCTGGAGTTGGGGTTGAGCCACGCGCCGCTCGTACCGCCGGGGTTGCCGCCCGGGCCGGCGACCACCGACAGGTTGTCGAACTGCGCGGTCTCGCCCTGGCTGGTGCCGAAGCCGACCTGGCCGGAGCCGAAGGTGGAGTCGGTGGCCGTGCCGACGGTGGCGCCGTCGATGGTGGCGGTGATGGTGGTGCCGACGAAGCCCAGCGCGAGGCTGTGCCAGCGGTTGGTGCCGAGCGCCGCCACGTTCCCGCTGCGCAGCGTGGTGAGCTGCCCGGCGGTGTTGTTGCGCAGGATGGACCACGCGCCGGCGTCGGTGACCCGCAGGAAGTAGGCGTTGTAGCGGCCGATCGGGTCCAGGTTGGTGCTGCCGACGCGGCCCTGGATCTGGGCGTAGCCGGACTGTTCGAGCAGGACGTCGGCGGAGACCGTGTAGTTGCCCCAGCTCAGGTTCCCGCCGTAGGTCGCCGGGTCGGCGAGGGTCTTCCAGGTGATGGGCGCCTGCGCGGACATCTGGCGCAGGCACATGCCGGATCGGCCGCCGCCGCAGCCGACGATCTCGAAGGCGCCCTGCATGTCCTGGAGGTACTTCGGGAACCGCCCGCTGGCGTAGCTGTCGAAGTCGTCGCGGTACGGCAGGCCCAGCGAGCCCTGCGCCGGGCTGGTGGCGGTGCCCTTGCCCTGCCCGGTCGTGGTGGTGACGGTGTAGAGGTGGCCGGGCTGGGCGGTGAACGTGAACGACCCGCCCGACGGGGTGACGTCCGCGGTGCGGACGAAGAAGTCGTTCGGGTTTGTCGAGTTCAGGTTCGTGGCCCAGATCTGCGCCTGGCCGGTGGACAGCCCGCCGGTGACGGTCATGGTGACCTGCTGGGCGGCGGTGGCGTCCATGGTCTCGATGACGGTGCTGTAGTCGCCGGTGGTGGGCGAGCGCAGCGACACGTAGCTGCCGTTGTTGCGGTTGCCGCCCAGGTAGCCCGAGGCCGAGTCCAGGTAGCGCCAGCCGGGTGCGGTGAACTGGGTGGTGTGGGCCAGCGCCCAGGTGTTCTTGCCGACCGAGTACCAGCCGGACCAGGGCTGGTTGGCCAGGATCAGCCCGACCGTGGACCAGGGCAGGTTCGGCGTGATGGCGGCGATCAGGTCCCAGTTGAGGTAGGCGACCATCCGGCCGTCGATGTAGCCGCGGTTGATGCCGCGGGCCAGCGGCTTGGCGCCGTCGTTGTAGTCCTGCGAGCCGCCCTCGCTGTTCCACAGCGTCTTGCCGGTGGAGGTGGCTGTCGAGGACACGGTGCAGGTGGTCTGCGCGCTGAGGTAGCCGCACGGGTAGTGGCCGCTGAGCACGTCGATGCTGTTGCGCAGCGTGGCGTTGCCGGCGACGGCGTTGGCCGGGCCCCAGCTACCGGGGTAGTCGTCCCCGTAGATGATCTTCACGCCGCTGTAGCCGTTGGCGTTCAGCGCCTGGCGCAGGCTGATGGTCCAGTTCGCGTCCGTCCGCTTCTCGTTCTGGGCGGCGGTGATGTAGTCCATGGTCAGGTTGTGCTGCCGCGCGCAGCCCAGCCAGTCCACGAAGTAGTTGATCATGTCCTGGGACATGAAGTTGCCGTTGCCGATCCACCCGGGAGCGCCCCACGGCAGGGCCGCCAGCTTGATGGCGGGGTTGCGGGCCTTGGCCTGCTCCATGATCCACCACTGGTAGCCGCGGTTGCAGTTGAGATCGCCCCGGACGTGCTCGTGACTCGGCTCGGACCCGCTGGTGGAGTTGGTGTCGCCGCCCATCTCGACCTTGAGGATCTGCAGCGCGGCGCCGTATCCGGGCTTGAACAGGTAGTCCAGGATCTGCCCGCGCTGCGGCTCCGGATAGTCGATCAGCAGCCGGCTGTTGCCGCCGCCGCCGCTGACCGCGCCGACCCCGTCGAACGTCTGGCCGCCGGAGGCGCCGTTGACGGTGATCGAGGTGGCGGCCTGTGCGGGGCCGGCGGTGAGGATCAGGCCGCCGGCGGCGGCCAGGACGGTGACGGAGAACGCCGCCAGCAGTCGGCGTATCCATCTCGGCTCGGACATGACGAGTCCTTTCGGGAGATGCGGAGTGTGGTCGCCGAGTGGCTCGCCGGTCAGCGGTAGCCGGCGGCGACGATGTCGGCCTGGACGGCGTTCTCGGTCGCGTCGGACGGATAGCCCGCGACCATGGCGCCCTCGTAGAAGGTGCCGGCGCTGAGGTTCGCGCCGCCGCCGGGCTTGCAGCAGTCGCCGCCGCTGCCCAGGATGATCGCGCCCTGCTTACGCATCGGGCTGTAACCGGCCGGCAGCGACCCGTCGTAGAGCGTGTAGAGGCCGCCGGACTGGGCGTTGCTGCCCTTGATGGCGAACTGCGAGGTGCCGTTGTTCTTCAGGGTGGCGGTGACGAACCGGTTGGTGAACGCCCGCTGGTTCGGGTTCCAGGACTGGCTGCCGCCCGGGTAGAGACCCCACTCCAGGTCGGCCTGCACCCAGGGGCCGCTGCCGGAGCAGCCGCCGAACCAGCAACTGGTGCTGAAGTTGATCGCGTCCATCGCCCCCGCCGCGTCGGCGCTGCGGGTGGTCTCGCTGTTGCCGTAGTCGAAGCAGCAGCCGCTGTTGACGTGGGTGCCGCTGGTCACCATGTACATGCCCTCGGGGGCGGAGCCGGTGGGGACGCCGGTCAGGTGGCCGTCCCGCCAGTAGCTGTTCCCAGGGTTGATGTAGAGGGAATACGCCCGGGCGCCGCCGACCGTCAGCGACTCGCTCGTCGCGTTCGCGGGCCGGCTGGAGGTGGAGCCGGGGACCTGCGCGGAGCCCTGGTACCACAGGTCGTTACCGCGTCCCGACTGGTCGAACACGGCGGTGATCACGCAGCTCGTACCGGAGCAGAACGCGTCCTGCGCAGCGGCGTCGGCGTAGCCGCCCGCGCTCACCAGCCCGATGTTGCGGGTGGCGTTGTCCGAGGAGCGGCGGACCTGGTAGAGGTTGCCGCCGTACGCCGAGAACAGCGCCCGGGTGGTGCTGTGCGCCGCGACGCACGGGGTGCCGCCCGCGGCGTAGATGTCGCACGGCCGGCCGCCGGGCGGTGGCGTCGAGGTGGGCGGCGGTGACGACGGTGTGGTCGAGACGTTCCACCGCTGGTTTGCCTGTCCGTTGCAGGTCCACAGGATGATCCTGGTGCCGTTGGCGGTGCCCGCGTTCGTCGCGTCCAGGCACAGCCCGGACTGCTGACCGGTGACGGTGCCGGCCGAGGTGATGTTCCACTGCTGGTTGGCCTGGCCGTTGCAGTCCCAGATGATCACCGTCGTGCCCGGGCTGGTGCCCTGGCCGTTGGCGTCCAGGCATTTGTTGCCGTACACCGTGAGCTGCTTCGCCGACGTGTACGTCCAGCTCTGCGGCGTGCCGCCGGTGCAGTCGTACAGCTGGACCTGGGTGCCGTTCGTGGTGCTGCCGTTGGGGACGTCGACGCAGCGGCCGGACTGCACGCCCACGATGGAGCCGGGCCCGGGGGCGGCCACGGCGCTTCGGGTCTGCGCGGCCACGGCGGCGCCGGCGACGGCCAGGACGAGCACCAGGGCGGAGATGGTCATACGCGGTGGTCCGGATCGGACGGACCGGGGACGGGGGATCACCATGACGGCTCCTCGGATACGCGCGAGCACCCGACCGTCCGGCACGGTGCCTCGCGAGTTGTGGATGGCCGTCGGTGTAAGCGCTAACAGTGGTGTGGCGGCGGCCCCGACATGTCGGTGGTGGTGGCCTGTGGGGTCGTAAATGTTAGCGCGAACATCGACCAGAGTTAATTAGAGCACATCCCGGCTTCCGGCGGGACCTCAGTTGTCCCGGCGGTGCCGGGCCGAGGGCGGCGGCGTGCCACCCACGGCCCGGCTCCCCGTGCGGGGGTTCGGCGGTACGGAGATCAGGGACTGGTGCAGCTGACTCCGCTGGGCGCGGTGGCCCCGTTTCCGGTGGCGGTGAACCCGAACGTGGTCGAGCCGTTCGCGCCGACCGTGCCGTTGTAGTCGGCGTTGCGGACCGACACCGAGCCGGTGGTGCCCGTGTTGACGCCGTTCCAGAGGCTGCTGATCGCCTGGCCGGAGGCCAGGGTCAGGCGTACGGTCCAGCCGTTGAGCGTGGTGGCGCCGTTGTTGGCCACGGTGACCTCGGCCTGGAAGCCGCCCGGCCAGGTGTTCACGGTCCGGTAGGTCGCGGTGCAGGCGCCCGGCTCACCCGGCGGCGGGGTCGTGACCGGCCGCGTCGTGGGCGGTGCGGTGGTGACCGGCGGCGTGGTCGGCGGCACGGAGGTCGGCGGCGCCGTGGTCGGCGGGGTGGTGGACGCGAACTGGCTGAAGAACCGCCAGATCTCCCCCGAGGTCCAGGTCCGGGAGTCGTTCGGGCTGGACGACCCGTCGACCGGGCTGGGGGTGTGGTCGCCGTCGAACGCGGCCCACTGCACCGGGTAGCCCTCGCGGCAGCCGGAGTACGTGGTGGTGATGTGGGTGAGGCTGCCCCGGCTCGGCTCGCGCGGGCTCTGCGCGGTGCAGCCGTTGTTCCGGACGAACGTGTCGCGCAGCGAGCGGCCCATGGAGATGTTCAGCACGCTGTCGTAGATGCCGTGGATGCCGAAGTAGGCGACCGGCTGGGTGCCGCCGTTGCAGCCGCTCAGGTTCGCGCCGGAGATGACGGTGACCGCGCGGACGACGTTGGGCCGGGCGCAGGCCACCGCGTAGCTCATCGCCCCGCCGTAGCTCCAGCCGAGCGCGAACCGCTGGGACGTGTCGACGCAGAGGTCGTTCTCGATCTGCCGGGAGATGTCGTCGAACAGCGTCAGGTCCCGGCCGTTGGTGTTGGCCCAGCCGTTGTCGATGCCCTGCGGCGCGACGAAGATCGTGCTGTTGTTCGACAGCGGCAGCAGGCCGTAGTAGCCGGCCGAGGCGACGTTGTTGGCCGAGCCGTTCAGCCAGTGGAACCCGAAGATCAGCCGGTACGGGTGGTTGCGGTCGTACCCGTCCGGGATGCGCAGGATGTAGCTGCGGTTCTGCCCGCCGCTGGAGATGGTGCGCGTGCCGCTGGACAGCGTCGGCGCCTTGCCGCAGCCGGCGGTCGCCGCGAGCGTGCCGTTTGTCGACGCCTGCGCCGTCTCGCCGAGGTCGGCGCTGAGCGCGCCGCCGGCCGCCGCCGCGAGGAGCACGGCCGCGGCGGCGACGGAGGTGAGAAGGGATGTTCGTTTCGCCATTGCTGGACTCCTTGCCCTGGGTGGTGGTGCAGGCCGGGCCGTCCGTCGATGCCGACGTCGCCTGCGAAGAGGGCGCGGAGCCGTGCGTGCGGCTGGGCCGAAGTCGTCCGGTGGCCGCCTGCGTCGGCGTGCATCGGCGGAGCGGCCCGGACTGGTCACCGATCGGCCGGACGGCGAGGGGACCCTCGTGCGCCGTGCCGATTGCGGGGGTGACGGGGAGCGTGCCCTTCGCTCCCGTGCCGGAACATAGCAGGTTATCGATAACATGTTCAACCGGTCGGTTCCGGAGAAGGAGCGGGCCGGCCGCCGGGTGAACGCTCACAGCAGCGCCCGGCGGGGACGCTGCCGCCTGCTCAGGCGTGGTCGGCCAGGGCCGGCAGGTCGCAGCCGGCGAGGGCGTCCGGCTGGGGAACGCGGGCGAGGTCCGCCTCGGCGAGCCCGAGCCGCCGGTACGCGGTGTGCAGCGCCGCGACCACGGCGCCCAGCGCGCCGGAGAGGTCACCGAGTTCCGCGCCGTGCACTGCCGCCTCGGCGGCCGGCACGATCTCGTGCAGCCGGCCGCGTAGCCGGACCAGGTCGGGTGTGAGCGCGTGGGAGACGCCGCCGCCGAGGACGATCACCTCCGGTTCGTAGGCGACCACCGCCGCGGTGAGGACCACCAGCAGCGCCTGCTCGACGTACTGCCTGACCGGCGCCAGTCGCGGGTCGGCCGAGCGGAACACGTCGGCCGCGTTGTCGAACGACAGGCCGAGTTCGCGGGCGCGGGCGAGGATGCCGGACCCGCTGATGATCCGTTCGAGCGGCGCGCCGAGCGGGCCGGCCGGCAGGTGGCCGAACTCGCCCACCAGGCCGCTGCGGCCCCGGAACAGCCGGCGGTCGATGGCGACGCCGGCGCCGAGTCCGGCCCCGATGGTGAGCATCACCGCTGTCTGCGCGTCCCGGGCGGCGCCGAAGCGCAGTTCCCCGAGCAGCGCGTAGTTGGAGTCGTTGTCGACCTCGACCGCGGCGCCCAGGTGCTTCTCCAGCAGCCGCAGGAACAGCGGGTCCTCCACCTGGGGCAGGTTCGGGGCGTTGGAGACGGCGCGGTCTCCCTGCCGGACGGCGCCGGGCAGGCCCACCGCTACGCAGTCGAGCCGCTCCCGGTCGGCGCCGACGGTCCGCATGATCAGGTCGGCCAGCCACTGGGCCAGCCGGGGCGCGTCGTAGTCGGCGGGTGTGGGCACGGTCCGGCCGGTCAGCGGCCGGGCGGCGAGATCGGCGACCACCAGCCGGACGTTGGAGCCGCCGACGTCGACGCCGCAGACCACGCCGCGTCCGGCGGCGATCGCGACCTGGGTCGCCCGGCGGCCCCGGTTGGTGGTGGGTGCGCCGTCGGTCTCGGTCAGCAGCCCCTCGTCGAGCAGCTGTTCCACGATCCGCGACACGGTGGCGGGGGAGAGGTCGGTCTCGTGGCCGATGGCCGTGCGGCTCACCGGGCCGTGGGTCAGCACGTGGGCCAGCACTGTGGACCGGTTCGCCGCCCGTGGTGCTCGAGATTCCACGCCCACCTCCGCCGATTTTCTTTCCGCCCGAATGTTAAAGCCGCGCCGCTGGATGAGCAACCATCCGGACCATGTCGTCTTCCGGCCCGCACCCGGGCGACGGATCCCACTGAATTCCGAGGTGAGGCCGGTGGTGACGGTTGAACCGAGTGGGTCGAATCTCTGACCAGCGCTCTTGACGGACTGTGATGACCGCGATAATACTTTCACCCTGAACGGAAATAGAGGTTGCCGGCCCCAGGGAGGCGGCGCGTGCCCCCGTACGCGCCGTGCCGGTCGCATCGGACCCCCGTGTCAGTCCGGAATCCCGGTTCCGGACCCCGTTGCTGTGAAGGGAAGAGCAATGATTCTCAGCCGTAGACGTGGCGCCGCCCTCGGCGCGCTCTGCGCCCTGGCGCTCATGGTCGGCGCCTGCTCGAACGAGACCTCCGGGAGCGGCGGCGCGTCGAGCGGCCCGCGTACCGAACCCAGCCTGTCGTTCGTCGGCCCCGGCGGCGAGACGCCGACCGCCGCCGACCAGCTCTCGCTGACCGACGAGGAGCGGCAGAAGGTCAAGGACGGCAACTACTCCGCCGCCTTCGTCTGGCACGAGGGCTCCGCGCTGACCAAGGCCGTCGAGTCCGGCGTCCGCAAGGAGTTCGACCAGCTCGGCATCAAGGTGCTCGCCAGCACCAGCGCCGAGTTCGACGCCGCCCGGCAGGCCAACAACGTGCAGACCGTGCTGGCGCTCAAGCCCGACCTGATCGTCACCATCGCCGTCGACCCGACCGCTGCGGCCGCCGCCTTCAAGCCCGCCGTGGACGCCGGCGTCAAGCTCGTCGTGATGACCACCCCGCCGAAGGACTACAAGTCCGGGCAGCAGATCGTCGGCATCGTCACCGCCGACCTGACCGCGTTCGGCAAGGCCAACGCGGAGATGCTCGGCAAGGCGCTCGGCGGCAAGGGCAAGGTCGGCTACGTCTACCACGACGCCGACTTCTGGTTCACCAACCAGCGGGACAAGGCGTTCAAGGACTGGCTGGGCTACCTCTACCCGGACATCGAGATCGTCGAGGAGGCCGGGTTCTCCGACCCGGCGCGCACCGAGGACATCGCCACCGCGATGCTGACCCGCCACGCCGACCTCAAGGGCGTCTACGTCGCCTGGGCCACCGCCGCCGAGGGCGTGCTCGCCGCGACCCGCCAGCAGGGCCGCACCGACGTCAAGATCGTCACGAACGACCTGGAGGCGAACCTCGCCGCCGACATGGTCAAGGGCGGCAACGTCGCCGGCATCGTCGCCAACGGCTCGACCCGGCTCGGCCAGAACCTGGGCGTCGTCGCCGCGTACGGCCTGCTCGGCAAGAAGGCCCCGGAGCTGGTCGTCGGATCGCCGATGGCCGCGACCAAGGACAACATCGCCGACGCCTGGCGCGACGACTACGGCCAGGAGCCCCCGGCCGAGGTGCTCGGCAACTGACGCCGGGCGGCGAGGTCCGGGGCCCGGCCGAACGCGCCCCGGACCTCGCCGGGCGCGGTCCGGCCCACCGCCGGGTCCGCGAGCACCGCGAGACGAGAGGAAGAAGCACATGGGGTACGTCCAGACAGTCCTCGGACCGGTGCCTCCCGAGTCGCTCGGCCGGGTGCTGAGTCACGAGCACCTCGGCGCGCTGGTGCCCGGGCCGTGGCTGTCCGGCGGCGTCGCCGACGACCGCGCGGACCTCGCCGCCGGGGCGGTACGCGACCTGCCCGAGCTGGGCTTCGGCACGATCGTGGACCTGTCCCCGTACGAGGTGGTCGGTCACGACGTGACGCTGCTGCGCGAGGTGGCACTGCGTACCGGCCTGCACGTGGTCGCCGGATCGGCGATCTACCTGGAGCCGTACTCGCCCGGCTGGGCGCTGCGCGCGAGCGTCGACGAGATGCGGGAACGCTTCGTCGCCGACGCCACCGTCGGTGTCGGGGACACCGGGATCAAGGTCGGCATCTTCGGCGAGCAGGCCACCGGGCTGAACGAGATCACCGCGCACGAGGAGAAGTGCCTGCGTGCCGCCGCCCGCGCCGCCGTCGCCACCGGCCTGGCGCTGAACACGCACACCACGCACGGCACCATGGCGCTGGAGCAGGTCGAGATCCTGCGCGAGGAGAAGATGGACCCCTCCCGCGTCGTCATCGGCCACCTGGACATCAACCCGGACCCGGACTACCTGCGGGCGGTGCTGGCCACCGGCGTCAACATCGCCTTCGACACGCTCGGCAAGCAGTTCTGGGACTTCGTGCTCGCCCCGCTGCCGGAGAATCCGCCGGAGGGCGAGTTCGGCAAGCGGGCGTACCACCGGCCCGACCGTGCCCGGCTCGACATGCTTGCCGGTCTGGTCCGCGACGGGTACGGCGACCGGATCCTGCTCTCGATGGACCTGACCGGCGCGGAGGCGTACCTGAACCCGCGTACGCACGGCCGGCTCGGCTACTCCTACCTCGGCCGGGAGATCGTGCCGGGTCTCACCCGCCTCGGTGTGCCGCCGGAGGCGATCGACCAGATGCTGGCGGCCAACCCGGCCCGACTCCTGACGGTCGGCTGATGGCCGCGCATCCGCGTCCGTCCGGCTACGTCGCCGGCGTCGACCTCGGCGGCACCAAGCTGCGGGCCGCGCTGGCCGACCTCGACGGTCTCGTCGTGAGCGAGCAGGTGCAGCCGACCGACCCCCGGGGCGGCACGGCGGTGGCCGCGCAGATCGACACGCTGCTGCGCCAACTGGCCGCCCGGGCCGGCGTCGACTGGTCCGACGTGCGGGCCAGCGCGATCGGCCTGCCCGGCGTCCCCGACCCGGCGACCGGCGCGATCGAGCTGTCGCCGAACGTCTCCGACCTCGAGGCGCTCGACGTGCGGGCCGAGCTGACCCGCCGCCTGGGGCACCCGGTCGTGCTGGACAACGACGTCAACATGGCCGCCGCCGGGGAGCGGTGGCTGGGCAGCGGGCGTACCCACCGGCACTTCGTGTTCGTGGCGGTCGGCACCGGAGTCGGCATGGGCATCGTGCTGAACGGTGAGCTGGTCCGGGGCGCGCGCGGCGCGGCGGGGGAGATCTCCTACCTGCCGCTGGGAACCGACCCGTTCGACCCGGACAACCAGGTGAAGGGCGCGCTGGAGGAGGCAGTCGCCGGCGCCGCCCTCGCCGCCCGGTACCGGGCGGTGTCCGGCGAGCAGGCGAGCGTGCCCGACGTCTTCGACCGGGCCGCCGCCGGCGATCCGGTCGCGCTGGCGGCCATCGACGAGGAGGCCCGGCTGATCGCCCTGGCGGTCGTCGCGGTCACCGCCGTCCTGGACCCGGAGGCGGTGATCCTGGGCGGCGGCATCGGCTCCCGGACCGAGCTCGTCGAGCCGGTCCGGCGCTGGGTCGCCGCGCTGAGCACGGGCGTTCCGTTGATCAAGACCAGCCTGCTCGGCGACCGGGCCGGCCTGCTCGGCGCCGTCGCGGTGGCCCGCCGGGAGGCCGGCGTCCACGACGGCACGACCACCTCTTTCCAGACAGCGGAGGGACGATAGATGACCCACACCGATGCGGCGGTGAAGACCAGCGCCGCCCCGGCCTGGCGCCGGATCAACTGGCGCGACTACGTGGTCTACATCGGCTTCGCGGTCGTGTTCCTGTTCTTCGCCGTCACCCAGGGCAGCAACGGCTTCCTGACCACGAGCAACCTCACAAACATCGTCATCCAGACCGCGCCCATCACGATCATGGCGGTCGGGCTGGTCTTCGTGCTGGCCGCCGGCGAGATCGACCTGTCGATCGGCTCGGTCGTCGCGCTCTCCGCGCTGGTCGGCGCGGTGACGCTGCGGGAGACCGACAGCATGCTGCTCGGGGTGGCCGCCGGTCTCGCCGCCGGCGCGGCGGTCGGCCTGGTCAACGGCGTCTTCGTCACCCTGGTCCGGCTGCCCTCCTTCCTGGTCACGCTCGCCACCATGGGCGCGGTGGCGGGCCTGGCCCGCGAGGTCACCGGCCTGCAGTCGGTGCCGGTCAGCAACGACGCGTTCCTCTCCTTCTTCGGCCAGGGCGAGATCCTCGGCATCCCCGGGCTGGTGCTCTGGTCGGTGGCGGCGGCGGTGGTGGGGTACCTGGTGCTGCGCCAGACCCGGTACGGCGCGCACACGCTCGCCATCGGCGACAACGTGGCGGCGGCCCGGGTCAGCGGCATCAAGGTGATCCGTGTCAAGATCATGGTGCTGATGGGCAGCGCGATGTGCGCCGCCCTGGCCGGCCTGCTGTACGCCGGACGCCTCCAGGGCGCCCGGTACACCCTCGGCGAGGCCGACCTGATGTCCGTGATCGCCGCCGTGATCGTGGGCGGCACCAGCCTCTTCGGCGGCAAGGGCTCGATCGTCGGCGCGGTGCTGGGCAGCCTGCTGATGGGCATGCTCAACAACGGCCTGATCCTGGCCGGCCTGTCCGTGTCCCAGCAGATGATGGCGCGCGGCGCGATCATCCTGGTGGCCGTCTCCCTCTCGCTGCGCGAGCGGCGAAGCTGACCCGGAAGGAAGCAACCGCATGTTTCTGGACCTGCTGCGACGCCGCAATCCGGGCCTGCTCGCCGCCGCCGCGCACCTGCACGACAGCGGTGACCTGCCGGCGAACTCCTACGCGTTGGACCTCGACACGGTCGCGGCGAACGCCGCCGCCATCCGCCGCGAGGCCGACCGCTTCGGTCTGTCGGTCTACGCGATGACCAAGCAGGTCGGGCGCAACCCCGACTTCTGCCGGACGGTCCGCGACGCGGGCATCACCGAGGCGGTCGGCGTCGACCTCCAGTGCGCGCTCGTCGACCGGCACGGCGGGCTCGGCATCGGTCACCTCGGTCACCTGGTGCAGATCCCCCGGCACGAGGCGGCGGCCGGGCGGGAGCAGGCGCTGCTCGCCCGGATCGCCGCGCCCGGCGACCGCTTCTACCGGGGCCACGAGGGCGGCTGGGCGGCCGACGAGATCGTCGCGGTCGCCGACCGGCTCGACGCCCTTCCCGGCGCCCGGTTCGCGGGTGTCACCAGCTTCCCGACCCAGTTGTTCGACCCGGCTGCCGGACGGGTCGTGCCGACGCCCAACCTCGGCACCCTGCGACGCGCCGCCGCCGCGCTGCGCGCCGCCGGGCGGTCGCACGTCGAGATCAACGCCCCGGGTACGACGTCGACGGCGATCCTGGCCACGCTGGCCGAGGCGGGCGTGACGCAGGTCGAGCCCGGCCACGGGCTCACCGGCACGACGCCCTGGCACGCGGTGACCGACCTGGTCGAGGAGCCCGCCGTGCTCTACGTCAGCGAGGTGTCGCACCTGTGGGACGGTCGGGCGTACGTCTTCGGTGGCGGCCTCTACGTCGACCCGGTGCTCGGCCGGGGCGGCACCCGGGCGCTGATCGTGCCCCGGGGCGGTGGTCTCGACGACGCCTACCTGGTCGACGTGGAGATGCCCGCGCCGGAGGCGATCGACTACTACGCGATGGCCGACGTCAGCGCGGCGCCGAGGTGCGCCCCGGGTGACACGGTCCTGTTCGGCTTCCGGCCGCAGGCGTTCGTCACCCGGGCGCTGACCGCCGGCGTGACCGGCATCCGGTCCGGCGCTCCGGCCGTGGCCGGGGTGTACGCCGCCGACGGCTCGGCGCCGATCGGGTTGGAGGACACCGCCGCGGGCGACGGCCCCGGCATCCAGGCGGCTCGCCGCGCAGGGAGGGCATGATGAGCACCGTCACCCACAAGGACGACGCGACCCGGGCGGGCGCCCCGGCGCTGCGGTTGCGCGGCATCCGCAAGCAGTTCGGCGGCGTCGTGGCGATCGAGCGCTTCGACCTGGAACTGGCCGCCGGGGAGATCACCGCCCTGGTCGGCGACAACGGCGCCGGCAAGTCCACGCTCGTGAAGATCATCTCCGGTGTGTACCAGCCGACCGAGGGTGAGCTGGAGATGCACGGGCGGCCGGTGACGTTCCGGGACGCCTCCGACGCCCGCCGGCAGGGGGTCGAGGTGGTCTACCAGGACCTGGCCCTGGCCGACTCGCAGCCGGTCTACATGAACATGTTCCTGGGCCGGGAACTCACCCGTGGCCCGCTGCGCCTGCTCGACCGGCGCCGGATGGCCCGGGAGACCCAGGATCTGGTGGACGCGCTGGACGTACGCATCCCCAGCGCGAAGGCGACGATCCGGGACCTGTCCGGCGGCCAGCGGCAGGCGGTGGCGATCTGCCGCGCCACCCACTGGGCCAGCGGCCTGGTGCTGATGGACGAGCCGACAGCGGCGCTGGGCGTGGCCGAGACCGCCAAGGTGGAGGAGCTGATCCTGAAGCTGCGGGAGCGGGGCGCCGCCGTGCTCGTCGTCAGCCACAACCTGGACCAGGTGTTCCGGATCGCGGACCGGGTGGCGGTGCTGCGCCGGGGACGCCAGGTCGGCGTCCGCGGCATCACCGGGACCAGCCGCAACGAGATCGTCTCGATGATCACCGGCGCCTCCGAGGAGACCGCCCGTCCCTGAACCGCGCGGCCGGCCGCGCGCACGATGACCCCGGGTGTCCCTCCCGGGGTCATCGGCGTTCCGCGTCCGGTTCGCGGGGCGGCGCTCCATGATCAACGCCGATGGCGGACGGCTCGTGCGTAACGGTCGTGTGAACTTGTGTGAACGCGGCTTCGTGCGTTGTCTCGCAGTTCGGGAGCGTTATCAAGCCGAGTCCATGAGGGCTCAGTGAACGCCGTTCACCCTATTGTTCACTGCTGCTAAATCCGGTAGAACTCCTGATAGGTCCGCTGCTCGGGCCATCTGCCTCGTGCTTCTAGGAGGACTTCTCATGGCTCGTTCACCCCGTCCGGGCGCCTCCTCGCCCGCGCTCTCCCGCCGCGGCGTCCTGCAGCTGGGGGGTGGCGTCGCGCTCCTGCTCGCCACCAGCGCCTGCGCCGCGGACAGCGGCAACAAGTCCACCGACGGCAAGTCCGGCGGCGCCGCCGCCAAGACGCTGCGCATCGCCGTCTCCAGCTACCTGTCGAGCTGGGACCAGGACTTCGTCGGCTTCGACCTGACCGCGCTGATGCTCTACAAGAACGTCTTCCCATACCTGATCGACTACGGCGTCACCAACGCCGGCGGCAGCCAGATCCTCGACACCCAGAACATCACCCCCACGTTCGCCGAGTCCTTCGAGCCCGACGCCGAACAGAAGGTGTGGACGCTCAAGCTGCGCCGCGGCGTGAAGTTCGCCAGCGGCAACGAGATGAAGGCCGCGGACGTGAAGTGGTCGAAGGACCGCGCGTTCGCCGCCCAGGCCAACGTCGCCGGCGTCTACCGCACCATCGGCCTGACCAGCGCCGACCAGGTCAAGGTCGTCGACGACTACACGGTGGAGTTCCACCAGGCCTTCCCCAGCGCGCTCACCCGGCAGATCCAGGCGATCTCGCTGTACGTCTTCGACTCGGTCGAGGCGAAGAAGCGCGCCAGCTCCAGCGACCCCTGGGCCAAGGAGTGGTTCGCGAAGAACCCGCCGACCGGCGGCTACTTCAACGTCGCCAAGGCCACCCAGGGCCAGGAGATCGAACTCAGCGCGAACACCGACTACCCGGGCCCGGACCCGGCCAAGACGCCGACCATCCGGATCTCGGTCGTGCCGGCCGCGTCCAACCAGCGGCTGCAGCTGCAGGCCGGCGACATCGACATCGCGCTGGGCATCAGCCAGCGCGACATCCAGGACCTCAAGAAGGCCCCGGGCATCAAGGTCATCTCGGCCGCCAGCAACCGCCAGGTCGCGATCCAGATGTCGGTGACCGCCGCGCCGTTCAACGACGTGAACGTGCGCAAGGCGCTCGCGTACGCGGTGCCCTACGAGCAGATCATCAACAACGTGTACGGCGGCGACGCCCGCGCGGCCAAGAGCCCGGTCCCGCTGGACATGCCCGGCTACGACGAGAGCGGCTACCCGTTCACCTACGACCTGGACAAGGCGAAGGCCGCCATGGCCGCCGCCGGCCGGTCGTCGCTCGACTCCGAACTGGTCTTCGAGGCCGACAACGAGGAGCAGCAGAAGATCGCCGTCCAGGTGCAGAGCGAGGCGGCGAAGGCGGGCATCCGGCTCAAGCTGACCCCGCTGGACCCGGCCACCCTGGGTGAGCGGCGGACCAAGAAGAACATCCCGCTGCAGATCACCTCCGGGCAGCTCTGGGTGGACGACGTCGAGTACATGCTGGCGACGAGCTTCGTCAAGGGCGCCAACCTCAACTACTCCAACTACAGCAACCCGGAGATCGAGCAGATCTACGAGAAGTCGCACACCACCGTCGACACGGCCGCCCGCAACGCGCTCTGGAAGCGGGTCCAGGAGATCCTCGCCGCCGACGTGCCGTGGGTGGTCATCTGCCAGCCCAACTTCAACCTGCCCGTCCGGGAGTCCGTCGCCGGCTGGGTGCAGCCGATGGACGGCCTCGCCCGCCTGCGCTACCTGAGCGCGTCGGCCTAGGGACGTCAACCGCCCATGCGAATCTTCCGCTTCGTCGTCAGGCGACTGCTCCAGCTGATCCCCGTTCTGCTCGGAGTGGTCGTCCTGGCGTTCCTCCTGGTCCGGGTGCTGCCGGGCGACCCCGTCCGCAGCATCCTCGGGCAGAACGCCACCGAGGAGGACGCCGCCGCCGCCCGGGCCCGCTTCGGGCTGGACCAGTCGCTGTGGCAGCAGTTCCTCGACTACCTCAGGGGACTGGTCACCGGTGACTTCGGGACCTCCATCCAGAGCGGCAACTCCGTGGGATCGGAGATGGCGCTCCGGGTGGGGCCCACCCTGGAACTCGTCGTCATCGCCGTGAGCATCGCGCTCGTCGTGGCGACGGTCCTGGGCATCTGGTCGGCCAAACGGGCCAACCGGGTCGGTGACCACAGCGTGCGGATGTTCGCCCTGGTCGGCAACTCGATCCCCGAGTTCTGGCTCGGCCTGGTGCTGGTGCTGGTCGGCTACAGCATCCTCGGCTGGTTCCCGGCGCCGAACGGGCGGGTCGACCCGGACACGAACCTGACCCCGCTCACCGGGGCCGATCTCGTCGACGCCGTGCTCACCGCCAACGGCCCGGCGATCGCCTCCGCCGCGGCGTACCTGGTGCTGCCCGTGCTGACCCTGGTGGTCGGCGTGGTCGCGCCGCTGCTGCGCAGCGTCCGGGCCTCCGCGCTGGAGGTGCTGCACTCGGAGTCGTACGCCGCGGCGAAGGCGCACGGGCTGCGCGACCGCACGCTGCACTACGGCTACCTGCTGCGGGCGACGCTGGTCCGGCTGCCGTCGCTGGCGGCGCTGGTCTTCGGCACGGCGATCGGCTCCACCGTGCTCGTCGAGTACGTGTACTCGTGGCAGGGCTTCGGCCAGTGGGCCCTGCGCGGCCTGCTCTACCGGGACTACCCGGTGGTTCAGGCGTCGGTGCTGGTCATCGCGTTGTGCTACGTGCTGGTGTTCCTCATCGCCGACGTGGTCCACGCGATCCTCGACCCGAGAGTGAGGCTCTGATGGCCGAGTTGCGCGCCGCCGTCAGCGGCGACTCCGCACAGACGCCGGTGGTCGTCGCCGGCGGCGACCGGGACAGCCGGTTCGCCCGCCGCATGATCATCGTCGGTGCGACCATCCTGTCGGTGGTGGCGCTGGTGGCGGTGTTCGCGCCGCTGCTGAGCCCGTGGGGCGAGACCGAGATCGACCCGGCGAACACCCTGGTGGCGCCGGGCGGCAACCACCTGCTCGGCACCGACGGCAACGGCATGGACATCTGGAGCCGGGTGCTCTACGCCGCCCGGCTCGACCTGGGCATCGCCCTGGCCGCGGTGGCGCTCGCGGTGGTCGTGGGCACGCTGCTCGGCCTGGTCGCCGGCTACTTCGGCGGCTGGCTCGACGACGTGCTGATGCGGGTGGTCGACATCTTCCAGTCGTTCCCCACGTTCATCCTGGCGCTGGCGGTCGCCGCCCTGCTCGGCAACGGCACGATCAACCTGATCATCACGATCGCGGCGGTGAACGCGCCGGCGTACGCCCGGCTGGTCCGCGCCGAGGTGCGGTCGCTGCGGGAACTGCCGTTCGTGGACGCCGCCATCACCTCCGGGGCGTCGCCGGTGGGCGTGCTCTGGCGGCACCTGCTGCCCAACAGCCTCACCCCGGTACGGGTGATCGCGCCGCTGAACTGCGGCTGGGCGATGCTCACCCTGGCCGGGCTCTCCTTCCTCGGCCTGGGCGTGAGCATTCCCGAGGCGGAGTGGGGGGCGATGATCAGCCTGGGCGCCGCGGACGTGGTCGGTGGCCGCTGGTGGACCTCGGTCCCACCCGGCCTGGCCCTGTTCGTCTGCGTCCTCGGGTTCAGCCTGCTCGGCGAAGGCCTGCAGGACCGCGCCAACGCGAAGCGGCGGTAACCATGCTGTCGATCGAGAACCTCTCGGTGACCATCCGGCGACCCGGCCGGCAGGTGGCCGCGCTCAGCGGCGTCACCTTCGCGGTACGCCCCGGTGAGGTCGTCGGCCTGGTCGGGGAGAGCGGCGGCGGCAAGAGCATGGTGGCCCGCGCCATCGTCGGGCTGCTGCCCGGCGGCTCGCACGCCACCGGCCGGGTCCTGTTCGGCGACTCGGACGTGCTGCGCATGGACGACGCCGCGCTCGCCGCGCACCGCGGACGCGGCGTGGCGATCTGCTTCCAGAACCCGCGCGGCGCGCTCAGCCCCACCCGCACCATCGGCAAGCAGCTCGTCGACCGGCTCGCCACCCACCAGGACATGTCCGGCGACCGGGCCCGGGAGGCGGCGCGCGAGCTGTTCGAGGCGGTCGGCATCCGCAGCCCGCAGCGGCGGCTCGACGCGTACGCCCACGAGCTGTCCGGCGGCATGGCCCAGCGGGTGATGATCTCGCTGGCCACCGGCTGCGCGCCCGACCTGCTGATCGCCGACGAGCCGACCACCGGCCTGGACGTGACACTGACCCGGGAGATCCTGCGCCAGTTCCGGCACGCCGCCGACACCGACGGCCGGGGCGTGCTGCTGATCTCCCACGACCTCGCCTCGATCGCCGAGGTCTGCGACCGGGTGGTGGTGCTCTACGCCGGCACGGTGGTGGAGAGCGGCCCGGCCGCGCAGGTGCTGCGGGAGCCCGCGCACCCGTATACCCGGGCGCTGCTGCGGTCGGTGCCGGACGTCGGCGGCCGGCCGGTCGTCGCCACCCCCGGCGCCATGCCCCTGCTCACCGAGGCGCCGGAGAACTGCCCGTTCGTCGCCCGCTGCGCGCACGCCGACCGCACCTGCTCGTCCCGGCGGCCGGGCACCCAGCCGATCCCCGGCGGCCGCGAATGGTCGCTCGCCTGCTTCCACCCGCAGACCCGGCCGCTCGACGCCGACCTGCCGTCCACGTCGCACACACCGGACGCGGGCGACGCCCAGCCGGCGGCTGCGGACCCGAAGCCCGCCGTGCTGGAAATCGAGGACGCCCACGTCGTCTACCGCAGCCGGTTCGGCTCCGGCGGTCACCACGCGCTGCGTGGCGTCACGCTGCGGCTCGCGCCGGGTGAGACGCTGGGCGTGGTGGGCGAAAGCGGCTGCGGCAAGAGCACCCTCGCGAAGCTCGTCATGGGCCTGGTCGCGCCCACGTCCGGCACCGTCACAGTCGCCGGTCAGGCCCTGGTCAAGCAGCCGGGCCGGCCCCGCCCACGCGGCCGGGCGCTGCGCCGGGCCCGGACCCGCGCCCAGCTGGTGTTCCAGGACCCGATCGGCTCACTCAGCCCGCGCCGCACCGTCGGCGACTCCATCGCCGAGCCGCTGCGCGCCGCGGGCCTGTCCCCGGCCCAGCGGGAGGAACGCGTCACCGCCGTGCTGGACCGGATGGAGCTGGACCGCTCGATCCTGCAGCGGTACCCGCACGAGCTGTCCGGCGGCCAGGCCCAGCGCATCGGCATCGCCCGCGCGCTGGTCGGCGAGCCGGACCTGATCGTCTTCGACGAGCCCACCTCGGCCCTGGACGTCACCGTCCAGGCGCAGATCCTCGACGTGATCGCCGACGTGGCCGCCGACGCCGACCGCGCCTCGGTGTTCATCTCCCACGACCTGGCCACGGTGCGCGGTTTCGCCGACCGCGTCGTGGTGCTCTACCTCGGCCGGGTGGTCGAGGAGGGTCCGGTGGACGTCGTCTTCGACACGCCCCGGCACCCGTACACCCGCGCGCTGCTGGGCAGCGCCCCCCGCCTCGGCGGGACGGCCGGCGCCGACGGCGAGGCCGTCGAGCTGGTCAAGGACCTGGAGGAAGCCGACGCCGCAACCGGGTGCCCGTTGGCCGCCCGGTGCCCGTTCGTCACCGACCGGTGCCGATCGGAGCAGCAGGAGCTTCAGTCGTACGGCGAGAGCCGGGCCGCCTGCTGGCGCGTTCCCGAGCTTCCCGCCCTCATCGGAAGGCAGGCTGTCACGCCATGACCCGTCGCCCCATCCGGCTCGCCGTCGACATCGGCGGGACCTTCGTGGACGCCATGGAACTCGACACGCGCACCAACCGGGTCCGCTTCCGCAAGGCGGCGACGACCCCGGCCCGGCCCGCGGACGGTGTCCTCAACGCGATCAGCGCGCTCGGCACCGACCTGTCCGAGGTGGAGCTGTTCATCCACGGCACCACGCTCGGCCTCAACGCGGTGCTGGAGCGTCGCGGTGGCCGTACCGGAATCATCACCAACGAGGGCTTCCGGGACATCTTCCTGATCGGGCGCGGCAACGTGCCCTCCGACCACATGTACGACTTCCAGTACCAGCGGCCGGAGAGCCTGGTGCAGCGCCGCTTCACCGCCGGGGTGCGGGGCCGGCTCGACTACCGCGGCCGGGTGGTGGAGCCGCTGGACCCGGACAGCGTCCGGGCGGCCGCGCGCACGCTCGTGGTGGACCAGCAGGTCACCTCGATCGCCATCTGCTTCCTGCACTCGTTCCTCGACCCGAGCCACGAGCGGGAGGCCGCGCGCCTCATCCACGAGGAGTTCCCCGACGTCAGCCTGTCGCTGTCGACGGACATCGTGCGCGAGTACCGGGAGTACGAGCGGACCAGCACCACGGTGCTGGAGGCGTACATCCGGCCGATCTTCGAGCGGTACGTGGACGAGCTGGAGTCCGGCCTGGCCGAGCGCGGCTTCGCCGGGCGCTTCCTGATCATGCGCTCCGGCGGCGGCTCGATGACCAGCGCGGTCGCCAAGACCGCCCCCACGCACACCGTGCTGTCCGGACCGGCCGGCGGCATCGTCGGTGCCGCGTACGTCGCTTCCGAGCTGGGCCGGGACAACGTGCTCACGTTCGACATCGGCGGCACCTCGCTGGACGCCTGCGTGATCGAGCGCGGCAACCCGGTCGCCGCGTACGAGGCTCAGCTGGAGCACTTCCCGCTGCTCATCCCGACGTACGACATCCGCACCATCGGCGCCGGCGGCGGTTCGATCGCCTGGCTCGACCACGGCCTGCTCAAGGTCGGCCCGCAGAGCGCCGGCGCCGACCCCGGCCCGGTCTGCTACGGCCGGGGCGGCACCAAGCCGACGGTCACCGACGCCGCTGTGGTGCTCGGCTACATGGACCCGGAGCGCTTCCTCGCCGGCACCATGGGCCTGCGCGACGCCGAGGCGCGCGCCGCAATTCAGGAGCAGCTCGCCGAGCCGCTCGGACTCACCGTGGAGAACGCGGCCGCCGGCGTGTTCGACGTGCTGCTGGCCCGCACCGTCGGCGCGGTCCGCCAGATCACCGTCGAGCGGGGTCACGACCCCCGGCAGTTCGCGCTGCTCGCGTTCGGCGGCGCCGGGCCGCTGCTGGCCCCGCTGCTGGCCCGCGAGATGGGCATCGGCGAGGTCATCGTGCCGTTCGCGCCGTCCGGCTTCTCCGCCTGGGGCATGCTCTCCGCCGACATCGTCAACGACTTCAGCCGTACCGTGATGGCCACGCTCGACGACGCCGACCTGGCGGAGCTGGAGCAGCTGTTCAAGGCCGTCGAGGCCGAGGCGGTCGCATCGCTGGTGGCGCAGGGCGTGCCGGCCGGCGAGGCGGTGCTGGAGCGGCAGTTCGAGCTGCGCTACCTGGGCCAGGAACACAGCCTGATGGTCACCGTCGGGCGCGAGCTGGACCGCGACGCGATCCGCGCCGCGTTCGACGAGACGCACCGCGCCCGGTACGGCCACACCATGGGCAACCCGCTGCAGATCCTCAACCTGCGGGTGCGCGGCATCGGGCGCACCGACCGTCCCGAGCTGCAGACCCTGCCGCGCGGCGACGGCGACCCGTCGCAGGCGCTGCTGACGCACCGCGACGCCTACGACTTCGGGCAGCACGCGGTGGTGCCGTTCGCGGTCTACGACCGGGCCCGCCTGGAGCCGGGCGACACCTTCGACGGACCGGCGTTGATCGACGAGGGCACCTCGACCACTGTGGTGCCCAGCGGCCAGCGGGTCACCGTCGACGACCACGGATACCTGCTCGTCACCCTGGAGGAAGCCGCATGACCACGCTGGACGGAGCCCAGGTCGAGGTCGTCCGCAGCTATCTGCTGTCGGCCGCGGAGGAGATGCGGGCCACCCTCATCCGTACCTCGTTCAACCCGGTCATCTACGAGGTGCACGACTTCGGCCTGTCGATGTACGACGCCGACCTGCGGCTGGTCGCCGAGGCCACCGGATTGACGTTCTTCCTCGGCGCGAACGACTTCTCGCTGCGCAAGGGCGTGGAGTACGTGGGCCGGGAGAACCTGCACCGCGGCGACGTGGTGCTGCTCAACTACCCGTACTGGAACGCGGCGCACGCGTACGACGCGACGCTGTTCGCCCCGGTGTTCCGGCCGGACGAGGCGGACCCGGACGCGGACGGCGACCTGGTCGGCTTCCTCTGCGTCCGCGCGCACTGGATGGACCTGGGCGCCAAGGACCCGGGCTACGTGCTCGACTCGACCGACATGCACCAGGAGGGGCTGATCTTCCCGGGCACCAAGGTCGTGTCCCGGGGCGAGCCGGTGCGCGAGATCCACGAGCTGATCCGCTTCAACTCGCGGATGCCCGACGCGGTGCTCGGTGACCTGCACGCGCAGATCGCCGCGCTGCGCACCGGCGAGCGCCGGATGCTGGAGATCATCGAGAAGTTCGGCCGGGACACCGTGGACCAGGCGATCGACCGGATCATCGCCGACGGTGAGGCCCGCGCCCGCGCGGCGCTGGCTACGCTGCCGCAGGGCACCTGGACCGCCGAGGACTGGGTGGACGACGACGGCATCACCGACGACCCGGTGAAGATGCGCGTCACCGTCACCATCGACGACGGGCGCTTCATCGTCGACTTCGCCGGCTCGGCCCCGGCCACCCGCGGCCCGATCAACATGCCGTTCGGCGCGACCGAGGCGATCTGCAAGGTCGTGCTGAAGTCGCTGACGTCGCGGGACGAGCCGTCGAACGCCGGCACCGTGGCTCCGCTGGAGGTGCGGGCCGAGCCGGGCAGCCTGTTCCACGCCGTCTACCCGCAGCCCACGTTCACGCTCTGGACCGGCATCGTCGCGGTGGAGCTGATCCTCAAGGCGCTGGCCCAGGGCATGCCGGACCTGCTGCCCGCCTCCTCCGGCGGCGACGTGCCCGGCTTCATGATGGTCGGCCTGCACCCGGACACCGGGAAGATGTTCGCGGTCAGCAACAACGACCTGGTGGGCTGGGGCGGCACCGCGACGCACGACGGCATGGACGCCGCCACGCACGTCTCCGGCAGCACGGGCCGGGGTACCCCGATCGAGGTCATGGAGGCCAAGACCGGGATGTTCTTCGAGCGCTGGGAGATCCGCGCCGACTCCGGTGGCGCGGGCCGGTTCCGGGGCGGCTGCGGCCTGCGGCGGGACATCCGGTTCGTGACGCCCGGCGAGTTCCTGACCGTGATCAAGAAGACCAAGAGCGCGCCGTGGGCGCTGGCCGGCGGCGAGCAGCCGGAGCCGAACCAGGTGGTCGTCTTCCCGGGCACCGACCGCGAGCACCGGGTGAGCACCAAGCGCACCGTGGTGGCCGCGGGCGACCGGGTCACGCTGCTGACCGCCGGTGGCGGCGGGCACGGCGACCCGCGCAGCCGCGACCCGGAGGCGGTACGGCGGGACGTGGCCGAGGGCTACGTCTCCCGGGAGGCGGCCCGGGACGTCTACGGAGTGGACGTCGATGGGTGAGCCGACGGTCGACGGGGCAACCGTCGAGGTCGTCCGCAGCCATCTCGTCTCGGCCGCCGAGGAGATGCGGGCCGCGCTCGTGCGCACCGCGTTCAACCCGGTGATCTACGAGGTGTACGACTTCGGCATCTCCATCTACGACCGGCACCTGCGGCTGGTCGCGGAGTCCACGGGGCTGTCCCGCTTCCTCGGCGCCAACGACTACTCGCTGCGCAAGGGCGTGGAGTACGTCGGCCGGGAGAACCTGCGCCGCGGCGACGTGGTGCTGCTCAACTACCCGTACTGGAACGCGGCGCACACGTACGACGCGACGATGTTCGCGCCGGTCGTCCTGCCGGACAGCGAGGAGCTGATCGGTTTCCTGTGCATCCGGGCGCACTGGATGGACCTGGGCGCCAAGGACCCCGGGTACGTGCTCGACTCCACGGACATGCACCAGGAGGGGATCATCTTCCCCGGCACGAAGGTGTACGACCGGGGCGAGCCGGTGCGCGAGATCCACGAGCTGATCCGCTTCAACTCGCGGATGCCGGAACTGGTCATCGGTGACCTCAACGCGCAGATCGCCGCGCTGCGTACCGGCGAGCGGCGGATGACCGAGCTGTACCGCGACTACGGCCCCGCAGTGGTCGACGCGGTGATCGACCGGGTGATCGACGTCGCCGCGCAGCGCGCCGGGGAGGCGGTGGCCGCGCTGCCGCAGGGTAGCTGGACCGCCGAGGACTGGCTCGACGACGACGGCGTCAGCGACGAGCCCATCCTCATGCGGGTCACCGTCACCGTCGCCGACGGCGAGTTCACAGTGGACTTCGCCGGTTCGTCGCCGGCGGTGCCCGGGCCGGTGAACCTGCCGCTGGGCGCCACCATCGCCACCTGCCGGGTCGCGTTCAAGGGCGTCACCACGCCGCACGAGCAGACGAACGCCGGGCACTTCGCGCCCCTTCGGGTACGCGCCGAGCCCGGCACGCTGTTCCACGCGCAGTACCCGGCCGCCACGTTCACCCAGTGGACCGGCACCGTCGCACTGGAGCTGATCCTCAAGGCGCTGGCGCAGGGCATGCCGGACCGGCTGGCCGCCTCCTCCGGCGGCGACGTGCCCGGGTTCATGATGGTCGGCCGGCACCCGGACACCGGCGACATGTTCGCGGTCAGCAACAACGACCCGGTCGGCTGGGGCGGCACGCCCCGGCACGACGGGATCGGGCCGGCGAACCACCTGTGCCAGACCCAGGCGCGCAACACGCCCGTCGAGGTGCTGGAGTCGAAGACGGGAATGTTCTTCGAGCGGGTGGAGATCCGTACCGACTCCGGTGGCGCGGGCCGGTTCCGGGGCGGCTGCGGCCTGCGGCGGGACATCCGGTTCGTGACGCCCGGCGAGTTCCTGACGGTGATCAAGAAGACGAAGAGCGCGCCGTGGGCGCTGGCCGGCGGCGCACAGCCGGAGCCGAACCAGGTGATCGTCTTCCCGGGCACGGACCGGGAGCACCGGGTGAGCACACGGCGTACCGCGGTGGCGGTGGGGGATCGGGTGACGTTGCTGACCGCCGGTGGCGGCGGGCACGGCGACCCGGGGAGTCGGGATCCGGAGGCGGTGCGACGGGACGTGGCCGAGGGCTACGTCTCCGCGCGGGCCGCCCGAGACGTTTATGGAGTGATCGCGTGAGTGCCGCCTATTCGCCCGAGCAGCCGAGCACGCTGCTCGGCAACTGCACAGTGCTCGACGCCCGCGTGGTGGACGGCATGGCGCCGGTGACCGGAGCCGGGGTGTGGGTCCGGGGTGACCGGATCGCCGCCGTCGGGCCGTACGCCGAGGTGGCCGAGCAGGCGCGGGCCGCCGGCCGGCTGACCGAGGTGGACCTCGACGGCGCGTACGTGACGCCCGGCCTGGTCAACATGCACACCCACTTCTCGTTGTCGCTGCCCGGCTCCGCCGGCGAGGGCGTCAAGGGGATGGGCGCGTACGACCTCGCCCACTACATGGCCGACGGGGCGCGGCGCACGCTGCACTCCGGCGTGACCACTGTGCGCTGCGTCGCGGAGAAGGACCACGCGGACTTCGCGCTGCGGCGGGCGATCAACGCCGGGCGGGTCCCCGGTCCGCGCATCTACACCGCGGGCCGGGCGCTGGTGTGCACCGGCGGGCACGGGCACGAGAGCAACGACACGCTCGAGTGCGACGGCCCGGTGGGCTTCCGCCACGGCGTGCGCAGCCAGATCAAGGCCGGCGCGGACCTGATCAAGGTGATGATCTCGGGCGGCATCGCCGGTGAGCACGAGAGCATCCACACGCCCCAGTTGTTCGCCGACGAGATGACGGCGGTGATCGAGACGGCGCACGCGTGGGGCCGCAAGGTGACCGCGCACGCCGGGCCCGCCGACGTGATCGGCGCGGCGGTCGAGCTGGGACTGGACTGCGTGGAGCACGGCTACCAGCTCACCCCGCAGGTCGCGGCGCGGATGGCCGAGCGCGGCACGGCGCTCGTGCCGACGCTGCTGGTGACCCGCTGCAAGGAGTTCTTCGACGAGCTGGGCGTGCCGGAGTGGATGCAGTGCCGCTCGCTCGGCGCCGGCCCCCGGCACCTGGAGAGCTTCGACATGGCGATCGCCGCCGGGGTGGAGGTCCTGCTCGGCAGCGACATGCCCCCGTTCTGGGAGTTCGAGGGCACCACCGCCTCGATCCGGGAGCTGGAGTACATGTCCGAGCGGATCGGCGCCGCCCGGGCCATCCACGCCGGCACGCTCGGCCCGATCCGGTGGCTCGGCGCGGAGTCCGACCTCGGCACCGTCGAGGTCGGCAAGCTGGCCGACCTGATCGCGACGGACGCCGACCCGCTGGCCGACACCTCGGCCTTCCGGGACGTGCGGTGGGTGATGAAGGGCGGGCAGATCGCCCGCGACGACCGCAACCAGGAGGAGACGCGATGACCTTCGCGCAGGCAGGCGCGGCGGAGATCGCCGCCGGCATCGACGACATGTACGACGCGTTCCTCGCCGGGGACCAGCAGCGGTTCGACACGCACCTGGACCCCGAGGTGACCACCTGGGAGACGCACCTGCCGGGACCGCTGCGGACCCGGGCCGAGCTGGACGAGTACCGCGCCCAGCGGGACGCCGCCGGTCAGCGGCCCCGGCTGGCGGTGCTCGCCGCGCGGGGCAAGCGCATCGACGTGTGGGACGACTTCGGCGTGGCCCGGTACGAGCTGGTCGCGCAGCTCGGCCCGGACGACGAGCCGGAGATCACCCGGGTCACCGACGTGGTGCGCCGGGTCGACGGCCGCTGGGTGATCGTGCACCACCACGCCGAGCTGGTCCGGGAACCGGTGGGCGCGGCATGATCCGGCGGCTGGTCGCCGGGCGGACCGGTGAACCGGCGGACGTGCTGTCGGTCGCCGAGCTGCCCGACGACCCGCCGCCCGGCCCCGGCCAGGTGCGGCTCGCCGTCCGTACGGTCGGGCTGAACTTCCTGGACGTCATGCTCTGCCGGGGCGAGTACCCGGTGCGTCCGGATCCGCCGATGACGCCGGGGGTGGAGGCGGCCGGGCGGGTCGTCGCCGCCGGCGACGGGGCCGGGCACCTGCTGGGTCAGGAGGTGCTGGCCTGCCCGGCGCTGCCGCGCGGCGCGCTCGGCACCACAGTCACAGTGGACGCCGCGGTGGTGGTGCCGCGGCCGTCCACAGTCGACCCGGTCACCGCGGCGGCGTTGCCGGTCACCTATCAGACCGCGTGGTTCGCGCTGGAGCGGGCGGGCGTCACCGCCGGGCAGACGGTGCTGGTGCACGCCGGCGCGGGAGGTGTCGGCATCTCCGTCATCCAGCTCGCGGTCGCCCGCGGCGCCCGGGTCCTCGCCACCGCCGGCGGCCCGGTCAAGACGGCGATCTGCCGTGACCAGGGCGCCGAGGTGGCGATCGACTACACGGCGGAGGACTTCGTGGCCGCCGTGCGGGAGGCCACCGGCGGGCGGGGCGTGGACGTCGTGGTGGACCCGGTGGGCGGCGACGTGTTCGCCCGCTCCTGGGAGTGCCTCGCCTTCGAGGGCCGCCTGGTCGCGGTGGGCGCTGCCGGTGGCGCGCCGCCGCCCGTCGATCCGCTGCGGCTGATGGCGGCGAACGCGACGCTGGTGGGCCTGTCCTGGGGCTCGCAGTACCCGTGGCAGCGCCCGTCCGCGGTCGAGGCCGCCTACCAGGAACTGTTCGACATGTGCGCCTCCGGCGCGGTCCGGCCGCCGGTCAGCCGCGTCGTGTCGCTGGACGAGACGCCCGCGGCGCTCACCGAGCTGGCCGAACGCCGGACCACCGGCAAGATCATCGTACGGATCGACGAAGGGGAGGGGCCGTGAGCGACACCGCCGACGGCGACATGGAGATCTACGACCTGAAGGTGACAGTCGACCGGATCGAGGGCCGGTCGGTGTGCGGCATGGCCGTGGGCGACTCCTTCGAGCTGACCAACAGCGCCCACCTGCGGCTGCCCGAGGGCAAGCACTTCTGCGTGTACGCGCTCGCGTCCGTGCTGCCCTTCCTCGCCGCCAAGCAGCGTGACCTGGCGCCGGGGGACTGGCTGGCCCAGGACTCCCACTTCATCTGCCCCGACCCGGAGGAGCGGCTCGTCATGAAGGTGGAACGGACCTGCCGGCGCACGATGAACTCGGCGGACCTGACATGACCGTCGAGATCGGACTCGGCCTGCAGAGCGACAAGCCGGCCGGCGCGTACGCCCGGCTGGCCCGCGCCGCCGAGGCGCACGGCTTCGACGTGCTCACCGTCTTCGGCGACCTGATGTACCAGCCGCCGATCTTCCCGCTGCTGGAGATGGCGCAGGCGACCGAGCGGGTACGCCTCGGCGCGGCCTGCCTGAACCCGTACTCGATGGCGCCGTACGAGATCGCCGGTCAGCTCGCCGCCCTGGACCTGGCCTCGCACGGGCGGGCCTACCTCGGCCTGGCCCGGGGGACCTGGCTGGGTTCGGTCGGCCTGCCGCAGCCGCGGCCGCTGACCACCATCGAGGAGGCCGTCCAGGTCGTCTACCGCCTGCTGCGCGGCGACCGCAGCGGCTTCACCGGAAAGGTCTTCTCGCTGGAGGCCGGCACCGCGCTGCGTTACGACGTGCAGCGGCCCGACCCGCCGCTGCTGCTGGGCGCGTGGGGTCCGCAGGGCGCGGCGCTGGCCGGCCGGGTCGCCGACGAGATCAAGGTGGGCGGCAGCGCCAACCCGGACATGGTCCCGGTGATCCGCGAGCGGCTGCGGACCGGCGCGGAGAAGGCCGGGCGCGACGTCGCGGACGTCGGCATCGTGCTCGGCGCGGTGACAGTCGTCGACACCGACGGCGCGGCCGCCCGCGCCAAGGCCCGCACCGAGGTGGCCATGTACCTGGCCGTGGTGGCGGAGCTGGATCCGACCGTCGTGCTCCCCGACGACCTGGTCAAGCGCGTCGGCGACCTGGTCGACGCGGGCGAGGACGAGGCGGCGGGCCGGTTGATCCCGGACGACGTGCTGGACCGGTTCGCCTTCTCCGGCACCCCGGAGCAGGTCGCCGCCCAGGCCCAGGCGCTCATCGACGCCGGCGTGCGCCGGGTCGAGTTCGGCACGCCGCACGGCCTCACCGACGAGCGCGGCGTGGACCTGCTCGGCTCCGCCGTCCTGCCCCTGCTGCGCAGGTGAGCGCGGTGCGGCTCACCGTCGTGGTCGGCCCCGGCCTGGTGGCCGACACCGAACTGCTGGCGTCGCTCGTCGCCACCAGCAGCGCCGAGCTGGACAGCACCGGCACGGTCGTCACCGCCGCCTCGGCCGACGAGCTGCGCTCGCTGCTCGCCGCGGCGCAGGGCCCGACTGTGGTGCTGCCCGGCCCCACCACACCGGCCCGCGCCCTGATCGGCGCGCAGCCGCCGCACGCGGTCTGGTACGACCTCACCGTCGAGACGCCGGTCCCCGGCGCGGTCCACCTGGCCGGCCGGGGACTGTGGGGCGTGACCTGGGCGATCCGGCACGCCGTGCACCGCTTCCGCGCGCCGGCCGATCGGATCGCCTACGGTCCCGGCCCGGAGCAGTGGGGTGACCTGCGGCTGCCGTCGGACCCGCACACCGGGCCGGCGCCGGTCGCAGTGCTGCTGCACGGCGGATTCTGGCGGTCGGTCTGGGGCGCGGACCTGATGGACGCGCTCGCCGTCGATCTGGCTGCCCGAGGCTGGGCGTCCTGGAACCTGGAGTACCGGCGTCCGGACCGGCACGGCTGGGACGCCACCACGGAGGACGTCGAAGCCGGCCTCACCGCGCTGCGGGACCTCGCCGCCGACCGGCCGATCGACCTGGAGCGGATCGTGGTGCTGGGCCATTCGGCCGGCGGGCAGCTCGCGCTGCGCGCCGCGGCGGACCTCGCCGCGCGAACGGGCGGGCCACGTGTCGCGCTCGCGGTCTCGCTGGCCGGGGTGCTCGACCTCACCGAGGGCGAGCGGCGCTACCTCGGTGACGGCGCGATCGCCGCGGCGCTGGGCGGCTCACCGGCCACGGCCCCGCGCCGGTACGCCGAGAGCGACCCGATGCTGCGGCTGCCGACAGGGGTGCCCACGCTGCTCGTGCAGGGGACCGCGGACAGTCTCGACCTCGTCGACGCCAATCGGCGTTACGCCGCGGCGGCGGCAGCCGCGGGCGACGAGATCCGCCACCTGGAACAGCCGGGGGACCACTTCGCCGTCATCGACCCGGCGTCGGACATCTGGCGGGACACCATGACGGCGGTGGATGACCGCCTCGGTCGCTGACGTCGCGCCCGCAACCGAATCGCCCTCCGAGTTCACGTAGGTGAACACGGAGGGCGGTTGGTGGCGCCGGTCAGAACAGCCGGGGCGTGACCACCGAGACCACTGTGGTGACCGAGTCGGTGTCGTTGTACATCTGGTGCGGCACCGACGAGCGCAGGTGCACGCTGTCGCCCGGGCACAGCCGGTGCTCCACGCCCTCGACCTCGTAGAGCAGCTCGCCGGAGATGACGTAGGCGAACTCCTCGCCCCGGTGGCCGTACGCGTTCTCCCGCCGCCCGCCCGGCGCGATGTGCACGAGCATCGGCTCCAGCACCAGGTCCGGCCCCCGGTCGGAGAGCATGCGGTAGGTCTGCTGCCCCGACACGTACTGCGTTGCCGACGTCTCCGCCCTGGTCAGCGTGAAGTGCCGGGGAAGCTGGGAGACGTTGCTGTCGGACGTGCCGTTGCCGGCGTCGAAGAAGTCGGCCACCGACTTGTCGAGGGCCTTGGCGACGCTGCCCAGCGCGGTCAGGCCGATCGAGGAGATGCCGCGCTCGACCTGGGACAGGAAGCCGATCGACAGGCCGGAGCGGGAGGCGAGGCCGCGCAGGGTGAGCCCGCGCTCCTTGCGGTAGCGCCGGATCCGGGCGCCGACCACCCCCGCCGGGGTGCTCTCGTCCGCGGGGCCGCCGGGGGCGGCCTGCTCCGACGGCGGCTGACTGTCCATGGACCGCACGGGGACCTCCTGTTGCGGTGGCGGGGGGATCCGCCCGGGATGTTCGATCCTATCGAACATGCCCGCACTTGTGCGAGGGGTGGCCGGGGGATTTCCTGGTCCGCTCCGGCGGTGTCATCCCTGGTGGACAGCGGTGCGGCCGGCGTCGCCGGCCGCTCACTTGAACGCGAGCGCGTTCGGCGGCGACCCGACGCCGCCGGGCAGGTTCAGCGGCTTGCAGGTCAGGAAGAACTCGTAGACGCCGTCGGCGGCGCAGTCGGCGGCGAGGTCGTCGAGTTTCCACAGCTCGCCCAGGGCCATCCCGAGCAGCGCGATGAGCGGCCGGTGCAGCATGCCGCTGTGGTCGACCCCGCGCGGCGGCGGCCGGTCGTCGGGCGTGCGGAAGTCCGAATCCAGCACCGGATCCGCCTCCACGGCCAGGTTGTCGGCGGCGACGAGCGCGATCTCGTGGTCCCACAACCAGCGCAGCACCGACTCGCGCTGGGCGAGCCCGGGGGAGCGGTTGCGCGTGTTGAACTCGATCCGTTCCTCGACGGACTTGGCCAGGTAGTTCTCCGCCCACCCGGTACGCAGCAGCAGCATGTCGCCGCCGCGCCAGGACACGCCCTGCGCCTGCGCGACGGCGTCCAGCACGGTCTCGTCCAGCGCGATCGTCTGCTCGCAGTCGTACGGCCGGCCCTCGCTGGCGAAGTGCCGGGGGACGTCGAGCAGCACGCCCCGCCCGGCGATCCCGGCCTCCGCCCAGTGGTGGATGCCCAGCGTGGTGGAGCCCTGGTTGTTGTCGTCAGCGGACAGGCCGCCGTAGAAGCCGTGGGCGGGGTGCCCGATGTGGCGCAGCGAGTCGAGCTGCGAGCTGGACTGCAGGTAGAACGAGTCGATCCAGTCGTCGCGATGCAGCGGGTTGTTGGCGAAGACGTGGTGCTCGGCGGGACGCCGGGTGCCGGTCGGGTAGGGCTCGAAGGCGTTGACCGGGTAGTCGAGGTTGAACCGCTCGCCCCGCCGTACCAGGCGGGCGGCGGCGGTCACGCGCTCGGGCGTCAGCCGGTTGATGCTGCCGAGCTGGTCGCCCGGCCCGAAGACGTCCCAGGCGGCGCCGGGCACCGCGGCCGTGGAGAGCTCGTCGTAGGTCGGCACGGTGATTCCTTTCGGGCGGCTCAACGGAAGGTCAGCGGCTCGCCCCGGTAGGGCGCCAGCGCCTCGCGTTCGGCGCCGGTCAGCGGCCGGGGCCGGCGGTCGGCCAGGTCGCAGACCACGAGAGTGGTCTGCGCGAGCAGGTACGTCGACGTGCGGGCCAGGTCGAGGAAGCGGAAGCTCAGGTCGAGGCTGCGGGAACCGGTGCGGGACAGCCAGGCGTCGGCGAGGATCGACTGCCCGTGGTAGGCGAGCTCGCCGGTGAACTCCAGCCGGGCCGCCGCCGTCATGGTGAACGTCCCGGCGCCGAGCACGGCCAGCGCCGGCGGCCGGTCCGGGTCGAACGTGCCGGGCAGGTCCGGCAGCCCGAACGTGCGGATCCGGGCCTCCTCGACGTACCGCAGCCAGGTGACGTTGTTGACGTGGCCGTAGTGGTCGGTGTCGGCCCAGCGCAGGTGCAGCGTCGTCGTGAGGGGTGCCACGGCGTGCCTCAGCGCCGGTGCCGCACGGTGCGGCCCGCCTGGACGGCGGCCCGGGCCGCCGCGCCGAGCAGGCTGGCGTCGTTGCTCAGCAGCGTGAAGGAGAAGCCGGCGTCGGCCGCCCGCCGGACCGCGTCGGCGTCCGCCCCGCCGGAGTTGCCGATGGGTACGCCGGCGGCGAGGCAGTCCTTGACGGCGGAGCCGACGAGCGCGACGACCCGTGGATCGTCCTCGGTCGTGCCCTCGGACGTCGACAGGTCCGCGGCCCCGACGAGCAGCCGGTCGACACCGGGCACCGCCGCGACGGCCCCGGCGGACGAGGCGGCCCGGGCGCTCTCGATCTGGACGACCAGCACCACCTCCTCCTGGCCGTAGCGCAGGTACTCGGCGCGGGGCATGGCGCCCCACGCGCCGGCCCGGCTCGTGCTGCCGACGCCGCGGGCGCCCAGCGGCGGGAACCGTACCGCTGCGACAGCGGCTCGCGCCTGCTCGACGGTGTCCACGTGCGGGACCATCACGCCCTCGGCCCCCGCGTCGAGGATCCGCTGCGTGAGGCCCGGGTCGAGCGCCGGGATCCGGACGATCGGGGCCAGCCCGAGGTGGTTGGCGGTGCCGATCAGCTGATAGGCCGTCTGCAGGTCGATCGGGGCGTGTTCCAGGTCGACGACGACGAAGTCGAACCCGGCGAGCGCGAGCAGTTCCACGCTCTCCATCACCGGCAGCTTCACCCAGGTGCCCAGCGCCGGGGCGTCCGGGCGGGCGAGCGCCGCCCGGAACCGGCTGCGCCTCGGCGCAGCCACGTCGGTGCTCATGACGGCATCGGGTAGTCGTCGGCGTTGCGTACCCAGCCGGGCTTGGCGGAGAAGTCCGCCCGCGGCGGCGCGAACATGTCGATCAGCTGCTGGTGGTCGCCGACGCCCTGGGTGGTGTGCACGGTCGGCGGCGGGATGACGCAGAGCGAGGGCACGCCGAGGCGGCCGTGGTCGTCCGGGCGCCAGCGGGTGGAGTCGGGGCCCCAGGGGTAGCGGATGTGGTGGACGAACTCGCCCTTGACGCCGAACGAGAGCTGCTCGAAGTCGTCGTGCGAATGGGGGGACAGGCGCAGCGGGTCCCGTGGCGTGGGTTCCTCGGCCAGAAAATTGATCATCATGTTGGTGGTGCGGAAGATACGCCCGAACCGGCCCGGCTCGATCGGGTGCTCGGCGAGCGGGTACACCCGCAGGCGGAACCCGTCCACCGGGTCGGGCCAGGCCACGAGCGGCGCGCACCGGGGGTCGGGCTCGCGGTACGCCGCCGCGTTTGCGGCAGCCCCGGCCAGATCCGGGGCGACTGTGGAGAACACCCGGATCACCGGGCCGTCGGCGAGCGCCTCGACCACGCTGTCGCCGGGCGGCACCACCACGAACGCCTCCTGCGCCACCTCGGCGGAGCCGTCGCCGGCGCGCACCCGTACCGGGGCGCTGCCGGAGTACATCAGCACCGCGTACTCGTCCGGCTGCGCGGAGCGGGCGAACCGGTCGCCGGTCACCGCCTCGGTCCAGGAGAGCACGAGGTGCTGGCCGCGTACCAGCCAGGTCCGGCTGCCCGCCTCGGTGACCGCTGTGGGTGCCGTGTCGTACAGCGCGAGGTACTGGGCCGGGCGGACGGGCGTGGACGGGTCGACAGTCCGCGACGGAGCCGCCGCGGCCAGTTGCGACCGGATGTCGTCCTTGGCATACATGGTCATGTCATCAGTCCCTGCGAGGTGTCGGTGGCGTCAACGGCTGATGTTCCGGCCGCCCTTGAGGCCGAGGATCGCCCGGGCCTCGTCGGGCGTCGCGATCGTGCGGCCCAGGTCCTGGACGATCGACCGGACCTTGCGGACCTGCTGCGCGTTGCTGGTGGCGAGTTCGCTCTTGCCGATGTAGAGGTTGTCCTCCAGCCCCACCCGGACGTGCCCGCCCAGCCACGCGCTGTGGGTGCAGAACTGCATCTGATGCCGGCCCGCGGCGAACGCGGAGAAGTGGTAGTCGGCGCCGAACAGCTTGTCGGCGATGGCGATCATGTGGGTCAGGTTGGCGTGGTCCGCGCCGATGCCGCCGAGGATGCCGAAGACGCCCTGGATGAACAGGGGTGGCCGGGCGAGACCGCGATCCACGAAGTGGGCCAGGGTGTAGAGGTGCCCGATGTCGTAGCACTCGTACTCGAAGCGGGTGCCGCCCTTCTCGCCGATCTCGCGCAGCGCGTACTCGATCTGGGCGAACGTGTTGATGAAGGGCTGCCGGTAGGTGTTCTCGACGTAGGGCTTCTCCCAGTCGTGCTTCCACCGGCTGACCCGGTCCGCGATGCCGGAGTAGACGAAGTTCATCGACCCCATGTTCAGCGAGGCGAGTTCGGGGCTGAACCGGGCCGCGGCGGCGAGCCGTTCCTCGATCGTCATCGACGAGGCGCCCCCGGTGGTGATGTTGATGACCGCGTCGCACCGTTCGACGATCGGGGGGATGATCTGCTCGAACGTCTCCGGTTCGAACGCGGGCCGTCCGTCCGGGTGCCGCGCGTGCAGGTGGATGACCGCGGCGCCGGCCTCCGCCGCCTCCAGCGACGACCGCACCACCTGCTCGGGGGAGAGCGGAAGGTGGTCGCTCTGCGAGGGCACGTGCACGGACCCGGTGACCGCCGCGCTGATGATGACCCTGTCCGCCCTGATCACGACGGGCTGTCCTCCAGACCGAGCAGGTAGGCCGGGTTGCCGGCGATCATCCGCCGGACGTCCTTCTCGGACACCCCGTGGTCGAGCAGGCGCTGCACGAGGTAGATGTAGCCGTCGACCGGCAGCGGGTTGCCCTGCTGGCCCAGGTCCGAGCCGATGGTGGTCCGTTCCGGCCCGACGCGCTCGATCCAGCGCACCAGCTGCTCGACCGGCCAGCCCGGCTTCGGGACGCCGGGGTGGTACATCGCGATCTCGTGCTCGACGTACGCCCCCATCCGCAGCAGCTCCTCGATGTCGCCGTCCGAGGCGCCCACGATGAAGTCGGGGTGCTGGACGAGAAGCCGGCGCACGCCCTTGTCGACGGCGACCGTGAACAGCGCCTTCATCGAGTCGGCGTCGAGGTGGCCGCCGGTCAGCAGCGCGTCGGCGTCCGCGACGACCTCGACGACCTGCTCGGTCTGCGCGGAGACGGACCCGCTGTCGTCGAACACCGAGACCTCGCTCTCCAGCAGGTCCAGGCCCGAGGTCGGAAACCCGTGCTCGTGGCTGTGGTGCTCGATGTGCTGGCGCGCGGACACGGTGGGCGCCCAGACGCACCGGCCGCCCATCCGCAGGCTCATCGCGACGGCCGACGGGTTGATGCCGCCGACCTCGGAGTTCAGCGCGACGCCCCCGTAGACCGGCGTCGGCGCCTCCTTCAGCCAGGGCCCCATGGCCAGCAGGTCCATGACGGTGTTGTGGTGGTGCGACTTCACCAGCAGCGCCCGCACGCCGATGCGCGCGGCGTCGTACGACGCCTCGACGTGGTTGATCCGCCGCGGGAACGGGCTCGGGCCGGAGTGGCAGTGCAGGTCAACCGTGCCATCCAGAACCTTCAACAGCCCTGGCGGGACCGGCTGGTGACCTTTCGAGACGCCCATCGACTCCTCCTGTTCGTCCCATGAACTTGGCGTTCAGCATACGGACGAGCATCGGTCGTGTCCATGGGTGGCCGAGCGGCGTAACAGCTGCGCCAGGCCCGCGAAAGGACCATTGTGTTGCGTGCGGGTTACCGGTTATCGTCCGCATACCGAAAGCGGGAGCTCGCAAAACGAACGCCCGATCTCGGGCCAACCATCGGTCGTGCCGGATCCGCCCAGCGCCAGCGCCTCGTCGGCGTGCTCGTCGAGGCGTCGAACGGAAGAGCCGTCGTTCGCATCGTGCATGCCTTTGCCCGCATGCGAACTTTCGCTTGCCCTGGACCGGGCCCTGGAAATGGATGCGTCCGGTAAGGAGGTGACGATGAGCGCCGATCCTGACCCCCAGCGAACCGGCCCCGGGCCGGCGACGGTGGAGACGGATCGCACCATGATCCAGTCCATCGACCGGGCGGCGAACGTCCTCGCGCTACTCGATCAGCACACCCGGAGTCTCGCCCCCGGCCTGGTGGCCGAGCGCCTCGGCCTCAACCGCACGACCGCGCACCGCTATCTCCAGTCCCTGCAACGGGCCGGCTTCCTGAGCGCGTCGTTCGGCCCCGGCCCGCTGCTCGACCAGCTCTTCGCCCTCGTCTCGGTCCGCCAGCAGCTCCTCACGCTGGCGCCGGCGATCATGCGGCAGCTCTCGGACACGACCGGCCTCACCACAGTGCTCAGCTTCCTCGGCCGTTCCGGCGCGGTGGTGACGCTCGTCGAGGAGCCGCACCAGGGCACCATCGTGCTGACGGCCCGGATCGGGACGGTGCTGGAACTCAAGGCCGCGCAGACCCGCGTTCTGCTCGCCTTCCAGGCCGACCCGGCCACCGTGACCCGGGCCCACGCGAGCCTCACCCCGGCCGAGGCGGCGGTGGAGCGGCAGGCGCTGGCCCGGGTACGGCGCCACCGGATCGCCTGGGCGGACCTGGATCGGGCCGGTCTGGCCTCGGTGGCGGTGCCGATCTTCGCCACCTACGACGTGCAGGCCGCGATGGGCCTGCTCGGCACGACCGAGATGCTCAACCCCGCGGAGCGGTCCTCGGCGCGCGTCGCCGCGCTGGAACAGGCGGCCGAGACCCTGGGCTCCATGATCGCGACCAGCCATGCATGAAAGGCGAGCCCGGGACGCCGGGCGGAAGGCGGAAACAGACATGCCAGGTCTCCTACGGCGGCTCCGGCCGCGTCCGCAGTGGCTGCTCCTCGTGCCGGCGCTCACCCTGCTCGCCTGGATCCTGCTCGTGCCGCTCGGGAACAGCTTCCTGCGCAGCGTCGGCAACGGCGACTGGACCCTGCGGCACTACGAGTCGCTGTTCACCGACGGGGTGACGATGCGGGTGCTCGTCCGCACCGCGCTGACCGCGGCCGCGGTCACCGTCATCGCCTTCCTGCTCGGCTACCCGTACGCCTACCTGATGACCCGCGTCGGGCCGCGCATGCGCGGCGTCCTGCTGATCATCGTGCTGATCCCGTTCTGGACGTCGGTCATGGCCCGCAACTACGCCTGGATCGTCATCCTGCAACGCAACGGACCGGTGCACTCCTTCTTCGAGCTGTTCGGCCTGGACGTCGTGCTGTACGGGACGGTGGCCGGCGTGACGGTCGCGATGAGCCAGGTGCTGCTCCCGTTCATGGTGCTGCCGTTGTTCAGCGCGCTGTCCGGCATCGACCGCCGGCTCCTGCTGGCCGCGCGCGGCCTCGGCTCCCACCCGCTGGTCGCGTTCTGGAAGATCTACTGGCCGCTGTCGCGCGCCGGCGTGGTCGCGGGCCTGATCCTCGTGTTCACCCTGAGCCTCGGCTTCTACGTCACGCCGGCCCTGCTCGGGTCGCCACAGCAGTCCCTCGTCGCGCAGCTGCTCGGCCAGCGCACCACCCTGCTGCTCGACTTCTCGGGCGCGGGCGCGCTGGGGATGCTCGTGCTCGTCGTCACCCTCGTGCTAGTCGCCTGGGCGAACCGCCTCGGCGGAACCATCTCGGCGATCGGCGTGGTCGCCGCCGCCAGGACGAAGGACCAGCCATGACCGCGACGAAGACCGACAACCCTCCGGGTACGCAGAGGCGACCCGCCCCGGCCCGTCGGCGCCGCCGCGCCACCTCCGTGGACCCGATCCCCTGGTGGCTCAAGCTCGTCGGCGCCCTGGTGGCGCTGTACTTCATCCTGCCGACCCTGTTCGTCATCCCGATGAGCTTCAGCACGGCGTCGACGTTCCAGTTCCCGCCCACCGGCTTCTCGCTCAAGCTGTACGAGAACTTCTTCACCGACCCGACCTGGCTCGCGTCGTTGCGTACCTCGGTGCTTGTCGGCGTGCTCGCCGCGTCGCTCGCCACAGTGGTCGGCACCGCCGCCGCCATCGGCCTGCACAGCCTGACCGGGCGGCTCGCGCGGCTCGCCCGGACGTTGCTGATGGTCTCTATCGTCACGCCGTCGATCGTGATCGCGGTCGCGGTCTACATCTCGTTCCTGAAGTGGCACCTCGTCGGCACGCTGAGCGGGTACGTCCTCGCCCATGCCGCGATCGGCGTGCCGTTCGTGCTGGTGTCGGTGACGAGCGCGCTCAGCGGCTTCGACCCGAAGCTGCTGCGGGCGTCGGCGTCGCTGGGCGCGACGCCGATCCGGACCTTCCTGTTCGTGACCATGCCGCTGATCAGCCGGGGGATCGTCACCGGCGCCATCTTCGCGTTCGTCACCTCGTTCGACGAGGTGGTGATCGCGCTGTTCCTCCGCGCGCCGACGTTCCAGACGCTGCCGGTGCAGATGTACAACAGCGTCACCGTCGAGATCGACCCCACCATCGCCGCGTCGTCGAGCCTGGTCGTCGTCGCGGTCACCGTCATCTGCCTCGTGCTGTTCGTGGGCAACCGAAAGAGCCGATAGGAGCATCATGTCCGCATCCACGTTCCGCACGGCCGAGCCCGTGCCGGCGTCCACCCGGGCCGGGACCCAGATCCGGCTCAGCAACGTGACGAAGGACTACGGACTGACCCATCCGGCCGTCGACGACGTCTCACTGACCATCGAGCCGGGCGAGTTCATGACCCTGCTCGGGCCCAGCGGCTCGGGCAAGACCACCACGCTCAACCTCATCGCCGGGTTCGAGACGCTCACCACCGGCGCCATCTCGTTCGACGGCGTGGACGTGAGCCGGCTGCCACCGCACAAGCGCAACCTCGGCATGCTCTTCCAGAACTACGCGCTCTTCCCGCACATGACAGTCGCCCAGAACGTCGCCTATCCGCTGCGGGAACGCCGCATGTCCAAGCCGGACATCGCGCGCAAGGTCGCGGAGGTGCTCGAACTCGTCCAGCTGACCGGCCGGGACGGGCACTACCCGGCGCAGCTGTCCGGTGGGCAGCAGCAGCGGGTCGCGCTGGCCCGGGCCATCGTCTTCGGCCCGACCGCGCTGCTGCTGGACGAGCCGCTCGGCGCGCTGGACCGCAACCTGCGCGCCACGCTGCAACTGGAGATCCGCCGCATCCACCGGGAGGTCGGCTCGACGTTCGTCTTCGTCACCCACGACCAGGAGGAGGCGATGAACCTGTCCGACCGGATCGCGCTGTTCAACGACGGGCGGATCGAGCAGCTGGGCCGCCCCGAGGCGCTCTACCGGTCGCCGGAGACGCTGTTCACCGCGCGGTTCCTCGGTGACTCGACGGTCTTCACGCTGTCGCAGGCGACCGGTACGACGGCGGTCTGGGAGGGCGAGGTGTGGTCGGTCGACAGCCGTACCGTGTCGGGCCTGGTGCGTGAGGGCCGCCCGGCCGCCCTGGTGGTACGGCCGGAGGACGTCCGGATCGCGGCCGACCGGGACGCGGTTCCGCCGGACGCGAACTGCGCGGCGGCGATCGTCCGCGACATCGAGTACATGGGGGCGTACCGGACCGCCATGCTGTCGCTCGGGGGCGCCGGCAACGTGATGGGCCGCGCCCGGCTGGACGCGCTGGAGAGCGACCTGCGGATCGGCCAGCCCGTGGTCGCCTGGTGGCGAGTCGACCGGCAGCGCGTCGTCGCGGGGTAGCTCGTTCACCATACGCACATTCGACCGCACTCTTTGGTAACGAACGGGTTCCACGCTCTTGTTGGGTACGTTACGCCCTCGCTACTGTTCACTATACGAAGCGCCAATCCATATTCCGAACAGTACGCCCGCGTTCGCGGGCCATAGCCGAAGGAAGTGACATGGTGTTGAGAACATCCCGCGTCCTCGCGGTCCTCGTGGCGACCGCAGTCGTGTCGATGACCGCCGCCTGCGGCGGAGACGAGCCGGCCGCCGCGGTGGACCCCGAGGGGGACGTCAAGCTCACGTTCGTCGCCTACGGCGGCGTCGGCCAGGACGCGATGATCAAGCACTACCAGGAGCCGTACACCAAGGCGCACCCGAACGTGACCTTCACCAACACCTCGCCGCCCGACGTGGCGCAGGTGAAGGCCCAGGTCGAGAGCGGGGCGGTGCTCTGGGACGTGGTCGCGACCGCGCCGGCCGCCGCGACCCAGAACTGCGGGACGCTGTTCGAGCCGCTCGACTTCTCCGGCGTTGACAAGAGCAACCTGGCCGAGGGCACGATCGGCAAGTGCTACATCGGCAACTTCATCAACGCCTCGCCCTTCGCCTACCGCACCGAGGCGTTCCCGGACCCGAGCAAGGCGCCCAAGACCATCAAGGACTTCTTCGACGTCCAGAACTTCCCCGGCCAGCGCGGGATCCTGACCAACCTGCAGAACGGCATCCTCGAATACCCGCTGCTCGCCGACGGTGTGGCGCCGGATGCGCTCTACCCGCTCGACGTCGACCGCTCGCTGAAGAAGCTCAACACGATCCGCAAGGTGACCACGTTCGCCCCGAACGTCGGCGCGCTCCAACAGGCGGTCGGCTCCAAGCAGGTCGACATGTTCCTGCTCGCCGACGCGCGGCTCGTGCCGCTGATGGACGAGGGCGCGGACATCACAGTGGTGTGGGACGTGACGGTGGCCTCGATCAACTGCTTCGCCGTGCCGAAGGGGTCGCCGAAGAAGGTGGCCGCGGAGCGGTTCCTGTCCACGGTGGTCAGCCCGGAGGCGGTGGCCGGCATCTCCGAGGCGCTCGGCACCGCGCCGGTGAACCTCGCCGCCAAGCCGAACCTGTCGGAGAACGCGAAGAAGGTCGAAGTCTACGGCGACGCCAACACCGGCAAGACCGTGCTGCAGGACGTCCAGTGGTACGCCGACAACTTCAACGAGGTCACCGCCAAGCTCACCAACTGGCTCGCCGGCTGAGGTGACCCCCAGGTAGCGATTCGTCCGTCATGTGAACTACGCTTCGGGGGTGGCGAACTTTGATCCGAACGAAGCCTCGAACTCGGACATCCGGGCGGTCGCGCGCGTGGGACAGATCTGCGCGCTCTTCGGTCCCCGGGTCGTCGAGCTCACGGCCGCGGACGTCGCCGAACGGACGGGTCTGAACCGCACCACCGCCTACCGATACTGCGCGTCGATGACTGCCGCCGGCATTCTCGAACGGGGGACGCGCCGCGGGACGTTCGCCCTCGGCGGACTGATGCTGGAACTGGGAATTCGGGCGCTGGGACGCCAGCGGATCGTCGAGATCGCCGGGCCCCACCTGCGGAAGCTGAGCACCGACGCGCGAATGACGGCGGTGCTCAGCGTCCGTGGCGCCCAGGGGCCGGTGGTGACCCTGGTCGAGGAGGACACCAGCCGCCAGGTCGTGGTCACCGTGCATCCCGGCACCAAGCTCGACGCGAGCGCCGCGCAGACGCACGTGTACCTCGCGTACGCCGACGAGGCCGTGATGGACCTGGTGGCCGCCGGCATGTCCCCGGCCGAGCGCGCCCGGCTGGACTCCGAGGTCTACGCCGCACGCCGGCAGGGCTACAGCGTGGCCCGGCACAGCGGCGGCCTGTTCGCGGTGGCCGCCCCGGTCTTCGACGAGAAGGGGCTGTGCGCCACTGTCGCACTCCTCGGCGCCGGCGACATCGCCGAGCTGTCCGCCGCCATCGAGTTGCTGGTGGCGACCGCCACTACCCTGACCAGCGAACTCGGCGCCCCCGCAGACAGCGCGCCGACGGCAGACGAGTAACGGGCCCGATCTTCCCCGCCCCGCCCGCGCTCTCCGGCCGCCCACTCGTTGACCAAGGACTTTGTGTCCAGATCCGCCCCCGGTCCCGCACCCCTAACTCCTTGATCACCGGCACCCCGGCGCGCGCCACCCACCCCGCGCGCGAGGACCCACGCGCTGATCATGAAGTTGACCGGGAGAAAACGGGCGAAAATCGCGGTCAACTTCATGATCGACGGCGTCAGGGGGCCCGCTGGGCGGCTGGAAGTTCGTATGCCGGAATGCTTCTTGCGGTAGGTGAACACGTCACGTACGTTCCTCGCATCGCCCTCCGGCCGGACCTGGCGATGCCAGAGCTCTTCGCACGGCATCTACGGACAGGGATGTGACGATGAAACCTCTGACAAGACGGCTGACGGCGGCGGCGACCGGGCTCCTGCTGGTGGTCGGCGTGAACATCGCGGTACGGGCGCCGCACGCGGCGGCGAGCGGAAACGTGCCGGTGAGCATCGACTCGCTGGCCCGGGACGTCGAACGGGTCGAGTCGCTGCGCGAGGTCAAGGACGTGCAGCGGTCGTACGCCCACCTGGCCCAGTTCGGGCGCTGGGCGGACATGGCGAAGCTGTTCAGCGCGAACGGCACGCTGCAGTGGGGAAGTCAGGTGGTGAGCGGCCACCACGCCATCAAGGGATGGCTCGCGGCGGAGGCCGGGGACATGAACGGCGCCCGGCCGGGCGCGCTGCACACCACGGTGATCGACCAGCCGCTTGTCAACCTGTCGCCGGACGGCCGTACCGCGAAGGGCCGCTGGTCCGGGATCCGCTTCCTCGGTGACGGGGCCGGCGCGGCGCGCATCGACGGCGGCATCTACCAGAACGAGTACGTGCTGGAGAACGGCGAGTGGAAGATCTCGCTGCTGCGCTACTACCCGCTCTACGAGGGCGACTACGCCACCGGCTTCCGGACCATCAACCGCCAGCCGGTGCCGGTGGTGCCGTACCACTTCACGCCCGACGTGGCCGGCGTGCCGATCCCGGCGGCGACCGGGCCCGCGCCGAAGACCCGGTTCAACGCGAAGGAGCTGGCCGACCGCATCACCGCGCTCAACGACGAGGACTCGGTGCGCAACCTGCAGCACGCGTACGGCTACTACGTCGACCGCCGGATGTGGAGCGACGTGGTCGACCTGTTCACCGACGGCGCGAAGGTCACCATCGACGGCGTGGGCGTGTTCCGCAACGCCGCCGGTGTCCGCCAGGCGATGGAGCGGATGGGGCCGGAGGGCCTGACGCAGGGCGTGCTCAACGACCGGCCGCTGTTCGACACGATCGTCGACGTGGAGGACAACGGCAAGAAGGCGACCACCCGGGGCATCGAGGTCGGCATGCTCAACGACGCCGGCGGCGCCTCGTGGCAGTTCTCCGTCTTCACGAACCGCTTCGTCAAGCAGGGTGGCCTGTGGAAGCTCAAGGAGATGCACCTGACGCCGCTGGTCACGGCGCCCTACAGCACCGGCTGGGGCGACGGCGGGACCGGCCCGGTCGCCTCCGTCAAGCCGCCGAAGTTCCTCGACGTGGCCGGGCGTACCCCGGCGCCGAAGCCCGGCAAGGCGGCCGGCGCGCCGAAGGGCCCGAAGGCGGACCTGGCCGACCTCCAGCGGAGGCTGAACCGCTCGGTCGCGTTCGACGGAGCGGAGAACGTCTCGGCGGCCTACAGCTACTACATCGACGACAGCAGGTGGCCGGAGATGGCGGCCGTGCACGCGGTGAACGGCCACAAGCTGTCCCCGTTCGCCGGCTGGAACGTGACGCGCGAACGGATTCTCGGCTCGGTGGTCTCGACGTACGGCAACACGCCACCGCCGACGCAGAAGTCCTTCCTGGTGCTGCACTGGCGGCCGCAGCCGGTCATCGACGTCTCGCACGACGGCCGGTCGGCGTCGGTCCGGGCCCGGCTCATGCACGTCAACGCCTCGACGGTCAACGCCGGGTACATCAACGGCGCGATGTACAACGACCAGTTCGTGCTGGAGGACGGCGTCTGGCGGATCTGGAGCCTGGACATCGACGAGTTCTACTGGCAGTCGCCGACCTGGGCCCAGGGCTGGGGTGGCGTGGCCCCGCGTGACCCGAGCCTGCCCGACCCGCCGCCGAGCAATCTGGTGAACACCTACCCGCCGGACGTCCTGCACAGCGCGCTGGGCGAGCGGTCGCGCGGCTTCCGCGGCGGCAGCCCCGGATACATCCAGTGGCCGGACATCGTGCCGATGTGGTTCCACTACCGCAACCCGGTCAGCGGACGGGTGCCGCCGCACTTCTGGTACGACTGCGCGCCCTGCGAGGTGCGTCCGGACTGGAGCATGACGCGGCACGGCTACCAGCTGCCGCCGACCGGACCGCAGATCGACGGGCTGGAGGTGGGCTGATCCGTCAGTGACGGCGGCTGCCGCCGCGTCCGTTCCGAGGCGCCTCTTCCCGCATCCCGTGGGGAGGGGCGCCTCCGCGCGCCCGCCGCACTCCGGTGTCCCCCAGCCGGCGGCGAGATGGTGTGGGTTGGGCAAAGTTCATCTGGCGTAATAGCTCATGCGCCCTGCGAACATGTCCCGTACGTTTCCGGCAACTGCCTCCGGTCGTGACCTCCACGGCCGCCCGCCGACCACGGGGATTCCACATACGCCAGCAACGGACAGGGATGTGAAGATGAGACGTCTGACAAGACGGCTGACCGCGACAGCCTCCGCACTGCTGCTGGTCGCCGCCGGCATGGTCGCCCTCCAGGCGCCCCCGGCCGCGGCCACCACCCCGACGATCACCCTGAACTCCCTCGCCCGGGACCTGGTCCGCGTCGAGTCGCTGCGCGAGGTCAAGGACGTGCAGCGCACGTACGCGCACCTCGCGCAGTACGGCAGATGGTCGGACATGGCGGCGCTGTTCAGCGCCGACGCGACCTTCCGCTGGGGCGACGAGACGGTCACCGGCCGCGCCGCGATCCGCGACTGGCTGGAGGCCGACGCCGGCGCGATGAACGGCATCAACCCGGGATCCCTGCACACCGTGATCGTCGACCAGCCGCTGGTGAACCTCTCCGTCGACGGCCTGTCCGCGAAGGCGCGCTGGAACGGCTTCCGCTTCCTCGGTGACGGCGCGGGCGCGGCCCGGATCGAGGGCGGCATCTACGAGAACGAGTACGTGTTCGAGAACGGCCGCTGGCGGATCTCCCTGCTGCACTACTACCCGCAGTACGAGGGGGACTACGCCACCGGCTGGCGCAACAAGGACCTCGAGCTGCTGCCGATCGTCCCGTACCACTTCACTCCGGACGAGGCGGGCGTGCCGATCCCGGAGCCGGTCGGTCCGGCGCCGCCGGCCGGCACGACCGTCAACAAGGTGGCGGCCCGCATCGACAAGCTCAACAGCGAGGACTCGGTCCGCAACCTCCAGCACGCCTACGGCTACTACGTCGACCGGCGGATGTGGTCCGACGTGGTAGACCTGTTCGCCAACGGCGCCACGGTGACCATCGACAACGTGGGCACGTTCCGGGGCGCCGCCGGCGTCCGCCAGGCCATGGAGCGCATGGGCCCGGAGAACCTCAGCCAGGGCATCCTCAATGAGCGTATCCAGTTCGACACGATCGTCGACGTGCACACCAGTGGCACGCAGGCGACCGCCCGGGGCATCGAGTTCGCCATGGTCGGCGACGCCAACACCCGCGAGGCGTCGTGGGAGATCTCCGTGTTCCACAACCACTTCGTCAAGCAGGGCGGGCTGTGGAAGCTCAAGGACATGAACATCACGCCGCTGGTGATCGCCCCGTACTCCACCGGCTGGGGTGACGGCGGCATCGCGCCGGCGCCGACCCGGGTGCCGGCCTTCCTCGACGTGCAGGCGCGCAGCCAGAAGAACGCCGGCGGCGCGGCGTCGTCGAACCGGAACCTGACCGACCTCGACCGCCGGCTGGCCCGGTCGCTGGCGTTCGACGGGGCGGAGAACGTCTCGATGGCGTACACCGCCTACCTGGACGACCTCCGGATCTACGACATGGCGCAGATCCACGCCGAGTTCGGCCACAAGCTGTCGCCGTTCGCCGGCTACTTCCAGGGCCCGGAGCGGATCCGGCAGGCCGGGGTGACGGTCTACGGAACCAACCCGTCGACGATGCGCGCCAGCATCTCGTACCACTGGCGGCCGCAACCGGTGATCCTCGTGTCCGAGGACGGACGGTCGGCGACGATGCGCGCCCGCCTGCTCCAGCCGCGGACGTCGAGGACCAACGCCGGCGCGTTCAACGGCGCGATGTACAACGACGAGTTCGTGCTCGAGAACGGCATCTGGCGCATCTGGAGCCTGACCATCGACGAGTTCTACTGGCAGTCGACGAACTGGGCCGGCGGCTGGGCCGCGGCGAACCCGCGCAACCCGGAGCTGCCGGACCCGGCGCCCAGCACGCTGGTGACCCGGTACCCGCCGGACGTGCTGCTCAGCAGCATGGGTGAGCGCTCGCGCGGGTTCCAGGGCGGTTCCCCCGGTTACATCGCGTGGCCCGGCATCGTGCCGATGTGGTTCCACTACAAGAACCCGGTCAGCGGGCGCGAGCCGCAGTTCTACTGGCCGCAGTGCGCGCCGTGCGAGGTGCGGCCGGACTGGCGGATGACCGAGCACGGCTGGCAGCAGCCGCCGCTCGGCCCGCAGGTCGACGGAGTGGATCTGGGCTGACCCGGGCGACACCGCGCCGTCAGTGGGGGAGCGCCTCTTCCGACTCCGGTCGGGAGGGGCGCTCCGCCGTCACGACGCCTGTGGACACACGAGACCGCGCTCCGTAATATGAACTTCGGTTGCGCTATCCGAACATTTGCTGCTCACCGGCAGCCGTCGAGAAGAGGGATAGAGAAGCCATGCCGGACCCGCAGAACCGCCCCCTCCCGTTGGCGGGCAAGGTCGTCCTCGTCGTCGGCGCCAGCGCGGGCATCGGCGCCGACGCCGCCCGGGTGTTCGCCGCCGACGGCGCCTCGCTGATGCTCGTCGCCCGCTCCGAGGGGCCACTGGAGAAGATCGCCCTGGAACTCGCCTCGGCCGGGCACGACGTCGACCACGTCACCGGCGACATCTCCGTCGCCCGCGACGTCGCCCGCGTCGTGGACCGGACCGTCGAGCGGTTCGGCCGGCTCGACGGCGCCTTCAACAACGCCGCGATGACACAGGGCGGCCGCCTGGACCAGGTCCCCGAGGAGGACTTCGACCGGATCATGGCGGTGAACGTCAAGGGCACCTGGTTGTGCGTCCGCGAGCAGGTGCGGGTCATGCTCGGCCGGGGCGCCGGCTCGATCGTCAACGTGAGCAGCATCGGCGGACTGCGCGGCAACTCCGGCCTGGGCGCGTACCAGGCGACCAAGCACGCGGTCATCGGGCTGACCCGCACCGCCGCGCACGACTTCGGCCCGCTCGGGATCCGGGTGAACGTGATCGCGCCCGGCCCTACCGAGACGCCGATGCTGGCCCAGACCCGGCTGGCGATTCCCGGCGGCGTCGAGGCCCGGATCGCGGCGACCCCACTGCGCAAGGCGGGCACCGGGACGGAGGTCGGCGCGACCGCGTCGTTCCTGCTGAGCGACCGGGCCAGCCACATCAGCGGGGCGGTGCTCCCGGTGGACGGTGGCTTCAGTGCCTGACGAGACCGCGGTGACCGCGCCGACCGGCGACGGCGGCAAGCTCCGCTCCGCCGCCGTCGGCACGCTCCGCCTTCCCCCACGGATCCACTTCGGGTACGGCGCCCGCCGGCACCTGCCGGAGGTCGTCCGGGTGCACGGCCGGCGCGTACTCGCCGTGGTCGACCCGTTCCTGGTGCGGACGCCGATCTTCCGCGAGACGGTGGACGCCCTGACCGGGGCCGGGCTGGACGTGCTGGTCCACTCCGACATCACGCCGGAACTCCCGGTCGACACACTCGACGCCGCGGTCGCGACCGCCCGCGACTACCGCGCGGAGGTGGTCCTGGCGATCGGCGGCGGCAGCGCGCTCGACGCCGCCAAACTGATCGCGCTGCTGTCGGCCTACGGCGGGCCGGCGCACCGCTACTACGGCGAGAACCTCGTGCCCGGGCCGATCGTGCCGCTGGTGGCGGTGCCGACGACCGCGGGCACCGGGTCGGAGGTGACACCCGTCGCGGTCGTGTCCGACCCCGACCGCGAGCTCAAGGTGGGCATCTCCAGCCCTTTTCTGGTGCCGTCGGCCGCCGTGGTCGACCCGGAGTTCACGCTCGGGACGCCCGCGACGGTGACCGCCTGGTCCGGCATCGACGCGCTGGTGCACGCGGTCGAGTCGTTCACGGCCCGGCCGGTCGACCTCGACTGGTCGGGCGTGCTCCCGGTGTTCACCGGACGCAACGTGCTGAGTGAGTCGGTCGCGTTGCAGGCGGCGGCGCGTCTGGGCCCCTGGCTGCCGGTCGCGGTCCACCGGCCCGGCGACCGGCGGGCACGGCACGAGGTGGCGCTGGGCTCGCTGCTCGGCGGGATGGCGTTCGGCGCGACCGGCACCCACCTGTGCCACGCCCTGCAGTACCCGATCGGCGCGCTCACCAAGACTCCGCACGGGCTCGGCACCGGGCTGATGCTCCCGTACGTCATCGACACGCTGATGGCGCAGCCGGCGGTCGCGGCGCGGCTCACGGCGCTCGGCGCGGCGCTCGAAGCGGTCCCGGCGGCGGACGCCTCCGCGACGCGGACGCTCGCCCGGGTGGTCGAGATCAACCGGGAGATCGGCGTGCCGCGCACGCTCGCCGAGATCGGGCTGACGCGCCACCAGCTTCCGCAGATCGCCGAGCTGGGGCTCAGGTCCACCCGGCTGATCGCGGCCGCCCCGGTGGATCCGTCCCGCGAGCTGCTGCTCGACATCCTGGAACGCGCCCACGACGGCGCCCTGGCGAATGGGAGTCTCAGGTGAACCTGCTCGCGGACCTCTTCATCGACGGGCAGTGGCGGCCCGGCTCCGACGGCCGCCGGTTCGACGTGACCGACCCCGCCGACCTCTCCACCATCGCCCGGTTCGCCGTCGCGACGGAGCAGGACTGCATGGCGGCCGTGGACGCCGCGGCGGCGGCCCAGCCCGCCTGGGCCGCGACCGCGCCGCGCGAGCGCAGTGAGCTGCTGCGCCGGGCGTACGAGATCCTCACCGACGAGGTCGAGGTCTTCGCCGAGCTGATGGTGCGGGAGAACGGCAAGTCGTGGGCGGACGCGATCGGCGAGGCCAACTACGCCAAGGAGTTCTTCCGCTGGTTCGCCGAGGAGGCCGTCCGGGTGCCGGGCGACTACCGCCTCTCCCCGGCGGGGGACAAGCGGATCGTCGTGGACCGGCAGCCCGTCGGCGTGTCCCTGCTGATCACGCCGTGGAACTTCCCGGCCGCGATGGCCACGCGCAAGCTCGGCCCGGCGCTGGCGGCCGGGTGCACGACGATCCTCAAGCCCGCGCGGGAGACGCCGCTGACCGCCGCCTACGTCGTGGAGGTCCTGCGCCGTGCCGGCGTGCCGCGTGGCGTGGTCAACCTGGTCACTCCGGTGCCGACCGGCCCGCTGGTGAAGCGGATGATCGACCGTCCCGAGGTCCGTAAGCTCTCCTTCACCGGCTCCACCGAGGTCGGCCGTGAGCTGCTGCACGCCTGCGCGGACAGCGTGGTCAGCACGTCGATGGAGCTCGGTGGCAACGCCCCGCTCATCGTGCTGCCGAGCGCGGACCTGGACACCGCCGTGGAGGGCGCGCTGCTGGCCAAGATGCGCAACGGCGGGTCCGCCTGCACCGCGGCCAACCGCTTCTACGTCCATTCCTCGGTGCACGACGAGTTCGTCGCCCGGATGGACGCCGCTCTCGCCGCGGTGTCGGTCGGGCCGGGGCTCGACCGGGCGAACGCCCTGGGCGCGCTCGTCTCCATGGCCGAGCGGGACAAGGTGGCGGACCTGGTCCGGACCGCTGTCGCGCAGGGGGCCACCGTGGTGCGCGGCGGACGGTCCGCGGCCCACGGCGCGTTCTACGACGCGACGCTGCTGACCGGCGTGGCGCACGGCTCCACCATCACCACGACGGAGATCTTCGGGCCGGTCACCGCGGTGGTCCGCTTCGACCACGTCGACGACGCGGTCGAGATGGCGAACGACACCGTCTACGGCCTGATGGCGTACGTCTTCGGTGAGGAGCGGGAGGCGATGGCCGTCGCCCGGCGTCTGGAAGCCGGGATGGTGGCCGTGAACCGGGGCGTCGTCAGCGACCCGGCCGCCCCGTTCGGCGGGGTCAAGCAGAGCGGCCTCGGCCGGGAGGGCGGCTCCGAGGGCATCCTGGAGTTCCTGGAGGAGAAGTACATCGCGCTCACCGCGTGAAGGTCGAACCTCTCGACGAAGCGCCCGGCTCCGGCCGGGCGCTTCTCGTGTCCGGTGTGACCCGCGCCGGTCCACTGTGCACCATGCCGCATTTGTCTTCCATAAGGGTCTTCTCGCGCTATGGCGGATTCGCGCCGGACGGGCACCCTCGATCGGTTTGCTAGAGCTATAACGACGAAATTCGTCGGTTCAAAGCTATCTACCGACGAGTTGCTGAGATTTCATGGACAACAACTGGCGTGGCTCGTAGAGTCTCGGCATCTTCCGATGATCTGGAGATGACGTGAAGACTGCCGCCACCGCCCAACCCGTTCGTTCCGCCGCCGACCTGCACGCCGCCGCAACAGTGGTGGACGGAAGCACGGTCATCGAGCTGAGCGACGCCCACCTCGACCGGATCCGGCGAGGAGGCGTCACCGCGGTCAACCACACGGTCACCCGGCCGTACGCGGACACCGTCACCGCCCTGCGCGAGGTCAACCGCTGCCGCAGGTGGATCGACGCACACCCGGACGAGGTGCTGCTCGCCCTGACCGTGGACGACATCCACCGGGCCAAGGCCGAGGGCAAGGAGGCCGTCATCCTCGGCCCGCAGGACACCGAGATGATCGGGGGTGACCTCGACCTGCTCGGCACGTTCCACGACCTGGGCGTCCGCATCCTTCAGCTGACCTACCAGCGGCAGAACCTGCTCGGCGCGGGCTGCGGCGAGGACACCGACTCGGGGCTGACGCACCGGGGCCGCGCCTTCGTCAAGGCGATGAACGAGCTGGGCGTGCTGGTCGACGTCTCGCACAGCGGCGAGCGCACCGGCCTGGACGCGATGGACGCCTCGGACAAGCCGGTCGTCGTCACGCACGCCTTCTGCGACGCGCTGTCGCCGCACATCCGCGCCAAGTCGGACGGATACCTGCGGCGCCTCGCCGAGCAGGGCGGCGTCATGGGCATCACCACCCTGTCGGGGTTCCTGTACCACCCGGAGGACCCGTCCCGTCGTCCGGACCTGACCCGCTTCGTGGAGCACGTCTGCCGTGTGGTGGAGGTGGCCGGCGTCGACCACGTCGCCGTCGCCACCGACTACGACGAGACGTGGACCGAGGAGATGCGGATCGCGCAGCTCAAGAGCATCGCGCAGGCGAACTCGAAGGAGCACCAGAACCTGCTCGGTGACTTCGGATGGGAGGAGCGCCGGGCGATCGGCATGGACGACGCCGCGGACTTCCCCAACATCACCGAGGCGCTTCTGGCCGGCGGATTCTCGCCGGAGGACGTGATCAAGATCCTCGGCGGCAACTGGCTTCGGGTCTATGGGGAGGCATGGAAGCCGGCCGCGCGATGAAGCGCTAATCGTGACACTGCCAAGGAGACTGATGCGTACCCGAATTCTGATGAGAGCGCTGGCGGTGGGCGTCGTGACGACGCTCGCGGCCGGCTGCGGAGGCGGCGAGCCGCCGTCGGGCAAGTCCGGTGGCAACGCCAGCGACGGCCTCACCAGCAACGTCAAGCTCGAGGACGAGACGCAGGCCGCCGGCACGCCGAAGTCCGGTGGCCGCCTGCGGATCATGATCCGGCTGGACGCCAACGAACTCGACCCGCACCGGATGTCGGAGACCTCGGCCTTCGTCATCAACGAGCAGATCTACGAGTCGCTCGTGCAGTCGTACCGGGGCGAGATCAAGCCGGCGATCGCCGAGTCGTGGGAGCTGAGCGCGGACGGCCAGACCGTGACGTTCAAGCTGCGCGACAACGCGTACTTCCACAGCGGCCGCAAGGTGACCGCCGTCGACGTGAAGTACTCGATCGAGCGGATCAAGGACCCGGCCACCCGGGCGCCGCGCGCCCGTAGCTACGAGGGCATCACCTCGGTCGAGGCGCCCGACGAGCGCACCGTCGTGATGAAGCTCGCCAAGCCCAACGCCGCCATCCTGACCCTGCTGTCCACCGCCGCGTCGTCGATCGTCGACCGGACCGTGGTCGAGAAGCAGGGCGACCTCAACGGCAGCGTCGACGGCGGCAGCGGGCCGTTCAAGCTCGCCGCCCGGACCACCGGCCAGGCCATCAAGCTGGACAAGCACGACAAGTACTGGGAGTCCGGGGTTCCGTACCTGGACGGGCTGGACTTCACGTTCAACCCGGACGACAACGCCCGCGCCGCCGCCGTGCGCAGCGGCACCGTCGACTTCCTGTGGCGGCCCGCGCCCGAGTTCATCGACGCGCTCAAGCGCGACGAGAAGCTCAAGTGGTACGGCGGCTCCGGCTCGCTGTCGCTGCACCTGCGGCTGAACACCTCGAAGGCGCCGTACGACAACGTCAAGGTCCGGCAGGCCATCTACCTGGCGCTGGACCGGCAGGAGATCCTGAACGTCGCCAACTCCGGCTTCGGCACCGCGCTCAACGCCGGCTACCTGCCGCCGGACCGCTTCGGCGCGCTGAAGGAGCCGGTGTACGGCAAGCCCGACATCGAGAAGGCCAAGGCGCTGCTGGCCGAGGCGGGTTACCCGAACGGCTTCGACGCCAAGCTCATGGTGATCGCCACCTCGGCGTTCCAGGTGCGCTCGGCGGAGGTGGAGCAGCAGCAGCTCGCCAAGATCGGCATCAAGGTGACGCTGGAGTCGGTCGAGTCCACCATCGCCGACACCAAGACGAAGTCCGGGGACTTCGACATGTACCAGTCCGGCTTCGGCCTGACCTACGACCCGGACGAGCGGTTCACCGCCAGCTTCCTCAAGGGCGGCGGCCTGAACTACGGCAACTGGTCCGACCCGGAGTACGAGGACCTGATCGTCAAGGCCCGCTCCGAGCTGGACAAGGACAAGCGCGCCCAGCTCTACCAGCAGGCCGAGAAGATCCTGGCCGAGCGGGGCCCGGTGGCCATGACCTTCCTGAACGCCGACTTCGACGTCGTGCAGAAGGACGTCATGGGTTACCGGGGTGACCCCACGCCGACCTACCGCTTCTACCGGCACCTCTGGCTCGACCGCTGACGAGTCGCGGAGGGGACGCCGGCCCACGGCGTCCCCTCCGCCGCACCGCGACGAAAGGCAATCCATGACGGCCGTACCCCTGACCCATCGCTACGTCATCGCCGCCCGGCTGAAGGGCTACCTCGGCAAGCACGAGGAGTCCGTGGCGCTGCTCACCGAGGCGCTCGAACTGGAACCGGACAGCCCGCGCCTGTTGCGCTTCCGCGGCCACCGGCGGATCTCCATCAGTGACTACGCCGGCGCGATCGCGGACCTGCGCGCCGCCGCCGACCAGCTCGCCGGCGTCGAGGACGAGTACGAGATGTACCAGCCGGAGGTGGAGAAGGACGTCGTCAGCCTGATCCTCGGCCGGCCCGAGGACGTGCGCCCGCAGCACCTCAGCGACACCGACGCCGCCGCGAACCCGGAGATCCTCGGCCGCTACAACACCACGCTGCACGCCTCCGTCTGGTACCACCTGGGCGTCGCCCAGTACCTCGCCGGTGACCTGGAGGGCTGCCTGCCCAGCTTCGCCGAGTCGGAGAAGGCGTCCCGGCACCAGGAGGGCCTGGTCGCGTCGCAGGACTGGCAGTACATGGCGCTGCGGCGCCTCGGCCGGACCGCCGAGGCCGAGGAGGTGCTCGACCGGTTCCGCACTGTCGACCTGGTCGACGAGCCGCACCTGGTCGGCTACGAGGGCCGGATGAAGCTCTACACCGGCGAGATCGGCCCGGACGAGCTGTGGGCGATGTGCGACGGCAACAGCCTCAAGACCGTCACCCAGGGGTACGGCCTCGGTAACTGGCACTACTACAACGGTGACGTCGACAAGGCGCGTGAGGTGTTCGACGGGGTGCTGAAGACCCGCGTCACGCACGCCTTCGCGTACCTGGCAGTCAAGGCCGAGTACGAGCGCAACCCGGACTTCGCGACCACGAGCAAGGAGAACTGAGATGGCAATCATCCGTGCCGAGATCGGCAAGCGGGACCAGGCCACCAAGGAAGCGATGATCGCCGACCTGACCGACGTGCTGGTCAAGTACGGCTCGCCGCGCGAGAACACCCACGTCCTGCTCTACGAGGTGTCGTACGACAACTGGGCCAAGGGCGGCGTGACGTACAACAACCGGAAGCGTGCGCAGGAGTCCTCGTGACCGGCGCCGTCGCGGGACCGCACGTCCTGCTCACCCCCAACCTGTCGGACCTGCTCCCGCAACTGCGGGAGCGGTTCCCGCAGTGCCGGTTCAGCCCGGTACCGGACGGTGAGCCGGTACGCGACGAGTGGCTCGACGCCGAGGTGATCCTGCGCAGCGCGATGAACGAGGACACCTTCGACGAGCTGCTGGCCAAGTGCGACCGGCTGCGGTGGGTGCAGATCACCGCGGCCGGGTTCGACTGGGTGGGCGGCGAGCTGATGCAGCGCCGCCTCGCCGAAGGGCTGCTCTACACCCGGTCGCCCAACTCCTACAACGTGCCGATCGCCGAGTACGCCATCGGCGCCGTGCTGATGCGCTTCCGCGCGTTCCCGGAACACCGGGAGGCGCAGGAGCGCCGGGAGTGGGTGCGGATCACCGGCCGGGACTTCATCGGCAGCACGATGCTCGTCTTCGGCACCGGCGGCATCGGCGGCGAGGTGGCCTGGCGGGCCCGCGCGCTCGGCGTCGACGTGATCGGGGTGAACCGCTCCGGCACTCCGGCCGAGGGCTTCGACCGGGTGATCCCGTACGCCGAGCACATGGCCGTGCTGCCGGAGGCCGACTCGGTGGTCCTGGCCATGCCGCTGACCACCGAGAACCGCTACTTCTTCGACGCCGAGCACTTCGCGGCGATGAAGGAGTCGGCGGTGCTGGTGAACGTCGGGCGGGGCGCGCTCGTGGTGGAGGACGCCCTGGTCGACGCGATGCGGTCCGGCCGGATCGCCGGCGCGGTGCTGGACGTGTTCGAGGAGGAGCCGCTGCCGGCCGACCACCGGCTGTGGGACCTGCCGAACACCACCATCACCCCGCACACGTCGTTCCGCGGCACCGGCAACCTCCAGCGGCTCTACGCCGACTTCTGCGTCAACCTGGAGCGTTACCTGGCCGGCGAGCAGCTGGCCGGCCTGAAGCGGCAGCCCGACCTGGGGTACTGAGGCGGCCGAACGAGAGGCGGCCCACCGGATCGATCCGGTGGGCCGCCTTCGTCGTGCCGCACGTCAGTCGAGCAGCGCGCGGGCCGCAGTCAGCACGTCGTGTTCACCGAGCAGGACGTGGTCGGCCGCCGGGCCCAGCGGGACGTAGCTGTCGACGCTGTTGACGCGGGAGATCCGCCCCGGGTAACCGGCGTCGACCAGGGCGGCCACCACCGCCTCGGAGACGCCGCCGCCGGCGCGGGTCTCGTCCACCACCAGCACCCGGGGTACGCCGTCGAGCGCGGCGAGCATGCTCGCGGCCGGCAGCGGCGCGAGCCACTGCAGGTCCACGACGCGGGTGCCGGCGCCCCGCTCGGCGGCCAGCGTCTCGGCCACCCGCAGGCTCATCGGCACGCCGTTGCCGAACGTGACGAGCGCCAGGTCGTCGCCGTCGCGTACGGTCCGGACCTGTCCGAGCGGCGTCTCGGTGGCCGCCCACTCGTCCGGCGGGGCGTACCGGGCCAGCCAGCCGCCGTCGCCGTCGCTGTGCAGGTCACGGGTGTGGTAGAGCGCGATCGGCTCCAGGAACACGCAGACCCGCTTCTCCTGCTCGGCCAGCGCGAGGCACTGCCGAAGCAGCGCCGGCGCGGTGGCCGGGTGGGAGACGACAGCCAGCGCCAGGCCGGGGATGTCCCGCAGCACCGCCACCGAGTTGTCGTTGTGGAAGTGCCCGCCGAACCCCTTCTGGTACGCCAGCCCGGCGATCCGGACCACCATGCCGTTGCCGTACTGCCCGTCGGAGAAGAACCGCAGCGAGGCGGCCTCGCCGCGCAGCTGGTCCTCGGCGTTGTGCAGGTAGGCGAGGTACTGGATCTCCGGGATCGGCAGCGTGCCGGCCAGCGCGCCGCCGAGCGCCACCCCGAGGATGGTCTGCTCGTCCAGCAGCGTGTCGAACACGCGGTTCGCGCCGAACGCCTTGCGCAGCCCGCGGGTGGCGCCGTAGACGCCGCCCTTGCGGGCCACGTCCTCGCCGAAGACCTGCGCCTGCGGCCAGGTGAGCAGCGCGTCGTGCAGCGCGGCGTTTACCGACTGGGCGAGCGTGAGCGGTCCGCGCGACTCGGGGAGCCGGCCGCCGAACACCTTCTCCCGTCCGGCGCCGGCCCGTCCGGCGGCCGCGCTGACCCGGTCGGTCCGGCGTTCGGTCAGCGGAGCGGTCACCGCAGCCGCGTCGGGCAGCCGCTCGACCCGCCCGAGCATCGCCTCGGCCTGGTCCATGATCAGCTTGCGGGCGTGCTCGTAGCGGGCCAGGCTCTCGGCCGGGGCGAGGATGCCGCGCCGGGCCAGCACCGCCGCCGTGGCCAGCAGCGGGTCGCGGGCGTAGTCGGCGAGGATCTCCGACCGGGACCGGTACGCCAGTTCCGCGTCGGAGCCGGCGTGGCCCATGAACCGGACCGTGCGCAGGTGCAGCACGGCGGGACGGCGTCCGGCGCGTACCCGATCGGCCGCCTCGCCCGCGACGGCGAGCAGCCGCGCGGGATCGGTGCCGTCGGCGGCGGTGTAGTCCAGGCCTGGTAGCGCGGACAGCATCCGGTCCACCCAGCCGTGCGGGGACCGGGTGCTGATGCCGATGCCGTTGTCCTCGCAGACGAACAGCACCGGCATCCCGAGCCCCTGGTGGGCGGCCCACCCGACGGCGTTCAGCGCGCCCGCCGCGGTGGAGTGGTTGGCCGAGGCGTCGCCGAAGCTGCACACCACCACCGCGTCGGCCGGGTAGCCGGTGTCGCCGACGCCCCGGTCCAGCGCGAACGCCATGCCCATCGCGCGGGGCAGGTGCGAGGCGATTGTCGAGGTCTGCGGGATGACGTTCAGCGCGCGGTGCCCGAAGACCTTGTGCCGGCCGCCGGAGATCGGGTCCCGCCGGGACGCGGCGGCGGAGTGCAGCACGTCGGTGATCGGGGTGGAGCCGGGGACCTGCCCGGCCCGGGCGGCGTAGAAGCCGCCGGACCGGTAGTGCAGCAGCGCCGGATCGGTCGGCCGCAGCGCCAGCGCGACGGCGGCGTTGCTCTCGTGGCCGCTGGATCCGATCGTGTAGAAGCCCTCCCGTTTCGACTGCAGCCAGCGCAGCGCGAGGTCGAGGTGGCGGCTCTGGATCTGGGCGTCGAAGTAGTCCAGCAGCAGACCGGCGTCGACCTCGACGTCCGGCGACGGGTCGGCGGGCGCCGCGGCGCCCGCCGACCATTCCGACAGTTGACGAACCAGGTGTTCGTCGATGGTTTCCACGTTGCTCCTTGCCGGGGGTGCGAGGGGTCAGCGGCCGGAACGGCCGCGCAGTCGCGGGTCGAGCACGTCGCGGAGGGTGTCGCCCAGCAGGTTGAAGCCCAGCACCGCGATCATGATGCAGACGCCGGGGACGACCGATGGCCAGATCGACATCTCCATGAACGCCTTGCCGCTGGAGAGCATCGACCCCCAGGACGGCTGGGGCGGCTGCACGCCGAGCCCGAGGTAGCCCAGGGACGCCTCGACCAGGATGGCGGTGGCCAGGCTCGTGGTGAACTGCACCGCGATCGGGGCGACCGAGTTGGGCAGGATGTACTTGAAGATCAGCCGGGCGTTGGTGAGCCCGACCGCCTGGCCGGACTCCACGTACGGCTCGCGGCGCACCGACATCGCCGTGCCGCGTACGACCCGGGCGAAGCTCGGGATGAACACGAGGATCAGGGCCAGGATCAGGTTCTCGGTGCCGGGGCCCCGGGCGGCGACGACCGCCAGCGCGAGCAGCAGCGTGGGGAAGGCGAACATGATGTCGGTGGCCGGGGTGATGATCGCGTCGAGGAAGCCCCGGTAGAAGCCGGCGAGCAGTCCGAGCAGGACGCCGATCGCGCCCGCGCAGGTCACCACGATCAGGCTGACCGTCAGCGAGGTGCGTGCGCCGTACAGGGCGCGGCTGAGCAGGTCGCGGCCGGCCTCGTCGGCGCCGAGCAGGAAGTCGCCGCCGGGCGCGGCGAGCCGCTGGTTGGACATGGCGGTCGGGTCGTACGGGGCGATGAGCGGGGCCAGCGCCGCCGCGCCGACCATCAGCACCACGATGACCAGGCCGATGGCGCCCACCCGGTCGCGCCAGATCAGGCGTAGCAACTCCAGGCTGCGGGGGGTCCGGCGAGTGGACGCCGCCTCGGCGGGGCGGCGGTCGGGGGCGGTGTCAGTGACCACTGCGCAACCTCGGATCCAGGTAGGTGTAGATGAGGTCTACGAGGAAGTTGACGACGACGTAGAAGAAGGCCAGGAAGAGCAGGGTGCCCTGGACGACCGGGTAGTCGCGCTGGGAGATGCCGCGGATGACCATCGTCCCCAGGCCCGGCCAGGCGAACACCTGCTCGACGATGACGGTGCCGCCCAGCAGCGCGCCGGCCTGGATGCCCAGCACCGTCACGACCGGGATCAGCGAGTTGCGCAGCGCGTGCCGGGTCATGACCACGCGCTCGCCGAGGCCCTTGGACCGGGCGGTGCGTACGTAGTCCTGGTTGAGCACCTCCAGCATGCTGGAGCGGGTCATCCGCATGCTGATCGCGGCGAGGCTGGAGCCGAGCGTCACGGCGGGGAGGATGAGGTGCTTCAGGGTGCCCCAGAAGCCCTCACCCTCACCCGCGCCCTGCGACGGCAGCCAGCCCAGCGACACCGAGAAGACGTACACCAGCAGGATGCCGAGCCAGAAGTTCGGCAGCGACAGCCCGACCAGCGAGCCGACCCGGGTGGTGGCGTCCAGCAGCCCGTTGCGCTTGGTGGCGCTGAGCACGCCGAGCGGGATGGAGATGAGGATCGAGACCAGCAGCGCCGACACGGCCAGCAGCAGCGTGGACGGAAGGCGCTGCATGATCTCTTCGAGCACCGGCTGGCCGGTGCGCATCGAGGTGCCGAAGTCGCCCTGGACCAGGGCGCCGAGCCACCTCAGGAACTGCTCGTACACGGGCATGTCGAGCCCGAAGTAGCGGCGCATCTCCGCCTCGATCGCGGGGTCGCCGAAGTCCTGACCCATGATCGAGCTGATCACGTCGCCGGGGATCATGCGGATGACCAGGAATGAGATCACCGAGATCCCGAAAAGGACTGGAATAACCGATAAGAGACGGGTCAACGTGATGCGCAGCATTGCGGGTTTCTCCGGTCGGTCAGGTGTCAGCGCCGGGTGTGCCGGGGTCGGCTTCCGCGTCCCAGCCGGCTTCCTCGTCCCCCGTGACGGCGATGTCGCGCGCCCATTCGTGCGCGCGCTTGGCGACCCGTAGCACCATCACCGACCGGCTCTCCATCACCCCGTCGAGGTTGCCCAGCCGCTCCGTCCAGAACCGCCGCATGGCGTTGCTGGAGGCGAAGTAGCCGACGGCGATGATGTCGAACTGGCCGGTCACGTGGTAGACGTACGCGATCTCCGGCATCCCGGCGAGCTTGTCGATGAGCCTTTCTGTGGCACCCGGAGCGCTCTGGATCTCGAACAGCGTGTGCACCGGCCGCCCCATGAAGGCGGCGCTGGGAATCGCGGCGAACTGCAGCTGACCCTCGGTGACAAGCCGTTCCACCCGGCGTCGTACGGATCCCTCGGAGAGGCCGACCTTCGCCGCCAGCGCGACGTTCGTCTGCCGTGGATCCTGAACGAGCTCCCGGATGATGCTGCGATCTTTCTCGATCGAGCTCTTGGATGCCATCTCGCTCCAACTCTTAGTGACGGAATTCGTCGCTGCCGGGAGCCTAGACGACGAACATCGTCTGTGCAACACTCCCGGATGACGAATGGTGGCGTTCGGGAGTCTAACTCAGGGGGATCGATGGCCTTGTTGGAGGTCCGGGACCTGCGCACCGAATTCCGCGGCGCGCGGGGCTCGGTGACGGCGGTGGACGGGGTGTCGTTCACTGTCGACGCAGGGGAGATGGTCGCCCTCGTCGGCGAGTCCGGCTGCGGGAAGTCGGCGACCGCTCAGTCCATCATGGGGCTGATCGTGCCGCCGGCCGGCCAGGTGACCGGTGGCCAGGTGCTCTTCGAGGGGCGGGACCTGCTGAAACTGTCCGCACGGGACCTGCGCGCGGTGCGCGGCAAGGGCATCTCGATGATCTTCCAGGATCCGATGACCTCGCTGAACCCGGTGCTGACCGTGGGCCGGCAGATGACCGAGGCGCTGGAACTGCACCTCGGGATGAGCCGCCGGGCCGCGCGCAAGCGGGCGGTCGAGCTGCTGGACATGGTGCGGATCCCGGCGGCGGAGACCCGGCTCAGCTCGTACCCGCACCAGCTCTCCGGCGGCATGCGCCAGCGCGTCATGATCGCCATGGCGCTCTCCTGCCGGCCGCGGCTGATCCTCGCCGACGAGATCACCACCGCGCTCGACGTCACCATCCAGGCGCAGGTGCTGGACCTGCTGCGGGAACTGGCCCTGGAGACGCGCACCGCGGTCCTGTTCATCACGCACGACCTCGGCGTGGTCGCCGGCATGGCCGAGCGCGTCAACGTCATGTACGCCGGCCAGATCGTCGAGCGCGCCGGGACCGTCGACCTGTTCCACCAGCCGCAGATGCCGTACACCTGGGGTCTGCTCGGCTCGGTGCCCCGCCTCGACCAGGCCCGCGGCGGCAAGCTGCGCCCGATCGCCGGCCGCCCGCCGGAGCTGTCGGAGATCCCACCCGGCTGCCGCTTCGCGCCGCGCTGCGTCCACGCCCGCGACGTCTGCCAGGACCAGGCGCCCGGCCTGACCACCGTCCCGGCCCGCGACCAGCTCACCCGCTGCTGGGGCATGCGCCCGGCGGACCAGGGCGGCTGGCTGACCACCGAGGACCGCTTCGCCGACCAGAGCGCGGAGGTGCGCTGATGACGACCCCTGCCCCCGACACCGCCCCGGACCCGCTGCTGCGCGTGCGTGACCTGGCCGTCGACTTCAAGGTGCCGGTACGCGGCTCGATGCTGCCGGCCCGGCTGCGCGCGGTCTCCGGCGTGGACCTCGACGTCCGGCGCGGCGAGATCATCGGCGTGGTCGGTGAATCCGGCTGCGGCAAGTCCACCACCGGCCGCGCCATTCTCCAGCTGCTCAAGCCCAGCCAGGGCACCGTCACGTTCGACGGCACCGAACTGACCACGCTGGACCGGCGGCGGATGCGGGCCATGCGCCGGCAGATGCAGATGATCTTCCAGGACCCATTCGCCTCGCTGAACCCCCGGATGACCGTCGGCGAGCTGATCGAGGAGCCGCTGCTCGTGCACTCCGACCTGCCTGCGGCCGGGCGGCGGACCAAGGCGCTGCAGACCATGCAGATGGTCGGGCTCAGCGAGAAGTGGCACGACAGGTACCCGCACGAGTTCTCCGGCGGCCAGCGCCAGCGCGTGGGCATCGCACGCGCCCTGGTCAGCAGCCCGCAGTTCATCGTCGCCGACGAGCCGGTCTCCGCGCTCGACGTCTCGGTGCAGGCGCAGATCGTCAACCTGCTGGAGGAACTCCAGGAGGAACTGGGCCTGACCATGATGTTCATCGCCCACGACCTGGCCGTCGTCCGGCACCTCTGCGACCGCATCGCGGTGATGTACCTCGGCTCGGTCGTGGAGGTCGGGGAGTGCGAGGACATGTACGACCGGCCGCGCCACCCGTACACCCAGGCCCTGCTCTCGGCGGTGCCGATCCCCGACCCCCTGGTCGAGACCGAGCGCCGGCGGGTGATCCTCAGCGGTGACGTGCCCAGCCCGCTGAACCCGCCGTCCGGCTGCCGCTTCCGGACCCGCTGCTGGAAGGCGCAGGACATCTGCGCGACCGAGACGCCGAAGCTCACCGGCGCCGGGCACCAGGTCGCCTGCCACTTCCCGGAGAACACCGACCCGCGGGGCGAGCCGCTCGCCGCCGCCGGCGCGGGGCGGTAGACGTGTCCGTTCCGTACCACCGCAACCTGGTCGACGGCGAGTGGGTCGACGGCGAACGCCGGCCGAACCGCAACCCGGCCCGCCCCGGCGAGGTCGTCAGCGAGTACGCGGTCGCCGACCGGGACACCGCCCGCGCGGCGGTCGATGCGGCCCGCCGGGCCGGTCCCGGATGGGCGAAGCTGCCCGTCGGCGACCGGATGCGGATGCTGGACCGCATCGGCGCCACCATCCTGGACCGCGCCGACGACCTCGCCACGCTGCTCGCCCGCGAGGAGGGCAAGCTGCTCGCCGAGGCCCGCGGCGAGGTCGTCCGCGCCGGCCAGACGTTCCGCTACTACGCCCACCAGCTGCTCCAGCCCACCGGTGAGGTCTACGCCTCCACCCGCCCGAACGTGCACGCCGAGGTCCGCCGCCGTCCACTGGGCGCGGTCGGGATCATCACGCCGTGGAACTACCCGCTGGCGATTCCGGCGTGGAAGGTCGCGCCGGCGCTCGCGTACGGCAACACCGTCGTGCTCAAACCCGCCGAGCTGGTACCCGCCAGCGCCGGGGAGCTCGCCCGGATCATCGCCGACGCCGGTGTCCCGCCCGGCGTGTTCAACCTTGTCGTCGGCGCCGGCTCGGTGGTCGGGGAGGAACTACTCACCAGCGACGGCCTCGACGGCATCTCGTTCACCGGCGGCACCCGCACCGGCGCGCACGTCGCCCAGCGCTGCATCGCCCACGGCAACAAGCGGTTCCAGCTGGAGATGGGCGGCAAGAACCCGCTCGTGGTCTGCGACGACGCCGACCTGGACGTGGCGGTGCGGTGCGCGCTGGACGGCAGCTTCTTCAGCACCGGCCAGCGCTGCACCGCGTCCAGCCGGCTGATCGTGACGGCCGGCATCCACGACCGGTTCGTCGCGGCGCTGGCCGAGGCGACGCAGGCGCTGCGGGTCGGCGACCCGCTCGACCCGGACAGCCAGCTCGGCCCGGTGGTCAGCGCCGGACAGCTCGACCAGAACCTCGACTACGTCCGGATCGGACGCGACGAGGGCGCGGCCGTGGCGGCCGGCGGTACGCACGACGGGCAGTTCATGCGGCCCACCCTGCTCGTCGGCGCGCACAACGACATGCGGGTGGCCCGGGAGGAGATTTTCGGCCCGGTGTCCTGCGTGATCCGCGCCGAGAACCTCGACGAGGCGATCGAGCTGGCCAACGACACCGACTACGGGCTGTCCGCCGGGATCGTCACCACCTCCCTGTCCACTGCCGAACGGTTCAAGCGCGACGCCCGCGCCGGCATCGTCACCGTCAACCTGCCCACCGCCGGCACCGAACTGCACCTGCCGTTCGGCGGCACCGGGGCCTCCAACCACGGCCCCCGCGAGCAGGGCGGCTACGCCCGCGACTTCTACAGCGTGCCGGTGACCTGCTACACCGGCTGGTAAGGACGGCAATGTCCCCTCAGATCCTGCTCACCGAGCCCATCGCCGAGGCCGGGATGCGGCTGCTGCACGCCGCCGGTGAGGTACGCGTCGCCCACCTCACCGACCCCGCCGCGCTCGCCGCCGGGCCGCTCGCCACCGCCGACGCGCTCGTGGTGCGCTCCTCACCGGTGACCGCCGCGATGCTGGAGGCCGCGCCCCAGCTCAAGGTCGTCGGCCGGCACGGCGCCGGGCTGGACGGCATCGACCTGGCCGCCGCGCAACGGCTCGGCGTCCCCGTCGTCGGCACGCCCGGCGCCAACGCCGAGTCGGTGGCCGAGTTCGTCGTGCTGGCCGCGCTCGCGCTCGCCCGGCAGCTCACCCCCGCCGTGACCACGCTTGCCGCCGGCGGCTTCCCGCCCGGCCGGTCACTGCCCGGCTCGGTCGTCGCCGCCGGACTGACCGGCACCATGCTCACCGGCCGCACGCTGGGACTCGTCGGCCTCGGCGCGATCGGCCTGGGCGTCGCCGCCCGCGCCCGCGGGATGGGCATGACGGTCCTCGGGTACGACGTGGCGGTCACCGAGCCGCCGGACGGCGTACACCTGGTGGACCTGGACCGGCTCCTCGCCGAATCGGACGTGGTCAGCCTGCACGTGCCCCAGACGCCGCAGACCACCGGCCTGATCGGCGCCGCCGCGCTGGCCCGGATGCGGCCGCACGCGCTGCTCGTCAACACCGCGCGGGCCGGCGTGGTCGACGGCGCGGCGGTGCTCGCCGCGCTCGACGCCGGCCGGCTGCGCGGCTACGCGGTCGACGTGTTCGCGCCCGAACCGCCCGCCGCCGACGACCCGATGCTGCACCACCCCCGCGTCCTCGCCACCCCGCACATGGCGGCCATGACCACCGACGCGCTCGACGCGATGGCCGTCGCCGTGGCGCGCGGCGTCCTCGCCCACCTGGAAGGAACCCGTACGTGACACTGACCGTCCCCGCGTCCGCCCTCGACTACTTCGGTGTGGACACGCTCGTCGACGACGACACCCGGGAACTCCAGGCCGCCGTGCGCGGCTTCGTGGACCGGCGGATCCGGCCGGAGATCGCCGGCTGGTACGAGGCGGGCCGGCTGCCGGTACGGGAACTGGCCCGGGAACTCGGTGAACTCGGCGTGCTCGGGATGCACCTGGAGGGCTACGGCTGCGCCGGCACCTCGGCCGTCGCGTACGGCCTGGCCTGCTTCGAACTGGAGGCGGGCGACTCGGGCCTGCGGTCCCTGGTCTCGGTGCAGGGCTCGCTGGCCATGTACGCGATCTGGCGGTTCGGCTCCGAGGAGCAGAAGCGCGAGTGGCTGCCCCGGATGGCCGCCGGCGAGGCGATCGGCTGCTTCGGGCTGACCGAACCGGACTTCGGCTCGGACCCGGCCGGCATGCTCACCCGGGCCCGCCGCGACGGCGGCGACTGGGTGCTCAACGGCACCAAGATGTGGATCACCAACGGTTCGGTGGCGGACGTCGCCGTGGTGTGGGCGCGTACCGACGAGGGCATCCGCGGCTTCGTCGTACCGGCCGGCACGCCCGGGTTCACCGCGCCGGAGATCACCCGCAAACTCTCCCTGCGCGCGTCGGTGACCTCAGAGCTGGTCCTCGACGACGTCCGGCTGCCCGCCGACGCGATGCTGCCCGGCGCGGCCGGCCTGTCCGGGCCGCTGACCTGCCTCAACGAGGCCCGCTTCGGCATCGTCTTCGGCGCGCTCGGCGCCGCGCACGACTGCCTGCAGACCACAGTCGCGTACGCCCGCAGCCGGCAGATCTTCGACAAGCCGCTCGCCGCGTACCAGGCCACCCAGCTCAAGCTCGCCGACATGGCGCTGGAACTGGGCAAGGGGATGCTGCTGGCGATGCAGATCGGCGCCCTGAAGGACGCGGGCACGCTGGACCACCGGCAGATCAGCCTGGGCAAGCTCAACAGCGTGCGGGAGGCCATCGCCATCGCCCGCGAGTGCCGGTCGATCCTCGGCGCGGCCGGCATCACGCTCGACTACCCGGTGCTGCGGCACGCGAACAACCTGGAGTCGGTGCTCACCTACGAGGGCACCTCCGAGGTGCACCAGCTGATCATCGGGCAGACGCTCACCGGTCACGCGGCCTTCCGCTGACCGGCCGGGCCACCGGTGACCGCGTGCCCGGCCCGTGATCGGGCCGGGCACGCGGCCTACCGCTTGACCAGGTTGCGCAGCGCGGACAGCAGCGACCGGTGGCTGACCTCGGCATAGATCTTCTTGTCCGGTCCGTACAGAACCACGTACGGGCACTGCTGGTCGTCGCCGCCCATGGTCTTGTCCAGCAGCCGGCGGCCGGTCGCCACCTCGTACACCCGCAGGCGGTAGGTGGCTTTCAGCAGCGTCAGCGTGTCCGGCTTCGGGTCGTCGTAGCGGCACTTGCGGATCGTCGCGCCGGTGCTGGTGCGGTCCAGGCAGGCGACCATCTGCACGGCCTTCGGGTCCTCCGACGCCCAGGTCCGCTCCACCCGCTTCGACAGGCCCTCGTCGTAGTAGTAGACCCGGTCGTGGCGCCGCGTGCCCACGTCGGTGCCGACGAGCAGCGCCACCGGGTGCGGCGCCGCTCCGGTGCGCTTCGGCGACTGCGGAAAGTAGAGGACCCCGTCGCACACGTCGTTGAGGTCGGAGATCTGCGCCGCCGGGAAGTCGCTGGGCTGCGGCCCGCGCGTCGAGGGCTCCACGCTCGCCGTCGCACCCGGAGTGGGCGTCGTGCCGGACGACCGCCAGGGCGTCACCGGCGGCGCGATCGGCTTCGCCTCGGCGGCCCGGCGCTCGGAGGACCGCAGCAGGAACGCGCCGCCGACCAGGCCCGAGCACGCCACCAGCAGCAACACGCTCAGCGCCGCGACGGCGATGACCAGACCACGGTTGCGGCCGGTCGACGGCGGACCGGGCGGCGGGTACGGCCCGTACGGCGTGGCCGGTCCGTACGACGGGCCCGCAGTGGGCGGCCCGTAACCCACAGCGGCCGTGGGCGGCTCGTAACCTGGAGCCGCAGTGGGCGGCGTTGGCGGGCCGGGATCGGCCGACGGCTCGCCGGCCGGCGGCATCCAGGCGGTCTCGGCCCGCTGTTCCGCGCCCCCCGCCGCTCCCTGATCGGATCCGGCCCCCGTGTCGGACATGCGCATTCCCCCGTCGAACCCGTGCGGAGCGCGCAACTTATCAGGATCCGCCGCCCGGGGATGCCCCGTACCAGGTGAGGGCCGCCGCGGTGCGGCAGCGCCGGCACCTGCGCCTGGCCACCTGACCCCCGCGCCCGGCGGACCGGATCGAATCGCAGGGCGTGGCAGGATCGGCCGGGTGCAGATCGGGTTGCTCGGGCCGTTCCAGGTCACCACGGACGCCGGTGTCCCGGCCGACGTGCCGGGCGCGCGACTGCGCGGGCTGCTGGCCGCCCTCGCGCTCCAGCCCGGCCGGGTGGTTCCGAAGGCGACGCTCGTCGACTGGATCTGGGGCGAGCAGCCGCCCGCCGACGCCGCCAACGCGCTGCAACGCCTCGTCTCCCGGCTGCGCAAGGCGCTGCCGGCGGGCGTCGTCGACGGGTTGCCCGACGGCTACCGGCTCGCCGTCGAGCCCGACGCCGTCGACGCCGTACGGTTCGAACGCCTGCTGCTGCGGGCCCGCGACGGTGACGGGCCGCAGCGGGTACGGCTGCTGCGCGAGGCGCTCGGGCTGTGGCGCGGCGACGCGCTGCGCGACATCGGCCTGCCCGACAGCCCGGCGCTCGACGCGGCGGCCACCCGGCTGGAACGGCTGCGCCTGACCGCAACCGAGGACCGGTACGACGCGGAGACCGGGCCCGACCTGATCCCGGAGCTGACCGACCTGGTGGCCGCCCATCCGGTGCGCGAGCGGCTCGCCATGGCGCTGATGCGCGCGCTCGTCGCGGCCGGCCGGGACACCGAGGCGCTGCTCGTCTACCGGCGCACCGCCGACGCGCTCGCCGACGCCTTGGGCGCCGACCCGTCCCCGGAACTGTCGGCGCTGCACGTCGCGCTGCTGCGCGGCGAGACGGTACGCCGGGAGGACACCCGCCGGACCAACCTGCGCGCCGAGCTGACCAGCTTCGTCGGCCGGGACGCCGACCTCGCTGCGGTCGGTGCGCTGGTGGCCGAACACCGGCTCACCACGCTCACCGGCCCGGGCGGCTCGGGGAAGACCAGGCTGGCCACCGAGACCGGGCGCCGGTTGACCGGCGACCTGCCGGACGGCGTGTGGCTGGTGGAGTTCGCGGCCGTCAGCGCCGACGGGGACGTGGTGCAGGCGACGATCTCCGGGCTCGGCCTGCGGGACGCGCTGCTCGGCGACGCGGGCAGCGCGGAACCGCTCGACCGGCTGGTGGCGGCGATCCGGGACCGGGAGATGCTGCTGATCCTGGACAACTGCGAACACGTCGTCGAGGCGGCGGCGACGCTGGCGTACCGGCTGCTCGGCGAGTGCCGGCGGCTGCGGATCCTGGCCACCAGCCGGGAGCCGCTGGGCATCACCGGGGAGGCGTTGTGGCCGGTCGCGCCGCTGGGCCTGCCCGGCGGCGACGCCGCTGCCACCGAGGTCGAGTCGTCGCCCGCCGTGCGCCTGCTGCGGGACCGGGCCGCCGCCGTCCGCCGCGACCTGGCGTACGACGGCCACACGTCGGCGACCATGGCGCGGATCTGCCGCGCGCTCGACGGCATGCCGCTGGCCATCGAGCTGGCCGCGGCACGGTTGCGCGCCATGTCCGTCGACCAGCTCGCCACCCGGCTCGACGACCGGTTCCGGCTGCTCACCGGCGGCAGCCGGACCGCCCTGCCCCGGCACCGGACGTTGCGCGCGATGGTCGACTGGAGCTGGGAACTGCTCAGCGACGCCGAACGCGCGGTGCTCCGCCGGCTGTCGGTGTTCTCCGGCGGGGCGGGCCTGGACGCGGCCGAGCGGGTCTGCGCCGGCGGTGCCGTCGCGCCGGGCGACGTGCTCGACCTGCTCACCGCGCTGACCGAGAAGTCGCTGCTGGTCGCCGCCGGCGACGTCGCGCCGCGCTACCGGATGCTCGGCACGATCAAGGAGTACGCCGCGCAGCGGCTCGCCGAGGCGGGGGAGGCGGACACCGCGCGCCGCGCGCACCTGGCGTACTTCACCGCGCTGGCCGAGACCGCCGAGCCGCGGCTGCGCCGCGCCGACCAGCTCACCTGGCTCGCCCGGCTGGACGCCGAACACGACAACATCACCGCCGCGATGCGTGGCGCGCTCGCCGCGGGTGAGGGACCCGAGGCGATGCGGCTCGCGGCCGGCGCCGGCTGGTACTGGTGGCTCGGCGGACACCGCACCGAGGGCATGGAACTGATCATCGCGGCCACCGAGGCGCCCGGTGAGGTGCCCGACGACATCCGTGCCGTGGTGTACGGACTGGTGGTGCTGTTCCTCAGTTCCGGGCCGGGCGACGCGCAGCACGCGGCCGAGTGGATCCACAAGGCGTACCGGCTGAGCGGGGAGGGCCGCGGCGGCCACCCGGAGCTGGCCCTGGTCGTGCCGATGGAGCGGATGCTGCGGGAACCGGACGCGCTGCTGCCCGCCTGGGAGTCGCTGCTCGACCACGACGATCCGTGGGTACGCGCGCTGGCCCGGCTGCACCTGGGCAAGCTGCGGGTCATCCTCGGCATGGAGGCGGCGCAGGCGGAGGCGTGCCTGCGGCAGGCGCTCGCCGAGTTCCGGGCGGTGGGCGAACGCTTCGGGATCTCGTTCGCGCTCAGCGAGCTGGCCGAGCTGATAGCCGTGCGTGGTGACGTCGCCGCCGCCTGCGACTACTACGAGCAGGCGGTCACGGCGGTCACCGAGGTCGGCGCCGTCGAGGACGTGATCCGGATGCGGGCACGGCTGTCCTGGCTGTACCGGCTGGGCGGCGACGAGGCGGCGAGCGCCGACGCGCTGGCCGAGGCGCACCGGCTCGCCGCCGGGGTCGCCTGGCCGGGGGCGCTGGCCGAACTGGCGCTGGTCCGGGCGTACCTGGCCCGCCACGACGGTGACGCGGACGAGGCGTACGCGCAGCTGCGGTCCGTGTCGGCGCTGCTCGGCGACGAGGCGGACCTGGCCAGTGTCCGGGCCGGCACCCAGGATCTGCTGGGTTACCTGGCCGAGGACGTCGAGCTGTCGCGTACCCATCGGGCGGCGGCGTGCCGCGCGGCGCGCGAGGGGGGCTACGCGCCGCTGACCGCGCAGGTGCTCGTCGGTGTCGCGGACCAGGCGGTGCGGCTGGACCGGCCGGACCAGGCGGCGCGGCTGCTCGGCGCCGCCACCGCGGTACGCGGCCAGCCCGACCGCACCCACCCCGACGTGCCCCGGATCGAGGCGGCGGCGCGCGACCGCCTCGGCGACGCGGGGTTCGCCGAGGCGGTCGCGCAGGGCCGGGAGACCGGCTGGGAGCGACTGGTCGAGGTCACGCTCGCTTCGTGAACGTGGACCGCGCCCACAGGTAGCCGACCACAGCGATGCCGGCGCACCAGGCGAGCGCGGGGATCACGTCGCCGGCCGACGGCGCGCCCTCGAGCAGGCCGCGCAGCGTCTCGATGATCGGCGTGAACGGCTGGTACTCGGCGAACTGCCGCAGGCCCGGCCCCATCTTGTCGGCGGGCACGATCGCGCTGCTGAAGAACGGCAGCAGGACCAGCGGCACGGAGGCCATGCCCGCCGACTCCGGCGACTTGGCGAACAGGCCCAGCGCGACGGTGAACCAGCTGACCGCGACGCTGAGCAGCACCACCACGCCGGCCGCACCGAGCCAGTGCAGCGGCTCGGCGGCCGGGCGGAAGCCGAGCAGGAACGCCACCCCGACCAGGGCCGCGACCGCGAGGACGTTCGTCAGCACGGTGGCCACGACGTGGCCGGTCAGCACCGCGCCCCGGGACACGTGCATGACCTTGAACCGGTTGATGATGCCCTTGGTCATGTCGGAGTTCACCGACGTCGCGGTGCCGCCGAGGCCGTAGCAGACCGCCAGCAGCATCAGGCCCGGCGTCGCGTAGTCGACGTAGTCGACGCCGACGGAGAACGCGTCGCCGAGCATGTAGACGAACATCAGCATCACGATGATCGGCATCAGCACGGCGTTGAACACCGAGGTCGGGTTGCGGCGCAGGTGCGTCAGGTTGCGGCGCAGCATGACGACCGAGTGGTTGCGGCTCATTTGGCGGCCACCTCCGGGGTACGGCCCGTCAGGGCCAGGAAGACGTCGTCGAGGTCGGGGGTCTGGACGGACAGGTCGTCGGCGCTGATCGCGTGCGCGTCGAGCCGGTCGAGCAGGGCGCGCAGCGCCGCGGATCCGCCGTCGGTGGGCACGCGCAGGGCCAGCGCCTCCTCGTCGCGTACCGCCTCGGGCAGCACCAGCGCCGCCGCGTCCAGTTCGGCGCCGGTGCCGAACCGCAACCGCACGTGCGTGCCGGGGATCCGGCGCTTCAGCTCCTCCGGCGTGCCCTGGGCGACCAGCCGGCCCTGGTCGAGCACCGCGATCCGGTCGGCGAGGCGGTCGGCCTCGTCGAGGTACTGGGTGGTGAGGAAGACTGTCACGCCGCCGGCGACCAGCTCCCTGATGATCGACCACATGGTCCGGCGGCTGCGCGGGTCCAGCCCGGTCGTCGGCTCGTCCAGGAAGATGATCCGCGGCTCGCCGACCAGCGTCATCGCGAGGTCCAGTTTGCGGCGCATGCCCCCGGAGTACGTCGACACCAGCTTGTCGGCGGCCTCGACCAGGTCGAACCGTTCCAGCAGTTCGGCGACGACCCGCTTGCCGGTCACCCGGTTGCGCGGCCCGAGGTCGACCATCAGTTGCAGGTTCTCCCGCCCGGTGAGCAGTTCGTCCACCGCCGCGAACTGCCCGGTCACGCCGATCGCCGCGCGTACCGCCCTGGCCTCGGTGACCACGTCGTGCCCGGCGACCCGCACCGATCCGGCGTCGGCGCGGATCAGCGTGGTCAGGATGTTGATGGCAGTCGTCTTGCCGGCCCCGTTCGGGCCGAGGAGGGAGAAGATCGTGCCGGCGGGGACGTCCAGGTCGATGCCGTCGAGCACCACCCGGTCCTTGTACGCCTTGCGCAGTCCGGAGACCGCTATCGCTGAACTCGTCATGCGACCACCATGGGCGGCCGTACCGCCACCGCCCTGACACGGCGCTGACACGGCCGCTGACAGCTTGTCGGTGGGGCGGCGTACGGTCCCGCCGTGGATCGGGAGACGTTCCGGGAGGCGCTCGACGCCGCCGACCGGGCTGCTCCCGTCCCGGCGTCGCCGAATCGGCTGGCCCCGGCGCGCCAGGTCGGCGAGCATGTCGGCATGGCCGGTTCGACGGGTGCGAGGCTGCCGCTTCAGGGCGGGCTGCCACCCGGCGAGGCGCTGACCGGCGCGGTGCGGGAGATCGCCTGCGACGAGTCCGGCTTCTCCGGCACCAACCTGCTCGACCCGGCCACCCCGGTGATCGTCCACGCCAGCGTCGACCTGGGCCGCGACGAAGCCGCCGAGCTGATCCGTACGCTGCGGTCCGGGTTCCGGTTCTCGCCCGACGAGGTCAAGTCCCGGCAGTTCCTGCGCCGCCGCGAAGCCGCCGAGGCGGTGCAGTGGTTCCTGTCCGCGCTGCGCGGCCGGGCGCACGTGCACCTCGTCGACAAGGAGTTCTTCCTCGCCACCCGGGTCGTCGACCTGCTGCTGGCCGAGCCCTCGTACGCGGCGGGCACTCGCCTCGCCGGTGACCCGCGTCCGGCCGCGGCGGCGCTGCACCGGGCCGGGCGGGCGGCCGGGCCCGACTGGGCGGCCTTCCTCGCCGCAGTGGTCGAGATGCTGCGCACCAAGCGGCGGGACCGCGCGGACGACCGGAGCGTCGAGCGGTTCTTCGCCGCGCGCGACGTGCTGCGGCGCCACGTCGGCGACACGCGGGCCGGCGCGATCCTCGACGCGCTCGACCCGGCCCGCGTGGCAGCGGTGCAGGCCCGGTTGTACGCGGGTGACCGGACGATTCCGCCACCGCTGGAGCCGCTGCTGCCGGCGCTGGCCGAGACCGTCCTGCACTGGAGCGCCGGCCGGCGGCGGGTGCTGGTGATCCACGACGAGCAGAGCGCGCTCACCGAGGACCGGCTGCGCCGACTCCAGGCGGCGCTGGCCGCCAGCGACCCGGCCGGCCCGTCGCCGCTGGCCGGGCTGGTGATGACCGACTCGCGCGACGACCCGCGCGTCCAGGCCGCCGACCTGCTCGCCGGCGTGGCTCGCCGGATGCCCGGCGACGGGCCGCTGCGCCCGCTGCTGTCCCCGCCCGGCGCGAACGCCGCAGCCGTGCCGGCGGAACAGGAGGCGACGTGATCCTGAGTGGCGTGACGCCTCGCGCCGGGGTGCACTGCGAGACCACCACGCTCGGCGTGCTGACCCGGCACGCGGGCCTGGACCTCTCCGAGCCCATGCTGTTCGGCCTCGGCGAGGGGCTCGGCTTCGTCTACTGGGACGCCAAGAGCATGGACGTGCCGTTCCTCGGCGGGCGCACCAAGCCGCTGTGCGTGACCCGCGCCGCCGCCGACCGCCTCGGCCTGGACCTTCGGGTACGGGAGACGACGTCGGCGGCGAAGGCGTGGCGCGACGTCACCGACGCGCTGGACGCCGGGCAGCCGGTCGGCCTGCAACTGGACTCGTACCACCTGGACTACTTCACCACCCGGGTCCACTTCGGTGGGCACACCGTCGCGATCTACGGCTACGACGACACCCACGCCCACCTGGTCGACACCGCCCAGCAGGGCGGCGCGGTGACCACCACGCTGGACAGCCTGGCCCGGGCCCGTGCCGCGCGGGGGCCGATGACCGCGCGCCACCTGTCGTACACGCTCACCGCGCCCGGCGGCGCGCCGGACCTGGGCACGGCGATCCGCGCGGCGGTACGCGCCAACGCCGCAGCGTTCCTCGACCCGCCGATCGCCAACCTCGGCCACCGGGGGATCGCCACCGCCGCCGCCCGGGTGACCCGCTGGCTGGACCGCGCCGCCGACCCGGCCCGTGACCTGCCGCTCGCCGCGACGCTGATGGAACGCGGCGGAACCGGCGGCGCGCTGTTCCGCGCCATGTACCGGGACTTCCTCGCCGAGGCCGCCACCGTCACCGGCGACGCCCACCTGCGCCGGGCGCAGCTGATGTACGCCGACATCGCGCCGCTGTGGACCACCGTCGCCGAGCACATCGCCACCGCCGGGCGGACCGGCGACGCCGGCCACCTGGCCCGCGCGTCGGCGGTCCTGGCCGACCTGGCCGTCCGTGAACGCGAGGCGATGACGGTGCTGGCCGCGGTCGACGCGCGGTAGGCGTCAGCTCAGCTGCTCGGCCAGCGCCACGATGATGCCCGCCGGGCCGCGCAGGTAGCAGAGCCGGTAGACGTCCCCGTAGTCCGCCACCTCACCGATCAGCTCACCGCCGTGGGCCCGCAGCCGGGCCACCGTGTCGTCGACGTCGTCCACGGCGAACATGACCGACCGCAGGCCGAGCGTGTTCGGCGGCGCGGCCGGCGGTTCGGCGGCGACGAGTGCCGGCGCCCGGAACCGCGTCAGTTCGAGCTTGCCGTGGCCGTCCGGCGTCCGCATCATCGCGATGTCGACACGCACGCCGTCGATGCCGTTGACCCGGTCCACCCAGGCCCCCTCGACCGGCATCTCGCCCTCCACCTCCATGCCGAGTTCGGTGAAGAAGGCGATCGCGGCCGGCAGGTCGTCCACCACGACGCTGACGTGGTCCATCCGCTGAAGCGTCACGCCCCGAGCATAGAGCGACGTCCGGCCTGGTCAGCTCATGTCGAGCGTGTACGCCGCCTCCCGCACGTCGGCGTCCGGATGGCGGCGCAACCCGATCAGCAGGTCCCGCCACGGCGTCTTCCAGCCGAACTCCGACCCGTGTGCGACGAGCGCCACCGCGAACAGCCCACCGGCGAGGTCGCCGCGCCCGCCGAGGTGGGCCACCGTGTCGGCGAGTACCGCCGGGTCGGGCCGCTGCCGCAGGTCGCGCAGCCGGTGGCCGACGTGTTCGGCGGTGCGGACCGCTACCACCGGGCGGCCGGCGCAGAGCGCGGCGACCTCGTCCAGGTTGTCCAGCCGGCCGAGGTCGACGAGCAGCCGGGTGGCCGTACCCAGGAAGCCGTCCCGGCCGGCGAGCCACCGCGCGGCCGCGACCAGCCCGGCCCGGTCGGCGCCGGCGGGCCGGCTGGCGGACCACAGAGCCGCACCGACCGCGAGCAGCTCGATCCGCCGCCGGGCGGGCCGGTCGGTCACCGGACCGCCCGGATCGTCGTCGGCCGCGTCCCGCTGGACCAGCCGCTCCAGCGCGGCCCGGAAGACCGTGTCACCACCGGCTCGCAGCAGGTTCGCCACCCCGATGCTCGGCGTCGTCTCGTCCGGGTCGGTGAGCCGGACGACGACCAGGTCGGTGACGTCGGTCAGCCACGGCCACCATTCCCCGAGCGCGGCGAACGCGGCCCGCCGGACCTCCCGGTCCTCGGCCCGGCACGCCGCCACGAGCAACGCCGCGTAGGCGCGGCGGTGACGCTCCGAGATCCCGGACGGGTACGCGCCGAGCACCGCCCGCCGCTCCTCGCGGCCGGCGTGCACCGCCGCCCGCAGCACGGTCCAGCTCGCCTCGGGCCCGAGCCGCTGCCGGGCGGCGGAGACGATCGCCGCCCGCACGTCGCGGTGCGTCTCCGGGTCGGCGTACGTGTCGGCGAGCGTCGCCAGCACGTCCACCGGCGCGTAGCGGGCCAGGAGCCGGGCGGCCTCCTTGCGGCTGGTGACCTTCGCGGCGCCGGTCAGCACCCCGCCCAGCAGTTCGGCGAGCCGGGCCGGTGGGACGTGCCGTGCGGCCCGCCCCGCGGCGTACAGCGCGACGCGCGCCCGGTCGCTGTCGGCGTACCGGAGCAGCACCGGGAACGCCTCGTCCGGCCGGTCGGTCCGGACCAGCGCGCCGAGCGCCGCCTCGGCCACCGGCACCTCGGGCGCGTCGAGGTGGCGCAGCACCAGCTCCCGTCCGGCCGGGCCGACCACGGCGGCGGCGTGGTGCGCCGCCGCCCGCTGCCACACCCGGTGACCGGAGTCGGCGACGACGCGCGCCTGCAGCGACACGAAGCGTTCCTGCTGGCGGGGGAGCCATCGCCGGGCGTGCGGCGCGGTGTCGGGCACCCACCGCTTTCCCTTCTCCACGAACCGGCCGCGCGGGGGCCGGTCCAGCACCCGGTCGAGCAGGTCGGTGCGGGACGTGCAGATCGTCGTCCACACCTCGTGGATCGCCACCGCCGAGGCATCGACGTCGAGGACCTCCTCGACGCGCCGTGCGCGGGTATGCGGGTCGGCGAGCCAGAGCGCGACCGCCGTCCGGGCCACCGGGGGCAGCGTGTCCGGCCCGATCGCCCGGCGCAGCAGGTCCTGGAGCTCGGGCAGGCGCCAGGCGCGGCGGCCGAGCGCGTGGGTGAGCGCGAACAGCAGCCCGTACCGCGCGCGTGTCATGCCGGACTCGAGCCGGTCGCGCAGCCGGCCGAACACCACAGTCTCCTGGCCGCGCCGCAGCACCGTGTCGAGCCGGTGCAGGATCGGCACGTTCGCGTCGCTGCTCACCAGGTCGATGGTGAGCAGCGCCCACTCGGCCAGTTCCGGCACGTCGACGTGGTACGTGAGCGTTTCGGCGGCGAGGCGGCTCAACGCGTTTGTGGTGGCCGCCGAGGTGTCCCGGGCGTCGACCACGTCGGTGGTGAGCCCGGTCAGCCCGCCCGCGGTCGTGGCGGTGAGCAGCGGCGCCACAGTGGCGAGCGCGGTGAGCGCGGCCGCGCGTACCGGGTCCTGCTCGTTGCGCAGCCGGCCGAGCCGGACCACCACCTGGGCCACCGTGCGCGGGTCGCGGGAGCGTCGCGCGGCCGCCACCAGCAGCCGCCAGCCGTCCGCCCGTTCGTCCGCGTCGCCCGAGCGCAGCGCCGCGCTCGCCGACGCGGCCGCCGCCGGCCACGGCAGGTACGCGCTCCAGAACCGCACCTGCTCCTCCCGCTCGCGGACGGCCGGCAGGGTCAGCACCCGGGCCGCCTCGCGCGCCCGCACCGCGGCCGGCAGCGCCTCCATCACCTGGGCGCCGGGCAGCAGCGCCGTGGTGTCGGTGTCGGCGAGCGCGGCGTCGTACAGCTCGGCGCGGCGGCTCGGCGCGACCGCGCGCAGCAACGCGGCCAGCGCATGGTCGTGCTCCCGCAGCCGGGCGGCCAGCGGGACCAGGTCGCCGGTGGGCAGCGCGGCGAGGCGGCGCAGCAGCGCCCGGGGCAGCGCGATCCGGGCCAGCCAGGCCGCGCGCCCCGGCGGCGTGAGCAGGCGTACGACCCGGCTCGCGTCGTGCGCGGCGAGCCGCCCGTACGCGATGAGCGGGCCGGGCAGTGAATCCTCGGGCGCGTACGCGTCGAGCAGGTCCAGCGCCCGCGCCGGATCAGCTCGCAGCACCGCGTCGGCGACCTCGCCCCAGATCCGCCCGCGCGACTCGGGCGGGGCCGTGGCCAGCCGCTCGCCGGCCCGTGCGAGCACGATGTCGGCGTGCCGGCGCATCAGCCGTTCCGGGTTCAGCGCGTGTTCCAGGTCGGGCAGCAGGGCGCGTACCGTCTCGGCGCCGCAGGCCGGCAGCAGCGCGACTGCCTCGTGGTCGCCGAACCGGTCGCGGACCGTGGTGATCAGCGTGTCGGCGAGGACCGGCGCCGGGCGGCGGCGCAGCGCCCGGTAGACCCGCCGGCGGGTGGCCGCCGGCCGGTCGGTCAGGTCGGCGGGCGTCACGCCGGCCCGCACGGCGGCGGTCAGCGCGGTGGCGGCGATCGACGGATCCCTGTCGGACGTCGCGGCCAGGACGGCCGCGGTGTCCCGGGTCGCCAGCGCGGCGAGCAGCGCGAGACGCCGCTCGTAGGGTCCGTGCCGGCGCAGGTCGGCACAGACCTGTGCCCGGTTGGGCGCGGTGCGTGCCCACGCCACGAGGCGCCGCGTCCGGTCGCGGTGGGACAGCGGATCGAGGGCGGCCAGCAGGTCGCGGGCGGGGGTGAGCACGGCGCTCATTGTGCCGGTGCGCGAGTCGCCGTGGGGGCCCGTCACGCCCATTCCGCAATTCCTATGGAAATTGTAGATTTTCAGCGTTCTCCCAGGTGACCGGGATTGACATTAATCGGACCGTCGGGGATATTCCTAGCGGCGCGTCGGGGCGCGGGGCGGAGTAGGCGAGTTCTGCGGATTTCACCTGCGTGGCGTGCGGAAAGGTGTTCGTGCTGCCCCTGCTCCGCGGGGTCCGGATGAGGTTGGGAAATGATTAATCGGGCCGTCGAATTCGCCAAGCACAATTCGCCGAATTCTCTGCGCGTCAAGGCCCGGCGGGCGCAGATGGAAGCGCGCAACGCCCGTATGCGACTCACCGTTCCGGTGGCGGCCCGCAGCGAGTTCGCCAACATCTTCCACTGCACCGTCCGCAAGACCGGCAGCCAGTGGATCAAGGCGTTGTTCAGTGACCCGGCTGTCTACCGCCACTGCGGGCTGCTGCCCTACGACCCGCGCTTCTACTCCGGCGGCGCGACCGCGCCGGCGGCGGCCGGCCGCGTCGGCCTGGCGATCTTCCTCTCCCACAAGCGGTTCGAGGCGGTGCCCAAGGCCGGCAGCTACCGCGCGTTCTTCGTGATCCGCGACCCGCGCGACGTGGTCGTGTCCAGCTACTTCTCGCTGCGCAACTCGCACGCCCCGATGGGCGACATCCCGCAGGCGCGCAAGGCCCTCCAGGAACTGCCGAAGAAGGAGGGAATGCTCTACGTCATCGACCGGCTGCGCGACAAGAAGCAGTTCGGGCAGATGCGGTCCTGGGCGGTCGCGCCGAGCGACGAGACGTTCCGGCTGTTCCGCTACGAGGACCTGACCGGCGAGCGGCAGACCGAAGAGGTCGACCAGCTTCTGCGGCACTGTGGGATCACGCTGCCGCCGGCCGAGCTGGAGGCCCTGCTGGCCCGCTACAGCTTCACCAAGATGAAGAAGTCGAAGGAGACCCCCGGGCGGATCTCCCACTACCGCAAGGGCGCGTCCGGCGACTGGCGTAACCACTTCGACGACGACATCTACGCCGCGTACACGGCCGCCGCCGGTGACCTCGCCGAGATCCTCGGCTACCCCGCCCGGGACGAGACCCCGGCCCGCTGACCGTCGCCGTATGCTCCTGCCGTGGAGCTGCGGTTCACCACACGGGCGTCCGACTCGGCCTGGATCGACACCGTGTGGACCTGCGTCAGCGACCGGGTCGACGAGATGACCTCGGTGGCGACGCCGTGCTGGGGGCTCGTGTTCTGGCAGCGCGACGGGCGCTCCTACGCGGCCGTCTCCGGCCCCGAGACCGCCACCGGCGCCGCGCCGGTGCCCGAGGGCGCGAGCTTCGTCGGCATCGAGTTCGCGGTCGGCACCTCGCTGCGGCTCGTACCCACGCCTGAGCTTGTGGACAGCGGCGCCGAGCTGCCCGACGTGAGCCGCCGGACGTTCCGCCTCGACGGCGGTTGGTGGGAGACACCCGGCCCGGACGACGCCGAGGCCCTGGTCGAGCGGCTGGTCCGGGCTGGCGTGGTGGTCCGCGACCCGCTCGTCACCGAGACCCTGCGCGGCGGCCGTCCACCGGCGTCACCGCGTACCCTCGAACGCCGCTTCCGGGCGGCGACCGGGCTGACCCGGGGCGCGGTGCGGCAGATCGACCGCGCGCGCCGGGCCGCCGTGCTGCTGGCCGCGGGCCGCCCGCCCGCCGACGCGGTCACCACCTTCGGGTACGTGGACGAGCCGCACCTGGCCCGCGCGCTGCGCCGGTACGTCGGACGGACGGCCGGCGAGCTGCGCGCGGGCGCCGGTGGCGCGATCGCGCTGGACCCGGCTCAGCGGGTCACGTCGTAGATCAGCTTGACGACGCCGTTGGGGTAGGCGGCGCTGTCGCGCAGCCGCAGCGTCTGCCGGTCCCGGTCCGCCCGGGTGAACAGGCCCTTGCCGGCGCCGAGCAGCACCGGGAAGACGAGCAGGTGGTACCGCTCGATCAGGTCCGCCTCGGCGAGACGGCGGGCGAGTTCCGCGCTGCCGTGGATGAAGATGTCGCCGCCGTCGCCCCGCTTGAGCGCGGCCACGTCGGCGGTGGAGCGCAGGATCGTCGTCGGTCCCCAGCCGTCGACCAGCGCGTCGTCGGGCAGGCTGGACGACACCACGTACTTCGGCAGGTCCCGGTAGGCGGCGTGGTCCTCGGAGTCGCGCCAGGTGGGCGCGAACGCCTCGTAGCTGCGCCGGCCGAACATCAGCGCCGTGGTCTGCGCCAGCTCCTCGCCCTTGAGGGAGAACGCCTCGGGCAGGAACTCGACGTCCTTGACGACCCAGCCGCCGCTGCGGTGGTCCTCGCCCGGGCCGCCGCCGGGGGAGTCCACCACGCCGTCGAGCGACATGAATCCGGTGTAGACAAGATCACGCATGCGGCAATGCTAGGAACGCCCGCCACCCGGTGTCTTGTACGGAACCGACACGCCCTCAGCAGCCGCACGACGCCCCGGCCGGCGCGGTGAGGTCATCGGCGGGCCGGCGGACGAGCCCCGCGTCGGTGCGTACCGGGAAGCCTTCCCGCACCCAGTACTCGTATCCGCCGATCATCTCCTTGACCGGCCGGCCGAGCCGGGCGAACTCCAGCGCCGCACGGGTGGCGCCGTCGCAGCCCGGTCCCCAGCAATAGGTGACCACCGTGGCGTCTGCCGGGATCAGCTCGGCGGCCCGGTCGGCGATCTGCGCGGTGGGCAGGTGGACGGCACCGGGGATGTGCCCCTGCCGCCACGCCGCGAGGCTGCGCGAGTCGACCACGACCAGGCCGGTCACGCCCGCTTCCAGATCGGCGTGCACGTCGCTGACGTCGGCCTGGAAGGAGAGCCGGGCCGCGTAGTGGGCGACGGCGTCGGCGGGGCGGGCGGCGGGAATGCGCAGGACGTTCGACATGGCACCCATCGTGCCGACCGCCGTCCGGTGGCCCCAGTGGCGTGAGCGCCGCCCTTCGCTAACATCCCGCCATGAACCGTGCCACCGTGTCGGTGCTTGCGTACGAGGGCATGTCGGTGTTCGAGACCGGGATCGTCACCGAGGTCTTCGGCCTGCCCCGCCCGGAGTTCGACGTGCCCTGGTACGAGCTGACCGTCTGCGCGGAGACACCCGGCGCGGTGCGGCTGGTCGGCGGCGCCACGCTGCACACCGACCACGGCCTCGACGTGTTCGCCGGCGCCGGCACGCTGATCGTGCCCGGCGTCGCCGACGTGCACGCCGACCCGTCGCCCCGGCTGACCGCCGCGTTGCGTGCCGCGCACCGGCGGGGCGCCCGGATCGTGTCGATCTGCTCGGGCGCGTTCGCCCTGGCCGGCGCGGGCCTGCTCGACGGCCGCCGGGCCACCACCCACTGGCGGTACGCCGACCTGCTCGCCCGGCGGCACCCGGCGGTACGCGTCGACCCGGACGTGCTGTACGTCGACGACGGGGACGTCCTCACCGGCGCCGGCAGCGCTGCCGGTCTCGACCTCTGCGTCCACCTGGTACGCCGCGACCACGGGCCGACGATCGCCAACGCGGTCGCCCGCCGGCTGGTCGTACCGCCGCACCGCGACGGCGGCCAGGCGCAGTTCGTCGAGGCGCCGGTCCCGGCCGACCCCGGCGACGACCGGCTCGCCGCGAGCATGTCGTGGGCGCTGGCGAACCTGACCGCCGAGATCACCGTGGCCCGGCTGGCCCGGCAGGCGCACATGTCGCCCCGCACGTACCTGCGGCACTTCGCGCGGGCCACCGGCACCACGCCGATCCGCTGGCTGATCGACCGGCGCGTCCAGGCCAGCCTGCCGCTGCTGGAGACGACGAGCGCGCCGATCGAGGAGGTCGCCGCCACTGTGGGGTTCGAGACGGCGGTGACGTTCCGGCACCACTTCACCGCCGCGATGCGGACCTCGCCGTCGGCGTACCGGCGGGCCTTCACCGGGGCGTCAGGCGGCGCTCACGCCCCGGGCAGCGGGACGACGTAGGAGTCGACGCGGGCGATGAGCCCGTCCCGGAACGTGAACAGGTCGTTGAAGGCGAAGCGGAACGGCCCGTGCGCGACGGTGGCGCCCCGGCCCTCGCCGGTGACCACGACGACCGGCCCGTCCTCGATCACGCGCTCGACGTCGAGCCGTGGACTGCCGGTGAACGCGGGGTTCTCGATCTCGCCGTCGAACTCGGCCCGGCCGCGGGTGGTGCGGTGGCCGTGGATGACCCACTCCACGTCGTCGGTGAGGGTGGCGAGGATGCGCTCGTGGTCGCTCGCCCGGAAGCCGGCGAAGTATTCCGCGACCAGGTCACGCTGGGTTGCTCGGGGCACTGTCGTCTCCATCGTCGTGGTGTCGGAGGTGGGCGGCGAGCGCGTCGAGGATCGAGGCGAGCCCGTCCGCGGCCTGGTCGGTACGCAACTCGGGCGGGAGCTTGCGCTGGTGCACCATGAGGTCGGTGCCGTTCCCGGTGGGCCGGAGCGCGACTGTGGTACGCAGCCCGGTGACCGGCTCGTCGAACACCAGCTCCCGTGGCGGGTCCACGCTGACGTAGACGAACCGGAGCCGCCCGGTCCGGCCGTCGGGCGCGCGTGTGTCGAGGACGAACTCCCCGCCCGGCCGCAGGTCGACGGTCACCGAGTCCGGCGGCACGTCGGCGTGCGACCCGCCCCAGAACGCCGCGATGCTCGCCGGTGAGGTGAAGGCCTCCCACACCCTCTCCGGCGCGGCGGGCAGGTGCCGTCGGGCGATCAGTTCGTCCCCGTGCCGTTCGGTGCTCGCCCTCACCGGGTCGCCTCCGGACCGGCGAGGTGCGTCTCCAGCGCGTCCAGACGGTCGTCCCAGGCGCGGCGTTGCTCATCGATCCAGGTACTCAGCCGGGTGAGCCGGTCGACGCGCAGCCGGCAGGGTCGCCGGGTGCCCTCCCGCCGCTGCTCGACCAGGCCGCACCGGCGCAGCACGCCGACGTGGTGGGAGATCGCCTGCGGCGTCAGGTCGAACGGCTCACCCAGCTCGCCCACGGTGGCCTCCCCGCGCGCGAGGCGGGTCACCAGGGCGCGGCGGACCGGGTCGCCGAGCGCGGCGAAGGCGAGATCGAGGTCCGGATCGGAGCGCATGCCCTCACGCTAGCGCAAATACACGTTTGCGCAAACAGCCATTTGTTTATGCTGGCGCCGGGTCAGAGCGCGCCGCTGCGGACGGCCTCGTAGATGGTGCTGATCGTCGGTGTGAAGCCGAGGCTGCGGGCGAGGCTGACGTCCATCTGCCCCCGCCACGGCTGACGGAGCGGTTCGGCGGAGGAGCCGTAGGAGTAGCCGACGAGCTGGGACATCTCGTAGATGCTCAGGGGCGACTCGTCGGCGATGTTGACGGTGCGGTTGTCGAACGCGCCCGTGAGGGCCAGTGCGAACGCCGTGGCGATGTCGGCGTGGTGGCAGACGCTCAGCCTCTGTGCCGGGTGCCACCCCATGCCGGCCGCGAGTTCGGGCAACGATTCGAGGTGCCCGTCCCGGTCGCCGTAGATGAAGGGAAGGCGCAGGATGCCCCAGGTGAGCCCGCTGGCGCGAAGCAGCTGCTCGGCTTCGATCTTGCTGGCGGGGTAGGCCAGCGTCGGCGCGACGGGGTCGTCCTCACGCCCGGGGTGCGTGCTGTCGGCGCCGTAGACGTGGGAGGTGCTGGCCAGCAGGAACCGGGCCTGCGGCGCGTGCTTCTCGACGGCGGCGATCAGGTTGCGGGTGCCGTCACGGTTGACGGCCCAGATCTGCTCGTCGTCGCGGGTGCGGAAGACGGCGGCCAGGTGGATGACCGCGGTGACCGCTTCCACGGCCGCCGGCAGGGATTCGGGGCTGAGGACGTCACCCTCGACGCGCCGCACGCCTTCGGGGACGTCTCTTCCGGGACGGACGAGGGCGCGGCACTCGACACCCGCCGCGGTGAGTCGCCCGAGCAGGCGGGGGCCGACCAGGCCCGTTCCGCCGGTCACGAGAACGGTCATGACCCGTGCTCCTTCCGGTAGTCGATCAGTCGTCTGGTCGCGCCGCTGAGGACGCGATTCATGGTCTCGATGTCCGCGGGGTCGACCCCGCCGAAGGCGACCTCCGCGATCAACGCCATCGGATCGGGGAGCGAGTTCCACAGGTTCACGCCGGCCGGCGTGATGTGCAGCTGCTTCTGACGCTGGTCGTCCGGGTCGGGCACCTGTTCGATCAGCCCTTTGCGGACGAGCGCCGCGATCACCGCGCTGAGGGTCGCCCGCTCGACCTCCAGTTCGCGGGTGAGGGTGCGCTGGCCGACCGGCCGGCCCTCACTCAGCCGGTACAACACGTACCACTGGGTGTTCCCGAGATCGTAGGGGCGCAGCACGGACTCCATCAGGGCCCGGCTGGCGAGGAAGTATTTCTTCGCCCAGACGCCCGGAGCGGCCAGCTCGTAGGCGTTCATGTCGTTAGGCACCTGACAACATTGTCAGGTGCCTAACGACATGTCAAGAGGTGGCTGCCCGCCGGAACGCCACGGGGCGCCCGGCAGTTGGGGGAGCAGGGGACTGGCACGCCGTTTCGGGCGGCGTGGCATCGGGAACGTCGTCGGGACGGGCACGGGACGGAGGTCGACATGAGGACACCGAGTCGCCGTAGGCGGATGCTTGGCGTACCCCTGCTCGTCACCGCGCTGCTGGCCGGCGCGTGCGGCGACGGCGGTGGGGACGACGGCGGCGCCGCGGACCCGAGCGCGACTTCGGCCACCGCCCCCGCGACGCCGGAGACGTCGCAGTCGTCCGGCGGGCGCGTGACGATCCCGACGTCCGCCTTCGCCGACCTGCCGCCGGAGCTACGCAAGACCGAGGCGCAGCCGATGGAGGTCACCGACGCGCTGCCCGAGTTGTGCGACCAGGAGTTCCGCAGCGGCGGACGGTCGGTCACCGCGAGCGCCGCCATGACGAGCGCCTACAAGAAGCCGACGGACCCGCCGGAGAACGTCCCCTTCGGCACGCTGCACCAGACCGTCTTCGCGTTCGAGGGCACCGGCGCCGCCGACTACCTGCGCCGGGTCCGCGGGGCGATGGAGTCCTGCCGGTCGTTCCAGGAGTCGGGCGGCACCGTCACCGTCCGGTCCGAGCCGATGGCCCGGACCGGCGACGAAGCCCTGCTGGTGACGGTGACGCGACCGGCTACCGGCCTCGACGGCAGCCCGGCCGAAGGGCAGGCCACCAGCCAGATCATCGTGATCCGGGTCGCCGACGCGGTCACCGTCGTGCACGACCAGGGCTGGGAGGGCACCAGCAACGACCCCGGCCTGTCCGACGACATCGCCGCCGCCGCGGTCCGCGGCCTCGACTCCTGGCAGCGCTGAGCGACTGACGGCGGCCGGACGGGGCAAACGGGAGGGGGATCGCCGGGCAGAATGGGCGGGCGACCGCAGCCGCGACGCGATGGGGGCCCGCCATGACCGCACATCCGGACGTCGTCGTCCTCGGAGCCGGCGTGAGCGGGCTCAGCACGGGCATCCGGCTGGCCGAGAGCGGCGCCCGGGTGCTCGTCCGCACGGCGGCGCCGCCCGTCCGCACCACCTCGGCGCTGGCGTCGGCGCTCGTCGGCCCGAACCTGTCGCCACCCGGCGACCCGCAACGCGCCTGGACCGACGAGACGCTGCGGGTGCTCGGCGCCGAGCCCATGCCGGGCGTGGTGTGGCGCGACGGCACGCTCGCCGCCTGGCCGGCCGGGGCGACGCCCCCGTACGCCGAGCAGACGCCGGGCTTCCGGCAGCTCGGCGACGACGAGCGGCCGGCCGGCTTCGGCACCGCGTTCACCGTCCGCCTGCCGCTGGTCGACATGCCGGTCTACCTCGCGTACCTCCTGGAGCGACTCCGCGACGGCGGCGGCGAGGTGCGCCAGGAGCCGGTCGGCTCGCTGGACGAGGCGGCGACGCTGGCCCCGGTGGTGGTCAACTGCGCCGGGCTGGCGGCGCGGGCCCTGACCGGCGACACCGGCCTGTACCCGGTGCGCGGCCCCCGGATCGTGGTGCGCAACCCCGGCCTGGAACGGTTCTTCATGGAGGCGCCGATGGCGCCGGCCTGGGCGTCGATCTTCCCGCACGGCGACCACGTGGTGCTCGGCGGCGGCCAGCGACGCAGCGACGACACCACCCCCGATCCGGCCGAGGAGGCCGACGTCCTCGCCCGGTGCGTCGCGATCGAACCCGCCCTGGCCGCCGCCGAGGTCCTCGAACACACAGTCGGGCTGCGTCCCGGCCGGGCGCCGCCGCGCGTGGCGGCGCAGCGGCGCGGCGACGCGCTCGTCGTGCACAACTACGGCCACGCGGGCAACGGCGTGATGCTGTCCTGGGGCTGCGCCCGCGACGCCGCCGCGCTCGCCCTCGGCGCCGCGCCGTCCGCCTGACGGCACGGTCAGGACACGGCGGTACGCACCAGCTCGGCGAGCTTCTTCTCCACCTCCGGGCTCCACCGCACCAGCGCGAACGACGCCGGCCACATGTCGCCGTCGTCGAGGTTCGCCGCCTCCTGGAAGCCCACCGTCGAGTAGCGGTACTTGAACTTCCCCGCGTCCTGGAAGAACACGACGATCTTGCCGGCGGCGTTGGCGTACGCGGGCATGCCGTACCAGGTCTTCGGCGCCAGCTCCGGCGCGGCGGACATGATCGTCATGTGCACGCGCTCGGCCAGCTCGCGGTCCTCCGGCGCCATCTGCGCGATCCGGTCGAGCACCGCCTGCAGGTCGTCGGCCTTCTTCGCGCCCTTCCTGCCCTCGGCGCGCAGCTCGGCCGCGCGCTCCTTCATCGCGGCGCGTTCCTCGGCAGTGAACCCGTCGGACATCTCGATCCCCCCTCGTGACTCGCGGTCCGCGTGGTGCCGACCGCCTGGCAGCAACGCTATGGCCCGGCGGTGGGCGCCCGCTTCTCGATTCCTGACCACCTGCCGGGACCACGGCGACCCGGCGCGGCACCTACCATCGCGGCCATGGCAACCCGGCTCGTACAGATCAACATGAAGGCACACGACGAGGTCGCGCTCGGCGGCTTCTGGGCGGAGGTGCTCGGCTGGGAGATCTCCAGCGAGGAACCCGGCGTGACCAACCTCGAACCCGCGGGCCTCACCTACCCGGACCCCCGCGCCCTCTACGTCGACCTCGTCGTCTCCACCGAGCCCAAGACGGCGAAGAACCGCGTCCACGTCGACCTCGCCACCACCTCGGCCGCGCACCACGCGGAGCTGGTCGCGCGCCTGACCGCGCTCGGCGCCACCCCCGCAGACGTGGGCCAGGGCGACGTGCCGTGGACGGTCCTGGCGGACCCGGAGGGCAACGAGTTCTGCGTACGCGAGCCGGACCCGCGGCGCGCGGACACCGGGCCGATCGCCGAGGTGGTGGTCGACTGCGCCGACCCGCGCGCCATGGCCGGCTTCTGGGGCCGGGCCACCGACTGGACCGTGCACGAGGTGACCGACCAGCAGGCGGTGTTGCGCTCCGCTCAGGGCGTCGGGCCCTACCTGCGGTTCGCCCGCAGCGCCGATGCGAAGACCGGGTGGAACCGGGTGCACCTCGACGTCCGCCCGTACCCGTCGGACGACCTGGACGCCGAGGTCGCCCGCCTGCGGACGCTCGGCGCCACCGACGCGGACCTGGGCGGGGCCGACATCCCGTGGCGGGTGCTGGTCGACCCGGAGGGCAACGAGTTCTGCGTCCTCACCCCGGGCTGACCCGCTGGCGGCGCCGGGCGGGCGAGGGCGCTCCGCCGGATTTCACGTTCCGACCCGGTGACGTCGTCGCGGGCCGATGAGTTTGACACGGTGCGGCGGTCTACCCGTCGAACCCACCTGAGAAGGAGCCCCGCGATGGCCACTGTCATCTCCACGCTGTTCATCTCGGCCGACGGTGTCGCCGAGATCGACCCCGACTGGCACTTCCCGTACTTCGACGACAACATGGGCCGCGCCGTCACCGAGGACTACGACACCTCCGACGTGCTGCTGATCGGCCGGGAGACGTACGACAGCTTCGCCGGCGCCTGGCCTGACCGGGAGGCCGCCGGCGGTGAGGACGCGCCGTTCGCCAAGCAGCTCGGCGACATGCGCAAGGTCGTCGTGTCCCGCCAGCCGCTGGAGTTCTCCTGGCGCAACTCGGAGCTGATCCAGGGCGACCTGACCGACGCCGTGCGCGCGCTCAAGGCCGACGCCGGCATCAAGGGCATCCTCATTCCCGGCTCGATCTCGGTGGTGCAGCAACTGCTCGCCGCGGGCCTGGTCGACGAGCTGCGGCTGCTGGTGCACCCGGTCGCCGCCCGCAAGGGCCGCCGGCTGTTCGACGAGGGCGACGCGCCGTACCACCTGCGGGTGGCCGCGACGGAGGCGTACCCGACCGGCGTGATCCGGGTGATCTACACCCCGGCGTCGGCGCCGGGCGCGGCCGGGTACGACGACATCAAGGACCAGGTGCCGGCCGGCAGCTGACGATCACGGGGCGGCGGCGGCCCGGTGTGCCGTGAAAGGATCCGCCGGTGCGTCGTGCTCCGCTGCTGCTGATCCCTGCGGCCGTGGCCGCCGTCGCCCACGTCGTCGGCGTCCTGGTGGCCGCACCGCTCTGGCGCGGCGCGGAGGTGCTGAGCCTGGCGGCCGAGCGGGCGTACGCCGTCGCCGCCGGACTGCCCGCCCCGCGCTGGGCGGTGCCGGCGGCGCTCGCACCGCTGATCGTGGACGCGGTCCGCACCATGCCGGCCGGGCCGGGCGCCGGGGACTTCGGCTGGACGGTGTACGGCAGCGGCGACAGCGCCGTCGACCGGACGGCCGGCTTCGACGCGGCGCTCGCCGGGAGCTGGGCGGCGCTTGTCGCGGTGGCGGTGCTGCTGGTCGCGTGCCGGGGCCATGGACGGCGCCGGCACCTGATCGCCGCCGCGGTCGCCGCCGCACCCGTCGTCGGGTACGCGGCAGTCCGGGTCACCGACATCGGCGTCGCCGTCGCCGCCGTCACCCCGGGCCTGGAGATCCGCACCGAGACCACGCTGACCCGGGTGGACGGTTCGGGGTACGACCAGGCCGACGTCGTGCCCGCGCTCGTCCTCGCGGTGGTGCCGCCGCTGGCGCTCGCACTCGCCGCGCTGGCGCTCGCCGTGCTGCTGGCCGGGCGGGGCCGACGGCTCGCCGCGACCGGCGCGGCACTGCTGGCGGTGCTCGCGTTGCCGCTGCTCGACGCGGGCATCGAGGCCGTGCACCTGCCGGTCTCGGCTGACGGCACCGCCCTGTTCGCCTGGTACGCCATCCCGCCCACCTTGGCGATGCCGCAACCGGTGGCGGCGTTGACGGTGGCGGTGGAGTTGGCCGCGTACCTGCTGCTCGTCGCCGGGCTGACCGGCGCGGACCGGGCCGCACCGGCGGCCGGTTGACCTCAGGCGGTCGACTCCAGCTCGTCGAAGGCCATGTTCCACCACGACTCCGGCTCGGCGAACGCGACCGGGTCGACCGGACGCAGGTCGTCGCGGATCGCCGCCGCCCGCGCGGCCCGCTCCCGCCCGCCGGGGTCGGTGGCGATGAGCTGCCCGAGCCGGTAGAGGAACTCCACGAACGCGGCGAACGTGCTGTTCACCGTCTCCAGGTTCGGTGTCTCCAGGTCCAGCAGGATCACCGCGCCGGTGCCCGCGTCCAGGCAGAACAGCAGCGCCGGGTCCTCCGGCGAGGCGCCCAGCACGACGTACGGGCGGGGGCCCTGGTCGCCCAGCTCGATCGACAGCGTGGAGAACAGCTCGACGTCGGGGACCGAGACGTCCACTGTGAACAGGATCGGCACCTCGACCGGAAGCGCGCCGTCGGGCGGGAACACCTCCGGCCCGAGCGGCCCGAGGATCGCGTCGAAACGCTGGTCGGGGAAGTAGATGACGCCCCGCTCACCCCACAGCGCGGTGAGCTGCTCGCGGGTGACTGTCACGGCTGCGCCTCGTCCTCGTCCTCGGCTTCGGCCTCGTCGAGCAGGCCCTGCCGGTCGAGGAACGCGTACCACCCGTCGTCGTCGGTGACCAGCTCGGCGTAGCCGGGGCCGAGCACGTAGTAGTGCACGAACGAGTCGAGGTCGGGCGCCAGTTCCTCGAAACTGTCGCCCATGAACCACTCGGTGCCGGTCGGCGGGAAGTACCAGACCGCCCCGGTGGCGCGCTCCAGGAAGATCGGCTCGTCGCTGCGTGTGCCGACGACGAGCCAGCCGCCCTTGTCCTGCGGGATGGGGGAGAAGTCGGGCGCGTAGTCGAGGAAGTACTGGACATCGGGCAGCCGGCCGGTCGAGGCCAGCTCGAACGCGCCGGCCCGCAGCCCGTCGGCCACGAGCAGGAACTCGCGGACGCCGTCCGGCAGCTCCGCCGGCACGTCGCCCTCGTCGGCCGGGTCGCCGATCTGCCCGTACGCGAGACTGGCCGGCTCGTCCGCGGCCAGGTCGGCGCGGAGTTCGGCGAGAAGCTGCGCGAGATCGGAAGTCAATCCACTACCTCTATTCGGATCGGGGTTCCGTCCGGCAGATTCTGGATCTGCCCCCAGATCTGGGAGCCGATGTCCGTGTTGGTTCTACCATGCAGCAGCTTGAGGTTGTCGACGGTGTCCGGCCCGCCGAGCTGCAGTTCCCACACGTGGTCGGGGTGGTAGTCGCTGAGCCGTTGACTGAGCCGGTTGGCGAGGTCCTTGTCGTGCGGCCAGTACTTGTCCCAGATCTTCTGGCGGATCCGGTCCTTGTACCCGTCGGTGAGGTTCTTGTCGCGGGCCACCGGGTTGGTGGCCTTGTAGAGCTTGCCGTCGTCGCTGAGCTTCTTCAGCGCGGCCATCTTGCGCCGGAACTGGGCGGTGGCGTGGAAGTCCCGGCGCTGCACCCGGACCACCTTCGTCGGCAGGCTCCGGTTGGGCCCGGTGACCCGGACGATCGGCTTCTCCAGCTTCTCGACCGCCTTGCGGACGATCTTGCCGGCCGCCGGTTTCGCGGCGGCGCCCCGGCCGCGCCTCGGGCTAGGCATCGAGCAGTCTTCCGATGACCTGGTCGATGAGCGCGCCGACGATCTCCCGGGTGATGATCTGGAAGATCGGGATCTCGGCCAGCGAGGCGCCGAACGTGACCACGCCGCCGGCGATCGCCTGGGCGACCTCGAACGCGAGGATGGCGAGCTGCACGATCACCGCGATCTTCAGCGCCAGGACGATCGCCGCGCAGATGATCAGCCCGGCGCCGAGCAGCATCGCCGCGGGCATGCTGTCGTGCAGCACGACCGGCCCGTTCTGCTCGCCGCCCCACCACTTCTGGAATGCCGCGATCGCCGGACCGACGTTCTGCGTCCACACCTGCGCGGCAGCCGCGTCCGCCGCGCCGGCCGCCGCCCCGATCCGGCCGCCGAACTCCAGCCACGCCTGGCCCATCTCGAAGAGCTTCTCCTCGTCGGCGGCCGGCCAGGTGTAGCCGATCCAGCCGAGCGCGGTGACCAGCTCACCCGGTAGTTGCAGTCCCACGGCTCAGCCCAGCCCGCCGGCCAGCGAACGCATGGCGCCCGCGCCGTCCTCGTCGACCCGCTCGTACGAGTCGGCCATCCCGGCGATGTCGGCGCCGGCTGCGGTGAACTCGTCGGCGGCCATGCCGACACAGTCGAAGATGTAGTTCGCCACCTCGGTGTAGGCGATGCCGATGAGCGACCCGATGTCGTCGGCGCCCCACGGCTCGCCGTAGCCCTGCATCCGTGCCTCGAACGCCTCCAGCTCGCCGGTGAACCGCTTGGCCGCGTCGGTGACGCCCCGCCCGGCGGCCCGGATCAGCGGCGGGTGCACCTCGAAGCCGCCGCCGCTCATCGCTGCCCGCCGCGTGCCATCCGCTCCTGCGCCTCGGTCAGCGCATCGAGGAACGACCCGAGCCGGGGAACGGCGGTGTCCCGTACCTCCTGCAACTGCTCCCGCAACTGCGACATGTCCGCGACCTGCGGATTCTCGCCGGTACGCAGCCCGTCGGCGGCCGCGTTCACCGCGCTGACGATGTGCGCGGTCAGCTCCTCGGAGCCGAGCCGCATCAGCCGCGGCTCGACGTGCAGCGCGTGGAGCTTGCCGTCGCGTCCCATCTCGGCGCGGACCTGCCCGTCGGCGGCCTCGCCGACCGCCGGTGTCTCCGGCTCGTCCGCCGGCGGCGGACCCACCGTCCGAAGTGCCGCCATCGTCGCGTCGAGCATGCGGGTGAAATCGCCGCTCATCGAAGGATCCGCACTCATGAGACCTCCCCAAGGCCAAACGCCACGAGCGTAACCGAGACGGACAAAGCGATTTGTCCCGTGCGACGCACGATCCGTCTTGGACACCGGGCGTCCGGGCGGCCACCATCGGCAGGAACACGGGTACGGGCGACGGGAGCGGAACATGACCGAGGCGGACGTGGTGGTGGTCGGCGGCGGGGTCATCGGGATGACGACAGCGCTCACGCTCCAGCGGCGGGGCGCCGCGGTCGGCGCGCTGACCGCCCACGACCCGGCCGACACGGTGTCCACCGTGGCCGCCGCCGTCTGGTACCCGAGCCACACCGACGAGGACCCACGGGTGCTGCGCTGGGCCCGGGACACCCACGCCGAGCTGCGCCGCCAGGCGGCCGACGGCGTGCCGGGGGTGGTCGACCGGCCCACCCGGATGTGGCTGCGCCACCACCCCTACGCCGGGCCGCCCTGGTGGGCCGACGCCTGCGGCGACCTGGTGGTCGAGCCGGCGGAGCCGCCGTACACCGCGCTGCTGCGGTTCACCGCCCCGTCGGTGGAGATGACCCCGTACCTCACCTGGCTGCGGGAGCGCCTGGAGTCGGGCGGCGGCCGGGTCGTCCGCCGTGCGCTGGGCACGCTCGCCGAGGCGTACGAGGTCGCGCCGGTCGTGGTCAACGCGACCGGTCTGGCCGCCGGGAGGCTCGCCGCCGACCCGGCCGTGTACCCGGCGCGCGGGCACGTCCTGCTGGTGGCGAACCCCGGCCTGACCGTCTCGGTTCGCGACGAGGGCGACCCGGCCGGCATCACGTACGTGCATCCGCGCCGCCACGACGTGGTGCTCGGCGGCACCTACGAGGCGGGGGTGTGGCACACCCGCCCCGACCCGGAGGAGGCGGCGGCGATCCGCCGCCGGTGCGTGGCGCTGGTGCCGCAACTCGCGGACGCGCCGGTGCTGGGGGAGCGGATCGGGCTGCGGCCGGCCCGGCACGGCGGCCCCCGGGTCGAGGTGGACCCGGCGGACGGGCGGCTGGTGCACGCGTACGGCCACGGCGGCGCCGGGGTGACGCTGTCCTGGGGCTCCGGGGCCGAGGTCGCCGATCTCGCCCTGAGTGTCTGACCGCGCGGTGCGGGCGGCCCCCCGCCGGAGCGCGCGGGCGGTAGCCTCGGCCCGGTGTCCGCCCGCCGCGCCGCACTGTCCGCCCTCGTCGCCCTGATCGCCGTCCACATCGGCTGCACGCTGGTCGCGCTCGCGGCCTACCGCCACCGGATCGGCGTGGTGACCCACGACGGCGCCAGTTTCCCGGTGGAGCTGCTCGACGCCGTGGTGCCCCTCCGCGACCTGCTGCCCGCCGTGCTCTGGCTGCTGCCGGTCACGCTGCTCGTCACGTTCGCGGCCCTCGGCTGCTGGGCCGCCCGGCGGACCGTCAGTCCCGGCGACGAGCGGCTACCGAGGGCGGCCTGGACCGCCGGCATCGCCGCGGTGCTGCTCAACCCGCTCGCGGCCGTGCGCTACGCGTCGGCCACCGCGAACGGCGGCGAGTACATGCGTACGGTGCAGGTGGAGACCACCCTCCTGGTGCTGGCCGCTGCCGTGGCCACCACGATGAGCGCGCTCGCCGTCGCCGGGTTCGTGCGGCGCTCTGAGACAGCGAGGTCGCCGTCGCGGATGCGGGTGGACGACTGGTCAGCGGGCCCGGCGGGACGAGAGTGACCTGTCCGCTCAGGTGTGTCTCGTCCACGCGACGAACCGGTGGAACAGTTCGTCGGGACGTGGGCCCGGATCGGGGTTGAGTCTCAGCAGGTCGGCGGCGGCGTCGAACAGGCATGTCGCCATGTAGATCGACAGCGCCACCCGGTCCCGCCGGTATTCCAGCAGCAACAACAGGCGCGCTGGCTGGCACGGCCACGGGCCGGCGCAGACCCGGCAGAGCCACAGCGGCCGGATCGCCACGTGCGGCCGGATCGTTCTGGGCGGGCGGCCCGGCGGCGAGGATGTCGGCATACCCCATACGGTGACCGAGGCGTTGACCCGAGTCAAGGAGCCAGGTCAACTGTCTAGCGTCCGGCGTATGGAGCTGGTGGGCGCAGCCGAGATTCGCGTGATGTTGGGCGGCATCAGCAAGCAGCGGGTCTACGTGATCACCAGTAACCGCAACTTCCCGGAGCCGGTGGCCGACCTCGTGCAGGGCAAGGTCTGGCTGAAGTCGGACGTCCAGGAGTGGATCAAGGAGCACCGGCCGGAGCTGGCCGCCGATTGAGCGTCCGGCTCACCGCTCCAGAACGGTGAGCCATTCGGCTGCGCGAGGCCGGTATCCGTGCAGCTCGAAGAGCCCGCGCACGATCGCCGGCACGTGCCCGGCGCCGTACACGATCGCCACGTCGATGCGCTCGGAGGACCGGGTACGGATCAGCTCGGACAACGCGGCGAGCAGCCGCTCGTCGCGTTCGCCGCCGAACGCGCGCTCGGCGTGCTCGGTGAACTCGTGGTCGGCGTACCGCTCGTCGGTGGGCGACGGCAGGTCGTTCACCTCGATCTCCGGTGAGAGCAGACGCCGGGTGCCGCCGAAGAACTGCATCACCGTCACGAACGGGATCACCAGCCACATCTGGAGGCGGTACCGCAGCGGCATCGCCCGCCAGCCCTCGGCGAACTCCGCCGCCGACACGTCCGGGTTGAGCACCTCGACGCCGAGGGACGCGTACGGGATGGGGTCCGTCACCAGGCCGGAGCGCCGGTTGGCCGGCATGGCCCGGTAGGTGAGTGTCAACGCCGAGCCGACCACCGACCGGCCGCTGACGCCCTCGACGACGAGCAGGTCGCATTCGCGGAGCCGCTTCGTGACCGCTGCGTAGAACCCCGGGCTCGCCACGTGGAGCATCGGGAACACCAGGAACTCCAACCGGCTTCCGGGCCGGCGTAGCCGGAGCACGGCGGAGCGGGTGCCGATGACGCTGTGTTCGATGATCTGCATGCCTGCCCCCCGTGGCTCGGCTGCTCTTGTCGGCAGGGTAGGGCGGCCGGGCAAAGGGTCCTGTGCGCGCGGCGGCGCGGACCGGTCAGGAATCGAGAAGCCCTGGGCGGGCGCCCCGACCTAGCGTTTCCGGCACGGGCCTCCCCGCCGGGGAGGCCACCGCCGGGAGGTAGGCATCAATGGATACGCGCATCCGCCAACTGCACCGCTGGCTCTCCGTCGCCTTCACCGTGACCGTCGTGATCACCTTCGTGGCGCTGGCGCAGAAGGACCCGATCGTGTGGGTCTCCTACGTGCCGCTGCTGCCGCTCGCCCTGCTCCTGATCAGCGGCCTCTACCTGTTCGCGCTGCCGTACCTGCGGCGTCGCCGCGCCGTCGCGCGCCCGCGCTGACCTGGGGGATTACCGGGGCCGGTCAGCGGGCAACACTGGCGGATGGACCAGAAGGTGATGGTGTTCGCCCCGGCCCCGCTGTTGACGGTGACGATCGAGCAGCAGGGCGAAGCGACCGAGCTGCATCTGCACCCGGGCGGGCAGGGCGTGTGGCAGAGCCGGATGATCGCCGCGCTCGGCGTGCCGGTGACCATGTGCGTGGGCCTCGGCGGCGAGGTCGGCGACGCGGTCCGCAAGCTGCTCGACGACGAGGACGTCACGGTACGGATGGTGCGGCGCGAGTCCGGCACCGGCTGGTACGTGCACGACCGGCGGGACGGCGAGCGGACCGAGATCGCCGAGAACCCGGGCGTGCCGATGGTGCGGCACGACATCGACGAGCTGTACACGGTGACGCTCACCGAAGGGCTGCGTGCCCCGGTGAGCGTGCTCAGCGGACCGGCCGACCCGGGTGTGGTGGACCCGGACATCTACCGGCGGCTCGCCGCCGACCTGAGCGCAAACGGCGGAATCGTGGTGGCCGACCTGTCCGGGCCGTACCTGGAGGCGGTGCTCGACGGCGGGGTGAGCGTGCTGAAGGTCAGCCACGAGGAACTGCTCGACGACGGCCTGGCCAAGGACGACAGCGTGGAGGCGCTGCGCGACGCCGGCCGGCGCTGCCAGGATCGGGGCGCGCGGACGGTGCTGATCAGCCGGGCCGGGGAGCCCGCGCTGGCGCTGCCGGAGGACGGCGAGGCGCTGCTGGTGCACGCCCCGCCGCTGGAGCTGGCCGACCACCGGGGCGCCGGTGACTCGATGACCGCCGGGGTGGCGGCGGTGCTGGCCCGGGGCGGCGACATGCGGGAGGCGCTGCACGTCGGGGCCGCCGCGGGGGCGCTGAACGTGACCCGGCACGGGCTGGGCACCGGCCGGGCCGAGGCGGTACGGGAACTGGCCGGCCGGGTGCGGCTGACCCCGCTGGACGGTGGCGACGATGACGGCTGACCGGCCGCCCCGGGTGCTGGTGACGAACGACGACGGCGTGCACGCCCCCGGCATCCGCGCGCTGGCCCGGGCCGCGTACGAACGTGGGTTGGACGTGGTGGTCGCCGCGCCGCGGCACGAGGCGAGCGGGATGAGCGCGGCGCTGTCCGCGGTGACCGAGGACGGGCGGCTGGTGTTCGGCGAGACCGAGCTGGACGGCCTGCCCGACGTGCCCGCGTACGCGGTGGCGGCCTCACCCGCGTACATCGCGGTGCTGGCCGGGCTCGGCGTGTTCGGGCCGGTGCCGGACCTGCTGCTGTCCGGCATCAACCGGGGCGCCAACGCCGGCCACGCGGTCCTGCACTCCGGCACCGTCGGCGCGGCGCTGACCGCGGGCAACAACGGCATCCGTGCGCTCGCCGTGTCGCTCGACGTGCTCACCCCGGCGGCGGCGAGCGCGGGCAGCGGCGGCGCGGCGATAGCGGTGCTGGACAGCGTGGACGACGAGTCCCGCCACTGGGCGACCGCCGCCGAGCTGACCGCGACGCTGCTGCCCTGGCTGGCCGAGGCGGACCCGGGCACGGTGCTCAACCTCAACGTGCCCGACCTGCCGGCCGATCAGGTGGCCGGGCTGCGGCAGGCGACACTCGCGCCGTTCGGTCAGGTGCAGGTGTCCGTCGCCGAGCGGGGCGAGGGGTTCGTGCGTACGGCGGTGGAGGAGAACGCGGTCCGCGCGGTCCCCGGCACCGACATCGCCTGGCTGGCCGACGGGTACGCCGCCGTCACCGCGATCCGGGCGCTCGGGCACCTGCCCGACGTCGAACTGCCGGTCGACCGGTGAGGGACGGCTCCGCCCCGCCACCTCGTGCGGGCGGCGGGGCGGAGAGCGTCACTCGCCGGCGGCGCGCCGCCGGTCGGCCTCGGCGTCGGCGGCGCCCACCGGGGTGCCGTCGCTGTCCCGGTCGGCCCCGGACAGGTCCACGTCGGCGCCGGCCCGGGCGGCGTCGGCAGCCGCGTCGTCGGCGCCGACGACCTCACCGCCGCCGGTCTGTCCGTCGTCGGGGACCAGTTGCCCGGCGGTGGCCAGCCCGATCGGTGCGTACCTGGGGTCGGTCATCTCGTCCTCCTCACCGGTGTTCCTCCGGAAGCGGTACCCCGGTACGGGACGCGGCACACGCGCGCGGGTCAGCGGCCCCGGTCGAGGAAGTCCAGGGTGACCGCGGCGAACAGCGGCGACTGGTCGATGTCGTAGTGGGTCAGGCCGGGCAGGATCGCCAGCGCGTGCCCGCCCGCCGGACGGCCCTCGCCGGTCCAGCCGCCGTCGCGCCGGCCGCCGTCGAGCAGCTCGAACACCTCCACGAAGTGGCTCGGCGGGGCCATGTCGGCGTCGGCGGCGACCACGAGCGTCGGCACCCGCAGGGCACGCACCTGGTCGGCGAGGTCGAAGTCCTTCCGCATCGCCTCGCCGATCTTGTCGAGCAGCCGGGGGAAGTCCTCCGGACGCGGCGCGACCCGCTGGTACAGCTCGTACATCGGGGTGTCCTTCAGGTACGCGGCCGCCGCGGCGTTGACCTGACCCTGCTGCGCCAGCATGTCCGGGTAGACGGCGTCGCGGCGGATGTGCGCGGACGCGGCGACCAGCCGGCCGATCTTCTCCGGGTGCCGGAAACCGACGTGCAGGGCGACGCCGCCGCCGAGGGAGAAGCCGACCACGTCCGGCCGGTCCAGCCCGAGGTGGTCGATCAGCGCGGCGACGTCGTCGGCCATCAACGCCATGTCGAGCGGCCGGTCCACGTCGGCGGTGCGGCCGTGCCCCTGCAGGTCCACCACGACGACCTGGTGTTTCGCGGTGAGCACGGGCAGGATCGGCGCGAACATCTCGCCCGAGGTGAGGCCGCCGTGCAGCAGGATCATCGGCCGTCCGCTGCCGTGTGTCTCGTGGTAGAGGCGTACGCCGTTGACGTCGGCGTACCGCCCGGGGGCGTGGGTCTCGTCGCGCTGCGTGGTGGTCATCGGTGCTCCTCGGGTGTGCTGACCTGACCACCGGTGGACCGGGCGGACGGGGCGTACTCATCGCCGCGCGCCCGGGGTACTCGCGTTCATGCAGCATGTGGGCTAGTTTCAGCCGGGTGAGCGAGGTGGCGAGCGTTCCCGTCGAGGCGCAACTAGAGGCGTACCGGTCGGAGCTGACCGGCTACTGCTACCGGATGCTGGGTTCGGCCTTCGAAGCCGAGGACGCGGTGCAGGACACCTTCGTCCGGGCCTGGCGCAACTTCGACAAGTTCGAGGGGCGGTCCGCGCTGCGGACCTGGCTCTACCGGATCGCCACGAACGTCTGCCTCAGCATGGCCACCAGCGCGCAGCGCCGGGTCCGGCCGATGGACCTCGGCCCGGCGGGCGTCGGCACGGCCACCCATCCCGGCGAGCCGCGCCCGGAGCAGATCTGGGTCGGCCCGGCGCCCGACGACCGGGTGCTGCCCGAGGTCGCCGACCCGGCCGAGGTGGTCGCCGGCCGCGAGTCGGTGCGGCTGGCGTTCGTCGCGGCGTTGCAGCACCTGCCGCCGAAGCAGCGGGCCGTGCTGATCCTGCGCGAGGTGCTCGCCTGGTCCGCCCAGGAGGTCGCCGATCTGCTGGACACGTCGGTGGCGAGCGTCAACAGCGCGCTGCAGCGGGCGCGGGCCACGACCGCCTCGGCCGACACCGAGGCCGACGCGCGCCGTCCGCTCGACGAGGAGCAGCAGGCGCTGCTCGCCCGCTACGTGCGCGCGTTCGAGGCGTACGACCTGACGGCGCTGACCGCGCTGCTGCACGAGGACGCGACGCTGTCGATGCCGCCGCTGCCGCTGTGGCTGCGCGGCCCCGCGCACATCGCGGACTGGATGGCCGGCACCGGCAGCGGCTGCCGCGGGTCCCGGCTGGTGCCGACGGCCGCCAACGGAATGCCCGCGTTCGGGCACTACCGGCGTGACCCCGACGGCTCAGGACATGTGCCGTGGGCGCTGATCGTCATCGGCGTCTCCGGCGGCCGGATCACGTCGCTCAACAACTTCCTCGACGTCGACCGCCTGTTCCCGCTGTTCGGGCTGCCCGACCGGCTGGAGGAGGGCGCCGGCCAGCCCGAGCAGGCCGGCCAGCTCGCGTAGGTCGTCACCCGCCCCGCGTACCTCCAGCCCCCAGCCGAAGCGGCGCGCGGTCAGGCGCAGCCGCGCCAGCACCTCGACCGTGACCAGGTCGGGCGCGGCGACCGCGGACACGTCGCACACCACCACGCCCCGGTCTCGGCCGCGCAGCGCCTCGGCCAGTTCGGCGCAGCGGGCGGCGATGTCCGCGCGGGTCGGCGTCCCGCCGGCCAGGGAGAGCATGTGCGTGATCACACGCATTGGACCGGCGTACGTCCCGGCTCTCATCGGTACGCGCGTGCCGAACCGCGTGCAGTTACATCGACGTTAACTGCTATACCAATCATCGGTGCTCGGCTATATGATCCCGGTAGTTCACCCCGAAGCCTCACGAAACCGCAGCTCCCCGCACCCCTCGGGTCGAACTCCGCAAGCCAGGTGCCCCGCATCGTCGTGCCTGGCGACCGCCCGGCGTTGCGGTTCAACCTGCCGGAAAGGTGGGAACGGATGACAGGGATGCCGTCCTTGGTCATCGGCGTCGCGTCCTCGTCGGCCGAGCGACGGCAGCTCGCCCAGCTGCTCGGCGGCACCGAGGCGTTCCTGATCGTCTCCAGCGTCCACCAGGCCCGCCGCTTCCTCGACCTGGTCCGTCGTCCGTCCGGCCCGCCGCCGTCCCGGCCGCAACCCGCCGGTGAGCCGCCCGCTCCGTCGTCCGGCGCGTCCTCCGTCCCGTCGTCCGGGCTGGAGCTGGGTGTCGACTCCGACCGGCGGGTGCTGCGCTGGCGGGAGCGCGAGGTCGGCTTGACGCCGCTGGAGCACGACCTGCTGGTCTGCCTGGCCGGCACGCCCGGTCAGGTGTGGACGTACGCCCGGCTGCACCGCGCGGTCTGGGGCAACGACCACCTGGGGCGGGGCTCGGACATGCACTCGGTGGTACGCCGCATCCGGCGCAAGCTCGCCCGCCTCAACGTCCCCGCCACCATCCACGCCGTCCGAGGCGTCGGCTTCCGCCTGACCCCACCCTGACCCCGCCCC